>JAFTRA010000036.1 GCA_017462485.1 Clostridia bacterium | reverse complement strand
GCACAAGTGAAGTTAAGTTTGCCCACTTTGCCAAAGGCAAAACTTCACTATCCGTAGGATAACTTCACTTACGAAGTGAACTTCACTTGCCCGAATGGGCAAACTTAGTTGGGCGACCTGCTTTACCGTAGGTCGCCCAAGCTGCCACTTTTTGTGTGGAAACTTCGTACATCGTTGTTCTACGTGAATGTAGTACTACCTGAAACGTTTATTTAAATGTATTAAAGCTTCATAGCCACGTCCCACGCCTGCCAGATAACAGTGCGGAGATTTCCTACCTTTGATGCGTCGCCTATAACGTGAACGTGCTTGCTCTTTTTAGCTACGGGAGCGGGCTTGTAGCCAACGGAAAGTATCACGCTGTCGGTTGGGATTTCTTTTACGTTTCCGTCCTTGTCGGTAACAACAACCGAGTTTTCCTTAACCTCTGTGAGCTTGGTTTCAAGGTACGTCGGAACGTTGTTGGCCTTGAAGAAGTCACGCAGGAAGCTTGTATTCGCAAGGCAAATATACTTTGATACGATAAGGTCGTTCTGCATTTCAACGATAGTAGGCTTCTTGCCCTGAAGGTAAAGCTCGTAAGCTATCTCGCAGCCGGTAAGACCGCCGCCGATGACGGTGACGTTTTCGCCAACGTCCTTTTTGCCGAGCAGGAAGTCAACCGCTTCGATACCGTATTCCTTAGCGCCCTTTACGGGAAGCTTATTCGCTACGGCGCCGGTAGCAACGATAACCTCGTCAGCTCCAAGAGATGCGATGTCGGTTACCTCGGTGTTCATATGTAAGTCGATGGGATACTTCATTATTTCGCGCTTGTACCACGCAATAAGAGCCTTATCCTTTTCCTTGTAGGAGGGAGCTGCCGCTGCTATGAAAATACCGCCAAGCTCACCGGACTTTTCGTAAAGGGATACCTTATGTCCTCTCTTTGCAAGAACGATAGCCGCTTCCATACCTCCGATACCACCGCCTATAACGGCAATATTTTTGATTTTCTTTGCGGGAACTATCTTGTACTTATCCGACTGCATAACTCTCGGGTCAAGAGCGCAGCGGGCTATATGGCTTGCGTCATAAATTGACTGGGCATTTGCAACACCCTTGTAGTGAGCCATATTGAAGCAAGCGTTGTGACAGCAAATGCAGGGGCGGATATCCTCAAGTCTGTCCTCGATAAGCTTGGTTACCCATTCCTCGTCAGCGAGGAACTGACGCGCCACGCCAACTCCGTCGATGAGACCGTCCTCAACCGCCTTTGCTCCTACGTCGGGCTCCATTCTTCCCGCGCATACTACGGGGATATTAACGAATTTCTTTATGTGGGAAACGTCCTCAAGGTTACAGTTCTGGGGCATATACATCGGCGGATGAGCCCAATACCAAGAGTCGTACGTTCCGTTGTCAGCGTTGAGCATATCGTATCCCGCTTCCTCAAGATACTTCGCAGCCTTTTCGCTTTCTGCCATATCACGTCCTATTTCGGTGTACTCCTCGCCGGGAAGCGCTCCCACGCAGAAGTCCTTAACCTTGGACTCTACCGAGTAACGAAGAGAAACGGGATAGTCGCTTCCGCACTCTGCCTTTATAGCCTTAACAATATCGGTTGCGAAGCGGTATCTGTTCTCAAACGTGCCGCCGTACTGGTCTGTTCTGTGGTTGGTGTATTTAAGGGTAAACTGGTCGAGAAGATAACCCTCGTGAACGGCGTGTACCTCAACTCCGTCAACGCCTGCTTCCTTACAGAGCTTTGCGGTCTTAGCAAATGCGTCAACTATGCTGTCAATTTCCTTTCTCGTTATCTCGCGGCACATCACCTTGTCCGACCAACGTGACGGCAAGGGGCTTGGGCTTGCGGACTGATAGGGAATATTTATAATGGGCTTGATTATGTCACGAACTACGGGCATATTGTGAAGCATAACGAGTGGAGTGGGTATTGCCCAAGAGCGTCCCATACCTGCGGTTATCTGCACGAAAAGCTTTGCGCCGTATTTATGGATTTCTTTCATAAATTCAGCAAGCTCGCGGAACATCTTTTTGTTCTGGTATAACCATTGATTCATAAACGTGCTCTTTATGGGGGCAATACCGGGGATAATAAGACCGACGTTGTTCTTTGCCTTTTCGATAAAGAATTTTGCAGCCTCTTTATCAAAATGGTTACCGGTGTGCTCCATCCAACCGAAGAGCGAGGTTCCGCCCATCGGGCAAAGCACAATTCTGTTTTTAATTTCCACGTTACCGATTTTCCAAGGGGTAAACAGGGCTTCGTATTTAGCATCCATAAGAAATAAGATTCCTTTCAAGATTTGTGTTTCCACTCTTTTATTATATAATAAGAACGGAGGCGTTGTCAAGAGCTGATAATCTGCCGCTCTATTATTGTATCAGAGCATTAACCAGTTTAAAACCAATAAAATTTCCCCAAAGATATGAGTGTCGAAAAAAACTTTTTTTCATAAAATTTATATAGGGGTATTTATAAAACCGTATTTCATGAATCTGTATTTTATAAATCCATACCCCAAAGAAAAGGAACGAATGCGTATGAAAATTGTTCTTCTGCGTTCACCGAAGTTTTTAACACCGGTACTTAAGAAATTATTTGGTATTAAATAATAAAAAACGAGGGTTGAGCCGCAAATTTCGGCTCAACCCTCGAAGCTTTTTGCTTCGGAAAATATGTTTTTTGAAAAATATGGCTACGTTAATAATAAGCGTAACGAGACGTGCGGTGTAAGTATTTTGGTGCTTTATATTCAAATCAAAGCGTTATTCCGGCTATGTCACGCTCGGGAGTAAAGTCGTCGGTGAGAGGAATACCGTAGACTGATTCGTAGAGCTCTTTGCGCATATTGTAATCTTTTGTTTGCATAATAACACGGTTTTCTCTTACTGACAGGTTTTTATCGGGGTATATCGGCGGGAGAATGTGAAGAATGTGCTTTATAGGTAAAAATCCGTCCTTGTCTCTTTCACCGGGCAGAGCTCTCATTTCGGTAAAGGTGGGAATTATCGGAACTCCAAGGAGCGCCGCATAGTGATACGCGCCGTCACGCAAGCTTCTCGGCTTTTTGTAGTTGTACCACATTTCCTGCTCCGGATAAATAAGCAAAAGATTTCCGCGCTTAAGTATATCTTCAATTGCGGGATTCAGATTTTTTACGGTATATTCGGCATTTTTTGACACTGGGTGCGTGTTGCAGTTTTTCATAAGGAAGCCAAAAAGCCCCGTCATAAATATATTGCTCTGTTGCACGATAATATGCAGCTTTTTGCCCTTTCCCATAAGAGATGCCATCATACGTATGGGAGTCGAATCGGTTGGATTATAGTGATTTGCGGTAATTATTGCGCCGCCCGTTATATCAAGAGCGTTATCGAGACCTACGATGCTCGTATCCTTGTTGACTGCCTTCGTGAAATTTTCGGCTAGTATGCGGGCGAAATATGCTTTGCATTTTGACACGGGCGAGCGTCTTTTGTTATCAAAAGGGAGAATAACCTTTTTTATCTCCTCTTCGTTTGGGCGCGGGTCGGAAAGCTCGACTTTGGCAAAGCTATCGCCTTTTGCAAGAGCTTCGCCGATGTTGCTTATAACTGCGCGTCTTTCTTCTGAAATAAAATCAAGATTTCTCATTTTAACGAACCTGCCTTTGCTCTACCAAAGCTGTTTTTAGGTGCGCTTTTGGCTTTCGTTTTCTCGGTTGGCTTCACCGTTTTTTTCTTGTTTATCATAGCTTTCTTTATTTCTTTTGCGTTGCTTTCTTTTTGCAAAATGCTTGCGAAGGATATCTCTTCGGTTGAGTCTGTTATCTCTTTTGCGGAGTCAAGCAGAGCCACTGCCGAGGCTGAATCACGCTTCTTTTCTTCTTCGGTGTAAGCGAGCTTTCCCGAGAGAAGCGAGTCTTTATACTCGGTCATTTCGGCAAATTCCCAGAACAGCTCCTCGTTCTGCACGTTTTCATAATGCCAGGGCTTATTGAACATATTGTAGTGCATAAGGTGAAGCTTTTCTTTCTCAATAACGTTTTCGGCTATTGCGTGCTTATTCCAGCCGGACTCGATGTACGCAACTTTATCTTGGCATAGGAAATTCAGGTAATCCTGGTCGGGCGCAACGGTTTTGAAATTGTACTTGCAAAGAAGTTCTATAAATTTGTCTCTTATTTTTTCTTCACGAAGCTTCGTAAGATTCATAACGAGAACACCCGAGTTGAAGTATTTTTCGGGCGAGCTTAAGCCTACGTGCTTCACTACGTATTCACAAAAAACAGGTACCGCAAGCACGCTTTCGTCGGCTACCGCGCCAAGAAGATTGTCTCCTATATCATAATCGAAAAGCTTTGCGACGTCATCATTCAGTACGATATCCGAATCGAGATATACCGCTTTATCGAGATTTCCGAACATTTCGGGAATAAACAAGCGATAATAAATAGCGCTTGAATAGTAATCTCTCAGTCTCAGGGCAAGCTCCTCTTTGATGTGGAAAAGCTTATCCGAGATATCGATTACGGATATTTTTACGTTGCTTTTGAGTCTTTTCTTTATACCGATAACGTCGGAGGGGGTAAGGTTTTCCGAGAGCACGTGAATACGATACAAACGGTCGCTTGAAGCCTTCTCTGAAAGCGAGACAACAGCAACCGAAAGATAAGGGAGGTATCCTTTATCAGCCGCAAAGAAAACGTCTACCGCTTCGTTTCTGCTTTTTTCTATTGCACTTGAAGTATCGGTGCTTTGACGGAGATTTGCGGCGCTTGCGTTTTCGTTAAAATTGTTTTTCATAATCGGTTCCTCATTTTGCTTGTATGCTTTATGAAAATCTCTTCTTTTGGAAAAGACACGAATTGCAGGGGAAGTGCTTTTTTAAGACGGGAAAATTTTAGCACAAGAGGCGGGTGAGAATCAATATTTTTCTCTCTCAAGTGCAATCGACAAAAAATAGAGACGAAAAAACGAATTCCACAAAACCGAGAATACTCTCGAGAACTTGACTTTTAATACAAACAGTGCTATAATAAACACGTTGGCAGCGGTATTTTAATGCTTCTCACTTTTTGGGAGAGAAAAACGCAAAAAACAAAAGTAAACTAAACTTTACATACGAAAGCGAGGATATCAGAGTTGGAGGAGAACGTAAAAGAGATTATCGCAAAAAATCTTGCGTCTTTAAGAAAAAGCCATAAGATGACGCAGCAGCAGCTTGCGTCGAAATTGAATTACTCCGACAAGGCGGTATCCCGTTGGGAGCATTCCGAAACGCTTCCCGATATTGAAACGCTTTGTAAGATATGCGATATATACGGAGTTAAATTTGAATATCTTTTGCAAAGTGAGCACCCGAAGAAAAACAACCCTTACGTAGTAAAGACGGATATCCCAAGTAAAATACTTATTATGTTTATAGTGCTTTGCTCGGTATGGATAGCCGCTACTCTGGCTTATACTTACGTTAACGTTATACTTGAAGTTCGGGCGTGGACCATTTTTATATGGGCTATACCCGTGACTATGCTGATTTGCCAGATATGCAATCATTTCTTCTTTAAGAACAAGGCGTTTGGATGCGTCTTGAATTCCTTATTCACCTGGTCGTTCATTCTTTCTATTTATATACAGCTGCTCGAATATAACGCGTGGATGCTCTTTATAATGGGAGTTCCGCTTCAGGCGGCTATAATTCTTACTACGGTTTTGAGATATAAAAATCCCGATTATTTTTCACAAAAATATAAAAACCGGAGTGTATCGGGAAGTGGCGAGGGGGAAGAGAAATGAATCCTATATTGATTGCATTGATTGTTTTCTTCTCGGCAATACTTTTTATTGCCGCGGCGCTGCTTCTCGGTGCGTACGTGACGTACAGAATGGCGTTTTATAACGACCCGAAGAAAAATCCTAAGGACCCGTACAGGCACGTTAAGGACGACGGAAGTCCAACGTCTGTACTTTCCAAGGCGCTCATTGATTATATTATTTCTGTTCCGTGCGAAAATATATACATAACCTCTCACGACGGATTGAAGCTTCGCGCAAGGCTTTATATGAGAGATGAAAACGCTCCGTTTGCCATTCAGTTCCACGGCTATAAGAGTACGCCTATGCTTGATTTTTCGGGTGGCGGCGCATACGCTATGGAGCTTGGAATGAACGTTATAATGGTTGACCAAAGGGCTTGCGGAGAAAGCGAGGGAAAAACTATTTCCTTTGGATATAACGAAAGAGTTGACGTTCTTTCGTGGGTAAAATACGTTAGCGAAAACTACGGTGAGGACAGGAAAATTCTTCTCTTCGGCGTTTCTATGGGAGCCGCAACCGTTATTCAGGCGGCGGGAAGAGGGCTTCCGGAAAGCGTTGTCGGCGTAGTTGCCGATTGCCCCTGCTCTTCAACGAAAGAAATAGTCATAAAAACCACTAATGAAATGAAGCTTCCCGGAAAGCTTTTATATCCGCTGGTAAGGCTTGGCGCAAGACTTTACGGAAAATTTGACCCTGATGACGCAGAAGCAAAGGCTGACGTTTCGGGAACGAAAATCCCGATTCTTCTGATTCACGGTGAGGCGGACGCTTTTGTTCCCTGCGATATGAGTCGTGATATAGCAAAGGCCAGCGACCTTGTAGAGCTTCATACTTTCCCGGAGGCAAAGCACGGGTTGAGCTTCATTGTCGATATACAGAGATATAAGAGAATAGCAAAAGAATTTTGCGAAAGATGTCTTTCAATAAAAGAAAAATGCTAAAATGACAAATAATATTTACAAAAGCAAGGAATTCAAAAATGATAGAGAGTAAAAATATTCACGGATTTGAGTTTGTTTCCGAGCGAGAGATACCTGAAATCAAAGGTGTTTTGCGTGAGGCGGTGTATAAAAAGAACGGAGCAAGGCTTTTATTCTTGGACAGAGAGGATAATAACAAAACCTTTGCGATAAGCTTCAAAACCATTCCCGAGGACGATACGGGAGTTTTCCATATAATAGAGCACTCGGTGCTTTGCGGCTCGGAAAAATATCCTGTAAAGGAGCCGTTCGTAGAGCTTCTTAAGGGCTCGCTCAAAACCTTCCTTAACGCTTTTACGTTCCCGGATAAGACGATGTATCCCGTTTCTTCGAGAAATAACAAGGACTTTTTTAACCTCGTCGATATTTATATGGATGCTGTACTTCATCCGCTCGCTGTAAAGCGCCCTGAGATATTCTATCAGGAGGGCTGGCATTACGAGCTGCACAGAGATAGCGACGAGATGATATACAAGGGTGTGGTGTTCAATGAGATGAAGGGCGCTTATTCCTCGGCTGACGAGCTTGAGATGGAAGAGATGTCCTCTCTTCTTTATAAGGGCTCCTGCTACGCTCGTGATTCGGGAGGTAATCCTTCGGTGATTCCTATGCTTACGTTTGAGAAGTTCAAGGAATCCCACGCAAAATATTATCACCCGTCGAATGCGGTTATAATCCTCGACGGAAGCGTTGACCTTGAGAAAACTTTAAAGCTCCTTGATTCCTTCCTTTCGGAATACGATGCGCTTGAAATTGACACGGATATACCTATGATAGCTCCCGCCGGGCATACGGAGAAGACCGTTCACTATGAAATTGCGCCGGGGGAGGACCCTTCGGGAAAGGCAAGAGTCTGTCTTGGTTATATGACCGCTGATTTCAGTGACAGAAGACTGATTGCCGCTCTTGCTATACTTACAGATGCCATAGCGGGAAGTAACGATTCGCCTTATAAAAAGGCTATGCTTGATTCCGGACTTTGCGAGGACGTGAGCTTTATTTCCTATGACGGTATTCAGCAAAATTCTTTGCTTATCGAAATAAAGAACGTAAAGGAAGAGAATATAGAGGCGGTAAAACGTCTTTCTCGTGATGTTCTTTCCGAGATTGTCAAAAAGGGAATTGATAAAAATGCTCTTACGGCATCCTTCAATATGCTCGAATTCCGTGTAAGAGAGCAGGATATGGCAACCTTCCCCGCAGGTATAGCTTACGCTATTTCGGCGCTTGACACCTATCTTTACGGCGGTGACCCGAAAACCTCTCTGTCCTTTGAAGAGGATATAGAGTATTTAAGAGGTCAGCTTGACGGCGACTATTACGAGAAGCTTATCGAAAAATATATACTTTCTTCCCCTCACAGCGCGACTCTTTATATGCTCCCCTCGGCAACTCTAGGTGAGGAGCGCGAGCGCCTTGAAAAAGAAAAGCTTAAAAAAATCAAAGCCGGTATGTCTGACGTCGAGCTTAAAGAAACAATCGCAAAAACAGAGGCTCTCGAGGAGTGGCAAAGGTCGGAGGATACTCCGGAGGCGCTCGAAACTCTTCCTAAGCTTTCAATATCCGACATCAGCGAGCTTCCCGAAAAATATCCCACCGTAGAATATGAAATTCAGAAAACTCCCGCGCTTTATACGGAGTCTAACTCGCGTGGAATAATTTACACTAATCTTTTATTTGATATTTCCGATTTTTCGACCGATGAGCTGTTTTACGTGTCTTTACTCACCGAGCTTTATAAAAACGTAAGAACCGATAAAAGCAATGTTGTAGAGCTGCAGACAAAAATAAAAACAGAGCTTGGCTCTTTTGCCGTAGGTACGCTTGTAGGCTCGAAAAACGGGGTTGTTACTCCTTACGTCAACGTTTCCATAAGCTCTCTTAAATCGAAGCTTGATTCTGCCGTTGATATTGCAAAAGAGGTCCTTTTAGGCTCTGAATTTTCGGATACGGCGGCTGTTGGAAAAATCATAAAGCAGATGAAGAGTATGGATGCAGATGCTATATCCGCATCCGGTCACTCGGCAGCTTTTTCACGCGCCGCGGCATACGTCAGTGCAGAGGCGGCGGTAGGAGAGTATCTTGACGGAATCGAGTGCTACTTAAAATTAAAGGAGCTTGATAAAAACTATAAGGCGGTTAGCACGTCTCTTTCGGAGAGTCTTACCAAAACCGCAAAAAAAATCTTCGTTCGCGGAAGACTTACGGCTTGCCATTCGGGTGAGAGATGCGATGAGTTTATAGAACAAATGATTCTTGCGTTTATGCCGTCGGATAGAATAAACGAGGTATGCAAAATAGGTCCTCTTGGAGCGAGACGTGAGGGAATACTTATCCCCGCGAGCATATCGTTTGCTTCAATGGCGGGCAACGTGTTAAATTACGAGGATAAAATTTCAGGCTCGCTTGCCGTTGCGCGCTCAATACTTTCATTTGGATATCTGTGGAATACCATAAGAGTTCAGGGCGGAGCTTACGGAGCAGGATTTATAAGACGGAACAGCGGTGTCGTAGGATATTATACTTACAGAGACCCGGATGCAAACCGTTCCTTGAAGTGCTTCCGTGAGAGCTCTGATTATCTCCGCGCTGTTGCGGCATCGGGCGAGAGCATTGAAAACTTTATCATAGGAGCCGTCGGAGATTCCGACCCGCTTATTACCCCGAAGGTTATGGGCGCTCTTGCAATAGGCGCTTATATAAGGGGCGAGTCTTATGAAAATAGAGCGCTCCGCAGAAACGAAATGCTTAAGACCGGTCCCGACGACCTCGTTCGTATAGCAGACCTTCTTGATAAGGTTACAGTAGACTCCGGAGTTTGCGTGGTCGGCGGCAGAGATAAGCTTTATGCTTGCGGTGATGAAATAGAAACTATAATAGAAATATAAGTAAAAAGAAAACTAAAGTTTACAATTGCACGCAAAAACCACCCGTTCGCAAAAATTTAAACGGGTGGTTTAATTTATTTTGTATTAAGAAAACGCTGTATGGTTTGTTTGAAATCAGCTATACGCCTTGTTTTCAAGAAGTAGTTTCAAGGTTGCTTCTGCGTTTTTATAGTAGCCCTCGCCCTTCTTGTTATTGCCGAGTCCCGACGTTTTGATATATTTTCTGAAAACTATAACGGTGTCATCGGGGAGCTGGTTAAATCCCGGATTTTTAGCGGTTGGGGTAGAGCTTAAATAAACGCCGTATTCAGAAGCGAGAAGATAACCCTCGTCTCCCTGTGTGGCTGCAATTTTTGCGTCGCTTGGCAGATAATCGGTTATTTTTGCAAAGGGGTTTGTGCTTTCGGTTTTTGTCCATTCATCAAAGAGCGCTTTGGAAATGAGGCATATATAATAATCACCGTAAAGCATATTTTGTCTGAAAAGCTCGTCGTTTTCTTTAAGGAGAGTGTAATTTATACTTGCGCCGTTCTTATCTGCTGCGGTTATTTCCTCGTCACTCGGCAAATAAATATCCAGCATTGAAAGATTTCTTTCTCCGTTGCCGTCGTAGTCGGAAACGAATCTCTGCGCCGCAGAGTAGAGCGGTTGATATGCCATTTCGCTCTCGCCCTCGGCAAGATTTCTTAAATTCTTTCCGCCTGCGTACATAATGTGCGCATCATATACCGTTTTAGAGCAGGTTTGCAGACACATAAGGAGTATTGCCACCACCAAAAAGAGCGCAATTATCGTATGCCACTTGTAGTGGTAGAAAAAGTTATCAAGCCAAAGGATAAAGGGTGACTTTATTTTTATATCCCCCTCTTTTTCGGACTTGTTCTTTAAATAGCTTTCTCTCTCGATATCAGCCTCGTTTTTCTTAAGCGGGTCATAGCGAGACATCTTTTCAAAAGCGTCAAGCTTCTTATCATCACCCGAGGGCGTGTTGTTTTCAGCACTGTAATTTTTGTTTTCTTCCATATTCGCTCCTTCTAACGAGCATTATTTATCTAATATTTGCATTTAAATAGATTTTAACATCTTGTTTTTGAAAAGTCAACAGACATATTGTAAACTAAGTGACAAATAGAAAATAAATATAAACCGCAACTTTAATATTTTTACTTGACAAAGTAAAAGCGCCAAGGCAATAAAACCCGGGCGCTTTTTGTTATATTCGTTAAAAGAGGGGTAATCAGTTCGCTTCGGGCTTCATTGTGGGTAGCGAGTAAAAAACAACTGATTGTTGTTTTTTACGAAGTGAAACCGCCCAAAGCAAGGAGTCTGCCAAGCCGAGACTTGCGTAGGCGACGGCAGAGGACTATGCGACGGTGGAGGGGATTAGTGCGAGGGTGCTGTGCAGCTTTAAGCCTCGGGCTTCATAGTCGGGAAGAGCAATACGTCTCTTATTGAAGCCGAGTCGGTGAGGAGCATAACGAGTCTGTCAACACCGAAGCCGAGGCCGCCTGTGGGAGGCATACCGTATTCAAGAGCGGTGATATAGTCGTAATCAACCTCTGCGCTCGTGCTTGGATCCTCTGCCTTCTTCTTCGCAACCTGACTCTCGAATCTCTCGCGCTGGTCGATGGGGTCGTTAAGCTCGGAGAATGCGTTTCCGTACTCGGTGCAGTTGATGAAGTATTCAAATCTCTCGGTGAATCTGTTGTCCTCGGGCTTTCTCTTTGCAAGAGGGCTGTTTTCAACGGGATAGTCGTAGATAAAGGTGGGCTGAATAAGCTTGTCCTCAACGTATGCGTCGAAGAGCTCAACGAGAACGGTGCCTGCCGTAGCGTCAGCGGGAACTTCAACGTGGAGTCTTTTTGCGTCGGCTCTGGCATCCTCGTCGCTACTCCAGGAGTAGTAATCGACGCCGGCGTACTTCTTAACAGCCTCAACCATAGTAAGACGTTCCCAGTGACCGAGGTCTATCTCGATGCCCTGATAAGTAATCTTGGTGTCACCGCAAACTTCCTGCGCAAGCATTTTATAAAGCTCTTCAACGAGGTCCATCATTCCGTAGTAGTCGGTGAACGCTTCGTAAAGCTCGATAGTGGTAAACTCGGGGTTGTGCTTAGGGTCCATACCCTCGTTTCTAAATATACGGCCTACCTCGTAAACCTTATTCATACCGCCGACGATAAGACGCTTTAAGTAAAGCTCGGTTTCAATGCGGAGATACATAGGAATATCAAGGGTGTTGTGATGAGTCTTGAAGGGACGCGCGGAAGCGCCGATTTCAAGGGGGAGGAGTATGGGCGTGTCAACTTCAAGATAGCCCTTTGAGTTGAGATATGAGCGGATAAGCGAGAGAATTTTGGAGCGCTTTACAAACGTATCCTTAACCTCGGGGTTAACGATGAGGTCAACGTATCTCTGTCTGTATCTCTGCTCAAGATTTGTAAGTCCGTGGAATTTCTCGGGGAGGGGAAGAAGCGATTTTGCAAGAAGAGTTGCGCTCTTTGCGTGAACGGATATTTCGCCTGTTCTCGTGCGGAAAAGCGTACCCTCAACGCCAATTATATCACCGACGTCCCACTTTTTGAAGCCTGCGTAAGCCTCTTCTCCAAGGTCGTCACGGGATACGTAAAGCTGAATTTTGCCCTCGCCGTCAAGAAGATGAGCAAATGAAGCCTTACCCATAACTCTTTTTCCAACCATTCTTCCGGCAACGCGTACGGTAAGCTCCTTGCCCTCGGTAAGAAGAGACTCTTCGTTTGCGGAATACTCCGCAATAGCGTTAACGCTTGTATGTGTAACGTTGTACTTCGTGATTTCAAAAGGATTATTTCCGGCTTCGCAAAGGTTTGCAAGCTTATCTCTGCGGATTTTAAGCTCGCTGGTATCGTTTAAAACATTAGCTGTATTTTCTGCCATTGATACAAATTCCTTTCTTTTAGTGTTCCTAATTGAGACTCAAAAGCAGAGCGAATCAGTGCTGCTCTTTAGCACGGGTTACGCTCTTTACCTCGAGAACCTGCTCTCTTACGCCGGGAACGAATACCTCGTCACCCTCTCTTGCGCCGAGAAGCGAGCGTCCTATGGGGGAGTCGTCTGAAATTTTGCCGTTCAAGGGGTCGGTCTCGTAAGAACCAACGATGTGATAGGTGAATTCTTTAGCACGGGTTACGTTGTAAACAACGACGATAGAGCCAACGCTTACCTTCGATTCGTCTATCTGGGATTCGTCGATAACCTTTGCGTTAGCTATCATTTCCTTGAGCTCTGCGATGCGGGCGTGAATTTTGCCCTGCTCCTCTTTTGCTGCGTCGTATTCGCTGTTCTCGGAAAGGTCTCCGAATGAACGTGCGGTGGAGATTTCCTTTTTGTTTTCCTCAACTCTTACGTTAACGAGATAGTCGAGTTCGTCCTGAAGGGCCTTAAAGCCCTCGGGGGTGTAGGTCTTAGTTTCTGCCATTTTTATATTCTCCTAAATTATTATTCAAATTTATTATATGTCTGTTATTTGATTGCCTTTAAGCTTGATAAGCTCTTCGATAGCGGCTTCGATATAGTCCTCGCCGTCCTTTATAAATCTGTCGGGGGATACTCCGATACCGTTGAAGTTTTTATCTGACGGAGGATTGTAAAGAGCGGTCGTAAGTGTAAGGGAAGAGCCGTCGTTAAAGGGAATAGTGCTTTGCATAACGCCTTTTTTATACGTGAGCTCACCGACGAGCGTGCAGTCAAGAATACCCATATCGTTGTAGTCTCTCATAGCAGCAGAGAAAAGCTCTGATGCAGATGCGGACGTTTCGTTGCAGAGAACTACGGAGGGTATGGACAATACGTGGTCTTTTGGCTCTGACTTAGTACCGTCTGTTGCGTATATCGGGGATTTTGAGTTTGAGAACGACACGATTTTAGTTCCCGTAGGAACGAGATATGAAAGCATATCTGTAACCGCGGTAAGATATCCGCCGGGGTTTGAGCGAACGTCGAAAATAACGCCCGAAACGCCTTCTTTTTCTACGGCGTCAACGGCAGCCTTGAACTGCTCGAAGGTGTTACCCTTGAAGCTTTTAATCTTTATATATCCTATGTTTTCCTCTTCGAGAATTTCATATGATACTGAAGTTTCGGTTGTTTTCTTGCGAGTAAGCGTGAAGGTTATTTCCTCTTCACCGCGAAGAACGGTAACCTCAACCGTAGTGTTTTCCTCGCCCCTTATTTTGTTTACCGTAGCAAGAGTTCCGATTTCCGAAACCCTTTCTCCGTCAACTCCGACGATATAATCGTCAACGGCAAGTCCTGCCTCCGAGGCGGGAGAATCCTGCTCGATTCCCGTGATAAGAATTGTATTTTCAAGGTCGTTTCTTATGACCGAAATGCCTATTCCGACAAAGCTTCCGCTCATATCGGAGCTGTAATCCTCGGATTCCTCGGCAGAACGGTAAAAGGCGTAAGCGTCACCCACGGAATAGATATAGCAGTCGATAAGGGCTCGAGTTACTTCGTTTTTGTCCTCTTTGTTGACTGTCTCTTCGCAAAACTCAAGGTATGCTGCTCTCGTTTTTTCAGCAAGAGTCTCATTACTCTCAAGCTCGGTGTAATAATAGGCATTGAAGCAGGTCTCCACAGTGCCGAAAAGGTCTCTGTCAAAATCGGGAATTTCCTCGAAGTCTTCGAGTCTGTAAATTACAGCATCGCTATCAAGTAGGTCGGGATTTGGTAAAACGATACCGCAGGATATAAACGACAGGGAAATAGCGAGCAAAACTAAAAGTGATGTAATGCGTGTGTATTTTTTGTTTTTTCTCATATTTTCCTTCTTTGGCGCAATAGCGGCAGATGCAGCTATGCAAGATTTTACCCTGCGAAGCTAGCGCAGGGTATTTTGAATTAATTTTATGTAGCAATTCATATACGTATTTTACAGGATAACTTTCGCAAAACACGTCGAATGGCGAAAAATCTTTATCAGAATTTCGTAGGCTTGCTTGTGAGATACTTCTTAACCATAAGAGCAACCTTGAAGGTAACAGCGTGGTCGAACTCACGAAGGTCAAGACCGGTAAGCTTTCTTATCTTTTCAAGTCTGTAAACAAGAGTATTTCTGTGAACGAAAAGCTTTCTCGAGGTTTCCGATACGTTAAGATTGTTTTCAAAGAAGCTCTGAACAGTCATAAGCGTTTCCTTATCAAGAGACTCAAGCGAGCCTTTCTTGAAAACTTCGCCGAGGAATATCTCGCAAAGAGTGGTGGGAAGCTGATAGATAAGTCGTCCTATACCGAGATTCTCGTAGGACATAATGGGCTGTTCAATGTCAAACACCTTGCCAACCTCAAGAGAAATTCTTGCTTCCTTATAAGCTCTCGCAAGGTCTTTAAGATTTTCAACGATAGAGGAGATACCGATAAGAGCCTTTGCTCCGTATTCGTCGCGAGCGGTCTTAAGAATTGTTTTAGCAAACGCTTCCATAGCCTCGGAGCCTTCGCCTCTTTCAACCTCTTTGACTACTACGATATCATGCTCGCTTATGCTGATAACGTAATCCTTCGTTCCGTCGTCAACGATATTCTGAACGATTTCGTAGGGGGGAGTTTCGGACTGACCCTGGAACTTGATAACGAGAACCGCGCGGCAGTCGTCATTGTTAAAGTGAAGCTCGTTGGATTTAATGTAAATATCACTTGGAAGAATGTTGTCAAGGATAATGTTCTTAATGAACGAGCCCTTGTCGTACTTCTCATCGTAAAGACTCTTTATGTTTCCAAGAGTAACGGCAAGAAGCTGTGTCGTTTTATCTGCTTCGGTATCTGTACCCTCGGCAAATGCGATGCAGTCGTTTTTACCCGATGCTGTAATGAAGCGGTAGGAATATCCTTCGTAGCAGATTGCCCCGTGAGAGTATGAAAGCTCTTCTCTTATGCGCTGTCTGGATTCGCCTATTTTTCCGAGCTCGCTGCAGGCTATGATGATTCCGTTTTCGTCAATCACACCGATGGTGCGTCCGAGAACGTCCTTCATCTGATGGATGACTGTCTGGAATAAGCGGTTGGACATAAAAATATTACCTTTCAATAGGAGTTTTGTTTATACTGTACTATATTCTAGCGTATTTTTTAGCGTTTTTCAATAGTTTTTTCAAAAAAGTTTTATTTTTCACCAAAAAATTCACAATTTCTTTGTGATAATTGTGATTTTTAAAGCATTTTATGTATTTTTGATATCAAATCAGCAGAGAATTACGTAATTTAAGGAAGAATTTAGCAAAAGAATAATTTATCCATTAGAAAAAATACCGGGATTTTAAAGCTCAAAGCGGTACGAAAGAGCCGAAAGACAGTAATCGGGAGCGGTCTCGCACCTTAAAATTCTGGGACCGAGGTTCGCTATCTTAAATCCAAGCTCATTGGCAAAAGATGCCTCTTCTTCCGAAAATCCACCCTCCGATCCTACTACTACGGAAATTGTTTTCGGCGCGTCTGTTATTTCTTCGAGTATTGCCTTGAGCGAGCGTGCTCCGCTTCCCTCGTAGCAGAAAATAGCAAGCTCGGCTTCTTTTCCAAGTCTCATCGCTTCCTTGTAGGATAGCGGAATTGACACCTCGGGTAAAACAGCTCTTCCGCATTGCTTTGCGGCAGCCTCCGCAATCTTTGAAAGTCTTGCGGTGCGCTCCTTTGCTTTATCGGCACTCGGACGCTTGATGCATCTTGATGATTCAAACGGAACTATGCGTGATGCTCCAAGCTCAACCGCCTTTTGTATCACGGTCTCAAGCTTGTCGGATTTCGGATAAGCCATAAAAAGCGTGATTTTTGATTTCGGCTCGGAAAATGATACCTTTTTCTGAATTATTACAGCGTCGCAACGCTCGTCTCGTATTTTTTCGAGCGTAGCCTCGTATTCAAAGCCTTCACCGTCGGAAACCGTGACCGTGTCGCCAACCGCCATACGTAAGGACCTTGCGATATGCCTTGCGTCGTCGCCCTCAATGTAGAGGGTATTGTTTTCAATCTGAGATTTATCAATAAAAAATCTTGGCATTTTGAACTCCGTTAACTTAAATTCTGAGAACTATTTTCATCTTATGAGCAGCGCAACCCAATCGTTTTCATATTCCGCGCGTTCTACCGCAAAGCCACATCTTTCTGCCGCGGCTCTTACGTCGTCCTCGCGCTCCTTGACGATTCCCGAAAGAATAATCGGAGCGCCAAATTTGAGATAGCTCTTTATGTCGGGGAGCATACGAATGATTATTTCCGCTACGATATTCGCCACGCATACGTCGTATCCTCCGGAGATTCTTTCAACACCGGCGAGCAAGTCTGATACGCCTGCCTTGATGTTATCGCATCCGCTGGATGCTGCGTTTTCACGGGTTACCTTGACCGCTACGGGATCAATGTCGTAAGCGTTGCAGCTTTTTGCACCAAGCTTTACGGCGCATATGGAGAGGATTCCCGAGCCGCATCCAATGTCGAGCACGCGCTCGCCGCCCTGCACTGTATCCTGCATTATTTTCATAACGAGTCTTGTGGTTTCGTGCGTACCCGTGCCAAAAGCCATGCCGGGATCAATACGTATTATGACCTCACCCGGCTTTTCTTCATAGTCTTCCCAAGCCGGAACTATCGTTATACGTCCGAGAGGGATGGGCTTGAAATACTTTTTCCAGGAGTCTGCCCAGTTTTCCTCCTCCATACCGAACGTCTGTTGCGTGTAGGGAATTGAAAGGGAGGAAAGCTTAGCCTCAATGAAAGTAACGTATTCTGCAAGGTTCTTTTCTTCCGGAACGAAAATGGATATTTTGGCGTGCTCCCTGTCCGCATTCAGAATAGAATCGTCAACCAGCTCGCCGTACATTCCGTTAAGAGAAAAGTCGCTGTAATCCTCAATCATAAGACCGTTGTCAAGCATACTGATGACGGCAGCGGCTCGGTCAAGATCGCTTGTTTTAACCGTTATCGTAAGTTTAGTCCAATTTCCTGCCATTGTATCTCCTTCACAAGCTCTTTTGCTCGATTTTTGTCAACATTTATTTGCATTATGAGTTCTTCTGCACTCGAAAACTTCTTTTCTTCCCTTAAGTAATCGATAAAATACACCTTAATATTTTCGTCGTAAATATCACCGTCGAAATCGAGTATAAAGGTTTCGGTATGAACCTCTCTTTCCTCAAACGTCGGGCAAGAGCCTACGTTGGTTATTCCGAGATAAAGACTATCGCGTATGGAGACGAGAGTCAGAAAAACACCTTTTGGCAGGGCGAATCTGTTTTTCTCAAGCGATATATTTACCGTAGGGAAACCGAGGTTGATTCCAAGACCGAGACCGTGCACTACCTTGCCTGTCAGAAAATACGGTTCTCCGAGAAGCCTTGCCGCCTCGAGCAGCTTTTTTTCTTCAAGCAGCGTCCGTATCAGGCTTGAGGATACCGTAACGCCGTCCTTTTTGTATTCGTCGAGAATAAGAGCCTCTCGGCCGCACTCTTTCATAAGATTTTCGAGCGTGGCGGAATCTCCGAGCGCTCCCTTGCCAAAGCGGAAGTTAAATCCAGAGACAGCCGTGAGCGTGTTAAGCTTTGCTATAAGAAAATTCTTCACGAATTCTTCTGCGGAAAGCTCGCGCACAGCGGCAAAGTCGCACACCACCGTAAAATCAACCCCCAAACCTTCGAAAATTAAAAGCTTTTCCTCGTCCGTAAAAAGTCTTTTTGCCGAGCTTTTAAAGTTCTGACTCTCTTCCGAAAAGGTGAAGATAACGAGGGGAACGTTCTTGTTATTTGCGCATTTGCGAGCGATTCTTATCAACTCTCTGTGAGCCGTATGAACGCCATCGAAGAAACCGAGAGCGGTTACGGAGCCGCGCTCTTTTGGTAAAAAGTCGCCAAAGTTTTTCTCGATGTCGCAGAACTTTTCAAGATAAAGCGTCGTCATACCTATCCCTCTACAAAAAAATTCTCGCTCGTTTTCGCGAGCGATAAAACTGCTTGCCTAAAGCTCCCGGGAAATTTTTGCCGTTATCCGCGTCAAAATGGGCTTTTATGCAATAGTGCCTATATTCTATCATATTTTTTATGAAAAGTCAATAGATTCGGTCGTAAACATCGAGGATTGTTTAGGAGAATTTTATATAAAACACATTGACAAATAAAATCTATTATGTTAAAATAAAATTGTTACATAGATATTATGTAGAGTTTTAATATTACGTATTTTCACGGAGGAAGATTATGAAGACTCGCATTGTAAAATTTACTATTTGTTTTGCTTTGCTTCTCGTAGTTGCTATTTGCGCAGTATCTTGCGATGGCAATAAATGCTCGGGAACCGGAGCGGGACATACATATAGCGAATGGAGCATAGATACTGCTACGTGTACCGAGGCAGGTACGCAGAGCAGAAGATGTACGTCTTGCGATTACAGAGAGGAGAGAGCAACTCTGCCGCTCGGTCACCAGAACGAGATAGTTGCGGCAAAGGCTCCTACCTGCGACGAGGTGGGTTATAACTCTCATACCAAGTGCTATAAGTGCGGATACAGTGATAACTACACTGAAATCGCCGCTACCGGACACAGCTTGGTTGACGTTGCGGCAAAAGAACCCGGATGCGTTGAGGTGGGTTACAATGCTCACAGAGCGTGCACCAAGTGTGATTATAAGGAAGAGGGTTACGTGGAGATTGCTGCTCTCGGTCATACCGACGTCTATCACGCTGCCGTTGCTCCCACTTGTACCGAAGAGGGTACGAAGACTTATATAACCTGTGAAAAATGCGATTACAGTACTGCTATTATAAAGGTGGAGAAGCTGCCTCATAAGTACGGTGAATGGCACAGTAATACCGCTACCTGTACCGAAGGCGGTGAGGAAACCAGAAATTGCACCGTTTGTACAGCTCCCGACAAGAGAAGCACCGAGCCTCTCGGTCATGACGAGATAGCTCAGCCCGGTCAGCCTGCGACGTGTACCGAGGGTGGCTGGAACCCCTACCTTACTTGCGGCAGAGAGGGCTGTGACTTTAACACCAAAATACTCGTTGAAGCCAAAGGACACAGCTATGACGAATGGCGCGACAATACTGCTACCTGTACTGAAGGCGGCAGAGAATACCGTGTGTGTGAGGTTTGCGGAAATGACGTCGAAGTACGTGATACCGAGCCTCTCGGTCATACGTTCGGCGAATGGGAAAACGATACCGCTACCTGTCAAAGACGCGGTGTTAAGGAAAGAACCTGCTCGGTTTGCGAGTTTGTTGACGTTCAGGAAAGTGAAGTTATAAATCACGTTGTTACCGAATGGAAAAACAATACGGCTACCTGTATATCAGCGGGAGTCAGAACCGGCAATTGCGATATGTGCGGAGCTTTCGTTTCGGAAGAGATTCAGGCTCTCGGTCATAGCGTTGAATGGAAGGGCGATACCGCTACCTGCGAAGCAGGCGGAAATAAATACGGCTCTTGCTCTGTATGCGCAGCGTATTTCTACGTAACCAGCGAGCCTCTCGGTCACGATTTTGGAGAGTGGGGCGAGGATAGCGCCACTTGCGAATTGACGGGCGAGAAGCAGAGAGTATGTCAAAGAGAGGGATGCGACGTTCAGGATACGGTTGCAACCGAGCCTTTGGGTCACGATATGGTTTGGGATAAACCCGTATGGCCGGAATCCTGCACGGCTACCGGTCTTAAGCACGGAGTTTGCAGCAATTGCGGTAAAGAAGTTGAAGAAAGAGTAATATACAAGGGCCACGTTGTTGAAGAGTGGACCGTAAGTACCGAAGAGGGTAAGATACAGTCTTGCACCACAGCAGGCGAGAGAAAAGGAAAATGCACCGTTTGCGGCGAGGAAGTAGTAGAAGTTCTCAAACCTCTCGGTCACCAGCTTGGTGAGTGGAGCGCTGATACCGCTACGTGCACCGAAAGCGGAAAGATTACCGCATCCTGCACACGCGGGGATTGCGAATACAAAGAAGAAAAGGAAACCCTTGCGCTCGGACATAATCTTACTTGGAAACTCGAGGGCACTGTAAGCTGCGCCGAGGGTGAAAAATACGTAGCGAGCTGCTCTGATTGCGAGCATAAGGAAGAGTTCGCTACCGGAAAGAAGGACCACGTCGTTACAGAATGGACTGAAAATACCGCAACCTGTGTCGAAGCGGGAGAGTTTATAGGAAAATGCTCGATATGCGGTGAAGAGGTAAGAACTCCCTCCGCGCGCCTTGAGCATTTGTACGGAGCATGGGTAATAGATAAGATTCCCACCTGTACCGAAAGGGGAACAGAGGTCAGAACCTGCACGAGAGAGGGCTGTGGTGACAGCGAGAGCAGAGACGTAGATCCCAAGGGACACAGCATTGTTATCGGTGAAGCGAATATTACGAATGACTGCACGCAGGCAAGCTGGGCAGCATACGAGTACTGCACGAACGATTACTGCTCGGTAAAATGGTTGAAATCGGTTACCGTTTATGACAGTGAAAAGAAATTGCTTGAAGGAGCAATTACCATTGTTGACGGAATTGCTACCGAGTTCGTTTATAACGGTGTTACTTACACGCTTACCGCCACCTCGCCTGTTAACGTCAGCAAGGGAATCGCCGGAAGCTACGTGGCAAAGGATAAGTCGGTGACGGAAGAGGCAAATGCGAACAATTCGTTTGCCGTTGCGATAGATGCCTCCAATATACGCTTTATTCCTCTCGGAGAAACCGGCCGTATAGTTTGGACTTACGAGATCGATTACAAGAACGGAGTTGAATATACCACTTATACGACGCAGAATATCGTTGAAGCGACGGAAGGTCACGATATTGAAGAGCACGAGGCTGTTGCGGCTACCTGTACAACTCCGGGTTGGGATAAGTATGTGACCTGTAAGAACCCCGGCTGCCAGCACACGACTTACGTGGAAATTCCCGCAACAGGTCATAATTTTGAGGGAGAGCGCTTCTACGTTTCCTTGCCCACTTGTGATGTTTGTGGCGAGATACAGAGTGAGGGTGATTTTGAATTCTGGAACGAAACATACACTATTCAAAACTTCAATGAATATGTTTTGAGCGATGATGAAAGCTATTACGTACTTGTAAAAGCCGGAGCGAGAATCGTTAAGAAATCCGACGGAAACAGCTTATCTGATTCCGAATTTGTGATAATACCCTCTACATATAACGGATTGCCGGTTACCGAAATAGATCCTTCTGCGTTCTCGGACGGCGAGAACATATCTACCATAATCATTCAAAAGAATATGGAAAATATTCCCGTTAATGCGTTTGATCCGTGCGTTAATCTCGGAGGAATACTCGTAAGTAACAACGATTATTACTTAGCCTTTGATTATGTTCATAATAATATTGGCGATCTCTACCGTAAAGATCCTAACGTGGAGGGTGGATATATCCTTGTAAAATGCGCTTCTTTAACAGAGGAGTACGTTGTCCCCACGATAACGGTAGAACATGAAGACGGCAGTCAGGAAACGAGCACGGTAAACGTTACCGCGATTGAAGACTATGCGTTCTCCGGATGCAGCAATCTTACAGAGGTGGTAATACCCGCAAGCGTTAAGAGCATCGGAGCCCACGCGTTTGAGAACTGCGAAAAGCTTGCAAAGGTTACGTTTGCAACAGTTACCGAAAACGAAGTAACAAAGACTAACGTCGTTTCGATAGGCGACTATGCGTTCGCAGGTTGCACAGCTCTTAACGAGATTGTTCTTCCGGCAAGCGTAACAGAGGTTGGAAGCTATGCGTTCGCAGGCGCTGCTCTTACAGCGGTTGTTATCCCCGATAGCGTAACTACTCTCGGAGAGTACGCATTCGCCGGTTGCGAGAGCCTTGAGAGCGTAGTTATCGGAAACGGCGTAAAGAGTCTTAACAAAACGTTTGCAGACTGTACCGCGCTTACTTCGGTTACTTTCGGAACTGCGGTTAACGAAATCGGTAACGGCGCGTTCTACGGTTGCTCGGCTCTTCAGTCTGTCGTTATCCCCGAGACTGTAATCAGAATAGGCACCTCAGCGTTCGCTTACTGCGATGCTCTTACTACCGTAGTTATTCCGAAGAACTTGGAAATCATAGACAACTTCGCATTTATTAAGTGCAAGGCAATAGAGAAGGTTTACTATACCGGAACTGCTGAAGACTTTGTTAAGGTTAAGGTTGGCGAGTCTAACAAGATGCTTACCGATAACGTTTATACCTACAGCGAGGCTGAGCCCACGGTTGACGGTAACTTCTGGCATTACGTTGAAGAGGTTATAACCGTATGGGAAAAGAAGGTCGCAGAAGAGGGCGGCACCGAGCCCGAAGCTCCCGCGGCTTAATGCTTGATTTAAAACCAAAAAAATAAAAACTGTCTCCTGCCCGAAGCGTAATTTGCTGCGGGCAGGATTTTTGTAGCCGTAAGAGAATCAAACTAATAAGTCTTACGACGATAAATTTTAGCGTCCTTAGTCGTACTAATCCTTGTAAAACGGTGTACTTGCCGAGTAATATTTTAATGAAATAAATATTTTATTTGACAAAAGCAAACAAGTATGTTAAAATGAGTGTGGTGGTAAAATATATTAAATCTTTTGCCCGAACTTTTTTTATGAAAGGTGAATTTTATGAAGCTCAATTATAAACGCACGATACTCGTAGGCTTTGCGTTTTTCCTTATAAGCGCATTCTGGCAGGCTTACGATACGATTGTTCCTCTGATTCTTACTAATAAATTCGGTATGGAGCAGACTTATTCCGGTATGATTATGTCGCTTGACAATATCTTTGCCGTAGTGCTTCTTCCTATATTCGGAACGCTTTCCGACAAGACGAATACCCGCTTTGGAAAGAGAACGCCCTATATAACGTTCGGAACCGTTCTTGCCGCCGCGTTCTTCATAATTCTCGGCTTCTCGGCAAAGCTTATATGGTTCATTTTGCTTCTATTGATGTGCCTTCTTTCTATGGCTACCTTCCGTTCTCCCGCCGTGGCTCTTATGCCCGACGTAACGGTTAAGCCGCTTCGTTCGAAGGGTAACGCAATCATTAATCTTATGGGTACTGCGGGCGGTATGCTCGTTCTCGGTCTCAGTATTATTTTCAAGACTAACACGGCAGGCAAAACCGATTTCTCCGCATACCTTATAGCAGTAAGCGTGGTAATGGTTGCCGCTCTTGTCGCTTTCCTTCTTACTGTAAAAGAGCCCCTTTGGTCTTCCGAGGCTGAAGCTGAAAACGCAAAGCTTGATAAGGAAAACGAGGAAAAAACGAAGGTTGAAGAGGCAAAGCCTGTGGGCAAGCTTTCACGTTCGGAGTTTGTGTCCCTTATCCTCATTCTTGCGTCGGTTGCTCTTTGGTATATCGGCTATAACGCAGTAACCTCAAAGTATTCGGTTTATGCAACCGAGGTTCTCAAGGTTCCTTACAACGTAACGCTTCTCGTAGCGCAGGGCGCGGCTATTATTTCCTATATTCCCGTAGGTATCGTTGCGTCGAAGATAGGAAGAAAGAAAACTATTCTTGCCGGTGTTGCGATGCTTACGATAGCTTTCGGCTCTGCCTCCTTCATAAAAGAGGGAACACCTGCGATAGTTATGTATCTTCTCTTCTGCCTTGCGGGTATTGGCTGGGCTACCATTAACGTTAACTCCTTCCCGATGGTAGTTGAGCTTGCAAAGGGCGGCGACGTAGGAAAATACACGGGCTTCTATTATACCGCTTCAATGGCGGCGCAGATAGTAACTCCCATATTCTCGGGCTTCCTTATTGATAAGATTGGCTGGTGGGTATTCTTCCCATACGCCGCTATATTTGCAGGCTTGGCATTTGTAACTATGTTCTTCGTTAAGCACGGTGACGCAAAGCCTGAGGCGCAGGGCGCGCTTGAAAGTCTTGGCGGAGCGGACGACTGATAGAGGATAACCTTATGATTGCTGTTTATATCATTCTTGCCGTAATTATCGTTGTATGTGCCTGGCTCTTCCTTATAGCGCCCGGTGACAATGAGAAAATGGAGCAATTGAAAAGCGTGAGGTATGCGCATAGAGGTCTTCACGGAACCGTCGGCGGTGAAGAGTTTGCCGCTGAAAATTCAATGACGGCTTTTAAAAGAGCGAAGGAGCACGGCTTCGGTATCGAGCTTGACGTTCGTGTTTCAAAGGACGGCGAGGTTGTAGTATTCCACGACGAAACCGTTGACAGAGTGACGGGCGGCGAGGGACGTGTCTCGGATTTGACGCTTGACGAGCTTAAAGCGCTCTCTCTTATGGGAACTGAGGACACTGTGCCGACTCTTAAAGAGGTGCTCGAGCTTGTCGACGGCGCTGTGCCTCTGCTGGTAGAGATAAAGGAAAAAGCTCTCGACCATACTATTTCGGAAAAAACCGCAGAGGTGCTCAAAGGCTACGAGGGTGAGCTTTTGATTGAGTCGTTCAGCCCGCTTGCGTTCGGCGCTATCAAAAAGCATTTACCGAAGGTGCCGAGAGGATTTCTTGCGGATAAGCATACCAATTATGAAAAAACGCGCACTCTTTTGCATCGAATAATACAGAGATTTCTTATGAACTTCATAGCGAGACCAAGTTTCATAGCTATGAACCTTAAGACGCCCACTCTTTTCCCTATGCCCGTAATAAAGGCTATCTTCAAAACTCCTATGATAGCTTGGACGGTTCGCTCAAGAGAAGAGGAGATTGAGGCTTATAAAAACGGTTTTTCGGGTGTAATCTTCGAAAATTATATTCCCGAATGAGTTTTAAAAAATGAAATTTAGCTGCGGGATTTACCGCAGCTAAATTGTTTAACGAGGTAAATTGCCAACCTTTGTTTGCATTTTTTCATCGTTCTATGAAATTTTGATAATCATTTTGCAAAGGAAACTTTAATGAAACTTCAACTTGTGGCTACCTGCCTTTTTGGACTTGAGCATTTGCTTGGAGAGGAGATTGATTCTCTCGGATATGAAAGAATCTCGACGATAGACGGAAGAGTTACATTTCTCGGCGATGAGGAAGCCGTTGCCTTGTCCAACGTGTTTTTGCGTTATGCCGAGCGCGTGCTTATCAAGGTCGGCTCGTTTAATGCAACTACATTTACCGAGCTTTTCGACGGTACTTACAATCTCGATTGGGATAACTTTATAGGCAAGCTTGACGCTTTTCCCGTCAAGGGTCATTCTATAAAATCAGACCTTCACTCTATCCCCGATTGCCAGGCGATAATCAAAAAGGCGATAGTAAAAAAGCTATCCTCAATATACGGAATTTCTATTTTCCCCGAGGAACGCTGTAAGTATCAAATAGAATTCTTCATTCTCAATAATGAAGCAACTCTTATGATAGATACGAGCGGTATGCCGCTTCATAAGAGGGGGTATAGGCGTGAGTCCAACGACGCTCCTATAAGAGAAACTCTTGCTGCCGCAATAGCAAAAACCTCAAGACCCAGAGAAGAGGTGCTTCTTTGGGACCCGATGTGCGGAAGCGGAACGATAGCTATTGAGGCGGCTATGCTTATGAATAACATAGCTCCGGGAAAAAACCGTTCCTTTGCGGCAGAGGCATTCCCTTTTATCAAGCGTGAGCTTTGGCAAAACGCAAGGGAAGAGGCTATTGAGGGAGAAATAAAGAGTGGCTTTGAGGTGTTCGCATCGGATATTGACCCGCGCGCGATAGAGCTGACGAGGAAGAACGCTCGTCTTGCGGGAGTTGACGGTACTGTAAAAAGCTTCGTCAAGAACGCTATCGAGATATCGGCACCCGGCAGGCGTGCAACGATAGTAACGAATCCACCTTACGGCGAGAGACTTATGGAGCGTTCAGAGGCAGAGGAGCTTTATCGTAAAATGGGCATGCATTTCAGAACGCTTGAACCCTGGCAGGCATATATTATCACCTCGCACAGAGGCTTTGAAAGCTTCTACGGCAGAAAGGCTGACAAAATAAGAAAGCTTTATAACGGTATGATTCCGTGTTATCTCTATCAGTTTTTCAAAAACAATAAAAGGTAAATTTTAAATTAATTTGTAAAATCAGCAAAAATTTGTAAAATGTTTTTAAGATATTTTGCATTTATTCAATTTTTTTTAATAAAGTAATGATAGAATAATCATACAGTTGGCAGAAAACAAATTAAGAGATATAAATTATACAGTGCCGACTATGACGCAACGGACTCGGTCGCCTTGGGCGTCGAAATGGAGATTAATATGAAAAACATAGCAAAAATAACCGTGGTAATGATACTTCTTTTATCGCTTCTTACGTTATCCTCTTGCTCGATATTCAGTTTAGCATCGGGTGGAAATAATAATCTTGACGGTTATATGACTAAGGATGATGCAAATAAGCTCATTGAGGGGATTGAGGAAAACGTAACCGTGAACGCGGGAGATAATTATAATGTAACAATCAATTCCTCGGATAACGGAAATCTTCTTGCGGCGGCAAAGGGACTTCTTTCGACTGTAAGCATAGAGGCGAGCTTTGAAATAACAAAGGTTTACGCTCCCTCGATATTTGGTCCCGGCTCAAGTGAAAAGACGGAGAAGACCGCATACGGCTCGGGCGTTATATATAAGCTTGATAAAAACACGGGCTCTGCGTATATAATCACGAATTATCACGTCGTGTATTGGAATGGCTCTGATACCGCTGATGACGTTAGCGATGATATAAAGATTTATCTTTACGGTCAGGAATATCCCGAATACGCAATAAACGCTGAATATATCGGCGGATCGATGGACTATGATATTGCCGTCTTAAAAGTGACAAACAGCAATACCTTGCGTGAAAGCAAGGCGGTCCAGGCAGAGTTTGCGGATTCTAACGAAACCTGCATTCTCGATACCGCAATAGCAATAGGAAATCCCGAGGCTCTCGGAATTTCGGCAACGGTTGGCGCGGTAAACGTTGACAGTGAATATATAACAATGACAAGACTTGACAAATCGGGCTATATATCCATAAGAGTTCTCCGCATAGATACCGCGGTAAACGGCGGTAACTCGGGCGGCGGTCTTTTCAACGACGAGGGAAAAATTATAGGTATAGTAAATGCCAAGCTGGTGGATAGCTCAATTGACAACATAAGCTACGCTATCCCTTCCAACGTGGCGAAATACGTTACTGATAATATAATTTATTACGACGGAATAGATTCGAAAAACGATGCGGTTTACAGAGCCCTCATCGGAGTCAACGTGGACGTTAAGAGTGCAGGCGTTAATTATGACACCGAGACGGGTAAGATTCTTAAATATGAAGAGGTTATCGTCTCTTCGGTTACCGCCGGCAGCGCTTCTGACGGAAAGCTTATGGTGAATGACGTTATAAAATCGGTTACTATCGACGGAGTTGATTATGAAATCACAAGGACCTTTAACGTAATTGACGTTATGCTTACCGCAAGGCAGTCAAGCTCGGTTGTTTTCCACGTTGAACGCGAAGGCAATGCTATGGACATTAAAATTGATATGAGTAATATAACTCTTACACAATCATAATAAAAGCGCCTAATGTTAACTTGAGTTGACATTAGGCGCTTTTTAAATTCAAATATCAGATGTTATATCTTTTTCCAAACGTTTTTTGTACTGAAGAGGAGTCATCCCAAAGTGCTTTTTGAAAATTGAAATAAAATGAGAATAATCAGAAAAACCCGAAAAATCGGAGGCTTCAGATACGCTTTTTTGCTGGAAAAGAAGTTCTGCTGCAGCAGCAAGACGTTTTTTCTTTATATACGATGAGGGCGATATTGTTATAAATTTTTTGAAATAACGCTCAAGCGTATTTATGCTGACACCCGAATAGTCAGCAATCTCATCTAGTGATAGAGAGCTGCTTTTGAAATTTTTATCTATATATTTCAGTGCCGTATCAAGCTCTTGAGGATAAGATTTTTGAGGCTTATCTACGGTGTTCGCGCCCTCAATCATCATCAAAAGTCGAAAAGTCAGCGCATATTTTTCGCATACCGTCAGCGATTTGTTGGAAAGAGCGGAGCATAACGAGAAAAATTCCTTTTCTGCGCTTTTTTCAAAGCATAACAGATTATTTTCTCCGGGCACTCTGTCTAAAAACTTTGAAAACAGCTTTCTTCCCGATTCTGTTGCGGGAAGCGACAAAAGAATCCAGAAATGCTTATGCACCTCATCCGAATGATATACGCAGTGATGATATTCATAAGGCTTTGATATTATGACGCTACCGGGCACAATCGGGTAAATGCGCCCCTCTACTATAAAAGAAACGTTACCCGAAAGGTTTACGTATATTTCGCATTCAGGATGAATGTGCGCGTTGTTTACGTTTTCGGGGTGAGCTCTTGTAATTTCAGAGTACGTTGCGTTGACCGTAAAGTTTGGAAGCTCACCCAGGTTGAAGGCGTGTGTTTTTATCATTAAGCTTCTCCTTTGTTGACTTGTGCATATTTTATCATGTTTTTTGGTGAAAAGTCAATAAAAATAAGCGAAACTTTGTGATATAATATACGCAGAAATCCTTGCTACGCAAGTCTTTGGCACTATGTGCCTGATGCATTCGCATCCTGCGTGCCTTGAATCAGGGCGCAAAAATGCCCTTGCAAGCAAGCATTTTTGCTTGTGATATAAT
>JAFTRA010000035.1 GCA_017462485.1 Clostridia bacterium | reverse complement strand
AGCCATAGCAGCAGCTTCGGCAACCATTTTGGATTGCTCATTAGCCTTGTCTGCGGCAGTATTGAACGAATCGAGGTTTGCAGCGTGAGCCATGGCGGCAGCTTCTGCAACCATTTTGGACTGTTCGTTAGCCTTATCTGCAGCAGCGTTGAACGAGTTAAGGTTTGCAGCGTGAGCTATAGCAGCAGCCTCGTCAACCATCTTGGATTGCTCGTTAGCCTTATCTGTAGCAGCATCATAAGAAGCTATGCCTGCAGCCTTATCCATAGCGGCAGCTTCTGCAACCATTTTGGACTGTTCGTTAGCCTTATCTGCAGCAGCGTTGAACGAGTCAAGGTTTGCAGCGTAAGCTATAGCAGCAGCTTCGGCAACCATTTTGGACTGTTCGTTAGCTTTATCTGTAGCAGCATCATAGGAAGCTATGCCTGCAGCCTTATCCATAGCAGCAGCTTCTGCAATCATCTTAGACTGCTCATTAGCCTTGTCTGCGGAAGTATTGAACGAGTCAAGGTTTGCAGCGTAAGCCATAGCGGCAGCTTCTGCGGCCATCTTTGACTGCTCATTGGCTTTGTCTACGGCAGTATTGAACGAATCGAGGTTTGCAGCTTTATCCATAGCGGCAGCTTCGGCAAGCATTTTGGACTGTTCGTTCGCTTTATCTTCAGAAGTGTTGTAGGAGTCAAGGTTTGCGGCGTAAGCTATAGCAGCAGCTTCGGCAACCATCTTCGACTGTTCGTTAGATTTATCCGCAGCAGCGTTGAAAGAGTCGAGGTTTGCGGCATGAGCCATAGCAACAGCCTCGTCAACCATCTTAGACTGCTCATTAGCCTTGTCTGCGGCAGCATCATAAGAAGCTATGCCTGCAGCCTTATCCATAGTGGCAGCTTCTGCGGCCATCTTTGACTGCTCATTGGCTTTGTCTACGGCAGTATTGAACGAATCGAGGTTTGCAGCGTGAGCCATAGCGGCAGCTTCTGCAACCATCTTCGACTGTTCGTTAGCCTTATCTGAAGCAGCGTTGAACGAGTCAAGGTTTGCGGCGTGAGCCATAGCAGCAACTTCGGCAACCATTTTGGATTGCTCGTTAGCCTTGTCTGCGTAAGCATCATAGGAAGCTATGCCTGCAGCCTTATCCATAGCGGCGGCTTCGGCAACCATCTTCGCCTGTTCGATAGCATTATCCGTGGCTACACCGTATGCCTTGACGTTATCGGCGGAAACTTCAGAGTCAGCAATGGAAAGCATTTTAGCATTCTTTTCGCTGGTGTCCGCAAACTCTCTATAAGCCTTGACATCGGCATTTTGATTTATAGCGTCTGTTTCATCGGCATAATCGGAGTTTCTTGCACGGTCCGTCATAGCAGACTCATAAACAGAAGTAGATGAGTTTTCCGCTTTTCTTTGCGCTTCGATTCTGTCATGCTCCGTCTTTGCTGCATTCTCCTCTTCGCGAGCGTATGCTACGCTGAGAAGGCCAATATCAAGGTCGGAGGTCTTATCGTAAAGCTCGGACTTTTCGGTGTAAGTCTTCTTTTTGCCTTTTGCATTGGCGGTTTTGCCGGCAGCCTCGGCCTTTAATGCCGATAATGCCTGCTCACGAGCCTTAGCCTCTGCCACACCTGCGTAAATCTTTCCTTTTCCAAGGAGATAGAATTCGCCTATTTCGTCCTCGTCGGGAGTTACAAACAGAGTTGATTTGCCATTTTTCTGAAGCTCTGACTTAACAGCAGGCGATGCTACCATAGTAGCCGCAGCCCTTGCGTGCTGCTTCATAAATTCTTCGAACTCTATGGGCTCGTGATTTTCTTTGAAGTTGTTATAAGCGGCGTCACCGGCAGGTTTTGCCGCGGCTTCGTTATCGATTCTTGTGTCGGGAAGGTGATCGCCCCTTTCGAGAGCCTCTTGCTTCTTGGCGAGAGCCTCGTCGTAGCGAGCGTTAAGCGCTGTAAGAGCCTCTTTTGCCTCATCGGTGGGAAGCTCGGGTACTATCATATCCTCGCCGGGAATTCTTTCACGGAGCTTGATGGGCTTAAATCTTGCATCAAGAGCGTCGGAAAGCGATTTAGCGAGAACGATTTCGTGAATACTCTGCGTTTCGGAGGGAGTAACCGGAACGAAGGGAACTCTTCTTCTCCAAGCGTTTCTTTTTCTTACGGCGTTTTCTATGGAATTCGGAAGAGCTATAACGGGAATATAAAGCGTTTCGAGCTTTCCGTTTTCAAGATTTTCAAGATATGAGCCAGGAATAATCTCAGGCTTTGTGCTCGTAAGCGAGCTCCAAAGCGAGAGGTCTGCGTTGTATTCGGTAACAACGTCTTCTATCTTACGTGCGTATGCCTTCTTGCGCTTTTCATCAGCGGTATGCACAGCGCACTTGTAATTTTGGGTGTAGCTTTCAAGAAGCTGTCTCTCAAGGGCCATACATTCCTTGAGATATACAAGCTCCATCGCACCGTTTTGCGATGCAAGTTTTCCTCTTAAGAACTCTTCTGTTTCCGAAAGCTCGGTTTCGAATGCCGCAGCATTTTCGAAATAAGAGTTAAGCTCGTATTCCACGGGTATGTATCCGTTTTTAGCGGAAAGGATTTTATTTGCGAGCTCGTTCTGCAATTTGCGTTCGTTCGCAAATTTAAGCACCGGGTATCTTTCGCTTATTATAAGAGGATTGCGCGCGCTGATTCCGTCGGTCGAGGGAAGGGGAGTGGATATAGCTTTATCCGTTGCCGCCTCGGCTCTTGCGGCAGCATAGGGCAATTTTGCCGCAACGTCCTCCGGAATTTCAATAGCGGGCACGGCGGGAGTAGGTTTACCGTGCTTTGCGCGTGACGCATATGATTTCGGAATGGGCTTAACCTTGCTCTTTGTAAGTCTGTTCCAGAATTTTACGTCTATGTTGAACTCGGTAAGCATTACGCTGACCTTGTTCGAGTATATTTCGTAATATTTGTGGTTTTCGGAGATTATAGCGCGTCTCAAAACATCGGTATAGCTTGAAAGAAGCTCCTTCTCAATGTCCATACATTCCTTGAGAAGTACAGTGTTGAGAGCTTCACCGTGGAAGGTCTGCTGCTTTTCTCGGAGTATTCTTTCGTCCTCGAGAAGAACAGACTCGTAATTCTCCATATCGATTGCATAACGGTCGAACTCATCGGGAGTCAAAGCAAGAGTCGCTATTGCCGCATCCTGAGGTTTCGCGGTGTTTTGGAACTTGTCAGGCTTTTCGTCTTCCGACTTTTTGGTGTTTTTAAAGAGTGAAGCGGTTGCTCTTTCTGCCTCGTTATACTTATCGTAAGCGCTTATAAGGGCATCCTCTTCGGCGCGTCTGGTTTTAGCGGCATAGTCGAGCGCATCACGCTTTTCTTCGTCGGCTTTGCGGGCAAGACGCTCTTTTCTTTCGTTTTCACCATCAAGTCTCTGAAGCTCAGACTCTCTAAGCTCGTTTTTGCGAGCCTCGGCATCCTCGTGAGCCTTGATTTTCTCGTTTATGTCTTTAGAGTATGCGTCGGCAAGCGTCTCAGCTTCGCTTTCGGCAATCTCATTGCCAAGTGCCTCTGCTTCGCTTCGCTTATCGTCTGCAAGCTCGTTGCTCTCAAGCACCGATGAATACTGCTCGTTTTCTTTTTCTCTTTCGAGCTCTCTTTGCTCCTCGGCGGATGCCTTAGTGTCAAGCTTTTCATCGTTTTCTTTAGAATATTTTTCGCCAAGACGCTCGTCTTCGGCATTAATTTCCTCGGCACGCTTTGCTTTTATCTCCTCGGCAACTGCCCTGCCATCGCCGTATGCATCGGCAAGAGTCTGCGCTCGCAGAGCATTATCTTCATCGGAAAGTCTCTTGGCATCAGCCTCTTCCTCACTTCTTCCGTCAAGCTGCGCCGCAAGCGTCTCAGCGGTAAGAGCATCACTTTCGCTGCGGAGTTTGTCGGCATTCGCTCTTTCTTCGTCGGAAAGCTTCTTGCTCTCGACAGCTTTGCCGTAATTTTCTTCTGCCGCTGCAACGTATCTCGCATTTTCCTCTTCAGCAGCCGCATTTACCTCGGCGCTTCTTTCCGCCTTGCTGTCAAGCAAATCACGGGCGGCAGAAAGTTTTGCTTCCTTTTCCTCTTCGGAAAGTCTCTTGGCATCGGCCTGTTCTTCGGTTCTTCCGTCAAGCTGCGCCGCAAGTGCCGCTGCAGCAAGAGCAGCCTCACTGTCGCTGAATTGCTTTGCATCAGAGCGCTCCTCACTCTCGTCATCAAGCTTGGATGTTAAGGCTTGATTTTCAAGAGCATTCTGCTCTTTGGCAAGCTCATTCGCTTCGTATGCCTCGGCTTCGGAAAGAGCTTCGCTTTCCTTTACATCTACGTAATTTTCTTCATCGGCTATCCTGCTCTTAACGCTTTCTTCTTCGTTAAGCCTTTCGGACTCTGCCGTCTCTTCGGTATTTCTGTCAAGAGCGCTTTTTACTTCTGCAAGCTCTCTTTCCTTTTCTTTGTCGGAGAATTGCTTTGCGTCAGCAATCTCTTCGGTGTTTTTATCAAGGGCGCTTTCGGCATTGGAAAGCTTTTTGCTCTCCTCGTCAGTGATAACCTTCACGCCGTCCTTTGTTTCTTCGTTTCTTGCGTTTTCGTCAAGAGTAGCCTTAACGTCGCTTGCGGCATCCTCGCTTTTCTTAAACTGCTCGGAGTCTTCTTTTTCTTCTTGCGCTTGGTCAAGCGCAGTAGCTGCCGCAGCCGCCATAAGAGCGGCTTCGCCTGCCGAAACGCTATCTTTATCGTCGCGTTCCTCGTCGGACAAGCTCTTGTCCTCAAGTGCCTTTTCGTTTTCGGGAAGATTCTTTGATATTCCATCAAGCTCTTCCTTTTTACTCTGCGCGTCTTCAAATGACTTTGCAAGAGCCTCGTCATCAGCTTTTCTTGCAAGCTCGACGGGGTCTTTTCCAATATTCTTCGCTTCTCTCGAAAGAGCGGCAGCGGCAAATGCGCTCTGACTTTCCGCAAATCTCTTTGCGTCGGCATCAGCTTCCTCTGATTCCATAGCAGCGTAGAGTCCGCTGTCATTGAGAGGACTTGCTTCGGATGAGCCTTCGGGAATGCTAATCAAAGCCTCGTCGGTTTTTTCTGCATCGGCATTACGCTCGTCTCTCTCCGGCGATTGGGAAGAGATATCGGCTGCCGCCTCCGAGGTAGCGCTTAAGCTCTCGGGAACGTCCTTTTCTCCGTCCTTCTCGGGAATAACGACCGGAACGGGAATTACAACGGGCGCTTCTGCCATAGGCGAAGCGGTGTCCGTGACCTTATCCTCCGAGGTCGGCAGAGCCGCTTCGGAAGCTGTGGGGGATTTTTCTGTATCAGTTTGTGCAGCGGAGTTATCCTTATCTGTGGCTGCCATTGCGCCGAGCGCAAGAGCTGCAGTAACGGCACCGGCTGCACCGACAGCACTTACTGCACCAAGAGAAGGATTGAGATTGCTATCGTCATCCTCGTCTCCGCCTTTCTTCTTGTTTTTGACAGACTTCTTTGCACCGGTCTGCGCGGGGTCTTCTGCAGTAGATGATATGTATTTGTATCCGTCCTTCCCATCAGAGCTTTTTTTGATGGGAGGAATAGGAAAATTTTCAAGAGCTAACTTGGTTTTCTTTTTCTTGTCCTCGTGGCCCTTGCCAAAATCTGTTCCTTTCGTCGCAAGGTCATAGGTACTGTTGCCCATAAGATAAGCCTCTAGAGGACTCATTGGGCGTCTTACGCTCGTTGGCTTCTTCTTTTTCTTCTTTACTCGTCTGACGGGCATCGCAGCAGCCTTGGGAGTCTCGGGAGCTTTAGAAGCCTCAGGAACTTTAGGAGTCTCGGGAGCCTCGGGAGCTTTAGGAGCCTCAGGAGCTCTGGGAGTCTTTGTTGCCTTGGGAGCGGCTTTCTTTGCGGCAGGCGCTTTGGGAGCTTCGCTCTTCGGAGCCGCTTCGGGCGCACTTACCTCGGGCTCTTTCGGTTCGTCAAAGAGTCCTTCGATTTCGTTTAAATCAAGTGTGATAACGTTATCTGACGTATTGACAGCCGCTTTAGGTGCTTCGGGATTCTCGTCACCAAAGGTGAGGGTGATTAAATCGTCGTCACCGTTTGAGAGAGCAGGCTTGTTTTCCTCGTCAAAGGTAATGGTAAATACGTCGTCATCGGCATCGCTTACCGATTCCTTGGGCGCTTCGCTTTTCTCAATATTCCGAGCGGTAGAGCTCTTCGCCTTATCATTGAAACGGCGTACTTTCTCGGCATGCTCTTCCATAAGGCGATTCATCTCGCGTTCAGCCTCTTCTTTAGCCGCCTTGAAGTCCTCGGCAGCCTTTTCGTTCTCCTGCTGCTTCTTGGATACTCTGTCAAGGTATGAGTCCTTTTCGGCGTTACGGCGCTCTGCGTCCTCTTTATGCTCTCTCGCGAAGGTCTCGCGAGCAAGCTCTTCTTCCTCGCGTTTTTTACGCTCTGCCTCTGCCTTTGCCTCTTCCTTTAATTTGTTAGCTTTGCGCTGAGCTGCCATAGCTCTGCGTCTTTCCTTTTCCTCACGGAGCTTCTTTCTGTAATTTTCAGCGTGCTCCATTTCGGCTTGCTTCTTTTTGAGATAAGCCTCGTTTCTTGCTTCGTCTTCCTTGCGGCGAAGCTCGGCTTCCTCCTGTCTTGCGCGTTCTTCGCGCTCCTCTTCCGCTTTTTTCTGTTTTTCAGCTTCACGGCGAGCTTTTGCGTCTTCATTCGCATTGTTAAGCGTCTGATTTGCGACCTTGAGCTTATCCGCGGCGGTCTGCGTGTTGCCCGACACGTCAGAGGAAGCGTTCTGATTCTTCATTTCTTCGCTCATTTTTCCTCCCTTGCCAAAGAGTGTATGGCTCTTTGACATTCTTTATATCAAATTTAAAATTCTCTGAAGTTTTGCAGAAGACGGTCGAGTATTTCGCGCCTTAAGATGATGCCGATAAAGCACCCTCTGTCGTCAACGATGGGCACAAAATTGTGCTCCTTAACTCCCTCGATTAAGTCTTCCTGCGATGCGTTATGCATAAGCGGCTTTGACGATGACGGCTTCAGTATATCGCTTATAGGGATATTTTCAAGAGCCGTCTTATCGAAGCTGCCGTTTTGCATAAAGCAATCGATGATATCGTCGTTTCGAAGCGTTCCTATATATTTACCCTTGGAGTCAAGAACGGGAATTGCCGTGTATCTGTGAAAGCGCATCTTTTCGAGCGCCTGGCGCACCGTACTGTCGAGCGTTATGTACTCGACGAGACTCTTTGGTATCATAAAACGTAAAATGCTTTTGCTCATATTCCACCTCGGCTATCCGCACAAAGCCGTGCCAATAACCGTCGCGAATCTCGCAAGCGGTGGGATTATAAAGTTCAGTCCCTCTTTTTCGTACATTTCGTTGAACTGAACAAATTTCTTCTTGCAGTAGTCAAGCTCGGTAAGGTTCCCCGTAAGGATAATATTCTTTACTCCGCAAGACCTTGCGCCGAATACCGAAATCATACCGACGGTCTCAAGCACCATATTCAGAAGTCCCGACGCTACGTCGCATTTTTCGGCAATATCGCTGACGTTGCCGAAGTTCGCTGCCGTAAGGTCGCGGGAAAGCTCGCTCAAGGTGTTTTCCTTAGTCATATCGGATATCCTTAAGTCAATTTTCCTTAAGTCACCGCCGTTTGCCATTTCGGTTATATGCTCGATTTCCTCGACTTGAAGCAGGAGCTTTGAGAGTCCCATAAGAGTTCCTCCGCCGACACCCGTACCTCCAAGATAACTCATCTCGCCGCCGCGTACTGCGTGAACGAGAGCCGTACCCGTTCCCATACTGACGCATAGCGCCCGTTCGAGCTTAGAGAGATAAAGTCCTCCGAGGCCGATGCTCTTGAATTCGGGAACCTTTACGCATTCAAGTCCGTAGAGACCTCTTGAAAGATATGCTGAGCCTACACCCGTCATCATAACCTTATCAATTTCCGAGAGGGAAATGCGGTTCTCGTCTGTAAATTTTCCGAAAGCGCCGTATATTGAGGTTATCGGGTCGTTGGCTTTGACGAATTGAGGCTCTATAAGCCCTCTGTCATCACCGCATTTCTTGAAGCCGACTATTTTCGTCGTGCTGCCTCCGACGTCTATGCCTATAACTATACTCATTGAGCGTCTCCTTTCCTCGAATTTGCTTTAGCCATAATGCTCTCGAAGGAGAGACCGTATTTGTCCGCTATATCTCTTGCGTAGGATTTTCCGTCCGGCTTCGCTCTGACTATCTTAAAGGAGCGCTTGCCCTCTTCTATTCCCGCAACAAGAGTGTCAATCTGTATTCCGCCAAGCTCACGAGATTTTTCGTTTATTTCGGGAACTCTTGCGGCAAGCTCGTGAAGGTGCGTTGAGAAAATTCCTCTCGTGCGCATCACTGCAAAGCCTGTAAGGATTTCCGACGCTATGTACGCCGCCTCGTAAGCTCCCGTTGACGAAAGAGATTCATCGAGAAGCACAAGACTGTTCTCGGTTGCGCCGTCAAAAATTTCACGGAGTCTTGCACATTCCTCTCCGAGTCTGCCTTTGTCTATCGTGTCGTCAGCGCCCTCGGGAAAATGCGTATATATTCCGTCAACGGGGGATATGTCAGCCGCTTTAGCTGGAACGGGGAGTCCGAGCATACAGAACGCCACTGCCGCTCCTACCGCAACCGTGATAACCGATTTACCGCCTCGGTTAGGTCCTGTTAAAACGTAAATTCTCGCATTGTCGTCAAACTCGAAATCGTTCGTTACTATCTCGTCGTCTATTGCGAGAGCTACTCTCGGGTTAAAGATTTCGAGCGCGCGGAATACCTTGTCTTCTATGGGGTGAAGCGTTGGCATAACCATATTGCAGCCGGGATGCTCCGAAAGTCTCTTTGTAAGGTCTGCCGCCTTGGACACAAATTCTATTTCGGGTAAGAGACGTAAAAGGAAATCGGTATTGTCAAGCACGTATTCGCCTACGATGGAGCGCCAGCCCTTGACCGAGGATTTGAATACGTCCTCTATTGCAGAGTGGAAAGCCGCAACGAGCGCCTCCTGCTTGTTATCGCTCTGACCCTTGCCCAGAGGTGAAAGCTCGGAGATGCAGGTCATAGCGTCGTTTTTGAATGAAAGCCTTAAAATCTTGTCAAGCACCTTGCCTGACTTGAACTGCTCGGCGTTCACCGAAATCACTCCTGCGTATGAGGGGCGAAGCTCACGGTCGAGGTTGACTCCTATTGTAACGCTCTTTACCTCGTGAACTCTCGAGGCGAGAGCCGAAAGCTTTTTGTTAAGCTCGGCGTAATATTCCGAGCCCGCAAGCTCTATAACGAAGTCCGCAAGGGTAGTGAACGCGGGACTTTTAATTCTGTCTCTTATAGGCTCGAAGCCACGCTTAAGCATATCTATGCAGCTTACGTAAAGCTCAATTTCGGTGATGCTGTAAAGGTAAGAATCGCCCGAATTTGACGACTCCATATCGAGACGTCTGAGCTGCTGAATATCGTCGAGGATAGGGTGGACCTCGGAAAGCGTGCTCTTGAGCTCGGGAATATTCAATATATCGTTAAGTGTCGATTGCCTGTACCTTATAACGTCGATATCCTCTGTAAAAAAATCACTGAGTGAGCAACTTTTAAGGGCGAAAAGGTCGGTAAGACCAAGCTCATCGCAAACCGCATCGCTTATATCGGGAAGATTATCTCTGTAAGAATGAAAGCTTTGCGAGTCCTCATTCGGATAAAGCAGGCTGATAAATTTTTCTTGCATTCCGTATCTCCATTCATATATGCGAACGCAACTGATATGCGGGCATATATAATATATTAATTTATTTTAACATATAAATGCGCGTTTTTCAAGTCTAAAATTAAAGTTTTTTATTTTTATTTGTCGGCAACATATGGGGAAGTATCGGAAAAAGGCTCCAAAAAAGTAAAAAAAGACGGCTTGTGCCATTAGAAAAAGCGTTATAAAATTTACAAAATGTTCACATAGTGAAAGATGTTTGACAAAAATGGCACTTTGTGCTAAAATATCCTATAGCAAGCGTGAATTAAGTACGCAAGTTAAGGTTTTGAAAGGATTTTTTTAATGAAGAGGTCGGAGAAAAAAAGAAAAAAGTGGATAAAGCCGAGACATAAGATAGTTCAGCACTTGGTTTATCCGTTCATCTACCTTTATTGCAAAGTGAAATATCATATAACGATAGAGAAATTTGACGGTAAGGATAGCGGTCCTTATCTGGTGCTATATAATCATCAAACCGGATTCGACCAATTCTTCGTCGGAATGCCGTTTAAGCTTCCGGTTTACTACGTGGCAAGTGAGGATATATTTTCACTTGGCTTTGTATCGAAAATTTTGAAGTATCTCGTCGAGCCTATTCCAATCAAAAAGCAGACGTCGGACGTATCCGCCGTGCTCAACTGTATGCGAGTGGCAAAAGAGGGCGGCACTATAGCGGTATCTCCCGAGGGCAACCGAACATACAGTGGCAGAACAGGTTATATGAAGCCCGCGATAGTCGGTCTTATAAAGGCCCTGAAAATGCCCGTGGCATTCGTAAGAATCGAGGGCGGCTACGGAGTACACCCGCGCTGGAGTGATAAGGTGAGATGCGGAAAAATGAGAGTTTACGTTTCGTCGGTGCTTGACCGTGATACGTACAGCGCTATGAGTGATGACGAGCTTTATGCTCACGTGACGCGAGAGCTTTACGTTGACGAGGCTCGCGTTACGGGAGAGTTCCGCTCGAAGCATCTTGCTGAGGGACTCGAGAGAGCCATTTACGTATGCGAGAGCCATGGACTCTCGGAATTTGAAACCTGCGGTGACGTTATCAAGTGCAAGCGCTGCGGCAGAAGTGCAAGATATCTTCCGACAAAGGAGTTTTCAGGCATAGACGGGGATTTTCCGTTCAGATTTGTTGCCGATTGGTATGATTATCAGAGCAGCTTTGTTAATTCGCTTGACCCTCGAGGTTTTACCGACAAAGCACTTTATACAGAGCGTGTGAGACTCTCAGAGGTCATGCTTTACAAAAGCAAGAAGGTTATCGAGAAAAATGCCGAGCTTAATCTTTACGGAGATAAAATAATTCTGTCAGGTGCGTCAATAGGTAAACAATTATTTGTTTTTGATGATGTTTCCGCCATAACCGTACTGGGTAAAAACAAGCTCAACCTTTACATAAAAAATACCGTTTATCAAATCAAGGGAGAGAAGAGCTTCTGCGCTTTGAAGTACGTGAATCTCTTCCACAGGTATAAAAACGTAACAACAACGGTTGAAAACGGAGAATTTTTGGGAATCTAACACGTATTGATTTTTTATCAGGGAAAGAATTTTCGTAGGGCATGGAATGTATATGTAGAAAACAAAGCTTACGGAGGATAACAATATGAAAAAAGTTAAAGTAATTATTTTGATACTCGCAGTATTCATTACGCTCGCGTTCACCTCGTGCGATATATCGAGCTTTATACCCGATACGGATACCGACGGCTATACGGACGAATTTGACGACAAGCTTAATAACGGTGACCAAAATCCTCACGAGTGCGAGTTCGTGCTTATATCCTCGACAGCTCCAAGCTGTACGGAAAATGGAATTAAGCAGTATTCCTGCGAAGTGTGCGGTCAGAAAAAGAATGTTAATATCGCTCCTGCTCATACGCTTGTTGTAGAAGCGGAAAGAGCGGCGAGCTGCGAAACTGCCGGAAGAACGGCTCATACTTATTGTAAGATTTGCGGTGTTGTCATAACTCAAGGCGAAGAAATACCGAAGCTTTCGCATACTGAGGTTATAGACCCTGCCACCGAGGCAACAGCAACTTCTCCGGCAAAAACCGAGGGAAAGCATTGTTCGGTTTGCGGATACGTTATAGTCAAGCAGCAGTTCGTTTTCTCGGACGATTATTCGAATCCAAATAGCTATGACGGAACGTATGCTTACGAGAGTTTATTAAAGCTGAATAAGGCTGAAAAGTTAACCGAACTTTACAATTTGATAGATGAAAAGGCTGATTATTTCCATTCCTCCGGTATTGATGCAGGAGATGGCGGAATAGTGGCGAGCATAGATTATTCAGCTCTGGGACTTACTTCTGAGGAAGCAATAGCGGTGTGGAGTGCATACCGTACCGATCATCCTCTTTACTATTGGATATCCACGAAGGTGACATATACATCTAAGGTAATTGAACTTAAAGCGTATGATGAATATATCGATGCTGACGTGAGAAGCGTGTATAACTCTAAAATATACACGGGTGTTAAGGTGTTTGTGGAGAAGGCTCTTTCGGACACTGCTTATAATACGGCTCTCGCGTTTCACGATTTGATTATCCTTGCTTGCGATTATTCATACGAGGAAGACGGTGTGACGCCAAGTGATGACGTATGGGCGCATAATATACTCGGAGTATTTGACACGGGGTACGGCGTTTGCGAGTCTTACGCTAAATCCTTCCAGCTTTTGCTGAACTTTTGCAAAATAGACAATATACTAGTCTTTGGCTATGCAGGCGAGGCGCACGCATGGAACCTCGTTAAGCTTGATGACGGTGAGTGGTATTGGTGCGATCTTACCTGGGACGACACGCCCGAGTTTATGTGGGGCATATCTCATAGATATTTCTGCGTAAACGATACCGAGAACGTCGGCTGGATAGACGGTCCGTGGACGGTTGAATCAAGCACCTTTATATCGTCGCATACTCCATACCAAAAAGACGACACGGGTTCGGACTTCGCATACGAGCTTCCCGCACGTTCCGAGACTGTATTCGACTCGGCAAAGATTATGCTTCGAGACACCTTTAAGGTAGGTGACCTTACATATGCCGTAGCAGATTATAAGTCTGTTCAGCTCGTTTCTATTGACACGATTGGCAGTGTAGTTATTCCCTCTAGCGTTGTGTATGAGGGCGTAACCTTTGACGTAATTTCAATTGGAAGAATCGAAAACGGACTCTTTAAAACCGGCTGCATAGCCGTAGAATATGACGGCACATATAAAACACCTCTTGAGGTAACAGAGGTGTATATTCCCGAAAGCGTTATATTCATCTGGGACGATGCTTTTGATATGAATTCGCTCGAAGCTATAAACGTAGATGAGGATAATCCATCCTTCGCTTCGCTCGATGGCGTTCTCTTTAATAAAGACTTTACCACTCTCGTAAAGTATCCTACGGGCAAGACTGCTACTAATTACACGGTTCCCGACTCGGTTATAAGAATCGCGGCAGGCGCTTTTGAGAATTTCTACATCAACTTAAAGCTGACCTTAACTTCGATAACGTTGGGTAGCGGAGTTGAGTCCTGCGGTATCGCAAACCGTGGCTACGGCTACGATGAAATCACCGATAGCAATTTCGTCTCTGACGAGTGGAGCAATATACGAAACTATCTCTCTGGCTCGGCAAAAATATTTAACCCCGACGGCACCGAATTTGACGAAAACGCAGCTTAAAGTAACAGAAAGATAATGTAAGATAAAAAAGACAGAAATAAGAAAAAACAGCAATAATATAAAAGGAAAAAAGAAGCCCGAGGCGCAAAATGCTGCCTCGGGTGCTTCGTTATGATAAGGTGCATACCGCATGAGCGGTATAGTGCCACTTCTGAGAAGGTAGGATAGATTTTGTAAGATAAATTAACAAGATGAAAGAAACGACCCGAGCGGCAAGCTCGTAGGAGAATTTGCGTTGAGAATCCGCTAGCGTGCGGAAAGTATGCGGCAAGCGTTCCGCTTCATTTTAATGGAGCGCCGATACCCACGCATAACGCGGGATACCGCCAAAGGCGGTATGCGAACTCCCTCGCACTCGAAATAAGCAAAAAGAGAACATTGGCAAAATGCGAGCTTTGTAATAATCAAATCTGCAGTACGTATATGCGAGAAAGTTCGATGATGCCCATGGGGCATCAAAAAAATAAAGAGGTACTCCAAAGTGGGTACCTCTGTATTTTTCTGGTGACTCGTGGGAGAATCGAACTCCCGTTACCGCCGTGAAAGGGCGGTGTCTTAGCCGCTTGACCAACGAGCCATGTGGTAGCGGATGTCGGATTTGAACCAACGACCTGCCGGGTATGAACCGGACGCTCTAGCCAACTGAGCTAATCCGCCATGACGCACGGTCTATTTTAAACCGCTTGCATATTATATCATAGTGAAGGGGGATTGTCAATACCTTTTTGAAATATTTTTTACTTTTTTTAAATAAAGCAAATTTAATTTATGAAATCGAGTTTTTTATAGAAAAATTCACGCTCACGTATTGACAAATTGTTTCCTTTGATATATAATACAAGGCATATTAAATGAATTGAAAGGAGTTGCCTGAGAGAAAAACCTAAAAGGATACCGATGTTTTTCGCATTTTGCGCCATAGTGTTTTGTGAATGAAAAAACGCAAACGTGCGGCGCGCCTTTAACGTCCATATCGTTCGGTTTTTATTAGGTAATATTGGTGAAGCTATGCAGAGAGTTTATAACTTTTCGGCGGGACCCTCTATGCTTCCGTTAGAGGTTCTTGAACGTGCACAGAGCGAGATGCTTTGTTACGGGGAGAGCGGAATGTCGGTAATGGAGATGAGCCACCGTTCAAAAGATTTTGTTGAAATTATCGAGTCGGCAGAGTCATCACTTCGTAAGCTGATGAATATTCCATCAAATTATAAGGTTCTTTTCCTTCAGGGCGGAGCTTCAACGCAGTTTGCGGCTGTTCCTCTCAATCTTCTTTCAGAGCATAAATGCGCTGACTATATAGTATCGGGTCAGTTCTCCGATAAGGCTATGAAGGAAGCAAAGAAGTACGGTGATATTGCGGTTGCCGCAAGCTCGGCAGGAGCAACGCCCGCATTTTCAACTATACCCAAAACTGAGAGAAGTGACTTCCGTCCCGATGCGGATTACGTTCATATCTGCTTTAACAATACGATATACGGAACGAAGTATAACTATATTCCCGATACGGGAAATATTCCCCTCGTTGCAGATATATCCTCGTGTATCATTTCCGAGCCCATAGACGTAAGTAAATTCGGTCTTCTCTATGCAGGAGCGCAAAAGAATATCGCTCCCGCAGGACTTACAATAGTTATCGTTCGTGAGGACCTTATCGGGAATGCCCGTCCCGATACGCCGGTAATGCTTGATTACAAGGTGCTTGCGGATAACGCATCTCTTTACAATACGCCCCCTTGCTATTGCATTTATATGGCAAAGCTCGTCTTCGAGTGGGTTTTATCCATCGGTGGACTTGAGGAGATGAAGAGACGTAATGAAAAGAAGGCGAGTCTTCTTTATGATTATCTTGATAGCCAGAAATATTATACCGCTCCCGTTGATAAAAATTGTCGTTCTATGATGAACGTTGTATTCGTCACGGGCAACCATGAGCTTGATAAGAAATTTATCAAGGAAGCTGCCGAGTGCGGACTTAAAAATCTCGGCGGTCACCGTTCGATAGGCGGTATGAGAGCTTCTATATACAACGCCATGCCTTATGAGGGCGTTGAAAAGCTCGTTGCGTTTATGAAGAAATTCTCGCTTGAAAATCCTAAATTCTAAATTTTAAAATTTACGGGCAGCTCGGCAAGGGGTTGCCCGTGCGTTTTTCTTTCGTCGTAATGAATGAGCTTGAAGAACGGCGCATATAATTATTGATACTTGAAAAGAGGTAGATTTTTATGAAAAATATAAAGCTGATGAACAAAATAGCAAAGGTTGGAACAGACGTTTTCGAAAAAGAAAAGTATTGCGTTTCGGACACTGCCGAAAATCCCGCAGCCCTTATGGTGCGCTCGGCAAAGCTTCACGATATGCAGTTTGATAAAGGGACCGTAGCAATAGCGAGAGCCGGTGCGGGAGTAAACAATATTCCTTGCGATAGATGCGCGGAGGAGGGTATAGTCGTATTCAATACACCCGGTGCTAACGCCAACGCAGTAAAGGAGCTTGCTCTGGCAGCGCTTCTGCTTGCTTCGAGAGATGTCGTTGACGGTATAAACTGGGCTAATTCACTTGATAAAAATTCCGACGTCGCAAAAGAGGTCGAGGCGGGGAAGAGTAAATTTGCGGGCTGCGAGTTGTTTGGCAAAACGCTTGGAGTTATAGGACTCGGAGCTATTGGCGGGCTTGTCGCCAACGCAGGAGTAAGACTTGGAATGAAGGTTATTGGCTATGACCCGTATTTAAGCGTAAATGCCGCTTGGAATCTTTCGGGCTCGGTAGTAAAAGCCGATGATTATAATGATATTTTTGCTAAATCTGACTACATAACTTTACATATTCCCGCTTTGCCGACTACCAAGGGAATGATAAACGCAGAGACGATAGCAAAAATGAAGGACGGTGTAAAGATAATAAATCTTGCGAGAGGAGAGCTTGTTAACGCATGCGATTTAAAGGCGGCTCTTGCCTCGGGTAAGGTTTCAAGATACGTTACCGACTTCCCGAACGAAGAGACTGTTTGCGTGCCGGGAATAATAAATATTCCTCATCTTGGCGCATCGACAGAGGAGAGCGAGGATAACTGCGCCGTTATGGCGGCAAGAGAGCTTTGCGAATATTTAGAGTTCGGAAATATCAAAAATTCGGTCAACTATCCTGCCGTATCTATCCCCGTTACTTCGGCTAAACCCGGTATGCGTGTGGGAATTTGCCATAAAAACATAGCGAATATGATTGCGGGAATTACGGCTATCGTTTCGGGCGAGGGGCTTAATATCGAGCATATGGCAAACGGCTCAAAGGGTGAGTTTGCGTACACGCTTATAGAAACCGACTCGAAGATATCACCCGATGCCATAGAAAAGATAGAGAAAATCGAGGGTGTGATAAGAGTGAGACTAATATAATTTGCTGCGTTTTTTATTGGAAATAACAATGCCGGCTACGTTAAAAAGCCGGCATTATTTTTTATGGCTGATTCCTTTTCTGAGAAGCTAATATTGCAGACCTTTTAACGCATTTGCGCAAAAAAGGCGCCTCATAAAATATATTCAAATTCGATTGGTGTTGGCTAAATGAGACAAAATAATATAATATTTTTGTGGAAAGTTGCGAAAAATATTGCATTTTATTTGATTTTGTGATAAACTAATAAAGTTGATTTAAAGCTTGATAAATGAAAATGCGAAAATGAGGGATAAAAAATGATTCGTACAGATTTAAGAAACATTGCAATTATAGCCCACGTTGACCACGGAAAGACCACTCTTGTTGACGAGATGCTTCGTCAGGGCGGTATATACCGTGATAATCAGGAGATGGCTGACAGAGTTATGGACTCGGGCGACCTTGAGCGTGAGCGCGGAATTACGATACTCGCAAAAAATACCGCTATTCATTATAAAGACGTAAAGATAAACGTTATAGATACTCCCGGTCACGCCGATTTCGGTGGAGAGGTTGAGCGTATTCTTAAAATGGTTAACGGTGTTATACTTCTCGTTGATGCCGCAGAGGGACCTATGCCACAGACGAGATTCGTTCTTGAAAAGGCTCTCGCTATGAATCATAAGGTTATCGTTGTAGTTAACAAGATTGACCGCCCGGACGCAAGACTTGACGAAATTGCTGACGAGGTTCTTGAGCTTCTTATCGAGCTTGACGCAAGCGACGAGCAGCTCGATTCTCCTATGCTTTTCTGCTCAGGCAGAGCGGGAACGGCTTCCTTTGACCCTCATACTCTGGGTAAGGACCTCACTCCCTTGCTTGATAAGATTGTAGAATATATGCCTGCTCCCGAGGGAGAAGAGGAGGACCCACTCCAGCTTCTCGTATCCTCTATTGACTATAACGAGTTTGTAGGAAGAATCGGTATAGGAAGAATCGAGAGAGGCTCGATAAAGCAGGGCCAGGGCGTTGCTATTTGTAACTATCACGGCGACGGTAAGTCAAAGCCTGCAAAGATAGTTTCGATATATCAATTCGACGGACTTAAGAGAGTTCCCGTAACCGAGGCAAAGGTTGGCGATATCGTATGCTTCTCCGGCTGCGAGGATATTTCTATCGGAGATACCGTTTGCGCTTCCTCATGCGTTGAGCCCCTTGAGTTCGTTAAGGTAAGCGAGCCTACTATGGAGATGACCTTTGCGGTAAACGACTCTCCGTTTGCGGGTAAAGAGGGTAAGTTCGTTACCTCCCGTCACCTCCGCGCGCGTCTTTACAGAGAGCTTCTCAAGGACGTTTCCTTAAGAGTTACCGACGGTGAAACCACCGATAGCTTCAGAGTTGCCGGAAGAGGCGAAATGCACCTCTCGATACTCATAGAAAATATGCGCCGTGAGGGATATGAGCTTTGCTGCTCTAACCCGAGAGTTCTTTACAAGGAAATCGACGGCGTTAAGTGCGAGCCTATCGAGAACGTTATAATAGATGTACCCGAAATGTATATGGGCTCTGTAATGGAAAAGCTCGGAGCAAGAAAGGGTATCCTTAACGATATGCAGCTCCACGGAACGAGACAAAAGCTTTATTACACTATTCCTACGCGCTGTCTCTTCGGTTACAGAAGCGAGCTTCTTACCGACACAAGAGGCGAGGGACTTATCTCCTCTATTTTCGCAGGATACGAGCCCTTCAAGGGAGAAATCAAGACGAGATTCACCTCTTCTCTCGTTGCGAGCGAAAAGGGTATTGCCACCACCTACGGACTCTTCCAGTCGCAAGACAGAGGACCTCTCTTTATAGGTCCCGCAACCCCCGTATATGAGGGTATGATAGTTGGAGAGAATCCAAAGAGCGACGATATCGAGGTTAACGTCTGCAAGGAAAAGCACCTTACGGCTATTCGTTCGTCGGGCGCTGACGAGAAGCTTACGCTTATTACGCCTATACAGATGTCACTTGAAGAGGCAATTGAGTTCATCAATGACGACGAGCTTATCGAGGTAACTCCCAAGAGCATAAGACTCCGTAAGGTAGTTCTTGATACCCCCACCCGTAAGAGAATTCAGGCGCAGAAGCGCGCGGCTCTCAAAGAGGGTAAATAATAATTCGGCAATATAAATTTAAAAAGCAAGAATAAATGGAATTAAGCCTCCGTTCGTTCTTGCTTTTATTTTTGTAAAAATCATTTTTCTTTCAGTAACTCTGCGGTTTCCTTTAGCATATATAATAAAAGAAGAGAAAAGATAGATATAATCGCAAAGCGGAGCGCCATATAATCCTTTAGTGTATAGATAAGAGCGCTAAAGAAAATTAAAAACACGAGCTTTTGGAATGTTTTATTTACATTTATCATATATTTTCCCGTTATGAGCTTAACGTTTCTGATTCCTAACGCCATCAAAATAAAATATCCCGATGCTGTAATGATGGCGGGGAGATATAAATTCCCACGAGGTATGAGTAGAATACCAAAAGCTAAAACGGTAAGAGCCGGAATTATTCCCGAGAGTAAAATTCCACGCACTCTCTCCTCTGCGATAGCTATACTTGACGCGCACTGCGAAAGAGAGAGGGGAATCGGTATAAGTGATATTATAAACATTACGGGCAAGGCAGAGGAGTATTCCATAGGAGCGAGAAAGGTGAAAACGTCTGGCGCGACCGAGAGGAATAATACTATGAATACGACGGAAAGGGATACGACCGTGTTAAGAGTTTCCTTGATTTTTTCAAAGTCGCCTGCACGTGCCTTCCTCATAAGCCAAGGGGAGAGCGAGCTCATAATTCCGCCTGTTATGGCGGTGAGAGCTATTCCTGCGGAATAGGCAACCGAGTACTTTCCAAGCTCACCTTTGCCAAGAAACCTTGAAATCAGCATTTTGTCAGATTGCGATATAAGCATAACCGCAAAATAGTAGGGGAGAAGAGGTAGGGAGAGCTTTAGGAGAAATTTTACAGATGACCTTACGTGCTCCCATATTTCTCGGTGGCTCATACTTAAAGCTTTAACTTCTTCGACGGCTTTTTTTATGGTTATTGCGGTTAAAACAAATGCAAGTGAAAACAGTATAGCGGAAACCGTTCCGATTTTCGTGCTAACGTGACCGAGCTCGCCAAAATAATTCAAACTTATAAGGAGAATACTTATCACAGGTGCGGCAACGCTTTGAATAACACTTATTATGAGATAAGGTATCCATTTGTAAAGGAATTTGCATTTTGAAACGTAAAGATTTATCACGGTCAGGGAGATAAGCGAAACAAAGAGGAAAAGGTAGGCGAAAGGAAAGGTCATTCCGCCTCCGCTTTTTAAGGATAGAAGCGTAAGAGTGGTGGGAAGAGATAGCGGCGCACAAAGCAAAAACGCTGATATAAGCGTGAGATTGCCAAGCTCTTTTTTCTTCTGAAAAGCTCGCATTATAACTCCGCCGGGAAGCTCAAGGCTTACTATAACTATTGATATTGTAAGGTAACTGCCGAAAAGAGAATATTCTCCGTACTCAGTGGGTGAAAGAATCCTTGTAAAAAGAGGGGTAAGCAGAAAAGCCGCGCCCTTTGCCACAAGGTTTGATGCGGTGAAGAATAGCGAGGCTCTGGCGGGCAGATTGAGGTTTTTCGATAAAACCCGACTTTTCAGTTTTTTAATTGCACCCATAGCTTGTATCCTTGCTTCTTGATTTTTCGAAATACTGATAATATTTTACCCGACGTCAGCACGCATAAAAGAGGTAAGTTGTGAAAAAACTGCATATTTTATCCAAAGTATGTTGCAAATTAAAAGCAAAAAACTCAAAAAATGTATAAAAATTGCAAGTATCACAAAAATATCTTGCAAAACTATTGATTTCACAAGTTGTATGTGTTAAAATAAATTATACTTAAAAATATTTAAAACTACTAAGTGAATTTGGAGGAAAATCCCATGTTTAAATCTGATTATTTAAATGACCTTATGGAGCGCGTTGAGCACCGCAACCCCGGTGAGAGCGAATTTCACCAGACCGTGCGTGAGGTGCTTGAGTCAATTGAGCCCGTGCTTGAGCAGCGCCCCGAATATATAAAGGCAGGCGTTATTGAAAGACTCGTCGAGCCCGAGAGAATTATTAAGTTCAGAGTTCCGTGGGTTGATGATAACGGAAACGTTCAGGTTAACCGCGGCTTCAGAATCCAGTTCAACAGCGCGATAGGTCCTTATAAGGGCGGCTTGCGCTTCCACCCCAGCGTAAATGAAAGCATTATCAAGTTCCTCGGCTTCGAGCAGACCTTTAAAAATTCCTTGACGGGACTTCCTATGGGCGGCGGCAAGGGTGGCTCTGACTTTGACCCCAAGGGCAAGTCTGATATGGAAGTAATGCGCTTCTGCCAGAGCTTTATGACCGAGCTTTCGAAGTACATAGGCGCAGATACAGACGTTCCCGCAGGCGATATCGGAGTTGGCGCAAGAGAAATAGGTTATCTCTTTGGTCAGTATAAAAGACTTCGTGACGAGTTCACGGGAGTTCTCACGGGTAAGGGCATCACGTACGGCGGCTCGCTTATACGTCCCGAAGCAACAGGCTTTGGAGCAGTTTATTACACCGCTTATATGCTAAAGGACTTCGGCGAGGATATCGAGGGCAAGACTTTTGCTATTTCCGGCTTTGGAAACGTAGCTTGGGGTACGGCTCTTAAGATTACAGAGCTTGGCGGTAAGGTTGTTACAATTTCCGGTCCTGACGGTTATATTTACGATAAGGACGGTGTAAACACCAAGGAAAAGATAGACTTTATGCTTGAAATGAGAGCTTCCTGCCGTAACAGAGTAGAGGATTATGCGGATAAGTTCGGTGTACCGTTCTTCAAGGGCGAGAAGCCCTGGGGTGTTAAGGTTGACGTAGTTATGCCTTGCGCAACGCAGAACGAGGTCGATATGGAAGAGGCAAAGAAGATAGTCGCAAACGGAGTTAAGTACTACGTTGAGGTTTCCAATATGCCTACCACCAACGAGGCGGTTGCGTACCTTATGCAGAACGGCGTCGTGGTAGCTCCCTCTAAGGCTGTAAACGCAGGCGGTGTTTCGGTTTCGGGTCTTGAAATGTCCCAGAACTCTATGCGTTACTCCTGGTCGGCAGAAGAGGTTGACGAAAAGCTCAAGGATATTATGAAGAATATTTACAGAAGCTCGGTTAAGGCGGCAGAGACCTTTGGTATGGCAGGAAACCTTGTTGCAGGCGCGAATATTGCAGGATTTATCAAGGTAGCAGATGCTATGCTTGCTCAGGGCGTGGTTTAATTGGTTAGAAGCTCTGATTTGCTTAAAATGTAAATAAAACATTTCAAATGAGTTGAAAAATGAAAAGTCATAGTCGATTTTGGTCGGCTATGACTTTTATGTTTTTGTTATGGTTAAATAAGAATTAAATTCTTCCAAGCATATATTTTACAATGTTGTAAATAAGTCTTTCCGCAACGGGATGACCGATATTTTCAAGAAGTCTGAATACGGTGAGATAAACCTCTCCCTCACCACGCTTATATCCGAGAATTGCGTGCATTGAAGCGTATGACATATTAACGTTGTAGTATCCGGTAACGAATCCGGGGCACGGTGTGAAATCGGGCGTGCGGTCGGTAAGGAAAGCTTGGTTGCGCGCAAACGCATCTCCGAATTTTGTGAGAGGAGCTATCTTATCGCCAAAGCCGTCAAAGATTTCACGGTTAAGCAAAGCGTAGTCCTTGTGGTAGAGCCAGTCGTAATAGAAATCCATACGAAGCGTGCCATCAAGCGCCTTTACTGCGTTGAAATTTTTTTCGTCAAACAGCATTCCGCGGTCGATAAAGAATACCTTTGCTCCGTTTTCGGCAGACTCAAATACACGTGCAACACCGTTTGTATCGGTTCTTGCTACGAGTATTACACCGTCACTCTCGCCATTGTAAGTAAGCACGCCCTCAACCATAGAGTCAAGAAGCGCTTTTTCTGCTTCATTGAATCCGAGCTGATAAATCTTCTTTTCACTTACTATCTTTGCTTTTCTTTCGAAAACGAAGAATTCTGTTGAATATCCCGCAGGTGAGCCCTCGTCAAGAGATGCCGTAAGCTCGTATCTGCCTGCCGGTACGTTAAGCTTAACGGTGCGCTTCATAATAGGCGTCGCAAAGTCGTCTCCATTAAGCTCAAAGCTTACCGAGAAGGAGTCTGCAACTCCGTCGTCACCGGTGATTGCGAAGCGAGCGTTATAGGTTCCGCTCTTCAGCACGCCTTCGTTTGCAAGGTGCGCTTCAATTTCAAATTCTTCTCCCGAATAAACGGCAGGCGTTGCAAAGAGGCAGAAGCGAAGCGGCTCGAATCCGTCCGAAACGGTGTCGTACATACCCGGCTTCCATCTTCTCCAATAGCTCCATAGTCCTTCACCGCACATTCCGTGGTCAAGAAGACCTGTCAAGGAGTAGCCTGCAAGATAGGGATTTGAGCGGAGCAGGTCGAATATTCTCTTTCTCTCGTCCGCGTTAACTCTTTGCGTTTCCTTAAGAAGCGCTTCGGGTGAAGCAAAGAGCTTTTCAAGACCGAATTTATAGAAGTCTTCGGTGAGTCTGTCACTCTGATATTTGAGCCAGCTTGAATCCTCAAGGTCGATGCGCTCACCGTACTGTACGAAGTGCTTGTATTCTTCAATTACGTTAAACTGCGAGCCAATACCAAACTCGGAAAGGAACATAGGACGAGGTACGTTGGAGCCCATTATTTTAAAGAATTTGGCATCGGGCTTTGAAATCGGAGCGGGAGCGTAGAAATGGCAATCTCCCGAGCATTTGTATTTATGAACCTCGTTAAGCATCTCGGGGTGACCGTCCATACCCCAAGTATTTTCCCATTCGGTGACGTAGGGGTTTGCCGCAGAGCCTACGCTGAAATCAAAATCGAATCTTCCACTGTTAAGGATAATAAGTCTTGTAGGGTCAAGCTCTCTTGCCCTCGGAAGATAATCCCTTGCGCATCTGAAAACGCTGTTATTTTTGGTTTCGTTGAGAAGTCCCCAGATTACTATAGATGGATGGTTTCTGTCGCGCAGAATCATTTTCTCGGTAGAAGCTCTCCAGCGCTCAAGCATTTTTTCCTCGTCATCGACGGGAAGGTCGGCGTGCTTACCGTTAACGTTAGCCTGAAATTCTTCCTCGTTCTGCCAATCCTCGAGCTGAGAATGACCCATACACCAGGAAGCGAAGCACTCCTCGTATATCATAAGACCGATTTCGTCGGCCGCGTCAAGCTGCTCGGGGCGGAACATACCCGCGATTGCACGGAGCATATTAAAGCCGCTTGCTTTAGCGTATATAAAGTCCTTTGTTGTGTGCTCGGGTCTTACAGGGAGCATCTCTCCTATGGGGAACGCATTACCCGAATGAGCCGATTTAACAAAGGTCTTCTTTCCGTTGAGATAGAAAAATCCACCCTTAACCGTAAATTCTCTGAATCCGAATTTAACGAATGACGTATGCGTGCCGTATTCGGTGGTGAGGTTGATTTCAACACGGTAGAGATTTGGCTCGTCGGTACTCCAAAGCTTAAATCCGGGAACGGATATAGCTCCCTTGAATTCGCGTTTGTTTGTAGTGTCAAGCGCAAAGGCCTTTTCGGTTATCTTGTTTCCAAAATCGTTGTTTTCGTAAACCGCAACAGTCAGGGTAGCTACGGCTACCGAGTTAACTGACGACGATGCGGTAACGGTGAAGTTGATTTCACCCGTCTTGATATTTCCTGCAAGAAATTTATCCTTAACATACACCTTGGGAACTATCGTGAGAGAAACACCGTACCAAAGACCGCCATGGTTAAGGTTTGCGCCTGCGCTCTTTCTTATAACCTTGTTTCGATGGGGAGTATTGGAAAGGTTGAATCCGTCAATATACTTGTCGCAGGGATTTATTATACGAACGCAAAGAAGATTTTCCTCGCCTTGCTTTATGCACTCAGTAGCGTCGAAGGAGAAGGGGGTCTCACCGCCCTCGTACGAGCCGAGATATACAGAATTAAGCCAGACCTCCGCAAAATAATCTGCACCGCCGAACTGAAGCAGCGCACGCTCGTTTTTACCGAGCTCAACGTTTGCGGAGAATTTGCACCAATAGTAAGCTGTGCCGTGATATTCGGGGAAAAACTGCTGAATTATAGAAGGAACGTAAGCGGGTACGGCATCCTCACGCACGCTTTTCTCCCACTCCTCGCTCTTGCCGACGTTCTCAGAGTCTTTCGCTATAAACCATTCGTCGTTAAGGTTCATACTTTTTGCAAAAACACTTTCCTTCAAATCTACGCTTTTCATATAATAAGCTCCTTCGAGTCTTTTTAGTAGTCCATACCTCAGTATAGCACACATTATTTGTATATTTCTATAATATTTTCACCATAAAATATAATTTTTTTTGCACATTGGATTTTACATTTGAAATGTTTTTAGGTAAAGAATAAGGAGCACGACAACAGATACCTACCGTAAAGCAGTTTATTATTAATATCAAAAGGGACGAGATTTTCTCGTCCCTTTTGCACACGACCTTGCCCTGCAAGGTATAGTGTGTTATACCTTTTCATTTTTCGGGCGGTAATAAGTGAAGTTTTCACTAACGTGAAAGTGAAGTTGCTACGCAGTGAAGTTTGTGCTTTGCACAAGTGAAGTTAAGTTTGACCACTTTGCCGAAGGCAAAACTTCACTATCCGTAGGATAACTTCACTTACAAAGTAAACTTCACTTGCCCGAGGGGGCAAACTTAGTTGGGCGACCTACGATAAAGTAGGTCGCCCAAACACGCACTCCTTAAAAATATTATAACAATTTGCGAACTATCAGAGTAAAAGCATAACGAGGGGAATAGTCGCTATCGAAAGCAGCGTTGATACCGCAACGAGCTTTGATACGTACGCAGAATCGCAGTCGAACTTCTCCGCAAACATGGTTGCAGATGTTGCCGCGGGTGTTGCCGCAAGTATGACGATTACAAATGATACCGCCGGATTGATAGCAAGACCTATAAGCTCCAAAAGCTTGATTATGCCTATCATAGTAACGGGCAGGGCAAAGTGGCGCAGGGCGAGGAAGATATACATATTTTTATCCTTGAAAATGCCCTTAAAGTCAATATCGGGAAGTCTTAAGCCTATAACTACCATTGAGAGCGGTGCTACGAGGTTAGAAAGCTTCGTAAGTGAATCGATGGCTATTTCGGGAACGTAGCTGTTTATCGGCAGAATGAAGAATATAAGACCGATTGCTGCGGCGATGGTAACGGGGTGCAGAAGCGCTTTGAGAATTGAGCCCGAGCCGTTTTTAACCTTGCTGTCGTCATCACTCTTTGCAGTAAGCTCCGAAACCTCTTTGAAGTCGTCCGTTCCATCGTTGTTTATATCTCTGTTCTTCGTGCAAATATTTACACCGAGGGACCAAAGGAAGAGATTGAAGGTTATATTATAGATAGAAGCGTAAAGCGTTGCGCCCGGGTAGGTATCCTCCAAAACCTCTTTGATAAGAGGGATTCCCATAAATGCGGCATTTGCAAAAATTGTTGAGAATTTCAGCATACGAGCTTCAGCGTCGGGAGCCTTCTTGAATACGAAAAGAGCAACTACCGAGAAAATACTGTGCGCTACTACCGAGAAAATGAATACGTATATTGAATTTACAAGAATGTCCTTGTCAAAGTCTCTCAGATAAGCGAGAAAGATAAGAGCAGGCTGAGCTATGTATAAAACAAGATTTGAAAGTCCCTTTCCAAATCCGTCGGAAATCATTTTAGTCTTCTTCAGAATGATTCCCGGAATCATCATAATAAACAAAATAGCAACGCTATAGATTATGTCGGATACTACGTTCATTTTTTCACTCCCGTTTTTTGTAAGTCCTTATGTTCAAAACGCAACCTCTATTTTATCATTATATATAAAAAATGTCAAGATACAAATTAAGCGAGCTTGATAAATTGGATTGCTAAATTCAGAGAGAAGCCGCAGGTTTTCAACCTTAATTATCTTCTTGCTTGCATAAAAGGAGCGAGACGGACGCTGTAAGCTACAATATCCATCTCGCTTTTGTATAATTTCTGATAAAAGGTCTCTTTTATTTTGCAGCCTCGCAAACCGCTATTCTGGAGAGCGCTCTTGCGAGCTTTGCCTTGGCTATTTCTATATCCCTGTCATTTTTTGCCGCTCTAAGCTTTTCCTCTGCCTTTTCTTTGGCGAGCTTTGCTCGTTCAAGGTCTATTTTATCCGAAAACTCAAAGGTAGTGGAAACAACCTTAGTTTCGGACGCCGATACGAGAATGAATCCGCCCGATAATGCGGCGAGTCTTTCTTTTCCATCGGTAAGAGTCAGCTTTGCTCTGCCTGTTCCAAGGGGGGCAAAGAAATCAGCGTGACCGCTGAGTATCTGGACCTCTCCGTTTTTTGTAGTTACGAGTATGCTCTTTGCTTCACCTGAGAAAATTTCTCCGTCAGGAGATACGATTTTAAGAAATAAGTTTTTCATATCTTTAACCCGTTACAGTTATTCGTTACTGAAGACTTTTTGCCTTTTCAACCGCCTCGTCAATAGTTCCGACGAAGAGGAAAGCGGATTCGGGAAGATTGTCGTGCTTGCCCTCAAGTATCTCCTTAAAGCCTCTTATGGTTTCCTTAACGGGAACGTATCTGCCTTCCATACCGGTGAACTGCTCCGCTACCGTAAAGGGCTGGGAGAGGAAGCGTTGTATCTTTCTCGCTCTGTTTACGATAACCTTATCGTCCTCCGAAAGCTCGTCCATACCCATAATGGCAATTATGTCCTGAAGCTCCTTATAGCGTTGGAGAATACTCTGCACTCCACGCGCTACCTCGTAGTGCTCAATGCCTACGACGTCAGGGGAGAGAATGCGTGAGGTAGAATCAAGCGGGTCAACCGCAGGGTATATACCGAGAGATGCAATGCTACGTGAAAGAACAGTAGTTGCGTCAAGGTGGGCAAAGGTGGTTGCGGGAGCGGGGTCCGTCAAGTCGTCGGCAGGCACGTAAACTGCCTGTACCGATGTGATAGAGCCTTTTTTCGTTGACGTTATACGCTCCTGAAGCGCGCCCATTTCGGTTGCGAGGGTGGGCTGATATCCAACTGCCGAGGGCATACGTCCAAGAAGCGCCGACACCTCAGAGCCTGCCTGTGTAAATCTGAATATGTTATCAATGAAGAGAAGCACGTCCTGTCCCTGCTTATCACGGAAATATTCTGCCATAGTGAGTCCCGAGAGCGCAACTCTCATTCTTGCTCCGGGCGGCTCGTTCATCTGACCGTAAACCAAAGCGGTCTTTGAAAGAACTCCCGACTCCTTCATCTCATTATAGAGGTCGTTACCCTCACGGGTGCGCTCTCCGACGCCTGAGAATACAGAAATACCGCCGTGCTGCTTCGCTATGTTGTTGATGAGCTCCATAATAAGAACCGTCTTACCAACTCCTGCTCCGCCGAAAAGACCTATCTTACCGCCCTTCGCATACGGCGCTATGAGGTCAACAACCTTAATTCCGGTTTCAAGAATCTCGGTAGTTCCTTCCTGCTCGTCAAATGACGGGGGCTGTCTGTGTATGCACCATCTTTCCTTTGTCTTCGGTGCGGGAAGATTATCCACCGCATCACCGAGAATATTGAATATTCTTCCAAGGACCTCTTCGCCTACAGGAACGGTTATGCCCGTACCCGTGTCAACAGCTTCCATTCCTCGAGACATACCGTCAGTTGATGACATCGCGATACATCTTACAACGTCGTCGCCAAGCTGACCCGCAACCTCGCAGACCACCTTTGTGCCGTTATAGTCTATTTCAATGGCGTTGAGAAGGTCGGGAAGATGCCCGTTTTCAAACTTGATATCAAGCACGGGTCCTATTATCTGTATGATTTTTCCGACATTTTTCATTTTTGAAAAATAATCCTTTCATAATTTTGGCTATCAGAGCGCTTCCGCTCCCGATACTATCTCGGTTATCTCCTGAGTGATAACCGCCTGACGCGCTCTGTTGAATTTCAAGGTGAGCGAGTCTATCATTTCCTCGGCGTTTTTGTTTGCCGAGTTCATAGCCGTTCTTCTTGCGGCGCATTCGGAAGCCATAGCCTCACATACTGCCGCGTGTAAAATTCCGCCTATATATTCGGGCACTATTCCGTCGATAATCTCGTCTATATCACCCTCAAAAATGGGCTCGCTGCGGTTCGTTTGCGATAGGGATTCAAGGGGGAGAAGGTCGAGCATCGTTGCCGACTGTGAAAGCATAGATATAAATTTTGTATATACAAGCTTTAGCGAGGTGAATTCGCCCGCTTTGAATTTCTCGCAAATCATTGCGGCAAGGTTGAAGCATTTACCGACGTTTAAATCCGAAACGTTGATTTCGTCATCGGTAAGGGAAGCGTATCCGCGTCTTTGCATATAGTCACGCGCTTTTTTTCCAATAGGTAAATAGATGACGTTTTTATCATTTGCCGATTGAGAAAGCTTAAGAACGTTGCTGTTATATCCCCCGGCAAGACCTCTGTCACCCGCAATAACTACGTAAAGCGTACCCCCATCTCGTTCCTTTACGAATACAGATTCCGAATCCGCCGCAAAAGAAAAGACGGTTTTCATAGCCTCCGAGAGAGTTTCCATATAAGGCTTTGAGCCTTCTGCCTTTGCCTTAGCCAAACGGAGCTTTGAGGTAGCGACAAGCTCCATAGCCTTGGTTATTTGCATCGTACCGTTGACACTTTTTATTCTAGCTTTTATATCATTCATAGATGCTCCGGCCATAAAGTTTGCCTCCTATCATTAGTAATTTTTTTAAAAATGTAAACAAACATTTTCAAAATCACCCAAATATCTTTTCTTTGCAGGCGCATATAGCATCTCTAAGCTCTGCCTCGTCATCGGAAGAAAGAAGCCCCGTTTCGTTGATACGCTTGAGAAGCTCATCTTTAGTCGCCGTAAGATATTCGAAAAGCTCTGTTTCGAATGCCTTGATTTTTTCTGTTGGAACGTCGTTCAATAGGTTGTTTACGACAGCGTAGATTATAGCTACCTGAAGCTCTACCGCTATGGGAGAGTTTCTGTCCTGCTTGAGAACTTCAACGATTCTCTTGCCCTGCTCAAGTCTTGCCATAGTATCTTTGTCAAGGTCTGAGCCGAATTGAGCGAAGCCCTGAAGCTCTCTGTACTGAGAGTAGAGAAGCTTTAATGGGCCGGCAACCTTTTTCATAGCCTTTATCTGAGCGTTTCCACCAACTCTTGACACCGAAATACCGGGGTTTACCGCAGGACGTATGCCTGCGTGGAACAGCTCGGATTCAAGGAATATCTGTCCGTCCGTGATTGAGATAACGTTCGTCGGAATATACGCTGAAACGTCACCCGCCTGGGTTTCAATTATTGGGAGAGCCGTAAGCGAGCCGCCTCCGCATTCGTCCGAAAGACGAGCCGCACGCTCAAGGAGTCTGGAGTGTAAATAGAACACGTCTCCAGGGTAAGCTTCTCTGCCGGGGGGTCTTCTTATGAGGAGCGAAAGCGCTCTGTATGCTACAGCGTGCTTTGATAAATCGTCGTATATAATAAGCACGTCACGGCCTTTCTCCATAAAATATTCACCCATAGAGCAGCCCGAATAGGGAGCTATATACTGCAGGGGAGCGGATTCCGCTGCCGTCGCAGAAACGACTATTGTGTAATCCATAGCTCCGTTTTTATAGAGAGTATCAACCACGTTCGCGACAGTGGACTGCTTCTGACCGATAGCTACGTAGATACAGATAACGTTCTTGCCTTTCTGGTTTATAATGGTATCCGTAGCGATAACGGTTTTACCCGTCTGCCTGTCACCGATAATAAGCTCTCTCTGACCTCTTCCAATAGGTATCATAGCGTCGATAGCCTTGATGCCCGTCTGCAAGGGAACGGAAACCGATTTTCTTTCTATGATTCCGTAAGCGCGTCTTTCTATCGGTCTGTATTCATCGGGCTCAATGGGAGCCTTGCCGTCAACCGCCTCTCCAAGAGCGTTAACGACTCTTCCGATAAGCTTTTCGCCTACCGGCACGGAAACGACACGACCGGTTCTTTTTACAACGCTGCCCTCGGCTATTCCTACGTCGTTACCGAGAAGCACTGCGCTGATACTGTTTTCTTCAAGGTTAAGAGCCATACCGTACGTACCGTTCGTAAATTCAAGCAGCTCGTTAGCGCGGCATTTGTCAATACCGTGCACCTTTGCGATACCGTCACCCACAGAGATAACGTATCCTATTTCGTCCTGCTCTATTTTCTTTGAGTAGTTACGGATTTGCTCTTTAATTATTTTGCTGATATCTTCGATTTTTGACTGCATTATACCACCAACTTATAATCAGAGTATTGTGTTTTTAAAAGCGTTCTCTATTGCGTTAAGTCTGCCTTTGAGCGTTCCGTCAAGCTCACGTCCCATATAACGAAGCTTGATACCGCCAAGCACGCTTTTATCAACGGTGTTTTTGATAACTATGGTTTTACCCGTTATTTTTTCGAGTTTTTCTTTCAGTTTGTTTTGTTGAGTTTCTGCGAGCGGCTCAGCGCTTATTACCTCTGCGGAGAAAATACCTCTTGACTCGTTGTAGAGTGAGACGTATTCCTTCGCAATATCAGAGAACAAATGCACTGAGTGCTTTTCACAGAGTATTTTCATAAGGCTCACGACCGATTCATCGAGCGACGAGAATGCGCTGTCTATAAGCGAGAGCTTTTCGGGAACGCTTACCACCGGAGTATCCGCAAGCTTGAGGTAATCGGGGTTTTCGGAAAGCGAGTCTCTTGCCGTCGAAACGTCAAGAAGCACGGATTCGCTTTTGCCAAGCTCCTCAGAAAGTGAGAAAAGAGCCTCGGCATAATTTTTTACGTTACTCATACTTCCTCTCCAAGCTTATCAATGAATTCGTCAATAAGCGCCTCGTGGTCGGCTTTGTCAATATCACGCTCAATAACCGCTTCCGCAATATCAAGCGCTATTGACGATACCTCGTCCTTAACGTCATTGATAGCACGCTGCTTTTCGAGCATAATTTCTTCTTCAGCGCGTTCCATTACTCTTTTAGCCTTTTTGTCGGCTTCCTTCAGAATCTCTTCCTCACGGAGAGTAGCACGTCTTTGCGCGCGTCTTAAAATTTCTTCGCTCTCCTCGTCGGCAGACGAGATTTTCTTCTCGTATTCCGCACGCATTTCGTCAGCGGATTTGAGAGATTCCTCGGCTTCGGAATACATATCGTCGATTTCCTTTTGCCTTGAATCTATCATATTCTTTACCGGTTTCCAGAGAAGCTTTTTAAGAAAAACATAAAGTATAACCAGGTTTATCCATGCAAAAATCATGGTAAAGAAGTTGACGCCTACGAAGGCCTCAAACTTGTCAAGTACAACTTCCATATTTTTCTCCTTTGCTCTTTAGTCTTGTTTTTGCCGCAAGATATTTGATTAGTAAGATTGCGGCAGGCTTTGATAAGTTTTGTTCTGTATAAGCTATCAAAGAACGCCCATAAAGAGAAGAAGGAGAGCTACGACGAGTGAGTAAATACCCGTAGTTTCCGTAATAGCGCATCCGAGAATCATATTGGTACGGAGCGTGCCTGCCGTTTCGGGCTGACGAGCCATACCCTCAAGAGCCTTGCTTACCGCATTACCTTCACCTATTGCGGGGCCGATAGCTCCGATACCCATACAAAGCGCAGCTCCGAGCGCTCTTGCCGCATTTACGATTGCCAATCCAATATCCATTTGTTTTTCCTCCAAATATGTTTTTTATTTTTATTTTTATTGAATTATTATTTGCTGTTGTTTAATGCTTATTTTGATTTGGTTAGTTTTGAAATTTAAGCCTGCGATTTATCAGAGGTTTTCGGAAGCTCTTCCGGCGGGGGATTTGCCGTTCCTACGTAAACCATAGTAAGAAGCGAGAAAACAAGCGCCTGAACGAAGCCCGAGAACAAGTCGAAATAAATCGAAAGGAATGCGGGTATTCCCGCCGTGAAGAAGGGAATATTTCCGAGAAGTCCCGGAAGCCAGCCAAAGAGCAGATTTGAAACCATAGCAAGCGCCGCATAAACCAGAGATGTCAGAACTCCTCCGCCTGCAACGTTACCGAAATGACGGAAAGCAAGCGAAATAGGCTGAGCAATTTCGGAAACTATATTCATAGGTGTCATTACGACTATCGGCTCGGTAAAGCCTTTGAGCCACGCCTTGAAGCCGAAATTCTTGATGTTTGAATACCATACCATAACCGAGGTAACAAGAGCCCATGCAAGAGTTACGGATAGGTCTGCCGTCGTCGAACGGAATATCTGAGTCATTCCAAGCAGAGTTCCCACGATAGAGGAGAGGAAGAGCGTTCCTATATATGGGGCAAATTTTAAATTATGCTTTCCCATTGTATCCTCAACCATACCGTAGAGCATATTTACAAGCTTTTCGGTTACCACCTGCACTCTACCGGGTCTTTTTTTGAGATTTCTTCCGAGAAAATATGCGGCTATGATTAAAATTAAGGTTACCGCAAGAAGCGATACTGCCGTTTGCGTTATGTTTATATATCCTCCAAGGAAGGGGATTCTGAAATATATTTTTGCGCCGCTTACGTTTATGTCCATATTATTATTTCTTTATCTCCTTTCTCCTGAATATTTCTGCCGCGTTCAAAATAGGTCTAAGACAAAGGAGCGGAATTGCCGTTGCAAGAACGTTGAACACTCCCGTTAAAAACGCTAGGACAAGTGCTATTATGACCGTCGCAGTTCTTATGACGTAGGAGAGCTTTATGGCCGCTGCAAGCTTTGCTTGATTTTCTCTCGCAAATTGCGCCGCCTTGTCATTATAGCCGTCATCATTCGTTTCTTCCGTCTCACCACTGTCGTTCGATATGGATTTCGGCTCGGAGCTTTCCTTTGAAACGTAGCTTTCGTATTCCATAAGACACTTATCTATGGCTCGGTTGACGGATATGCAAAGGAAAAGAAAATTCAAAACGGTAACAAGGCTTCCGAGTATTGCGCCCAGAGCAACGGTATAATCGAATTTTCTGAAAATAAGATATCCTATGCAAATAAGAGCCGAAACTATAAGCTCGCCTACGGCGATATAAGCAACTTCCCTTAATGGAATTTTATTTTGGTTCATTTTGCTTCCGCTTTTCTCCTTTTTGGTTGTTTTGATTATCTATCGCTTCGAGCGAGCGTGAAGCTGTCAGTATAAATACCACCATTGAGTAAAGCCCGGAAAATACGCCGAGTAAAATCAAAACAACGTATATCCAGCTTCCTATACCGAGATGCTTCACCGCAAGGTAAGCGAGAATAAGCATTATCACTATCGGACTGATAAGAGTGATAAAGGCTTGAATCACTATGTTTACTATGTAAAGAGGTGTTATGATTTTTTTATATGAGTTTTTCATAAAATCGTCGTCAAAATTCGTTTTTTGAGAGATGCTTTTCTATTTTGTCAATTATGATGCCGTAAGCTATAGGATTGTTGCCGCCCTCGGGAATTATAATATCCGCATTCTTTTTGCTCGGCTCAACGAAAGCCTCGTGCATCGGCTTTACGGTTGAAAGATATTGCTCGATAACAGATTCAAGCGTTCGTCCTCTGTCGATAACGTCTCTCGCTATTCTGCGCAGAATCCTCACGTCCGAGTCTGTGTCAACGAAAATCTTCATATCGAGTCTTGATGTAATTTCCTTATTCTCGAATATTAGAATACCCTCGAGAATTATAACGCTGCTTGCCTCAACGTGACGAATGTCCTTGCTTCTGTCGTGTGCCGAGTAGTCGTAAACGGGAGAGTTTACCGCTTCGCCCCGCCGCAGCATATCAAGATGCTTTATTAGAAGCTCGGTATCAAAGGCGTCGGGGTGGTCGTAGTTGAGGCGCTCACGTTCTTCCTTTGAGAGTGAGCTGTTCGCCTTGTAGTAATCGTCGTGGCGGAGAAGTGATATTTTATCTCCAAAGTGTCGTGCTATATTTTTCGCAAGCGTTGTTTTTCCACTTCCTGAGCCGCCTGCTATTCCAATAATCATGCAGCTATTCATATTTATCTCCATTATGTCGCCATGGGCGACAAAGCAAACCGTTAATAAGTTTTCGGATTATCTTACGGTGTCGTAAATCATTTTACCGCTATCCGTTTTGACGTCGGAAATTTTTATGGCTGAAAGAATAATATTCTCAGCCTCTGCGAGAGCATTCTCCCTATCCGTGTGAAGAATTGCGATAACGTCGCCTCTGGAAATTTTATCTCCGGGCTTTTTGTCCATTATTATTCCCGCCTTAAAATCTATCGTGTCGTCTTTTGTCGCTCTTCCTGCTCCGAGCGATACAGCGGCGATTCCTATTCTTTCTGCGTTGCAGGATAGTATATAGCCGTCCTTTTCGGCATACACCTCTTTTATAAACTTGGATTTTCCGAATTTTTCGGGATTTTCCACGTAGGATACATCTCCGCCTTGCTTTTCTATCCAGCGTATAAACTGCGTGTAGGCCTTGCCGGATTCGAGCGTTTCACGGGCTAATTTCTCCGCTTCACCCTGCGTCAGCTTGCAGGAAAGCTCTATCATAACCGAAGAAAGAGCGAGGCATACCTCTCGCAAGTCGTCGGGTCCTTTACCTCGTAGCACCTCGATAGCTTCTTTTACCTCGAGCGCATTTCCTATTGCGTGACCCAGCGGTATATCCATATTCGTGATAAGAGCGGCGGTTTTTCTTCCCCTCAATTTTCCTATCTTTACCATAGCAAGAGCGAGTTCTCTCGCTTTTTCGGGAGTTTGCATAAAAGCTCCGCTGCCGCATTTAACGTCAAGAACTATCGAGTGAGTTCCTGCGGCTAGCTTTTTGCTCATAATTGAAGAGGCTATAAGGGGAATACTGTCAACCGTTGCGGTAACGTCACGCAGAGCGTAGAGCTTTTTATCTGCGGGCGCAAGATTCGCGCTTTGACCTATAACCGCAATACCGATTTCGCTTACTTGATTTTTGAATTCAGACGGTGAGAGGGAGGTTTTAAAGCCCGGGAACGACTCAAGCTTGTCAACCGTGCCGCCCGTGTGACCGAGACCTCTTCCGCTCATTTTTGCAACTATTCCGCCTGCTGCCGAAACTATTGGAGTGACTATGAGAGTTGTTTTATCTCCCACGCCACCCGTGGAATGCTTGTCAACGCTTCTGTCCCCAAACATAGAGAGGTCAACCGTGTCACCTGACGTCGCCATAGCATCTGTAAGATTTGACGTTTCCTCGGGTGTCATACCCTTGAAGTATATCGCCATAAGCAGACTTGACATCTGGTAGTCTGGAATTTTATCTTCTGTGTAGAGCTTTATCATTTCGTATATTTCATCACGGCAAAGCTCACCGCCGTGCTTCTTTTTTTCTATAATATCGTACATTCTCATACGGAAGGTACCTCGCAAAATTTCGCTTTGATTTTAAAACAATTGTTTACTTTAAGCTGTCTTTGCCAAAGCTGTGCGGTAAAAGCTCGGAGAGCTTATAGTCCTTTATATCTTTTCCGTTTGACATGATTATAAGGAAATCTCCGTCTGCAAATTCAGCCATCACCTGACGGCAAACGCCGCAGGGAGAGCAAAAGTCGGATATAGGAAGTCCCGACTTACCCCCTACTATTGCAATAGCCTTGAATTTTTTCTCTCCGCTGTGAACTGCGGTAAAGAAGGCGACTCTCTCAGCGCACACCGTAGGTGTGTGAGACGATGACTCTATATTAGCTCCGGTAAATATTTTCCCGTCATTCGTAACAAGCGCTGCCCCTACCGAAAAATTGGAGTACGGAGAGTAGCTTTTCTCTCTTGCAAGAATGGCTTTTTCTATTAAATCTTGTTTTTCTTTAACCGTCATATAAAAACCTCACCCGATAAGATATTTTATCGCAAGCTCTCCTATGTTAAAGAAGCCCTCGAGCGTGCCGAGATTTTCCGCATTTACGTCTTTTCCGTAAACTAGGAGAGGAATATATTCTCTAGTGTGGTCGGTGCTGTCATCAGAGGGGTCGCAGCCGTGGTCTGCCGTTATGATAAGAACATCGTCTTCTTTTAGTTCTTTTGTAAAATTACCAAGCCAAAGGTCAAATTCGGAAAGCGCTGCTGCGTATCCCTCGGCATCCTGCCTATGACCGAAGAGCATATCGAAATCAACGAGATTTACGAAGCATAGACCGCTAAAGTCGCGTGAAAGCAGCTCCGAGGTCTTTTCCATGCCCTCGCGGTTTGAATGGGTTGGATAGCTCTCGGTGATTCCCGCCATAGCGAAGATGTCGCCGATTTTCCCGACGCCGATAACGTCAAGTCCCGATTCTTTTATCTTGTCAAGCACCGTTCTTTCGGGCGGAACGAGAGAAAAATCTCTGCGGTTTGCCGTTCTTGTAAAATTACCGGGCTCGCCAATAAAGGGGCGCGCTATAACTCTTCCCACACCGTGCTCACCTTTAAGGATTTTGCGTGCGGTACGGCAAATTTCGTAGAGCTTTTCGAGAGGAACTACGTTCTCGTGAGCGGCTATCTGGAAAACGCTGTCCGCCGACGTGTAAACGATAAGCTTGCCCGTCTTCATATGCTCTTCGCCAAAGTCACGGATTACGTCAGTACCCGAATAGGGAAGATTGCAGAGCGTGCCCCTTTCAACCGCCGCCTCGAATTCTTTTATAACCTCGGGAGGAAATCCTTCGGGATAGGTAGGCATGGGATTTTTTGAAACTATTCCCGCAATTTCCCAGTGACCTGTTGTGGTGTCCTTGCCAGAGCTTAACTCGCGGACCTTTCCGTATTTTGCTGACGGAGAAGAGACTTTGGTAATGCAGTCCACACCGTCAATATTTCCGAGTCCCATAGAGATTAGATTTGGTATATTAAGCTTTCCCGATTTGTATGCGCTGCGGAGCGTGTTCGCACCCTTGTCGCCAAACGCCGCGGCGTCGGGAGCTTCACCGACTCCAAACGAATCGAGAACTATAAGAAATACTCTTTTCATAAAATCGCCCTCGTTTTTTTTGGTTAATGAGTTTGCTTTGTAAATTATTATTTACATTTGCATCTTGATAGCAACCTCAAGCGCTATCTTCATCATATCTGTAAAGGTTGTCTGTCTTGCATCGGAGTCGAGCGCTTCGCCTCTCAAAATATGGTCGGATACCGTGCATATAGCGAGAGCGTTTTTGCCCGCTGCCGCAGCGTTCATATAAAGAGCTGCCGCTTCCATTTCAACGCCGAGAACGCCCATTTTGTACCAGCCCTCGTTGAATTTAGGATTTGCGTTATAGAACACGTCGGACGAGAGAAGATTTCCTACCTGATAGCGAACGCCCAGCGCTCTTGCCTCGTTTACCGCAAGCTCAAGCATCTTGTAGCTGGCTATCGGAGCAAAAGTTCCGCCAAGGTTATACTGGTCCTGATACATAGAGTTGGTGCAAGCGCCCATACCTATAATAACGTCACGTAACTGAACGTTATCCGCAAGACCTCCCGCAGAGCCGATTCTTATAATATTTTCAACTCCGAAGAAATTGTAAAGCTCGTATGAGTAAATACCGATAGAGGGCATACCCATACCGCTCGCCATAACAGAGACGGGTACTCCCTTGTAGGTTCCCGTGTAACCCTGAATACCTCTTACGTTATTAACTAGGCGAGGATTTTCGAGGAAGGTCTCCGCTACGAATTTCGAGCGCAGAGGGTCTCCGGGCATAAGAACTGTTTTTGCAAAATCAGCCGAAGTGGCTTTTATGTGAGGTGTGTACTGTTCTGACATAATTTTAATCCTTTCAATATCACAATCATTTGTGCTTTTCGAAAAGCCTGCTCCTTACCAAACGGTAGGAACGCCGTCCACGTATCTCCAATAGATACCCTCTGTGGTAGGCTCGTTTTCGGAATAGAAGGCAACGGCTGCTTTTTCAAACCCGGAGTTTGACCCGTTGGAATATTCGACGTAAACCGTCTGCCACTCACTTTCCGAACCTGCATAGCATATGTATTCAAACGATTCCCAGCCTGTGAAAGCATGTAAGGGAATATAGGTAACGGATTTTGGAATAACGAGATGGGATACGTTCTTTCCCGAATGATAAGTGTCTATTTCCCAGCATTCGAAATCGTATAACGTTCGCGTTTCCCAACCCATAAAATCAAAGTCAGCGAAGACTTTTTCGATAAGGAAATATTCTCTATCCATAAAGGTTTCTGGAAGAACCAAGAATTCCTTGCCATCAGAAATGTATTCAACGAGAAATACTCTGTCATCGGTGCAGTAGAATACGAGGCCGTCGTCGGTAAGGTGGATATTTTCGTTGTTAACCGTGGAATTGATTTCGATAGCATAATAGGCAATACCGCCAAAATCTTCGCTTCCTCTTTCAAGAACAAGAGCAGAGAGATTGTTTATAACGAACAGTCTGTTGCAGGCGAGGAATGCGTCCGGCATTATTTCTTCAAGCGTTGAGGGGAGAGTAATTGATACGAGCGACGCATCGCAAAACGCACTCGAGCCGATGGTCTTTAAGCCCTCGGGAAGAGTGAGCATATAGAGTCTTGTGCATGTAGCAAACGCAAAATCTCCGATTTCGCTAACGGTTGAGGGAAGATTAACCTCTATTAAGCTATGGCAATCAATAAAACAGGCAGTTGGAATTTTGGTAACGCCTTCTTCTATTGTTACCGATTTTAGATAGCTGCAATATGCAAATGAATAATCGGAAAGCTCTATACCGCCGGGAACGGTTATTTCTTCAATCTCGCTGAACCAGAACGCAGAGTCTCCTATCACCTTAAGTCCGTCGTTAAGCTTGACGCTTTTGACCTTTGTATATGAAAAAGCGTAAGGACCTATTTTTTCAACCGATGAAGGAAGGGTGAATTCGGTTATTTGATTGTTTGGAGCGAAAAGAATAAGCTCCTTCATATCCTTGGAGTAAAGGTTTCCGTCAAGAGAGGTAAGATTTGGATTGTCGGGAGAAACCTCGATGCAAGAGATGTTGAAGCATCTTTCAAATTTTATACTGCTCGTACCTAACCACTGCTCGCTTGCTGTGTTGTATTTCATAGATGCCGGCAGGTAAACGTATTCAAGGTTTTCGCAATTATAGAAGGAGTTTACCCAGATTTCTTCAATGCCGTTCTCTATAACGATTCTTCTTATGTATTTATTGTGGTAAAATGCTTCTGCTCCTATAACCTTAACGGGAAGACCGTCAACGTATGCGGGAACGGTTATATTTTCTTCGGTTCCGAAGTAGCAAACGAGGGCTAATTCATCTTGCACTCTGTTGAATATCATTCCGTCCTTCACGCATATGAATTCATGGGAGAATGTGATGGATTTTCCGTAGTATTTGTTCTGCATTTCGGCAAACTCGACGACTCTTGAAATTGGATAAAGCCGTCCGTCTGCTCTGCAGAAAACGATGTTTCCGCTTATATAATTTGCGCTGACGATACCGTTATTGAATGCGGAAGCCATAGGCTGAACACCTTCGTATCGGTAAACGCTGTCGTTGCGCAAAAAGAAGGATTCAGCAAACCAATAGTTATAATAATCGGTTGAATGAGTGTTTGCGGAGCAGATGCCGTTGTTGAAAGCGTAGATATATCCGTCTTCATAAAGGAATTGAATATCTCCGTGATTTTCAAGCTTATAAAGCGTGTGATCGGCTCCGTTTATGATTACCTCAAGACCGTCAACCTCAAAGGTTACTGCGTGATTTGCCAGATCCTCTTGATTCATATCTCGGTAAGCTTCCTTGTTAGAAACGCCCCATGTTGGATCGTAACGGGTGAAGCTACCGTCCGAGAGACAAATCGTAAGCCAGGCGTGAGTTTCAATCTTTTCTCTGTGATTAAATATATCCGAAACCGTAGCCATATTGCCGAAAAGAGTCGAGCCTCTCGTGTAGAATGAAACAATATCAACCGCCGCAAGCATATCGTGCATCAGCGTTACGTATCCGGCGCATATTGCCTTTTTCGTTACGAATACCTGATACGGATCATATTTAAGAGCATCGTCACTGTAGGATACGTTATCAACTATCCAGTCGTATATGATATCAATTTTTTCCTTTTCCGTCGAAGCGTGCTTCGTAAGCTGAATTGTAAAATCCTTGATAATCTTGTACTGTTCTATTTTTTCTGTATATGGAATATAAGCAAACTGGATTTGATTTTTGTCGCTGTAAAGCTTAAGAATACTTTTGGCAAGCTCTTCTGCGTCTCTTGCCGCAAGGTGCGAATACTCATTGAGAGTGAGCGAAAAGACGTCAATTTCATCTTCAACTATCCATTCGCGTACTATTGTCATACCACCGAAGAGAATTCCCTCAAAGCCCTTTGCGCTTTCGGTTGGTAAAATTTCAAACGAGCCTGAGCAGGTTATTAGAAATGCTTGGTCATCTATTCTCGGAGCATCACCTTCAAAATACATCTTTTTGAGATTTTCGCTGTTCCAAAAGGCCTTCGTGCCTATATACTCAACGTCCTTCGAGATTATTACTTCGAAAAGCGATGCGGTTGATACGTTGCAGCCGTAATCGGGAATTTTCGTTATATTTTTTCCAAAACGTATAATTTCGAGGTCGTTTGATGAAACGTACTCTCCTACGACGGTAACGTTGTCGTAATCGGAAAGATTTGCGTGTGAAATCAAGTAGGAAGAGAATTCTATCGCCGCGTCCGATTCGTAATTCAGCTTATCGATACCGTTATCAGAGGTATAAGTAAGTGTAAGATGAATTTTCGGTATAGCTTCGGTTTCCGATGCGGGACAGTCTGAGCAGGTCCTCTTCTTCAGTCCTTCTTTATCAAAGGTTGACTGATTTATGATTTCATAATCGCCAAAGCTGTGAGATAGAAGGTCGGTATAATCATCTTTCTTTGTAGCTGTGCAGCTTGAGCATTTGTAAAGCGTATAACCCTTCTCGGTACAGGTTGATTCTTTAAGAGCTTCAAATTTAAAATCATGCTCAAGCTTTTCGGAAGTGTTTTCCTTTTTCGTCTCGGAGCAAGCGGAGCATTTGTAAAGGATATAACCCTGCAAAGTGCAGGTGGGCTCGAAAGTAAATTCGACTGTAAAATCGTGCTCAAGCTTTTCGGTAACGTTCTCTTTCTTTGTCTCTGAACAATCCGAGCAGGTGTAGAGCGTGTAGCCACCCGACGTGCAGGTTGGAAGATAAATTACCGATGATGAAAAATTATGAACGTGAACGCCGTTCGTTTCTCCATCTGTGTCGCTCTCGTCTTCGGACGGATTTTCAGCGTCTGAGCTACCAATGGAATCTAAGTCGGATAAGCTACTATCATTTTCGTTTTCGTCGTTTTTATCAGTGTTTTCACACGACGAGAAAAGGCAAATAGCCGCCAAAGTTAACGATACCAAAAGAAGTTTGGTGAGTTTAAGCATAAATGTTACCTTTGAATCAGTAGTTTGATGAGCTATTTTCGTTTTTCGCTATCTTAACCACACGGCTTGTGCCGAGTCTTGACGCTCCGAGTGCTATAAAGTCCTCCGCGTCCTTGATGCTTGCGATACCGCCAGCAGCCTTGATAAGAACGCCCTCGCCTACGTGCTTTGCAAAGAGAGCTACGTCCTCTCGAGTCGCTCCGCCGGTAGAGAATCCTGTCGAGGTCTTTATATAATCTGCGCCCGACTCCGTAACGATTTCGCACATTTTGATTTTCTCATCGTCAGTAAGCAGGCAGGTCTCTATAATAACCTTGAGTATTTTTTCACCGCACTCCGACTTAAGAGCCTTAAGCTCGGCAAGAATTGCGCCGTATTTCTTCGCTTTAAGGTCACCTATGTTTATAACGGTGTCTATCTCGTCAGCGCCCGAAAGAAGAGCCTCGCGTGTCTCGAAAACCTTAACCGCGGTAGTATTGTAGCCGTTTGGGAATCCAATGACCGTGCATATCTTGAGCTTATCGCCTACGTATTTCTTTGCTTCCTTTACGAACGAGGGAGGAATACATACGGACGCGGTAGAATATTTGATTCCGTCGTCGCATATAGCTTTAATGTCGTTCCAGGTAGCACTCTGGGAGAGAAGAGTATGGTCGCATTTTTTGAGAATTTCATTGATATTCATAATTATTCGCCTTTCAAGATATTTTAATTACTGCCTCTTTGCTCTTTGAGCTCTGATTTTTTCGCGCCAGCACTTGTGGCACATAGCGATATAGCTTTCGTTACCGCCTATCATTACCTGGCTTCCCTCGGTAACTACGTTCATATCCGAGTCCAGTCTTGCGTTGACCGTAGCCTTGCTTCCGCACTCGCAGATGGTTTTTATCTCCGCTATTGAGTCGGCCACCTCGAAAAGTCTTTTTGAGCCGGGGAATAGGTGGGAGAGAAAGTCGGTGCGAAGACCGAAGCATAAAACGGGAATATCGTATTCGTCAACGATTTTGCGAAGCGCATCTATCTGCTCTTCCGTAAAAAATTGGCACTCGTCGGCAATAATAACGTCAACGTCCGTTCTGCTCGGGAGAAACTTTTCGAAAATATCGTCGGATTTGTCTATTGCCGAGCTGTGAGCATAAAGTCCGACTCTTGATTTGATAATATCAGCTCCGTCGCGGTTATCTATCGAAGGCTTTATGAGCCATACCTTCATTCCGCGCTCTTCGTAATTAAATTTGGTTATCAGCGCCTGAGCCGTTTTGGAAGAACCCATCGCTCCATATTTGAAATAAAGCTTTGCCATATCCACCTCTCAAATTTTGTTACGAGCATATTATAACATAATATAATTTAAAATTAAAGTAGATAAATTTAAAAACGGCACTTTAGCAAAAAAACACTTCGCTTTTTTGTGTATATTTACTTTTTCTTCGGGGATTTTGGGAAACGGAGATGGAAGACAAATGTAAATTTATTCAAAAAATGAAAATTTGGGGTGGAAATTTTCAGAATAATGTGTTACAATGGAAAATATTCACACTCAAAAAATGAAAGGAGAGCGAAATATGAAGCTGATTATCGCCGAGAAGCCGAGCCTTGCGAGAAACATAGTCGCAGGTATTTCGGGAGAAATGAAAAAAGAAAACGGCTACTTTATAGGTAACGATTATATCGTAAGCTGGGCGTTCGGTCATTTGTTTTCGCTCGCCGACATAGAATCCTACTCGGACAAGCCGAACGAATCAAGAGGCTGGACTCTTGATAATTTACCCTGCTTTCCGGAGTCGTTTAAGTTTGAGCTTAAAAAAGCGGACGGAAAAAGGGAGGTCGATGCAGGCGTAAAACGTCAGTTCGGTATTCTTGAAAAGCTTTGCAACCGCCCTGACGTTGACGCAATTGTAAACGCAGGAGACGCTGACCGAGAGGGAGAAATTATAGTCCGTCTTTGCGTTGCGAACGCTCTTAAGTCGGAAAAGCCGCAAATGCGTCTTTGGCTGCCCGACCAGACTCCCGAAACCGTCGCGAAGGCGCTTCTTGAAATGCAGAGCGAGGAAAAGTACGATAACCTCGCGAACGAGGGCTTTGCCCGTACCTATATAGACTGGCTTTACGGCGTAAATCTTACACGGTATGCCACTATAAGATGCGGAAAGCTGCTCCGCGTAGGAAGAGTTATAGTGCCTATTGTTAAGGCTATATACGAAAGAGATATGGAAATAAGAAACTTCAAGCCCGAGAAGTATTACGTAATCTCCTCTTCATCGAAAACCAAGGGAGAGAAGATAGAGCTTACGGGTAAAAAGAAGTTTTCGGCAGACGATATAGCAAGCGCCGAAAAGGAAGCGTTGCTTTATAACGAAACGGGTGCTACTGTTACCTTCGTTGAAAGCAAAAAAGACGCTATACTTCCCGGAAAGCTTTACTCCCTTTCGACCCTTCAGAACGTGCTTGGTAAAAAATATAAAATGAGCATGGCTGAAAGCCTTAAAATAATTCAGAAGCTTTACGAGGACGGATATTTAACCTATCCGAGAACCAACTCGGAGTATCTTGCCACGGCTGAAAAGGATAAGATAAGAGCTATAATTCAGAACGTAGGAAGACTCGGCTATCCCGTTCGCTTCAAGGACTCCAAATATATCTTCGACGATTCAAAAATAGAATCGCACTCCGCCTTGACGCCTACCTATAAGATTCCGCAGGTTGAGAAGCTTACGGAAAAGGAAAAGCAGGTTTATTCAACTGTTCTTCGCCGCTTTGTAGCGGTGTTCTGCGCTGAGGAATGCCTTGCGGAGAAGAGTGAAATACGTATAAAGGTCGGGGAGCTTGAGGAGTTCAGCATGAAAGGAACGGTTATTATCACTCCGGGCTGGACTAAGTACGACGACTATAATACGAAGGACAAGGTGCTTCCGAAGCTTGAGGTTGGCGACGAGGTGAATATTAATTTCGCTCCTACCGAAAAGCAAACTACGCCCCCGAAGCATTATACCATTGAAACGCTAAACAAATATTTGAAAAATCCCTTCAAGGACGATAAAGCCAAGGCGAAGGAGCTTGCCGAGAGCGGTGAGGTTGACGACGCTGAGGAATACCGTGCTATATTCGAAGGTCTTGAGCTGGGAACAGAGGCTACGAGAACGGGAATTATAGACAACGCCAAGCGAAGCGGATATATAGACCTTAAAAAAGACGTTTATACCATTTTGCCCGACGGAGAATATCTTGTCGAATCGCTTGATAAGCTTTCCATAATGATGGATAAGTATAAGACGAGTGAGCTCGGTAAGGCGCTCAAGCGCGTATTCCGTGGAGAAATGACCGTTGACGAGAGTGTAAAGCTTTGTGAAAACGAGATAGGCGAAATATTCAAGCGAGGCGGAGTTGACCCTCTTCCAAAATCCGAGGCGGTTGATACCGGTGAATACGGAGAAATTCTTGGCAAATGCCCTGTCTGCGGGAAGAACGTAGTACGCGGTAAGATGAGCTACGGCTGTATGGGGTACGGCAGCGGCTGTGAATTCCGTGTTGGACTCACTATATGCAAGAAGACGCTACCGAAGCTCGAGGTGATGCGTATGCTTGCCGAAGGCTCTACTGCAAAAATGCGCGGATTTATCTCAAAGGGCGGTAAGGCATTTGAGGCAAGACTTGTCATAAAAGACGGTAAGGTAGTATTCGACTTTTCAAAATGAGGTAAACAAAATGGCTGAACTTAAGTTTTTAGTGCTCGGGGATTTACATTACAAAAAGAAAATGTATGCTGCAACTACGAAACATCTTGACGAGGTTTTAAAGGCGGCAAACGACGAAAAAGTAAATTTTTGTGTGCATTTAGGTGATTTTTGCAATGATTATAAGGGTTCACCCGAGATTGTGAAGAAGTACATTGACAACGAATACGGTTTGTCTGTATTTGGAGTTTACGGCAACCACGAGCTTGAGAGCACGGATAATTCAATGCAGCGCATTACCCCTCTTTTGTCAAACAGAACAGATAAGCTCGTATATGGAACAGAGAGCAAATCGATAGAAGACGGAAGTATAGGGTACTCTTATTACGATACAGAAAAGTTCCGTCTTATCTTCCTTGATACCAACTATTCTGCAACTCCCGACGGAAAGTACGAGCATAACCGTACTAAGAGCTGGGGGAAGCCTAAGGAAAATACTCTTCCGGATTCGCTCGGTGACGAGCAGATTACTTGGCTGAAGAATGTTCTTTTTGACGCCGCGGATAAGTCGCTTAAGTGCATAGTTTTCTCTCACGCTTCATTTTCGGGAGAATGGAATTCCTCTCCCGATGCTGAGGCGGTGAGGGGTATATTCGCCGAGGTAAACGCTAAAAGAGAAAAGACCGTTGTTCTTGCTATAAACGGTCATTATCATTCAAATCATAACGCCATAGTCGAGGGCGTGTGCTATTTTGACTGTCCTGCAGCGATAAACGCTATATGGAAGAGCCGGCCTTATTATCCTTATGCCGAGCAAGACTCGGAAAAACCAAAATACACCTTTGATTATCTGGATTATGATGAAGATGGCAACCTCATAGGAAGTTTTGAAATGCCTTATTCGTCGCTTTCTATGGGAGCGCAGACTCTCTTCTTTGATTCTCCGCTCTATGCTATCGTAACAGTGACCGATAACGGAAAAATAAAGATAGAGGGAAGAAAAACCGAATATGCGTACGGAATATCGGTTGACCACGACGAGTGCTATAATCCCGAAATCAAGAATTTTGAAAATTAAGGCTTAATTTTCCGAAAACGGTAACAAAAAAATCCTCCCGGCATAATATGCTAATGAGCCAATGCTCAAAAGACACCTCGGAGGAGAACATATATGAATAACAACTGCTTCTGCAATCTTTTCGATGATAACTGCACCTGGATAATAATCTTAGCTATAATCCTCGTGTTCTGCTGCTGCTGCAATTAAGCTGTTCTCATCAGTATAAGTTAAGCGAAGAACTCCGCCGTAAAGCTACGGCGGAGTTCTTTTTTGCATTGGAGGTTTTAAGACGTATTTCTGCAAAGCATTAATGCTTTTATCAAAATTAAAAGCAAAAAGACTTAATATCCTATAGTAACCGCAAACAAGAGAATAAGAACGGTGAGCGCAAAGACGATAAGCTGGAGAGCCAAGGTCCACTTAAGCCATTTAACGTAGGAAATGTTTCCTATCGAAAGTCCGACGAGAAGAATAGGATTTGTAGGAATTATCATATCGCTGAAGCCGTCAGCCATGCAGTAAACGAGTATAACGAGCGCAGGAGATATACCGAGCGCTGCGGCTATCGGCATTATTATCGGCATAACCAGCATAATCTTCGCTGATGCCGAGCCGATAAAGAATTGCAGGAATAAAACGAGAAGGTATATAAGAATAACTGCGACGAATTTGTTCTTGTCTTTGAGATTTTCGATAACGAAGTGCATAACCGTGTCGATTATTTCACTCTCTACCATAACGAGCTTTACCGATGACGCTACGGCTATCATCAGAACTGCGGGAAGCATAGCCGATGCGCCGCAAAGGAAGTGTTTAAAGGTGTTTTTCGCATTTTTGGTAACGAGAAGTCTCGCGCTTATGCCACCTACGAGGAAGCTTGCGGCAAGAATGGGTATAGCGTAGCCTGAAATAGCGGGCACCGTTGCTATAATACCTAGTATTACTATCTCCGTCAAAAAGAAAACGAGATAGATTTTAAAGGTTCTGTCCTCACCTACGGTTTCCGATTTTAGAACACCGTCGAGGCTTTCTTTTTTGCGCAGGTCTTCTTCATACGTCGGAGAGAGATGCGGGTTCTTTCTTATACGGTGAAGATAAATAAGAAGAAAAGCGCAAAGGGTAACGTAAATTAAAGCGAAGTATATGATTCGAAGCCATACGCCATCGGTAACACCGATTCCCGCAACAGATGCCGCAAGTCCTACCGAGAAGGGATTGGTTATCGCGGCGGCAAAGCCGAAGCATGCGGAAAGCATACAGATTCCGAGTCCCATCATGGTGTCCATATCAAGAGATATAGTGAGAATTATCATAAGCGGCAAAAGAGTAATAAGCTCTTCAAACATACCGAAAAAGCTTCCGAAGAGCATAAAAACGAGAACCGCCAGGCAAATGAGAATTTTATCTTTTTTCGCAATGCCTCTTACGAGCTTGCCTATGAAAATTTTGATTCCGTTTGTCTTTTCCAGCAGATTGAATATTCCGCTCATAATGAGTAGAAAGAGGCATATCATTATGATGGTAATGCCGTCTTCCGAGAAGAAAACTCTTACGGGTGCGGTAAGAACTCGCCACGGGGCGATACCGTCAACCTCTCCCTTCACGTAACTGTCCGCTATAATGACTCCGCTCTCACTTATCTCAAAGCTTCCGCTCGGGATAAAGTATGAGAGCGCTCCGCTTATAATGAGAATGGAGATTAGGAGAATCATTACCGTGATAAACGATTTTAAGCTTATACTCGAAAACGCCTTGTCACCTTTTGCGTTCTCGTTTGATGCGCTGCTTTGTTGCATATCTGTCCTCAAAAGTAAAATAGTAAAAATACAAGGGGTATTATACCAAATTTGTAAAAGAAAATCAAGTTTTTTGAGATAAAATAGGAAAAAACGTTCCTTTATTCTAACAAAAAGTGAAATAAAGAAAAAATGTGTTGCTATTTTCAAAAATATATGATAGAATTAAGTGAATTAGATACGAACTCGTCACAGAAAGGATAAACGCAATGGAAAATAAAATTCAAAGAAAATACGGTCTTGCGATGGCTATATGCATGGTTGTCGGCATTGTTATAGGATCAGGAATATTCTTTAAGGCTCAGACTGTGCTTAGGGCGACTGCCGGCGATGCTCTTATGGGTGTTCTCGCCTGGATTATAGGCGGAGCTATAATGGTCGTATTAAGCGTTACGTTCGGCGTTATGGCTACGAAGTACGAAAAATGCGGTGGTGCTGTTGACTACGCTGAGGCTACCTGCGGAACAACCTACGCTTATTTTATAGGCTGGTTTATGTCTACGATATATTATCCTGCTATGACTTCTGTTCTTGCCTGGGTTTCCGCAAGATACACTCTTGTGGCTATAGTCGGGGATGACAGTAAGATTGCGAGCGCTGAATGTATGGTTATAGCGGCTTGTTATCTCATAGTATTCTATTTCATAAATGCGGTAGCTCCTAAGCTTGCGGGGCGTGTTCAGGTTTCAACGACCGTTATAAAGCTTATTCCCATCTTATTCATAGCAATAGTGGGAACGGTTATAGGACTTATAAACGGAAACCTCGTTGAGAGCTTTAGGTACGTAAGTGAAGCGGAGGGCACGATTTATCCCGGAACAAATCCTGCGATAGAGGTTGGTATGGGAAGCTTATTTACGGCTGTTTGCTGTACCGTTTTCGCATACGAGGGTTGGATAATAGCGACTTCGCTTAATGCGGAGATAAAGGATTCAAAGAAAAATCTTCCGATAGCTCTTGGGATAGGTGCTGCGGTAATAATTGTTGCTTATGTTCTTTATTACGTCGGAGTTCTCGCTCTTGCTGATATGTCGATGCTCGGTATTAAAGGCACGCCGGAGGCATTCAAATTCTTCGGTCCTGTGATAGCGTCTGTAATAAACATTCTTATCGTTGTTTCCTGCCTTGGCACTCTCAACGGGCTTATGCTTGCCTGCACCAGAGGCTTTTATGCTCTTTCGGTGAGAGGTGAGGGAGTTGCCCCCGAAACAATGTCCCAGCTTGATGCTAAAACGAATATACCTAACAATTCATCGTCGGTTGCGCTCTTTATGTGTGTGATATGGTTTGCATACTTTGTAGGCGGTCAGTTTTTCGGCTGGTTCGGTCAGTATGCCTTCGATTCGTCAGAGCTTCCGATAATAACGCTTTACCCCCTCTACGTACCGATTCTTATCAACTTTATGATAAAAGAAAAAGACCTTCACCCTGTAAAGAGATTCGTTTTTCCCATTCTTTCTTGCCTTGGCGTTATTGTAATAGTCGTAGCGAGCATCGTAAGTCATAAAATGGGCAATCTTTACTATCTTGCGGTATTTGCTGTGTTTATGCTTGTGGGACTTATGTTCTACCGCAAGGGTGACAAGACGGTGTTTGGAATTTTATTAAGCAAAATAAAAAAACAGAGATAAAAAACAAACAAGACGAAAGTGAGATTTGATATGAGCAAGCAGTACGGTCATTATCTTGATAATGGGGTTGATTTTCGTATTACCGAAACCAATATCCCGAGAAACTGGTACAACTATTTTTGGAACGATAACTACGTAACATTCACTTCGCAGGTGTGCGCAGGCGAAAGCTTTCTTCAAGATAACCTCGGAAGACGCTTGAAGCTCGTTAAGGACAGAGGATTCTTTATGATGGAGGGTGACGAGTCCTGGGGTATCGGCGGTCTTCCTGTTAACGAGAAGAGAGACGCTTATTACTGTACGCATATGCGAGGAGCAAGCGACCTCTATACAGAAAAGAACGGTATCGCAACCACGGTAAGCATTTTCGTTCCCCGTGAGCTCGCATGCGAGCTTTGGGGCGTTAAGGTAACCAATATGAGCGATAAGGAGCGCACCGTTACGGCTCTTGCGTTCTGTGACAGTGCTATCGACGCTCCATACTCTCGCCAAGGATACAATACCGAAGCGTCTCATTTTGATGCCGAGCTTAACGGTCTTTACATAACACGCGGCGCAAATATGTGGGGCAAGGGTAAGAAAGCTTACGGATTTATGGCTCTTTCGGATAAGTGCGACGGATATGCCGGCGCATATAACGCTATAATCGGTCCTTACGGCTCATTTGCTCATCCCGCTATTCTCGATATGGGCGGCTGCAACAATCTTGAGGGCTGCGGAGAAAAGCTTGCGTACGCTATGGAGAAGAAGCTTACGCTTGCTCCCGGCGAAACAAAAGAAGTAGTATATATCCTCGGTATCGCTTTCTCTCTTGACGAGGCGAAGGAGATGCAGAAGAAATACGCAAACGTTGAGTTCTTTAATTCCGAAAAGGCTGCCGTTCTTGAAAAGTTCAAGAGTGAGACCGACGACGTAAAGATTAACACTCCCGACAAAATGCTTAACAGTATGTTCGAGTGGCTCAAGCATCAGTCGAATCTCGGCTCGCGCTGGGCAAGAGTACGTCATAACGGATACCGTGATATGACGAGTGATACCGACTGCCTTGCGGCCATAAACCCCGAGCTTGCTCTTGAAAGACTTAAGAGAATCCTTTCGTATCAATATTCCGACGGCTTTGCTCCCAGAACCTTCATTGACGGTCAGATAAAGCCCAATAACTTCTCGGACAATACAGTATGGCTTAACTTTACCGCTTCCTCTGTTCTCAAGGAGCTTGGTAAAAAGGAAATACTCGATATAGAGGTTCCTTATAACGACGGAACGGTTGGCACGATTTACGAGCACCTTTACCGCTCGGTTGACTTCCTTTACAATTTCAAGGGTCATCACGGACTCGTAAGAATCTGGGGCGGTGACTGGAACGACTGTATGAATACTGCCGGACTTGAGGGCAAGGGCGTTTCTATATGGCTCTCGATTGCTTGGTATAGAGCAAATAAATTCTTCGCTGAAATCGCTGATATTTACGGTAAGCCTGAGGACGCAAAGCTTGCGAGAGAGCGCGGCGAAGAAATGCGTGATATTATTGAAGAGTTCGGCTGGGACGGCGAGTATTATATCGACGCTATTAACGATAAGGGTGTAAAAATCGGCTCTAAGGAATGTGAAGAGGGTAAGATGTTCCTTATTCCTCAGATATGGTCGGTATTCTCGGGCGTTTCTAAGAGCGGCAGAGAAATCACCGCAATGGACTCTGTTGAAAAATATCTCTCCGACCCTCTTGGAACGGTTATTTCGAGCCCTGCTTACACGAAGTGGGACGGCGGTATCGGTAGCGTAACCACCAAGCACCCCGGAATCCACGAGAACGGCGGTGTATATCTTCACACGATAGCTTGGAAGATTGCGGCTGACGCTATGCTTAAGAGAGCTGATAAGGTTGAAGCGGGTATTGAAACCATTCTTCCTTTCAGAAACAAGATAGTTGACGGAAGAGCGGAGCCATACACACTTTGCAACTCCTATTTCGGCAAGGAAACCGGTTATCGCTACGGAACTCCCGGTCAGAGCTGGAGAACGGCTTCGGGTCAGTGGTTCCAGAAGGCTATGGTAAATTACGTGTTCGGACTTCTTCCCGAGATGGAAGGACTTACGGTTGACCCCTGCCTGCCTCCATCATGGAAGACCGCTTCGATAGATAAGGCGTTCAGAGGAACGAATTATCATATTTCCTATGAGAACGGTGGCACCCGTGTTAAGAAAATCATTGTTAACGGTAAGGAAATAGAAGGTAACGTGCTTCCTCTTCTCGGCGGCGACGTTGACGTTAAGGTTATAACCGAATAAAGCAACCGAATGCGCCAAAGCTTCAAGCGTGAGATGAGTTTTATAAAAAGATGCTTTTATATACCTCTTGCTTGAAGTTGTTACCCAACTAAAAATAAAAAACAAGCGTATTGACAACAAATGTTTGCAATACGCTTGTTTTTTTGCCATTCATAAGAATTATAAATGCTGGATTGGATTCTAAAATCACTTTGCTTAAATTATAAGAATCAGGGAAGAGAAGATTAGAAGGACCGCGAGGAACGTGAAGTTGAAGGCGGAAAATACGAGAAGATACTTTCCGCTTTTTCCGGGATTATGCTCGGCATATTCTCTGAAGGTTATAAGGCTCGCAAGAGAGGATATAATAGTTCCGCAGCCGCCTATGTTTACACCGAGAAGAAGCTCCTTGTAGTTATCCGTAAACTGCGATAAAAGTATGGCTGATGGAACGTTACTTATAAATTGACACGAAAGCGCGCTTACGATAAGAGTGCTTTTGTCAAGCAGGAATGAAAACAGCTCTCTTACTGCATCGATTCTTGACATATTTCCCGAGAAAATGAAGAAGAAAACAAAGGTTAAAAGCAGACCGTAATCGACGTGCGCAAGAGCACTTTTGTCGAGTATAAGTATTGCGAGGGGAATAACTATAAGCGCGGTCCAATAGGGGATAAAACGGAAAACGCATATTATCGAGTACGCAAAGAGAAGAAGGTATATCGCAACCTTTCCGCGCGGCAGCTTCCTCTCAACGCCCGAAAATTCGAGGGGCTCGGGCTTTATGAAGATTATGCACGAGAGCGTTATCATAAGGACCGAGAGCAAGAAGCAGGGAAGCATAATCAGAACGAATTCCCCGTCGGGAATATTGAATTTGGAGTAAAGGTATAAATTCTGCGGATTTCCGAAGGGCGTCAGCATACCGCCGAGATTCGCGGCTATGTTCTGCAAAATAAATGTGACGCACATATACTTTTCCTTATTCGTCGAAATAAGAACGAAATATCCGAGAGGAAGAAAGGTCAGAAGCGCCATATCGTTTGCTATGAGCATTGAGCCGATAAAGGTTATATAAATGAGGGCGAGCACCGCAACCCTTGCGTTTTTGAAATGCTTTACAATTTTTTCCGCAACCGTATAGAAAAATCTGACGTTCCGAAGAGCGCACACTACCGCAAGCACGGTAAAGAGGCAGGTTAGTGTTTTGAAGTCGAAATATCCGATGTATTCCTTATCGGGCGGGACTATAAACGCTGTGATAAGCGCAAGGCAGGCTGCTATAACCATCACCGCATTGGATTTAATTAAGAGCTTAAGTCTGTTCATTTTGACACCGTGAAAATAGATTAGTATGATAAAAGGGATAAAATTTATTGCCGCAGGGCTCGTCGAGGCGACTTGGTTACGGCTGATAAATCAGCGGGATTTTTCCCGAAGCAAATCTATTATACCTCTTTTGTCCAAAAAGTCAATATTTTGTGTTATACTTTTTGTCAGAGTCACATTTTTTATCAACCCCAGCTCCGCTATTGACGACTTATCTCTGTATGCGGTAAACGAATATACGACAGATAAGCATATCAAATACACCGTTACCGACCTTACGGAAAATAAAGTATGCGCGTCGTTACCGACACTTTTGAGGAATTTTAAGACGCATCTTTAGTTGCGACAACAGTACCGCAAGGCTGTCGCTATAACAACCAAAAAAACATATTAAAGTTACGCTTCGAAGAGAAGCAAAGAGACTGACTCGTTTTGAATTGAGCCAGCCTCTTTTACGCTATTTTGTAAATAATGATTTGCAAAAAGTGTTATTTTAACCATTCTTTGAGAGTTTTTGCAGTCTCTTCGAGCGTCTCGAGCTTGCCGTCGTGCATAAACTCGAGCATATAATGAAGGTCATTAGCTGAGAGCAGCTTTATGTATTCGCGCCAAGCGTCCTCGCCTGCGGCAAGCGGCAAGCGTTCCTTTCTCTTCCAGGAGAAAACGTGAACCGCAACAATATAGGGAAGAAGAGCCTTTATAGCGTCAAGATTGTAGCTTAAGGGTCTGTACTGATTGGGCTGCCACATCATTTTGAGGTTATCTCTTTCTACGTCGGAAAGAAATGCGAGGGCAGTATGATACTCGTCTGTAAGCGAGTTCGGATGGCATTCAAGCGCTATCGTGAAGTCCGGAGCCTCGTCACAGATTCTTCTTGCGTCGGCTACGTATTTTTCGTATTCCTCGTTTGAAAAGGTATCGCTTGATTTGTTCATTCCGGGCCATACCCTTATAGTTTTTGTGCCGAGAGCTGTGGCAGATTTTACCGCTTCCGTGAAAAGTCCGGGTTCGCTTTGACCTATTGCGTAGTAAGAGCCGTATTCGGAGGTATAAAGGCCGTGCTCTTCTGTGAGCTTGCGTATTTTTTCGGCAACCTCTAAATTTCCGTGCGGCGAATGAACGTCACCACCCCATTCAACAGCGTCGAGTCCCGCGTTTTTTGCCGCCGCGAGAATTTCCTCGGGCGAGAATTTTCTGAATGAAATTGACACTATACCTGTTTTGTTACCCATAATGCACCCCGTGTTAAGTTTTGGCATATAATGCAGTTTTTGAAAGACTGCTTTCCCGGAGAAAAATCGCTTCTTTCGGAAAGAATATGCGAAAAAATCCCCGAAAACCTATATGTATTCTAGCATAACGCACGGAAAAAATCAACGGCAGGGGGAAATTTAGTTCAAAAAATGAAAAATCGTTTTAGTAAAAGTTGACAAACGTTTATTAACAATGTGTATATAATTTCTCGCGCGTGTTGACTTTTTTGATTCTTTGTATTATAATACATTTAACATCATATTTCGGCAAAAATTCAGAGATAATGTCGAACATATGTGTTGCAAATTTTGAAAGCGATGGAGTAATGCTCTGAAAATTTGCAAAAACGGCTTTGCCGTAAACGACTCAGCTCTTATAAGCGAGGGCGCTTATAAACTGTAATTTTTCGAAGGAAGGGAGAGGTGCGTGACAGTGTGATTACCCCCGCCGGTAGTATGAAATATACTGCTGAAGCGTGCAATTTTTGCATGCAATTTCCAATAAGCCATTACGGCTTAAATGTGAGGTTCTATATGATTGAATTTATCAGCTTTGCGGTCGTTGCTGTGCTCACCGCAATGATGCTTCTCGGAGTTTACTTCGTGAAGAAAAAGGGATACGACCCATCAAGGTTTACACGTCCGGCGGCAATCGTTCTGTTTGCCCTGATGTGCATAAGATACCTTTGGAATGCGCACAGTATCGCGCTTTTCGTAGTACGAGGTCTTAACATGTATTCACCTTTTGGTGACTCTGCATTATTTACTACCCTCGTTGCCATTTTGTTAGTTTGGTTTTCTTATGCTGCCATGTTTGCTGTCGTATTCAGCGAATTCTATAGCTATAGGTCGTTAAGGCATATCGCGACTTTCTTCTCTGTTCCGGTATTCCTTTTTGCACTGGCTTTGTTTAAGATTTACGGCGTTGGTACATACGGCGTCGAGGGATATACTCTCTCCAATATACGCATATGGGGTATGATGCTTGAAATAGCTTTGGGCATTGCGCTCCCGATGTCACGTGTTATCGTGTGCAGGGAAACCCTTTTACCTACGAAATCTGAAACAAAGAGCTTTCTTGCCATTCTGCCGTTTGCGGTGCTCGTTATTATGCCCTGCTACGTGCCTCAGGCAATACTTGGATTCGCAGATGCTTCTGTCAAGGTTGAAGACCTTACCGAAGTGCACAGATTCGTAATTTATGGCTCTGTTATTATTCCGTTCATAATCTTCCACGCCCTTAAAAATAAATCCGAAGAGGTTAAGCGCTTCGTTATGATTTATATGTCGCTTGCTTTACTTTGGTCTTATATGGCGTACAGAGATTTGACGAGCTGGTTGATTCCCACGAATTTACCCTTGCACCTTTGCAATACTGCAATGTTTATCATTCCCATTTGTTTGGCATTCAAGCTTGACAAGGTGTTCTATTTCACGCTCTTCATTAACGTGCTCGGAGCGTTCTTCGCAATGATACTTCCGAATACGTCGAGCAGCGTAAACGCTCTCGGAGCGATAAGAATTCACTTCTGGATCAACCACTATCCCGCATTCTTTATGCCAATTCTTCTTATAGCCTTGAAGCTCTTCAAGCGTCCTAAATTTAAGGAATGGCTGTATTCTCAGGCAGCATTCGCGATTTATTTCGTGGCGATGCTTATTTTCAACGCTTGGTTTACAAACTATGACAGCGGCGTTGACTTCTTCTTCCTCAACAGCGACTTTATCGTAGATAAGCTCGGTGAGTGGGCAAGACGCACCCGTGATTTCACGGTGACCTTCAACGTTAAGGATTTGACACTTACGTTCTATCCTGTATATCAAACGCTGTTTTATCTTGTTTACGTTGCCATATCGGCAGTAATGTGGTTCCTTTACGCATTGCTTTTCACAACGTGGGATGCCGCAGAAGACAGAAGACTTAAAGAAAGAGATTATAAAGATATGAAAAAGAAGCTTAAAGAATTTCTTGGTGACAGAACCATATTCGAGCCCGCAACGGGCGATGATTCCCCAAGACTTATTCTCCGTGAATTCTCGAAGAAATACGGAAGCAATAAGCATTACTCGGTTGACCACGCATCACTTGAGGTACACGGCGGCGAGATATTCGGCTTCCTTGGTCCTAACGGTGCGGGTAAGTCAACCATCATAAAGAGCGTTGTTGGTATTCAGACCATCACGTCGGGTGAAATTGAAATCTGCGGCTATAACGTAGAAATGCAGCCCGTTCAGGCTAAGCTGCATACAGGCTTTGTTCCCGACCACTACGCGCTTTATGAAAACCTTACGGGAAGAGAATACATTAACTACATAGCAGACCTCTTCGAAGTAAACCGTGAGTACAGAGATATGATTATAGAGAAGTACGTTGAGCGCTTCCAGCTCGTCGGCTCCTTCGATAACCAGATGAAGACCTACTCTCACGGTATGAAGCAGAAGATAACAATTATGGCTGCTCTCGTTCATAACCCTGCGGTATGGATTCTTGACGAACCTCTTACCGGTCTTGACCCCACGAGTATTCACGAGGTTAAGGAGTGTATGAAGGAGCATGCTGCTGCCGGAAACGTAGTATTCTTCTCCTCCCATATTATCGACGTCGTTGAAAAGATATGCGACAGAATCGCAATCATCAAGAAGGGTAAGATTCGCGCTTGCGTAACCCTTAAGGAGCTTGAGGAAAAAGGAATTGACCTTGAGCAGTTCTATCTTGATATCATTTATTCGGATGACGAGCCTACCCTGGACTCTGAGGATTCTGAGAACGATCTTTCGATATCCGGAGAGAAGGTTGCTGACGTTATATGAAAAATTTGATGATTCTTGTCAAGATGCAGTTGAAGGAAAGGCTGAATTTCAAACGCTTTAACGTTAAGGATATAGGCGCATTCCATATAGTACTGTATGCTTTATCAGCGATATTGAAGTTTGCTTTGGTTACCGTGCTTTGCGGAGTTATTATATTTGTCGCAAAGTTCTTAGGTCTGTTCTCGCTTACCAAGACGGTTCCAAGCTCGGTCATATCGATTATCTTTTCACTGATGCTTTTAACCTCGATGATATCCTGTACGGTAGGACTTACGAAGGCTATGTATTATTCACGTGATAATATGGTGCTTCTCACGTTCCCATGCCGTCCTATACAGGTATATCTTTCAAAGCTGATAGTTTTCTTTATATTTGAGGTAAAGAGAAACTTTGGCTTTATAGTTCCCCTGTTCATTGCGTATTTTTATACGCATAGTTATGCGTTTAAATTCTATCCATGGATGCTGTTCTGCTTCTTGTTTGTATCACTGTTTACAGTATCCACGGGTGCTCTTCTTTCGATACCTGCTATGTGGGTAGCGAATTTCTTCCGCCAGAGAAAGTGGCTCCAGCTAACAACTCTTGTTGCCTTTGTTGCATTGGCAGTAGTTTCGCTCTTCTATGCTATTTCACTCATTCCCGAAAACATAGATATAATCGGAACTTGGGGCACGACCTTCTGGAAGATACAGGACCTTCTTGCAGCTTATACGACAAAATTCTCGTTGCTTTACGCAATAACCCTTATGTTCCTTGGCGAAACGAAAAATCTCGTTGCAACCCTACCTTTCTTGCCGACGCTCGTAAGATTTTCGGTTTTGCTCGTCGCAACGGCAGTTTTGTTTATACTTGGACTTCTTATCGTAAGACCGCTGTTTTACAGTATGGCAAGTAAGCCGTTTGAGTATCTCAAGCGACAGACGAAGCCGAAGCCCAATAAGCTCAGAAAAAGAAGATATTCAGCGGTTTACACGGAATTTCTCATTGCATTTAAGAGTCCTGACAGAATGTTTGCTAACGTAGGAGTATTTATCGCTATGCCGATACTTATCTTCCTTCTTAACAAAATATTCCTTGCTATGAACACCAAAACGCTTGGTGACAATATGATAGTTGCATTCAACGTCCTTATAATACTTCTCGTTGCGCTTAATGCGAATTGCTACGCATCGAGTATATTCTCTAAGGATGGACGAAGCAGCTACCTTATAAAAACGCAGCCCTCGAAGTACCCGATACTTATTTTGTCGAAGCTTCTTCCGAATACCGTATTTATGGTAGGCTCGTTTATAGTTACATTTGCCATAATGCTGGAAACCACGTCTCTCGGATTCGTGAATGCGCTTGCGCTTATCGCCTCACTTGGATGCATATATCTTGCTCATATGCTCTACTCGGCGGAGCTCGACCTTATGAATCCGCAGATTGAGATTTACGCTACTATGGGTAACAGTGACAGTAACGCAAATGAAACAAAATCAACGTTGACGTCGTTCTTGATAGCATTCATCGTAACGGCTGCTGTTCTCTTACTTATTATGGAAAACAGAACAACCTATACGTATGCGAAGGTATTCATCGTAAGCTTTGCGGCTCTTTGCTACAAAACGTTCGTGTTCTTCCAGAAGATTAAGCTGTACTATAAGGAGAAGTAATGATGAAAAAATCGGTTGTTATTCTTATAGGAGTTATATACGTTGCAGCTATCGCTCTGGTAAGCTTTTTCGGTCTTCAAGCAAAGCTTTATAACGAAAAGGTGTACGTAGAGTCTATCGAGATACTCAATACCGACGTAAAGATAGATGATCAGGGCAACAAGTACGTAACAATTTTCCCCGACGAGAATGGGGAACGCAAATACCAGATACAATACAGAGTTTATCCCGACGATGCTTCCACAAAGACGGTTAGCTTCGACTACGATAAACAGAACAAAAACGTAACCGTTGATGAAAACGGCGTAGTTACGTTTACAAAAAAAGGCGCTGTCATAGTTTATATTAAGGCTACCGACGGAAGCGGAATTGTAGAAAAAATAGAAATTGCCGCTTTGCGCTAATTTGAAAATGAGGTATTTAAAAATGAAAAAAAGATTAATAATGCTTGCACTCTTTGTGCTTGCTTTCGCTATGATTTTAACCTCTTGCGACGCTCTCTTAAAGGGAGACAAAGAGGTTAGCAAGCTTACCATCGTAGATGGTACTTTCAAGTATAGCTATGAGGTTGGCGAGACCGCTGACCTTTCCAAGATTAAGGTTCAGGCAGATTATAACGACGGAACCTCTAAGGTTCTCTCTTATACCGACCTTGTTATCAGCAAGATTGATACATCGGTTGCAGGAACCAAAACCGTTACTATCACCTATGAAAAAGTTACTCTTGAAGTAGACGTTAAGGTAGAGACCAAGGCTGACAATGAGGATGAAACTCCCGTCGTTACCCTTTCTTCTATCGCAATTGACGCATCGAGCGTTGCTACCAGAGTTATTAAGGGTGAGGCTTACAGCACCGAAAACATCAAGGTTATCGCTACTTACAGTGATAATACCACTAAAATCGTTCCCGTAGCAGACCTTACAGTAGGAACAGTTGATACCACCGCAGCAGGAAACAAGACTCTCACAGTTACCTATCAGGAAAAGAGTGCGGAGCTCACGGTTTCCGTAGTTGAGGTTAAGGCTCTCCAGATAATAGGCAACGGCGCAAACGGTATCACCGTTATGCAGGGCGGAACTATTTCCACCGATGCCTTCACCGCATTCGCAACATATACCGATGGCGTTGTTGAGTCTGTCGCAAACGCAGCTCTTACGTTCAACGTTCCCGCAACCGATGAGGCAGGCAGCAAGACCATTACTGTTACATACCGTGGCTTTGACGCTACCATTCCCGTAACCGTAAAGGCTCCCGCTACCGTAATCGGTATTGAGGTTGACTTTAACTCTATCAAGGACTATACAGTAGTAGCAGACGGCGTTGCTCTTGATATGGATGCAATTAAGGCAAACATCGTAGTTACGGCAGTTTACGGTTACGTAAACGGTACCGCTACCGAGATTGAGAGAAAAGAGGTTATAACCGATAAGTCGGCTATCACCATCACCGAAACTACCGAGCCCACAAGATACATCACCGTTTCTTACAGCGGTAAGACTGTTGACATCAGCATTTCGGAAACTGCAGCTGTTGTTACCGGAATTGAGCTTACCTCTTACTCGAACGGCGTTAAGGTTGGTAAGAATTACGATTATTCCAACATTAAGATTTTGGTAACCTATTCTAACGGTGCTACCGAGGAGCTTTCTTACGGTGCGGCAGGCGTTACCGTAAATCAGATTTCTACCGCAGCGGCAGGAACCGAAAAGCTTACGGTTGGTTACGCAAACTTCTCGGATGAAGCAAGTGTTACCGTTTACGGCGTATCCTCTATCACTCCTATTGGAACTCTTTCTCCTGTAGTTGTTGGCGAAACTCTTTCTTACGCAGGTCTCGAGCTTCTCGTAACCTACGCTGATAATGAAACCGAAACCGTTTCTATCGCAGACGTAACCGTTGGAGCTATTGACACTGCAACCGCAGGTGACAAGGCATTCACCGTAACCTATTACGCTACAGAAGGTACTGTTCCTTATACCGTAATCGGCGTTAAGTCGGTTGCTATCAACGCAGGAACTATTACCACTAATTTCAAGGTTGGCGATGAATTTACTTATGCTAACGCAACTATCACAGTAACCTACACAAACGACACCACCGCTACCTTTAACGTAGCAGAGGCTTTGGCTGCAGGCGTTACGTTCAACACCGGCGCAATTGACACGGGTAAAGTTGGCGAATATGATTTCACCGTAACCTATAAGGGCGTTACTTCCGCTGCCGTTAAGATTAAGTATAAGGCAGTTGATTATGAAATCATAGGCGTATCCGAGCCCGGCTCGATTACCACTCTTGAAACCAATAAGAAGTATTACCTTAACGGCTCTTACGGATATCTCGTAGGAGACGATAACCCCTTCAAGTATTCTCTCACTCTTTCCGCTTATAACTTCAAGGGCGAAAAGGTAACCGTTACTAGATACACCAGCAAATCCCTCGTTTATCTCGTTGAGGGTGACACTATCCTTAATACCAAGGAAACTCTTCTTGAGGGCGATGCTCTCGCGCAGTACGTTGTTATAGACGAGGCTAATAACACCTTCGACTTTACCGAGGCTGCGGTAGGAAAGAAGTTCAAGATAGCTACCCGCCCCGCATACGGTATCACCGTTGAGGACGAGAGCGAGTACGCAGAGTACACCAGAACTCACACCTTCTCTGTTGTTGACGCTTATAACGTATACGACGCTAAGGGTCTTCACGTTATGACCAACACCGATGATGTTTATAATGATGAAAACAAGCTTAAATGGTCTCAGGACTTCCTTAAAAACAATGGATACGAGGTTCCGGATTATGAGATAAAGGGTATTGTTCTTCACAACGATATCAATATCACCAAGGCAGACCTTCCTGCTGAATATTTTGAAGCAACAGGCGAGCTTAAAGACTTTATGTCTATATTTATCAGAGATATGTCGGTAGGTGATTTCACTATACACGGTAACTACTTCACCGTTTACACCTATAATATTCCTTCTATTAAGGATAACGAAACGCACGATAAGAATTCTCACACCCAGCTCTTCAGATTTGAGAATGATAATGAAGAGACCAACCCGTTGGCATTCAATCACCTTGATTACAAGCTAAGAGTAGAGAATCTTTATATCCTTGATAATGACCCCAACGACCCCTTGAATTCTGATTCCGTAAGAAGCAGACTTGGTCTTATCGGTATGAAGATAGCGCACTGCGATGCTACGCTCGATAACGTAGTTGCGGAGCGTTACTACATAACGATTTTGGGTGAATACGATAATACCGTCCTTAACATAAATCAGTCCAAGCTTTATAACGCATGGCAGAATCACATATTCCTTTGGTCTAAGAACGGTCTTGTAGGAAAGGACGAAAATCCCCCCGCAAATCACGTTCCTCTCCAGTGCAATATTACCAACTCTGAAATTACAACCTGCGGCGGTCCCATTATAATCTCGCAGACTTCTGCTGCAGATGAAACCCGTCAGGATAACTCGGGTGCAGACGTTTATATAGATGATGCTACTAAGATATATACTTACGTAACTGCAGATTCAACGTGGTTTGTGGCAATGGGCGCAAAACCATACGTTACTCCTATAATTTCCCTTAATGGTGTAATGAAGGGTTATAACGGAAGTACATACATTGTAGAAAAGGCTCCCGACGGCTCCGAGGGCGAGTTCCTTAACTTCGTAATGGTAACTCTTAACGGCGGAGAAACTATGGCTGAAATTCTGGGCGGTGCTGATATTGACGGTACTCTTACCGTTGACGGAAAGCTCGTTTCCACGATGGATAACGACACTATGCTTCTTGAAAATATGGTTAAGGAGGCAATCAAAGGAGTGGTTGGCGAAGCTAACCTCGGTAGCGTTCCGATTCTCAAATCCTCCAACGGTGGCTGGGCTTACATTGGTCAGGATGCAAATGGATATACCTTCAACGATCTTTCGCCCATGCTCAATCCTCAGCTTGCTGCTTTGGGACTTGAAGAGATTCCTAAGTTCGCTCCCGAAGAAAACGGCGGATACATCACCCTTTACTATATGGGTATGGCTATCGTTCTTGACGATTTCAGACCTGTAACGGCAGGATAAAATTAACTGTAGTTGCTTTTATAAAACGAATTTATTCGAAATAAAGCAAAAGGGCAGCCCCGAGCGATTCGCTCGGGGCTGCTTAACGCTTGTAGGGGAAAATAGCGGAAATTCTTGAATTTAGACTTTAGGGCGTTTTGAATTGCTTTCTCTTGCCTCTGTAAGAGGGAATAGTTTACTTTTCTCACGACTGACTTCGCGGATGCAATACCGCTTCGTATGCGAGCTTGAAAATATGCGTTTTTTCGCCGATTTTGTTAAAGAGGGGTTATTTTTCTGACAAAGTGTTGCTTTTTGTTCATTAAATGTGTATAATACATATGGCACAAGTGCCGATTTCGTCTTTTCGAGATTGAGACAATATTTTAGCAAGAGGGGATAATACAAAGCCGTCATAGACTCGAATTTTCAGTGCTTTTGGCACTTATCATTCTTGCAAACCTCAAGGAATAGGAATTTTTATGGAGCATATTAAAAATATAGACGTTAACTACAAAAATAATAAGCGCTATAAAACAGCGAAATACCCGATAAGGCAACCCCTTTATCTTGCAGGGCTTATAAGACTCCTTTCGGGTATTCTTCTTATGAATAAAAAGAAAAAGGTCGAGAAGATAAATATGGAGGGACTTAAGCCCCCGTATATGATTCTTTCCAACCATATGTCGTTTATAGATTTTGAGCTTACGGCACTCGGTACGAATATGAAGAGAGTCAACAACGTCGTAAATATAGACGGGTATTACAGACGCCCCTGGCTTCTTACGTGGATAGGCGCTATCTGCACGAGAAAATTTACCACGGATATGCACCTCGTTAAGTCTATACGCAAGGTGCTTCAGCGCGGAGATATACTTTGTATGTACCCCGAGGCAAGATATTCTCCCGCGGGTATCACATCTTATTTGCCGGACTCGCTTGGAATGCTCGTGAAGATGAATAAGGTACCCGTCGTTGCCGTTGTTCATAGGGGAAATCATCTTCATACGCCGGCTTGGAATTTCAATAACAAGCGCAAGGTGCCGCTTCATACCACTATGACGCAGATAATAACAGCCGAAGAAACTAAAACGCTTTCTGCCGATGATATTAACCGCCGTATAAAAGAGGAGCTTTCGTACGATGAGTATAAATATCAGAAGGATAACGGAATACTCATAACCGAGCCCTATCGCGCGGAGGGTTTACACAAGATACTGTATAAATGTCCCTGCTGCAAGACGGAGTCAAAAATGGCGTCCGAGGGCGCAGAAATTTTCTGCCGTGAGTGCGGAAAAAGGTGGACTCTTCTTGAAAACGGTGACCTTAAGGCAAACGAAGGCGTGACCGAGTTCTGCCGAGTTCCCGACTGGTTTGAGTGGGAGAGGTATGAGGTAAGAGCAGAAGTAGAGAGAGGTGAATATTCCTTCGTTGATAAGGTGGACGTTCACTCAATGCCGAGATGCTGGAATTTCGAGGCGCTTGGCGAGGCAACGCTTACGCATAATGCCAATGAGGGCTTCGTTCTTCGCGGCCATTATAACGGCAAGGACTACCTTATAGCAAGAGCACCCTTACAGACGAACAGTCTTCACGTAGAGTATAATTTTCCCCATATAAAGCCGTTTGACTGCGTAGATATTTCTACCGAAAACGACTCCTTCTACTGCTATCCCACAAAGGAAAACGTGGTAACCAAGCTCGCGCTTGCAACCGAGGAGATATATAAAATCAAGCTCAAGGCTGCTCGCGAAAAATGTATGAGAAAAGACTGATTTTTAAAAAGAATACGCAAAAAGTAAATAAATGTTAGAAAAAATGCCAAAACGGCGCTTTCAGCGTCCCGCTTTGGCATTTTTAGATTGTTAAAATCAAGCTAAGAAGCCTGCATCATATTCGAATTTGCGAAGAGCGTCAAGATAGGCTCCCTTGTTAACAGGATAGGCTATTCCGTGGCCTGCGCCCTCTATAGTAACGAAGCTCTTGTGCTCCGAGGAGCATGCCTCGTAAAGCTCGGCGCTCATATAGTGCGGAACAAAGTCATCTGTATCCCCGTGTATGAAAATAATCGGAACCTTACATCTTTTCATAGCCTCGGCGGGTGAGGTCTCTTCAAGGTCAAAGCCGCCGAAAAGCTTAGCTCCGAGCTTAACGAAGGGATAGAGAAGCTTGGCGGGCAGGCGCATATCGCGTATAACCTTTTTGATGATTTCCTTGGCGGAGCTGTATCCGCAGTCGGCAAGCACGCAGACGACGTTTTCGGGAAGCGCCTCGCCTGCCGCCATCATAACGGTAGCCGCGCCCATTGACACGCCTGTGAGAATAATTTTGGTGTCCTTACCGAAGCGCTGTATAGCGTAGTCAATCCAGAGCAGGCAGTCGTTTTTTTCGAGGATTCCAAACGTAACGACGTTTCCCTCGCTATTAGCCGAGGCACGCTGATTTACGATAAGAGCGTTTCTTCCTATAGCAAAGCACCTTTCAACCGCGCCGGAGAGGTCTCTTTCGGCATTACCCTTGTATCCGTGGAAAAGAATTTCAAGCGGCGCTCCGCTTTTACATTCGTAGTAGGTTCCTGTAAGCTTAAGACCGTCGTGCGAGATTATTTCCATAAATTCTCTTGGCATACTCCGTATGCTTTTTACCCAATCGGTCATCATTTCACGGTACGGCTCGTAAATTTCACCGGGAGGCATAGGATATTCGTCGGGATTCGGCGCTTTTCTTGGCGGTATGTAAAAAACCTTCATAAAGCAGATAAAAGCCGTTACCGTTGTTAAAACTATAAGCGTTAAGATGGCAAATAAGAGCCAGAGTAAAATATTTATTATCATTTATTGCTCTCCTCAAAAAACATCTGAATTGCTAAGAATTATTATACGATTTTTAAAAAATATTGTCAATAAAGACGTTAATTTTTACAATGAGTTCAAAAAATCCGTTGCTTTCTTGTGATTTTTATGTTATCATATTAGCGTAAATATTTGTATTATTTTGCGATATTTCAATACTTGGTGTTAGGAGATTTTTTATGAAAAGAAGGCTTATAGGCGCTTGGATAACGGTTTTGCTTTCTCTTCTTCTTGCCTCTTTTTCAGGCTGCAAAAAGGAATATACGGCTCCGAATTTTACCGTTTTGAATGATAAGCTCAAAGAGGTTGAGCTTGAGGACTTTATAGGCAAGCCGATAGTCCTTAATTTCTGGGCTACCTGGTGCTATTACTGCACTCTTGAGATGCCTGATTTTGAGGCGGCGTACGAGGCCCACGGAGATGACGTTGTGTTTCTTATGGTTAATGCCACGGACGGAAGGAACGAAACGGTCGCAAAGGCTAAGGCTTATATTGATGAGATGGGATACGGCTTCCCCGTGTATTACGATACCGCATTAGAGGCTGTCAACGCTTACGATATAACGGGATTTCCCTCAACGTTCTTTATTGATAAAAACGGTGACGTTGTAGCGAGTAAGGTTGGTATGATAAGCGCCGAGGCTCTTGAAGAGGGAATAAAGCTTATAAAGTGATTTTGATTAAAAAAACTTAAAACGAAGATATGAAAGGATTATGAAAAATGATTAGTCTTGATTTGAAAAATCTTAAAAAAATCCGTCAGGTTGACGCAAGACTTATGTCTTACAACGTTGAGATGACGGAAATAACGGGTGGAACCTTCTGGAAGGCATATACCCCCGGTCAAATTGCGGGAACAGAGGAATTTAAGGTTTCAGGCGGTCTCGGTAATTTCACCGCAATGGCCGACCTTATGCAGTATTATCCTCCGATAAATCTTTATGACGAAAAGCTTCGTAAGCTTGCCAAGGCATTCGGACCTGTTTGGGTAAGAGTTTCGGGCTCCTGGGCAACGAAGACCTATTATGATTTCGACGGTACTACGGGCGGCAAGGCTCCCGAGGGATATCAGAGCGTTCTTACGCGTGAAGAGTGGATAGGTGTTCTTGATTTTGTCAAGGCTATCGGCGCAAAGCTTCTTATATCCGTAAGCAACTGCGCGGGCGACCATAAGGACGGCGGTCCTCTTGACCTTACTCAAACGAAAAAAATCTTCAATTTAAGCCACGAGTACGGCGTTGATATTGACGCTGCTGAATTTATGAACGAGCCTAGTATGCTTGAAATGTCGGGCGCTCCGAGAGGATACACTCCCGCAGATTACGCAAGAGACCAGGATATCTTTAATGCGTGGGTAAAGGAAAATTATCCTAACTGCTTGCTCGTAGGTCCTTGCTCGCTTGGTGACGGTACTATGGGTGACAAAGAGGCAGAGGAGAAAAACAAGGGCGCCGGAATCGGAAATATGACGCAGATATGCACGACTCACGACTTACTCCGCGGTACAGAGGTTAAGCTTGACGTCTTCAGCTATCACTACTATAACGGAATTTCCGAGCGTCTTGCTTCTATTATGCCTGCAGGTCACTGGCCCGCAGAGATGGCGCATACAGACAGATACCTTGCAGTCGCTCCCGACAATGCGAGAGCATATCTTCCGATAAGAGATAAGTACGTACCGGGCGGTCAGATATGGGTAACCGAATCGGGTGACGCAGGCGGAGGCGGAGATACTTGGGCTTCGACCTACCTTGACGTCTTCAGAACGCTCAATGAGCTTGGCAGCTTCGCTACTCTCACCGACGGCGTTATATTCCATAACACTCTCGCTTCCTCCGACTACGGATTCTTGAAGCACGGAAGCTTCGAGCCCCGTCCGAACTACTTCGCTGTTTTACTCTGGAATACTCTTATGGGTACTACCGTGTACGATTGCGGCAACCCCGGAGTAGAGGGAGCGCACGTTTATTGCCACTCACGTAAGGACGGTAAGGCGGGCGCTGCGTATCTCGTTATTAACAACTCTCTTGAAAACGAAACCGAAATCAATCTTGAGTCAGATGCGGAGGCGTACGTTCTTGACGCAGAGAATCTCAGAAGCTCATTTATGCGTCTTAACGGCAAGGAGCTTAAGCTTGGCGAGGGTAATGAAATTCCCGCGCTTACCTCTGTAAAGGCAGAGAAGGGAAGCTTTAAGCTTGCTCCCGGAAGCTGCGCATTCTTCGTTGTATAGCTTTAAAAAATACTGATTTTTTACCCAAGGCGTAGTAGAGTTTTTTCACTATCATGCCCTTGGGTAAAAGTATATAAGACGTTTAAATGTAAACAAAGGATAGCAAAAATAGAAAAATGGCAGAAAATTCAGAGCAAAAATATATAAAAATGACCGAGACTCCCGTCTCAAAGCTTATAATTTCTCTTGGAATACCGACAACTATAAGTATGCTTATAACCAACATATACAATATGGCGGATTCCTATTTCGTGAGTCAGGTCTCTCTCAGTGCGGGCGGAGCGACGAGTATCGTTTTCGGCATTATGTCAATACTCCAGGCGTTCGGCTTTATGTTCGGTCACGGCGGCGGAAGCAATATCAGCCGTCTTCTTGGCAGCAGAAACTCGGATAGGGCTAATAAATACGCTTCCTTTTCGTTTTTCGCCGCTCTTCTTTCGGGTACGCTTATTATGTGCTTCGGACTTATGTTTCTTCGCCCCTTGATGCGACTTCTCGGAAGCACGGACACGATTTTGCCCTACGCTATGGATTACGGTCGATGGATACTTATAGCTGCTCCCGTTATGACGTCAAGCTGCGTGCTTAACAACATACTTCGTTACGAGGGTAAGGCGTCGCTTGCGATGATAGGTCTTACAACGGGAGGAATTCTGAATATCATTCTCGACCCGATTTTTATATTCACTTTCAATATGGGAATTGCCGGTGCGGGACTTGCGACAGCGCTTTCGCAGTTCATCTCATTCGGTATTCTTGGCTCGGTGTTTCTTTTAGGTAAAACCGAGAGCAAAATATCTCTTAGGTACTTATCGGCTGATTTTAAAATTCTTCTTGATATTATAGTAACCGGTCTGCCGAGCCTTGCAAGACAGGGACTTAACAGCGTTTCCACGATGGTCCTTAACACCTCGGCAAAGCCCTTTGGTGATGCAGCGATAGCCGCTATGGGATACGTTGGCAGGACGTCGAGCCTTATTTTCAGCGTGGGACTTGGAATAGGCCAAGGCTTCCAGCCTGTCTCGGCATTCAACTATGGCGCGAAAAAATATTCAAGAGTGAAGAAGGGAACTGTTTTCACGCTTGGCTTCGGTACTGCTTTTATAGGTCTTATAGCCATCGTTTGCTTCTGCCTTGCCCCTAACATAATCGGCATATTCAGAAACGAAGCCGAGGTTATTGAGATAGGCGCTACGGCGCTTCGTGTTCAGTGTGCGGCGCTACTCGTTTTTCCGATTTCCGTCGTTGCGACGATGCTCTTCCAGAGTATTGGAAAAAGTGCTCCTGCGCTCATTCTTTCCTGCCTGCAAAGCGGCCTTGTTTTCATTCCGCTCTGTACGGTGCTTCCGAGGTTCATCGGAGTTTTGGGAATCGAGATTTCGCAACCGATTGCCTATTTCGTTTCGGCTCTCGCATCTCTTCCTATGATGCTTCTGTTCTTGAAAAAGCTACCTTCTGAAAATGAAGCGAAAAACGAAAATATGTAAAATATAGAGACCATCGCATACGATGCAACAAAACAAATATACATAATATTAATTTTGCCGAGTCTGATATCAAATCAGGCTCGGTCTTTTTTTGCATATAATCGGTATTCCGCAAATATACTTTTACTAAAAAGCCGTAAAGCTGAAAGCCGAAAGGGTAACAGCTCGGCAGAGAAAGGAATTCTTTTATGTTTATTTTTTCGATAAGAGCATCAACCGTAAGATTTTTTGCTGTGCTGGCGATAACCTTTGCGGTACTTCTCGGTCTGATTTTGTCCGGGAATACCGTGTTTGCCTCATCTGACGCTTCGGGCGATGTGAATTTCTCGGGAGTAAAAACCGAGGATGACAGAGTTGCCTTTATAGAGCAGTTTGGAATAAGAGTAAAGGGTGCGGCTACCGAATCCGAAAGCTTCGTTATGCCCGAGAATTTTGACCGTGTGATGCAGGGCTATAACGAGATTCAAAAGGCGCAGGGTCTTGATATTTCAAAGTATGCGAAAAAGAAGGTAACGAGATATACGTACGAGCTCGACGGTTATGAGGGCTACGACGGAGAGGTTCTCGTAAACCTGCTCGTTTACAGAAACAGAGTCATAGCCTGCGATATATCAAGCGCAGACCCCGAGGGCTTTATAAAGCCGCTCACGCTTGAGCTGAAAAAGAGCGTTTGAGTGGGTGTAAGGTAGGTTGCACTGAGATTGATTTCTCTTTTTGGATTTTCTTTTAGACGTCATTTACTTAGTGATAACGATTTGTAAACAAAAATCCAAAGCCCTTGACAAGCGTGAGTTCTTTTGATATCCTTAAATCAAGAAAAATAAGATAGTTAAAAGAAATGCTTTTTGCGCTTTTGGTCTAACCTTTTAACAGCATAAAGCTTAAAGTTCAAAGCCGGAGAGGATTTTATGGAAAATAAAGAATACGAAAGAATAGGAGATATAAATCTCGACGTCGAAGCCGCTTCGTCAGATGATAGATTGGCGCAGAATGAGAAAGCAAATAGTGCTCAAAGAGGCGGCGAAGCTGTAATTCGCTGCGTCAATCTTAAAAAGTCATACGGTGACGTTCGCGCGCTTGACGGTATTTCCTTTGAAATTCCAAAAGGAAAGATTATAGGACTTCTCGGTCCTAACGGCTCGGGAAAGACCACGTTTATAAAAATAGTTGCGGGACTTCTTAAGGGGGATTCGGGTAGCGTTACCGTTATGGGTAACGAGATAGGCGTAAAAACTAAATCGCTCGTTGCTTATCTTCCCGAGAGAAACAGTATTCCCGAGCATTTCACAGTAGGCGAGGCGGTGGATTTCTTTGCGGATTTCTTCCTTGACTTTGACCGTGAAAGAGCAGAGGAAATGCTTTCTGCATTGAGGGTTGAGAAAAAGTATAAAATAAAGAGCTTGTCAAAGGGAACTAAAGAAAAGGTGCAGCTCGTTATGGTAATGGCAAGACGGGCGAAGCTTTATATTCTCGACGAGCCTATAAGCGGCGTTGACCCCGCTGCGCGCGATTATATAATAAGTACGATAATACGCAATTTTTCTCCCGATTCATCGGTTATAATATCTACTCACCTCATTTCCGATATAGAGAAGATAATGGATGGATTTATCTTCTTAAAATACGGAAAAATAGCGAGCATCGGTACGCCTGAGGGACTTATGAAGAGCCTTGGTAAAACCGTTGACGAGTATTTCAGGGAGGTGTTCAGATGCTAGGAAAGCTATTGAAGCACGATATGCGCTCGATGTCAAAGGTCGCTGCGCCTATGTTTATAGCTTCGGGAATTGTGAGCGTTATTTGCTGCGCTATGCTGTATTTCACATTCGGATTTTTCGAAGAGGATATACACACGGTTTTTGGGGCGATTATGCTCACGGGAAGCTTTTATCTTATCGGTCTTGGCGCTATATTCGTTATGTGGGCGATAGTATCCTTCTTGGCTATTGCGAGATATTATAAATCGCTCTTCACCGACGAGGGATATCTCAATATGGTATTGCCGATAAAATCGGTAACGCTCTTCAGCGCAAAGCTGCTTTCTACTTTCATATGGATAGCTTTTGCTTCAGGAGTTGCCGTGCTGGGAACTCTCATTTCGGTGGTATTGCCGACGCTTCTTTACGATAGCTCTATGGTCGCAGGACTTATTGATACCGCAAAGGTGCTTTTGGGACTTGGTGAGGATAAGACTGCACTCGTTATAACTATCGGTATCGTTAAGCTGGCAGAGAGCCTTGTTTCCTCGGTTGAAAGCATAATAATCATCATAACCGCTGTGACCGTCGGCGCAACGCTTATAAATCGCCATAAGGTATTTGGCAGTATCATATTTTATTTCGTGATAACGCTTGCAGAGGAAATATTCTCCGGCGTTGCTACCCTTGTTTTCGAATCCGTTTTGCCAAACAATCTTGATATAAGCGCGTTTATGTCGTCACTCTTCGCCTTGATACTTTCTGCGGGAATATCGGTAGGTATGTATTTTTTGTCACTGTTTATTCTTGAGAAAAAATTCAATATTGAATGACGGGAATGTGATACGCAAGAAATAAAGAAATAAAAACCACCAAAAGACTTGAGTTCTTCGGTCTTTTGGTGGTTTTTATTATGTTTTGTAAATAAAAGTTATTATTTAATTACTTTGTAAGCATCCAGACAGCCATTTTGCTCTCTTCTGTCCAAAGCTTTCCTGCGGAAGCGTAATCGGTAACTGCCATAAAGCTTCCGTCAGTGAGAGGAACCTTTACCTCTACCACGGTGGTATAAGGAGCTACTCCGTCCGCAAGAGAAACGTCAACGTATCCGTCGGGATTTACAAGAATTTCTATAGGCTCGTCAACGCTGTATCCGAGTCTGTTTTCCTGCGCGAGCATAATTGGGCCGCGGCGAAGAGCTATATGCTTGTGAGCAATCGGGTCCTCTTTGTCAAACGTCGGTATCATATAGTTAGCTCCCCAGATAACCTCATTCATAAGTATCTGCTCGCCGTAGGGAATAGGTAAGATTGCCTGAGTTCTCATATCGAAGGATGTTTCGATGACGTCACCGTCGTTGAACGTGCCTTCAATAACGGTGTACCCTACGGTTGCTTTCACCTTAGCACCGTTGTGCTTTATAGCAGTTTTCTTGCTCCATTCGGGATTTCTTATGTAAAGAGAGCCGCTAAAGTCCTTGTCAAGTCCAAGCGTTATTTTTACGTTACCCGACTTAGGATAGTCGGTTTCGGTTGTAAGAGTTATCTTTTCACCGTTCGGCAAGCTTGTCGTAGCTGTACCGTTGATAAACAGGTTTATAACCACGCCATCCTTTGCCGAAAGAGTCTGCATCTTGGTAACGAGACCGATGCCTGCGGCGCCGATACAAGCGCAGCAGCCGTAATAGTGATTATCCGACATAACCTTAAGTCCGCCGATTTTCGTTCCCCTCGTGCCGGCGGTGAGGGGACTGTAGCTGTCAAATGGCAAGGGCTCGAGTATCCAATCGGGATGCTCCTTCGGTAGCGTGGGCTCTATAACCTTTTCGGTATTGATAGAGCCAAGGTAAGCGTTATAAAGAGAGGTCTCGAATGCATCGACGTACTTCGAGTCACCGGTGAGTATATGAAGCTGATAGAAGAACTTCATAAGAGTAACGGTAACGCAGGTCTCCTGCATAACGTTGCCGTTGGTCGTATTTGCCTGGCGAACGGTTGAGTGGTCAAACAGCTCGTGCGTGCAACCGCAGCAGCCAATAACGGTAAAGTCGGTTTCGAGAATCTTATTTGCGAAATTGATTGCGGCATCTTTGTATTTTTCTATTCCCGTAATTCTGTAAAACTCAAGAAGTCCCTCAAAACAGGAGGTCATCTCGTAAGCCTTGGTAACAGGGTATTGATAGGGGGAGAATTCATTCTTATAGGCTAACTCAAAAATGTTGACAACGTCTGTTCCGCCCTCGCTCACTATGTACTTTGCAAAGTCGAAATATTTACTATCATCTGTGAGCGTGTAAAGTCTTACTATCGGCTCAAGAAGAGAAGAGGAGTTAAGCCCTCTCCAGTGGTGAGATGCTTTGGTTATCTGCTTCTTGCCTTCTGCTCTCGGACCTATTTTGGACATAATGCAGTTTGCCTGGATTTTCATAGATTCAACGATTTCTGAGCGTAAGGACTCGTCTTGGCATATTTCATAGAAGTACTGCATACCGAGAAGCACGTACTTTCTTGACCAGATATCCCAGTGGCAGAACTCGTGAGATAAGCCGTAGCTGCTGATTCGACCGCCCTCGTTCTCTCTTCCGCTTGCCATCATATCACGTACGGTCTTTTCAAGAACTGCGTAAAGCTCGGGATTTCTGGTATATGAGTAAACGAATGCGGCGCCTCTCATGCACTTGCCCCAATATTCGCCTCTCCAGCCGCCCTCGTAATCGGCGTCTTCCTCGCGGAACTGACGAACGAATCTTTCCCACATAGTAGGGTTGAGAAGCTGGAAATCTTCTATAAATTTGAATGTGTCGTCTATAAATCCACGGTATTCAAAGCTTGCGCCTTCATCTACGAAGAAGGTATCCGTGTTAAGTCTTGGCGCATTCATAGGATTGTTTTCATAGAGCATATTTTTTCCTCCAAGTACGGTATGATTTATTTAAAATTGTTAACCTTACCAATTTTATCATAAAATAAAGACTTTTTCAACGATTGTGCTTATAAAATAAAAAAATGCGAATAAAGTCAAATTGTGTGAACAGCGTAAAGTCTGTTATTTTCTTATTATTTCGGGGTTCTTTTCAAGAATTTTTTCAATAACGTCGCCTACTGCCTTCGCCATCGAGAAGAAGCCGAGAGATGTTGGGTGAGTACCGTCAACCGAACCTTCGTTTTTACATATCGCCATAAGCTCGCGTCCGGAAATAAGATAAACGTTACCGTCACCGTGCGCTTTTGCGTTTTCGTAGGTTTTGGTAATTACCTCAAGACGCTTTTTAGTGTCAGTGGTTTGTACGTATCTAGGGCGAGACATCATGATTATCGGAAGCTTTGGATTCTTTTCTCGAATAGCAAGAAACATCTTTTCGTGCGTTGCCGCAAGATGCTCGGGATTAGGGGCATTATGGTCATAATCGTAAACAAATATTGACATATCAAGACCACTTATGTATTCCGCGATGGTATCCTCGCCCTTTGCCGAGCCGGAAAAACCGAGGTTTATATAATCGAGTCCGAAGCGTCGGGATATTATTTCCTGATAAGTATCGCCGGGCTTTGATACGCAACCGCCTTGTGTGATTGAAGAGCCGTAATAAACAACGGGCTTTTCGTTTTTGTAAGGCTTAGGCTCTTCCACCGTAGCATCGGGGTCAAGTCCTATATAAAGCTTGTCAACGCCGGAATATGTAGGGAAGTGGATAGTAAGCTCTCGCATCTTTTTCGAGCCGAGTCTTGCAATACCGTCAAAAGAGTTCGTTTTGGTAACCTCAATAGGTGGTCTGTATGTCGCAACGTAGGTTTCACCCAGCTCACTGTCGTATTCATAAAGGTCAAAGCCGGCGCTTCCGGCAAGAGACATATGCGTCATAATTACCGCATTGTTCATCTTTGCCTTTATTGCAACGTTTGCGCTGTCGGTTACGAAGCGAACTCGACCGCCCGCTGTATTGTAGATAAGGCGTTTTACTCCGTTGTTTACCGTTTTTGCAACATCTGAGGGCATTCTCGTAAATCTTTCACCTTCGCGGTAGATACCGTAGATTTTAAACGGTTCGCTCTCTGCATCGTAAAACTTCACCACTTCGGTAAATGAGCTTTCAACGGCAAAGTTTTTGTCAATTTTTGCTATATCCATAATATCCTCCTTCAGAGCCGCAAGCTTGCAGTGTTATAAGGCTTACTTTGATTATTGCAAAATAATTTTACCACAAAGCTTTTCGTAAGTCAATAAAAATACTTGACCTTTAAGGCTTTTTGTGATATTATCTTAAATAATGATGCTTGCCGAATTCGGCAAAAACAGACATATACCAAAAGTGATTTAAGGTCGTACTTTTATGCTTGATGATTTACTCTTTACGCTGAATGCCGTTGCTCCGATTATAGCTATGGTGCTTATCGGCTACGTTTTAAAAAGACTTAAATTCATAACTCCCTTTGGCGCAAAGGAGATGAATAAGCTTGTGTTTAAGCTTTTCCTTCCAGCGCTGCTCTTCTTCAACGTTTACAATATAAAAAGCTTTGAAAGTGTTAATTTCAGATATATCCTTTTCGTTTGCGTTATAGTTCTTTTGATTTTCGGCTTGGGAATTGTTGCCGCTGTTTTAACGACGGATAACAAAAAGCGCCGCGGAGCTATTGCGCAAGCAGCCTTTCGCTCTAATTACGCGCTTATAGGTATCCCACTCGCGACGTCGGTTTTTGGAGACGAAGGAAGCGCCTACGCAACTCTGCTCTCCGCCTTCAGCATTCCGCTATTCAACGTGCTTGCGGTTATAATACTCAGTGTTTTCGGTGGTGGAGAAAAGCGTAAGGTTAACGTCAAAAAGATAATTCTCGGGATAGTAAAAAATCCTCTTATCGACGCAATAGCCCTGGGAGTTGTAGCTCTTCTTGTAAGAGGGGCATTCGTGAAATACGGAGTTTCGTTCAGGCTCTTGGATATAACCCCTCTTTATAAGGTGCTCTCGCAGGTTTCTGCCGTTGCCACTCCTCTTGCGCTTATTGTGCTTGGAGCAAACTTTGAGTTCTCGGCAATACCGGGAATGAAGCGTGAGATAGCCGTTGGCGTTATTATGCGTTGCGTCGTAGCCCCGATTGTCGGACTTTCGATAGCATATCTTCTCGGTGGCTTCTCGGGAGCGGAATTTGCCGTTTTTGTATCCGTATTCGGAACGTCAGTTGCGGTTTCCAGCGCGCCTATGGCGCAGGAAATGGATTCAGACGCAACTCTTGCAGGTCAGCTTGTGGTGTGGACTACCGTTATCTCCGCATTTACCCTCTTTGTGTTCATTTACCTTTTGCGAGTTATTGGAATTTTCTGATGAAATATCATCTGTAATAACGTTTTTGATTTAATAAAAAGGCTGTCGGCCAAAGATACCGATTATGCACTCGGACCTTGGCGGCAGCCTTGAATTTTTAATTATGTATTCTATGTTCATTCTCGCATTCGGCGGTATGCACCTCATAGAATATTTTAACCATATCTATGAATTTGATAACCGTTTTTCCGTCAGATGGGAAGCAACGGTATATCTTATCACCATGCTGTATTTCTATGAACTTGCCGGGCTTAAAGGGTAAGGCGGCAAAGGTTGCCGTAGGAATAGATATATCAACCTTTTCAAGCCCTATAATACCGGTCAGAGTAAAGTGGTCTCGGCAGAGCTTCATTTCTCCCGAGCCGACTCTCTCGAACTTGCCCTCGCCCTCGGTAATCATCTGAATCTGAACGTTTGATGATAGTTCTTCAAGCTCGCCGTTGTCGAATCTTTCACGCAAAATCTTGTGAATAAGATTGTTCCACTTCGACGGATGGCGTATCTCTTCTCCGACGTCTCCTACCTTGTGCAAGAACTGGTATGAGTCGGCGTACTCCTCATATCTGCACGCCTCGCAGAAAATCGTGTTCGACTTTCTTACCTTCATAGTGAATTCACGCTTGCAGTTCGGGCAGATATAGAGAATATTTTCAAGACCTCTTATATCGCTGTTATTACGATATTTGATAAGATACTTTTCCTGCTCGTCATAAGCGTCGAAGTAAAGAGCCTCGTCTGTCTTTTTGCGGATAACCTCAATATCCTCTGATATAAGCTCCTCTTTGTCGAAAAGCTTGTAAATATCAATGTACGTTTTTCCGCCTCTGATACCGCCCTGACGCCACTTCGGCATTGAAAAATAGGTGCCTATGTTTTTAGCAACGTAAACGTCAGCTTTAAGCCATTTTAAGAAGTTATACGTAGCAACGGGAACGGGTGTCGGAGTACCGTCCTCGGACATAAGACCTGCGGGGTAGATAACGAGAATATTGCCGTTATCAATAACCGACTTCATTTTGTGTATATCCGAAAGATTAGTCTGGAACTGCTGCTTCGGAATAAGTCCGAGTTTAGGCATTACCGACTTTAAGGGTATAGTATTATAGAACGATGAGCTGATAACGAAATTCATCGGGCGCTTTGTCGCACCTATAAGGTTGACAAAATCGAGAGCTGCCGCGTGATTGGAAATAATGACGAACGGTCCCTTTTTATCCTTTATCTCATTACGGAGAAATTCGCGCTTGAATTTAACTTTCGCGAATACATTCGATAAAAAGCGGAAAATGGAATACAAGAATATGTTGTGCTTTACTTTAATATTTCTTCGGGAGCTCTGCGCTCTCTTTTCTTTTTCTGTGTTTTTTCTCATAGCGTCTCCTCCCTGGAGAATTGGAACTTAAAAAGAATTGTTTCAGTGTCATTTGGAAAGAAGATTTGTGATAGCTGAAATGGGAATTTCTATGATAATTTCTCCACCGAAAGCAGTTATCCTTTACTATTGTACCACACAATGAGTCAAAAATCAATGATTGTTCATTTTTTGTCATTTTTTTGTAATTTATTGTTAAAAAACATAAAAGCAGAAGATTTAGCGTAACGCTTGTCCTCTGCTTTTGCATATTCAGGTGTTGATGGCTTGTGTTTTCTTTTTTCTTTTGTGAATGTAGTCCATAATGCTACCGAAAATGATTGAGACAGTAACTATACCGCCTGCGATTCCGAGACCGACCTCCAGCGTTTCAATAAGCTTTTTGAGAGCTATATCGAAGTCACTTAAAATAAGATATCTCATGGTATAGTAAAGAGAGCCGCCGGGAACGGTGGGTATGATACCGGTCAAGAGGAATATAACAGTCGGAGCTCTGCGTATTCTTGCGATTATTTCTGAAAACAGCGCCGTAAAAACAGATGAAATAAACGCCGCCCAGAATGCCGATTTCAAGAAGAATATCACGGTGTAGTAAATCGCATAAGTTCCGAGACCGCAAATGCCGATATAGATAAGATGGCGCTTGTTTGTGTTAAACATTATCGCAAACGCTATCGACGTAACGAACGATGCGATAAGCTGAAGTAAAAAGCGTAAGGTAAAGAAGCTCATATCGCACCTCCGAGAAGAGACGCCGCCAGCATATAGCCAAAGGCTATCATAAGAGCGCCAAGGCAAGCGTTGAGAGTTTTAAGCGAGCCTGCGAGAAGGTCTCCGCAAAGCAAATCGCGTAGGGCCGTTCCGAAGGCAAGCCCGGGAACGAGAATCATAATGGTTCCGATTATTACGGCGTCAGCGTTCGTTCCCAGACCAAGCATAACCGAAAGTCCCGCAATAAGCGAGGCGAAGAATGATGAAACGACGGTTTTCGCCATTGAATTGATTCTTTTCGGGGAGTAGTTTTCGACCACGGAAATAGTAATTCCGATAAGCGCTGCAACTATTCCGTCAATAAGCTCTCCGCCGAAGAAAATAGCGAATCCGCCTACCGCAAAAGCTGATGCGATTACCTTTACCCATATGGGATAGTGAGAGGTTTTCTTGATTTCGTGTATCTTTTCGTCAAAGATGTCGAGCTCGGGCGTCTCCTTACATATTTCACGGGATAGAGAGTTTAAGCGCTCAAGAGTATTAAGGTTTGTGCTCGTGCTTCTTACGCGTCTTTGCTGCGACGAATAGCTTCCGTCAGGGAGTCTTATAGCAGCGCTGATGAAGGATATTATAGAAAATACCTCAACGTGAATTGCTCCGTACGCGCGGCATATTCTTTCGATAGTATCCTCGACTCTGCTTATCTCGGCACCGTTTTTGAGCATTCCCTCGCCGACGTCGAGCGCAAGGCAGAGAAGATACTCCGCATAATTGTTTTTATTTACGTGTTTGGGTTGGTTTTCCAATTTTTTATTCTCCCGAATTAAGTATTCGACAAAATTACGCAGTCGTAGGCTTGTTAATCAGATTTCTTACTGCACGACAAAAAATGCGCAGGGAGTATAAGAATTTAATTCTACTTGCGCAAATAGTGTAAATTCGACTCCCGAGTTATTATAGCACACGAAATTTCGAGAGTCAATATAAATATATAAAAACATAAGCATAAACTTACGCAAAATTAAAGAGCAAACACACAAGTGAAATCTTGCGCGTCTGCTCTTGCTTTTAGAAAATATAATTTTGTTACAAATGAGTCTTGCACAAATCAGTATCAGCGATTTATTTCACCCGGGGTTATTCCTCGCTGAAGTTATCCTTGCCCACTCCGCAAAGAGGGCATACGAAATCTTCGGGTAAATCCTCAAACTTCGTGCCCGGGGCAATACCGAGCTCGGTATCTCCTACCGCCTCGTCATAAACCCAGCCGCATACGTCGCATACGTATTTTTTCATTGTTCTGTACCTCGCTTATTTTAAATGTTTATTGGGTTGCTTTAAACGTTGTTTTTTAGGAAATCATAATGTGAGAGAGGGAGCCGTGTAAACTCTTGCGCCAAGCTCCTGGTTAAGCATATAAAGGCTCTTTGGGTCGGAGCCGAAAAGCTCCATCTTGGAAATCAAGTCGGTTGCGTTCGTTTCCTCTTCACCCTGCTCCTTAACGAACCAGTCGAGGAACTGCATAGTACGGAAGTCTCTTACGTCGTATGCCGCGCCGTATATATCGTTAATAAGCGACGTTACGTAGCGCTCATGCTCAAGACCCGCCTCAAGCACAGACATATGAGAAGAGAATACCTTGTCGGGCTTTGCAATAGCTTCAAGAGTAACGGGCATATTCTCGTTTTGCAGATACTGATAGAAGAGCATAGCGTGGTCGCGCTCCTCTTGAGCCTGAATCATATACCAGTTGGCAAATCCGTCAAGCCCTGCCGCCTTGAAGTAATTTGAGAAATCGAGATAGAGATATGCGGAATAAAATTCCTTGTTGATTTGCTGATTAAGAAGCTCGTGTACTTTAGAGTTTAACATAATATTTTTCCTTTCGTCATAATAATTGTCGGTTTGATTTTACTGTTATTATTTTTTACGCTTTTTCGTTTTGGGTATTCTTATATCTCAGCCTTCCATAAGCCGTGAAGATTGCAGTAAGCGTAAGCCGCAAGAGGCTTCTCGTCGGTTACGGTGAATTTAACCGTAGGCTCTTCGTTTGCGTTAAGATATTTGATTGCTCCGCCCTTGTCGGTTGCGAGATATACCCAGGCAATATTGTGCTCCTCTGTCATAGGGTGAGTTACAGAGCCGACCGAAACGGTAACCTCATTTCCGTTAAGAGTTACCACGGGTATGTGCTTCTCGCGGCTTGCCTCAACAACGCCCGCCTCAAGCTTTGTCATTTTCTTTCCGCAGCAAACGGGGTTAACGCCAGAATCCTCAACCATATAAACGATGTTGCCGCAGTGCTCACAAATGTAGAATTTAACGTTTTTCATAATTATTATCCTCTCTTAAAAAAGTTTTATTTATCTTTTAAAAAATATTTCATTTTGAAAGCTCGCATGCAAGAGCGTCGAGCTGTGAAAGGCTCTCATTCGAGAGCGCTGAGGTGATTTTTACGGTTGTCTCCGTAAAGGAAAGGTCACGGCTTACCTCGAGCATTTCGCGCATAACCTTCGCCGCCATAGGAGCCCAGCTTCCGTTTTCTATGAGTCCTACCTTGCGTCTTTTAAAGCCTCTCTCGGTAAGATGGTTTATAAACTCCTTCATAGGCGGAAAAACGTCAGCGTTGTAGGTTGCGCTCGCAAGCACTAGTCTGTCGTACCTGAAGCTGTCGCTGACTGCCTCAGATATATCGCATCTTGAAAGGTCGTAAAGAACAACGTTGTCTTCACCAAGGCTGCGAAGCTTTTCCGAAAGCTTTATTGCCGCCGCTTTTGTGTTTCCGTATATAGAGGCATAAGCTATAACTACGCCGCTTTCTTCGGGAGAATAGCTTGACCACGTGTCGTAAAGCGATACGTAACGTTCTATATTCTCACGAAGCACGGGACCGTGTAAGGAGCAGATGATTTCTATATTGAGCGCCGCCGCCTTCTTAAGAAGATTTTGCACCTGCGCTCCGTACTTTCCAACGATGCCGATGTAGTATCTTCTTGCCTCGTTATCCCATGGCTCATTTGAATCTGATGCACCGAATTTTCCAAATCCGTCTGCGGAGAAGAGCACCTTGTCATACGAGTCGTAGCTTACCATAACCTCGGGCCAATGAATCATCGGAGCAGCTATAAATGTAAGCTTATGTTTACCTAAATCGAGAACATCGTTGTCTTTTGCTACAATTTGCCTATCCGCGAAGTCTGTTCCGAAAAAGCCTTTCATCATAGCGAAAGCTTTGCTTGAAGCAACTATTTTTGCGCTCGGGTAAGCTTTAACAAAATTCTCGATATTCGCAGAGTGGTCTGGCTCCATATGATGAACTACTAGGTAGTCGGGAACTCTTTCTTCAAGCGCCGCCTTAAGCTTTGTCAGCCACTCTTCGCCAAAAGCGGCGTCAACCGTGTCCATAACGGCAACCTTTTCGTCGATTATAACGTAGGAGTTGTACGACATTCCCGAGGGGACCTTATACTGCCCCTCGAATAAATCTATCTTTTTGTCGTCAACACCTATGTATTTTATATCGTTTGTAATATTCATTTTCAGGTGCTCCGTTATTAATTTTCGAGAATTTTTCCGTCCGTGGATATCGTTACTATCTGCCACGGAATGAATTTTCCGCTTGCCTTCAGCGCTCGCTTTACTGCGTTTTCGATTCCCGAGCAGCAAGGAACCTCCATACGTACGACCTTAACGCTTTTTATGTTATTGTTCGATATTATGGCTGTGAGCTTTTCGGTATAGTCACCCTCGTCAAGCTTCGGGCAGCCTATGAGAGTTATATAATTTTTCATAAAATCCGAGTGGAAGCTTCCGTAAGCGTAAGCCGCGCAGTCTGCCGAAATAAGCAGGTTAGCGTTGTTGAAATATGGGGCGTTCGTCGGAACGAGCTTTATCTGGCAGGGCCATTGCATAAGTCTGCTTTGTACGAAGCTATGCTTTTGGAAATCTTCGTTTTCCTCGCGACTTAAGCTCTTCACGTTCATTCCGGGGCAGCCGCAGGGAAGCTTTTTCGGCTTCTTTTCCTCTTTCGCCTTTGCTACTGCCGCCTCATCGTAAGCGGCAGCCTCACGCACCTCGAACGTAATTGCTCCCGTAGGGCAGGAGGGGAGGCAATCTCCAAGGCCGTCGCAGTAGCTCTCTTGGGTAAGCCTTGCCTTGCCGTCAATCATTTCGATAGCTCCCTCGTGGCAGGCTGTGGCGCAAGCACCGCAGCCGTTGCATTTTTCTTCATCTATTCGTATTATTTTTCTTTTCATTTAACCTCCTTATTAAAAGCATTTTCCGTTCTTGCAGTCCTCAGCGCCTCCCATGCGGTAGCAAAGCTCGTTTTCGCACTGATTCGTGTTAAAGAACGTCACTATATTATTTACCGTCGTTTCCGCAATATTTGAAAGCGCCTCCTCGGTAAGAAACGCCTGGTGAGAGGTAACGATAACGTTCGGCATTGATATCAGTCTTGCCAGTGTATCGTCTTCAAGAATGTGTCCCGAGAAGTCCTCGAAGAAGAGGTCTGACTCCTCCTCGTAAACGTCAAGGCAAGCAGCGCCTACCTTTCGTGATTTTATTCCCATAAGAAGAGCCTCGGCATCAACCAGAGCGCCTCTTGAGGTGTTGAGAATAACTACGCCGCGCTTGCATTTTTCAAGAGCGACCTCGTCGATAACGTGATAGGTGTCCTCGGTCAGAGGGCAGTGAAGTGAGATAATGTCGCTGCCCGCGAACAGCTCGTCGAGCGTAACGTATCTTACCGTATCTCCGTTGTCAAGCCCGGGCGCATCGTATTTGTCGTAGGCAAGAACCTTCATACCGAAGCCGCGGCATATATCTATAAAAACTCTTCCTATTCGTCCCGTACCGATAACGCCGACGGTTTTTCCGTGAAGGTCGAAGCCCGTCATTCCGGCAAGGCTGAAATTGAAATCTCTGGTGCGTATATAGGCCTTGTGAATTCTGCGTATCGAGGTAAGAAGAAGCGCCATGGTATGCTCGGCTACCGCGTAGGGTGAGTATGCTGGAACACGTAAGACGTGTATCTTTCCGTAAGCGTGCTTCATATCAACGTTGTTGAAGCCGGCGCAGCGAAGCGCGACGACCTTAACTCCAAGCTCGTAAAGACGGTCTATAACCGCCGCGTTTACGGTGTCGTTCACAAAAACCGAAACTCCGTCGTAGCCTTGCGCAAGGTCAACCGTGTCCTCGTTAAGCTTTGTTTCGAAGTATTTAAATTTAACCCCCATTTCACCACCGAACTTGTCAAAGGACGGCTTGTCATAGGGCTTCGCGTCAAAAAATGCGAATTTCATTGTGTAACTCCTTGATTTTCTGATTAAATTATAGTATAATTACGTTGAATAGTATGTTGAATTTTCAACAAAAGGAGAATTTTTTTGAAAAAATATTTGGAAATTTTAAAAAAGTGCGACCTGTTTTGCGGTCTCGGTGAAGAAAATATACTTAAAATGCTCGTATGCTTTGGCGCGAGAGTGGAGTTTTTTGACAAAAAATATACGGTATTTGCGGAGGGATATCCCGCAAAATATATCGCTATTCTTCTTTCGGGCTCGGTGCAGGTTATTCAGTTTGATTACAATGGAAATAAAAATATTCTCACGAGCGTTAAGCCGTCGGAAATGTTCGGCGAGGCGTTTGCTTGCGCTGAAACCGCCTTATTGCCCGTGAGCGTCGTAGCGAACGAGCCGAGCGAGGTAATGCTTATCGAGGCGAGTCACATTTTGCATACCTGCAACAATAACTGCGGATTCCATAATCAGCTTATCTATAATCTTATGAAGGACCTCGCGAAAAAAATTATAATGTTCCACAGAAGAATAGAGATAACCTCAAAGCGCACCACGAGAGATAAGCTGCTTGAATATTTAAGCTTTGAGTCGAAGAGGGCAGGGAAAGACGAGTTCTATATTCCGTATGACAGGCAGGAGCTTGCCGATTATCTTGAGGTTGACAGAAGCGGACTTTCCGCCGAAATAGGAAAAATGAGAAAAGAGGGAATATTAGAGAGCCGCAAAAATTATTTTAAACTGTTTTTATAAATAAATTCAATCACAATTAAATTCAATTCAATGCTATATAACTAATTGGTATTTATAATATCAAAAGAATTATAGAGAAAAATATTGATTTTCAACAATTTAAAAATCCCCGGTATGTGCGTTTTCGTTAATAACTCTGCGCTCATACCGGGGATTTTTTGCGTATTTAATTTATTCGGAAGTAATTTAATAAGTTTTCTATTGCATCAAATCCCATAGAAAACATAATAGCTTTTAAGACGGGTATAAGTAAAATATATACGAGAAGGCCGAACGTAAAGCCGAAAATTACCGAAAGTAAAATTTCCGAAAGCTTCATTTTGCGAATAGAGCGCTCACTCATACCTGCGGCGCTGTAAAGAGAGAACTCTTTTTTTCTGGTTCGGTAGCTTTCAGCGAGGGTATCGAGAATACCTATGAACGCCAAGAGAATGACCGACGGCAAAAGAACGTTACCGCATTTTATAAAAAGACTCATAAGGCTAACTCTGGAATCAAGTATATCCGAGGTTGAAACGAACGTTGCTACCTCTTCGGAAAGGGCTGAGGTAATCCCGCCTATAAAGTCTGTATCCGAAATTCCCGCCTTTGCCGAGGGGATAAAGGTGTTATAATCCATACCTAAGCTCTCGCAGTCGAAAATAACCAATATGAGTCCCGAGTCGATAATATTCTCGACGACGAATTCGTTTTCATTGATTTTAAACGTGTCTCCAATCTCAAGCGAGAGCATTATAGCCTGCCCCTTTGATATTATAGCCCCGTTACCCGTAGGAGCCTTCGTTACGTTTATATACTCGGAGAATACGGATATATCGTCAACCGATATCATATTCGTATATAATCCGTTTTCGTGGTCCGCGAAGGATATATAAGCGCGGCTTACGCTTTCGACCTCTTCGGTTTCGAGAAGCTTGACGTAGCAGCGTGACGTACCGCCCATAACGATATAATCGTTATCGAATATGCGCTTCGAGACGGCGATATTGCCATGAGCGCTTACGACGAAGGTGAAAACCGAAAGAACTACGGCGACAGAAAGGGTAATAAGTCTTGAGACGTTGTGAAGCGCGCTTACCGAATACGTGTTTTTCAAAGCGTAATGAAGTGAAGGGTTTTGCTTACCACAGTCAAGGCGCTTCTCACTAAGCTTTGATAAAAGTGAGACTGTATATCTCAAAATCGGCTTAGTTACAAGAAATGCCGAAAGGAGAATCAGTACCATAAGTAAAACACCCGGAATAAGACGAGAGCCGCCGGGTAAAAGGAAGAGCAAAACGTAAAGAACAGTGGCTGCCGAGATTACGGTTATAATCGGTATAACCCCTATACCGTGTTTGCTTTTTCTTCCCCTTGTCAGTATAAAAACGGTTGCCGTGAAGAGCGAAACCGAAAGAATTATAAGCGAGCCGAGCGAAAAGGTCGCTACGTCGAATTTTATGCTTGTAAACTTAAAGCCGATATACGAATTGAGAAAAATGTTAAGAGGGAAGAGCAGGAACACGCTGAGCGACGAGCCGAAAAGCCAGTATAACGTAATTTCCGCGTACTGCATAATATTAAGCGTGACAGACCTCGCTCCCGCTATGACAAAGGACTCGTTTTCCTCACTTCTCTCGGAAGCGAGAATGAAAAGGCAGCTGAACGCTACCGCTGCCGCAAGAATGCAGGCGAGAATTATTGCGGAATCGACTAAGTTTTTAAGAAAATTAACGCTTTCCTCGCTTCGTGTTGTAACCGCAGATACGGTTTTGTCCGCAAAGGACTCGCTTTTGCTAAGATTTGCCATGGCTTCGCGGGGACTTTCCCCTTCGGCAAGGTCAACGAGAATTTTGCTCGAAGGCTTGAAATCACTCCCGAGCACCGAGGCGAAAATAGAATCCTTGGCTATAAGACGCATAACGCCGCCTACGTCCACCATAAATTCGTATGATTTTATAAACGGCTTTCTTGAAATTCCCGCAACGGTATAAGCTTTTTCCTCGCCAAAAATAGAGAGGGAAACGTTATCTCCGAGCGAGAGCGAATTTTCATTTGCAAAATCCTCGGTTATAAAGGCGGAACTTGACACGGTATCCGTACTTACCCCTGAATATTCAGTAAATTCAAAGGTAAAAATATCGTTTATTTCCGAGAAATCAACCGCTGCGCCGAAAATAGCGCCGCCGCCCTCTTCGGTCTTTGCGATTACCTCGTAATACCCTGCGCACCTTGTGTCAGTGCCGAGAATTTCCTTTACCTCGCTCGTAAACATAAAGCGCGAGGCTGAGGAGCTGTTTAGAGAAATAACCAAATCGGCAGAGCCGTTCTCCTCTTCATCGGCAAGTCTTTCCTCGTCAATGAGAGTGCTCTTGAGATTTATAGCCGAAACCGATATAGCCACGGCAAGCGCAAGCGTGAAAATCAGTATAAACGGCTGCGTCGGTCGCCTCTTTATGCTCCTGAAAAGGTGCTTAAAGAACAGCTTCATCTTGAATTTCTCCGTCCTTAAGCGTTATTATTCGGCTTCCGTATTCGGCAACCCTCTTGCTGTGCGTTACCTGAATTACGGTAGTTTCAAGAGCCTTATTTATTTCTGTAAGCAGGTCCATAACGGTGCTCTCCATAACGCTGTCAAGCGCGCCGGTAGGCTCGTCTAGAATTATCACCGAGGGCTTATATGCAAGAGCGCGTATTATAGCGCATCTCTGGCACTGACCGCCCGAAAGCTCGTCGGGAAACTTTTTCAGCATATCGGATATGCCGAGTCTTTCGGCAAGCTCTTCGACGTAAGCGAGGGTTTTTGCATTTGCTTTTTTTCCGAGAGTTGCCGTCAAAAGTAAATTATCCTTTACATTTAGGGTGGGTATCAATTTGAAAGATTGGAAAACAAAGCCCATTTTAGATGAGCGCAGGCTTGCCATTTTATCGCCCGAAAAAGAGCTTATCTCCTCTCCGTCCCAAAGCACCTCGCCTGAGTCAGCCGTGAGGAATCCCGCAAGGATATTAAGGAGAGTGCTTTTTCCGCTTCCGCTCTTACCCATAATGGAAACGAACTCACCGTCAAGAATTTTTAAGGATACGCCCTTTAATACTTTTTCGTTTCCGTAGCTTTTTTCAATATTTAAAACTTCAATCATACAGTTTCACCTCGGAATAAGGGATATGCAAACGCAGGGCTTATGCCGAAAATATAAGCCTCAAGAGTAGTGTAGAAGTAATCCTTGCCGACCGCCGCGCGAAGCGCATCTATATCCGCGCCCACGAGGGAAGTCTTGTAGGTGGTGTACGCATCACCGAAAAATTCGGTAGCAATAGAGTCGTAGTCCCGTGATACGCTGACTGCGCTTATCTCCTCAAAGAGAGCCCGGTCGTTTTCGGTAAAGCGAGAGAAGATATTCGAGATGAATTTTTCAGTCTCGCCCTCTCGTAAAAGTCCGATATCGTCAGCCTTGAGCGAATCCTTAACCGAGCTTAAAAGAGAAATAAGCTCGTCGGCAGAGTCCGCGAATTTGTCTATGTCGTTATTGTAATACGCCTTATAGAGAATCTCGTCGAAATAGGTCGTTTCTTTTTTGGCTATGAGGAGCTTTGAGTAGTATTTAGATATAAGCTTATAGCCATCTTTTCCAATGCTTATTCCGGAAAAATCAAGGTGCTTTAAGAATACGAGAATTTCTTCGTTGGTGAAGCTCTTCATTCTCTCATCGGTAAATGCTCCGCCAAGGAAAAGCTCTCTCGCAAAGAACGAGAATTTGATGAATTCAACGGAGTTTTTTGCGCCTATCTCACGCTCGAAAACCGTCTTGTCAGCTTTGATTCCCTCGGCGGTCATAAGGAGATACTTGTACTTATCTTTGTTATCTCCGTAGCTTTCGTATAACGTGATTTGCTTCTCGTATTTTGAGTCGTAAAGGTAAAGGCAAACACCGTAGAAAACCCGACCTACGTAGTCAGAGCCGGCGCTGTCTGAAAGCTCGAGGTATATGCCGAAGAGTGTGTCAAGACTGCCGGACGTCAGATTCGTCAGCGCTGAAATAAGCTCACTCTCATTTTTTTCAATTAGCTCGAAATACGATAGATAGTCCCTCTCGGGAATGAGTATTTCCTGGCTTACGGTAAAGAGCCTTTCGGTGTCTTTTAGGAGCTTTTGCTTCTCGCTCTCTGTAAGAGCGCTTTTCTTTTCCGCTTCCTCTATACCCGAGAGAAGTGAGAAGATAACCTCTTTTGCGTAAAGCTTCGTCTCTTCCGAGTGGGGCGGAATTTCGCTGTTTTCGACTTCGATTTTATCCTTTACTATCGGCTTATCTCCACCGCAACCGAAAAGAGAAAAGGAGAGCGCCAGAATTATGAAAAACAGCGCAAGCGTAGCTTTTATATTTATTGCTTCGGCATATTTTTTCATAGCGTTCCTCCTTTTGTGCCGTCGTTTTTAAAATTTCGCATTTTATGCGAGCGGATTCGGTGCGATGATAAATAATCAGCGATAGATAAAGTATATCATAGGCTGATTTAGAATGTCAATAGAAAACTTTGCCTAATTAAATAGATAAATTTAACAAAATTGCCGTTTTGTCAGTTATTTTTTTAGCACAAAAAAATCCTAGTAAACATATTTACTAATATAAGCATTTTTACGAAGTAAAGGTTATAATGATGTAAAAGGGAAACCTTTTAAAAAACAAAAAATGGAGGTAAACATGAAAAAATTACTCTTACTCTTGCTGTGTCTCGTTTTGGCAATGAGCTTCGTTCTTACTTCTTGTAATAAAGACGATGAAGAAAACAACGAAGAAAACAATGAAAACAACGAGAACAACGAAACCACTCACACTCACAGTTGGGGTGAATGGACTGTAAAAACACCCGCAACTTGTACCGCAAAGGGACAGGAGGAGCGCGCTTGCTCCGGCTGTACCGAAAAGGAAGTTCGCGATATCACAGTTCCTCACAACGGCGTTATCGTATGTGAAACCTGCTATGCGCCCCTTATCACCTTTGACGCAGTTACTGTTCCCGAGATGAGCTCTTTTGGCGTTAAGATTTCCAACTACAGCGCTAAGTTCACCGAGGGCAGCGCTCTTAATACCGGCGTTATGGGTATGGAGAACGCAGAGCTCTTCGTTACCGTTGATGAAGACGGTATGCTCCAGGGCTACGGAACAGGTAAGCTCACTATGGCTTACGGTTATGATAACAACCGTGTATCCGCCGTTGACGCTAAGTTCTACATTGAGGATAACGTTCTCTGGTTTGACGCTTACGGCGTTACTCCTATGACTCACAGCACCAATCCCGATGACGTAGTAGGCTACATAGACGTTACCAAGATTGCAGAGCTCGTAGAAATTAAGGCTCAGGCTGAGCAGGCTATGGCTATGGTAAATCAGTACCTTCCTGCTGTTGAGACCTGGTATGAAGAGTCTCTTGCTCCTATCTTCGCTAACGTTAAGCTTGATGGCGTAGAGGCAGCTTTTAATAAGTACACCGCAGCTCTTCTTAACTCCTTGTTCGTTAAGACCGAGACCGGCGCAGCTCTCAGCTTTGAGGCTGTTAAGACCTGGTATGCAGCTATCCTTACCGATGATATCAGCGTTCTCGTTGATAAAGTTGTAGGCGAAGGCACTTACGCTTCTCTTGAGGCTCTCGTTGCTGACGATAAGCTCTATAACTACTCTGTAGCAGATCTTCTTAACTATCTCAAGACAGAGCAGGGCGTTGACCTTGGCGCTCTTCTTGACGCTATCGACGGTCTCGTTGCAGTATTTATGCCTGCAGAGGATGGCGCTCCCGCTCCTACCTTCGAAACCAACGTTCTTCCTATGCTCCTCTCTATGATGGGCGCATCTGTTGAGCTTCCCGAGAACTTCGACCTTAACGCAGTTCTTGCTGATGAAACCGTTCTTGCTCTTTCCGTTAAGGACGCTCTCCTTATGGTAGAGGGTGAGGTTGACAATCCCGATACTCCCGACGTTAACGAGGCAGATGTTGCCTTTGCTGCTCTTAAGGCTGATATAGTTAAGTACTTTGCAGACCTTAAGACTATGACCGTATTCGAGCTTGTTCAGAGCTTCGGTCCTCAAGTAGATAACAATCTCAACGGCGGCACTGATGGCAAAGACGGAGCTGACGGCAACGACAACACTCCTGTTCCTCTCTCCGAAACTGAAGAGGAAGATCCCACTGCTGCTATGATCGAAAGCTTCAACGCTATGGTAGACCAGGCTGCAAAGATATTCACATTTACGCTTGCTATTGGCGAGGGCAACGTAGTTTCCGCTATCAACGTTAACATTGCTATCCCCGGTAAGACCGGTGAGGGCATCGTAATCGTTCTTTCTAAGAACCTTTCCACCTTCGTTCTCACCAGCTCCGAGTTAACTCTTAACCTCACCGTAACTAACGTTCTTGGTAAGACCGTTCTTACTATGAAGGAAGTTATCGCGGCAGAGGGCGCAGAGTTCGATATGACTATGGAGCTTATCCCCGATTACACTATCAACTACGACGCTGCAAATCTTACCGCTCTTAAGGCAGAGGTTAAGGTTGGCTCTGACGCATTGACCAAGGAAAATATTCTTGCTGCTTTCAATGACTACTACGACGGTTGGAGCGACGTTAAGGTTATTGACGACGGCGACCGCTTGATAATCGTTGACTACAATGGCACAAGTACTGTGAATGAACAGCGTTATGCTAACCTTGAGATTACCTACGTAACGTACACCGACGTATTCGGCTTAGCTCTTTTGGGCGGCTGCACCGATACCGTTGAGGTTAGCCCTGTATTCAACGCTAAGAGAGGTACGGCAACTGTAGAGATTCTTGACACTGCTCTCAACACAAGTACATTGATTCTCGCGCAGATAACTGCGGATACTATTCCCGAGCCCGAGGAAGCTAACGTTGAGAACACTACCGAAAACGCTGAATTCCTTCTTAACACAAAGACCGGCGTTGCTTCCGCAGAAAACTACAATAAAGGTCATAACTACGTATATCAGGAAGCAACCTCTACTACAGGCGATAACTGCACCGCAGTTTACTATGACCACTATAAGTGCTCTATCTGCCAGGCTGAATTTAAATATTACTGGACTAAGGGTCACAATGAAACAATGAAGTCCGAGCTCGTTGACGGCGTTTACGTTGTAACCGAGTCTTGCGAGAGAGAAGGATGCACCTACTCGAAGAGCATCGGTACCGTTTCCGTAAACTGCGACTTGACCGGCGCTACCAATTCCGTTGAGAACGCTGACGTTGATAAAGATTTCGGCAACAACGTGCTTGTTATCGAATACGCTCCTGACGGAAGCCAGTCTATTGATGTTTCCTATACCGACGAGAAAGGAAACCTTTATGAGATTTACTACGTAGTATTCGTTAAGTACGAAGGAAATAATAACGTTGAAGAATATAGTAGCAGATATGTTTACGAAGATAAAGCTACTTCATTCACCGTTGGCAATAACGTAGAAACGTGCTACATCGTAATTTGCCTTGAGTCTGTTAAGGGCGATATCGACGCAACCGTTAACGTAGGTTTGTCCGATGATCAACCCGTTCAGAACGAAGGCAAATAAAATATAAAACGAGTCTTTTGGATTTACTTTAGACTCAAGTAACACGGCAGGGGCGCTGAAATTCAGCGCCCCTGCTTTTTCTATTCAGTATAAGACGATAAAAATAATAATTCCGGAGAGAAACTTCTATCATAGCGATGCGAAGCATCTCATCGCTCATAGATTGCCCGAGAGGGAAATCATAACTTAGCGTGAATACTCTGCTTGGAGTATTACGGTAAAGCTTACTGTCTCGTATCCTTAAGGATAAAGTAAACCGGTACGTAAGTAAGCGTTTTTTCGTTTTGGTCGATTATCTCGACGCGCGCCATAATGCTGAGGCTTCCTATCTCCGCGCTCATACGGTCGAGAAGAGAATTGAACTCAAGAGTAGCAGATATTTCGGTCTCACTGTTTTCGAAATAGCTCGTGAGGTCTGTCGTTTGCGCGGCAATATACCGTCCGCTTGCCTTATCCTTTACGTAAACGACTGCCTTTACGCTGTAGCCCTCGGGCAAGCCCTTTAAGAGAACCTTAAGCTCCGCTTTGCTTATAGCTCCATCCTTGTATTCGGGGAGAGCGCCGTCAAGCTCTGCGTGAAGCTCGGGCTCGGGCACCTCGCTCACCTTGTAGGTGAGAGTTATAGGCAAAAGATTTGCTATTTCCTCGTCGGGTGAGGTCGTCGCCCTCGTGTATGACGAGAACATTTTTACGGAAAATACGAAATCTGCGTTCTCGTTGGGAATCATATCCGAAACGAGAGTTATGGAAACGTCATCAGTACCCACCGAGGTAAGAGGAATTATATACTTTCCATCACTAAGGTAATAGGTATTCGTTTTGTTGGTTATTTTGACCCGAAGTCTCGTGTCGGGCGGCAGAGCCGATAAGTCGCTTGGTGTTATTACCAGAATGCCGCGTCTTGCTTCCCATCTCGAAATACCTGCCGCGGTGTTCTGCGACTCGGCGTATTTGCAAGTCAGGTTTTTGGTGAGAGAATCCGTCGAATCGAGTGAAACGTACAAATCAAACGTCGGTACGTTAACCAGCTTAACCGTGGCTATAGCTCCCACCCCGGTAGGAAGATTGGGAACGGTTTTTACGTCATCAGAGGGATAAATAGGCACAGCGTAGAAGCTTGCGGTTAGCTCGGAGGCTGCAATATAGCTCTCGCATCGCGAGAAATCTATTATAAACCTGAAGTTAAGGCGTTCGCTCTCCGGAGGGAATGACGGATACGCTTCATTCGAGCCCATACGAACGAAATTGCTCGATATGGGAATTGAGGCTGCCTCGCTGCTTATCACGTAAGAGTAGTACGAGCCGTCGTTCTCGTCAATCATAATAACCGTCGTTCCTATTGGAAGACTGTGCGAGAAAACGAGAGAGGCTGCACCGTAATGCTTGTAGTTTCCAATCTTGAACTCTGCGGTGTAAGCTGAATCGCGGCTGACGTAAACGTCATCGCCCAAGCCGCCGAGGGCGCCGTCAAAGTTTTCACCCTTATCGGTTGAGGCCTCGACCGTAGGAATAAGCTCGGCTCCCGAGAATGTAATATATATCGTAACGCTTTCAACGTCGTCGGGGGCGTTCTGGATTTTGGTTATTCTGGCTATCCAATGCTCGCCCGAGATGTCATCGTAGCTTATTTCTGGCAAAACGTAACCGGTATAATCCGAATACATTTCGTAAGTAACGTTGTAGATGTAGTAGAGGTTTATGTCAAGCGGAATGAGATTGACCGTAACTCCGGACTCAGCGGAGGAGTCTTCGTCTGTCATTTGCGTTATGCCCGAAGCGGCGGCGCAAGTGATTCGGAATATGACACCGCCCGTGTGCATAATTACCGTTTCTCCGCGTACCGCAGGTGAAGCCTTATAGTTTTCGGTTTCCGCATAGCGAACGTCCACGTAGTAGTTAGTGTAAATTCTGTCAAGAGGACAGCTGGGAGGATTTGCCTCGTCGGTCCACTTGTTCCAGCCGTCGTACATATACACGCCCTCAATATCGTCGTACCAGGTGAAAAGATATTCAAGACCGGGGATAAAGGTTGTTTCGGTAATTATGAGAGTGGTTTTTCCGTCCAGCGTCTGCGCCTCGTATTGAGGTATGCCGGGCGCGGCTTGTTCGGCCTTTTCTATGACTATTTCAACGAATGCCGTATATCCGTTAAATTCGATAGAAGCTTTGTATTTTCCGGCGTTTTGGGGAACGAGATTTTCTTCGTCAAACGGAACGTTTTCCCAGTTGTTTCCCGAGTATTTTATCTCGAAGCTCCATGTATCCGACGGATAGTGGCTGTTGACGCTGTACGTATAATAGCTGACGCTTGCGGTATGAACCTTGCTTTCGTCATATACGGTGTTTATTCCGCCAAGCAGAGTAGCCGTTTCGTTATATCCGCCGCAGGGGCATTCACGAAGCATAATATTATCCGACGGATTGGAAATATGGTAACTGCCCATATCGGTGTGATAGCAGGTAGTCCACTCCGCAACGAGATTTACTACCGCTCCGTCTTCCGTTCTTATGGGAGTTGCCAGAATCTGACCGTTAGTGTATACGTCGCCGGTATCCTCGTCTATCCATTTAACGAATGAGAAGCCCGGATAAACGAAATTGTTTAACGTCAGCGCCTTAGTGGTATCGGTGTATAAAAAGGTTTGAGGCTCCATAGTGTTCTCAAATTCTTCGGTGCCGGGCTTGAATATAACGGTATATCCCACCGCAAACCATTTTGCGTGGAAGATAAGATTCTTATTAACCGTTACATCTTTTCCGGGGGCGTAGGTTTCCGACGTTTCCTGAAGCTTGTTGTTCTCATCTCTTTCCATAAGAACCCAGTGCTTGAATTCAAAACCGACGTTGGAGTAAGAGTTCGCCTGAACGAAGTGCGTCGTTCCGGCAGGTACATCGACCAGAATATACTCACCCGACCTGTCAGCACCCTCACCGAAGTTTTCAAAGTACTGAACCGTGTAGGATGAACGTTCGGTTCTGCCGTCTAAGAAGGTAGATCCCTCCGCCTCGTTAACGTCAACGTAAACCGAGCCGTTGAAATGAGGAGAATCGCCCGTACCCTCGAGCGTTACCTTACCTCCGTTTACGTGAACGGTGGAGTTGATAACTACGTTTCCGTAGTCACCCGTGCCGTCGTCGCTGAGGGTTGAAATTGTAAGCGTTCCGCCCTGAACCTCCATAAAGTTGCTTCGTGAAACGCCGCCCTCGGCTTCGTTTCCGTCTTCTATGAGGCAGTAGATGTTCATTTTCGCTTCGTAAGAGCCAGAAAGATATATGCCGCCGCCGCTTGTCACGGCTTCATTATTTTTAATAATAGGGCAGTGCTCGGTTGCATCTGAATTTTCGCATTCGTGCGCGTTTTCAAACCCTTCGTGATTGGTGTTTTTGCCTATGGTTATAGTGAATGTTATTCCGTCCTGACCGTGAACTCCGAGCGCGCCGCCGTTGCCTCCTGCGTAATTGTTTATAATCGAGCCGGAGCTAACCGTGATCACCGAGTTGTTTTGCGAGGAGGAGACGTAAATAGCGCCGCCGTCACCGTTAGTCGCCACGTTTCCGTCAATGCTTCCGCCGGACATAATAAAGTTACCGTTGCTTATATCAATACCGCCGCCGTTGCCCGAGGCAGTATTTTTATATATAACGCCGCCCGTAACGGTTGCGTCACCGTTTGCAACGAACGCTCCGCCGCCATTTATTGCGCTGTTATAAGAAATTTCTCCTTTGGAAACGGTAAGCTCACCGCCGCCGAGGTAGAGAGCGCCTCCGTCATCCGACGCTTCGTTATTGTTTATAGAGCCTCCCGAAACGCTCATATTGCCGAGCTTAAGATAAGCCGCGCCGCCGTTGACGGCATCACAGGATGAAACCTCTCCGTCACTCATAGAGAGAGTACCGCCTCCCATGTAGATAGCTCCGCCGTTTTCTGTAGCATGGCAATCGGTTATCGAGCCTCCCGATATCGTTGCGTTACCGTCGTAAAGGTATATAGCGCCGCCATTATCGGCGTTATTGTAGGTTGCTTCTCCTCCGCTCATAGAGAGAGTACCGCCGCCCATATAAATGGCGCCGCCTTGAACCGCGGAGCAACCGGAAACGCTTCCGCCCAGAATGTTAGCTTCTCCCGAATCACCGTCAAGGCAAATAGCTCCGCCGTTTTCGGTAGCCGAGCAATTGCTGATAGATCCTTCACCGGAAAGAGTAAAGATTCCCGCCGACATATAGATAGCTCCGCCGTTTTTCGAGGAGCAGTTCGTGATTTTTCCACCGGAAACAGTAGCCTGACCTCTCTGGTCGTCCATATAAATAGCTCCGCCGTTTTCCTCAAGAAATACGAAGGAGGCGTCACGTCCCGAATTGTCGATAGTACCGCCGGACATAGTAAACGTGCATTGAGTCGAAGAACCTTGCGCCATAACTATCTGTCCCTTTATACTTCCGCCGGTTACTGTAACCGTTGCGGCGCCTATTTTTCCTCCGGAGGACGAAATAGTCTTTCCACCGCCGATAGAGCCTGCGACAACGGTTGCGTTTTCCTTTATCGTAAGCGTAACGTCGCCGCCGTTTTTGTTAGCTCCTTTACCGCCTGTTCCTCCGCCGATAGAAACACCGGCAGAAACGGCGTTGCCCGATATAGTTCCGGCGATACTCTTCGCTTCAACGTAAGCGTTTCCGCCTATAACGACGGTTGAAGAGCCGCCTGTGTTATCGGAAGAGCTACCGCCGCCGATAGCAGTTCCGCCAACGCTCTGCGCGAAAACTTTTCCTCCGGTAATGGTAATTGTAGATGAATTGCAGGTTTCTCTTGCCGAGCTACCGCCACCGATAGCTGCCGACGGAATATAGGCAACTCCAAGCTTGGAGTAACTACCCGATGAACACGAGAAATTATATGCGTAAACGGTTCCGCCGCTAATGGTAACGCTTGCGGAGCCTCCTTTAGAGGTCTTGCCTATACCTCCGCCTATTGCGGCACCGCTTGACGATGTAACGGCGGTTACAGTTCCACCCTTAATGGTTACAAGTCCGTATCCGTTTCCGCCGGCACCGATTGCCGTGCAGTCGTCACCTGCGTTAGTTCCGGCATAAATGGTTCCGCCCTCTATTACGATGCCCTTTGCGTTCTCTCGAGTGTTATCAGAGGCGCCTATCGCGGAGCACCAGTAGTTTTGCTTTGACTTAGAAGCTATGTTAGCAACCGTCAGCGTCGCATTTTTTTCTTTCTCGTCAAATACAATCTGCTGATTGTCCGAATTGGTTCCGTAAAACACGTTTCCGAAGCGATTGTCTCCAACAAGCTCGACTCGGAGCTGTGACTTTCCTTGAGGAACGAAGGATAAGCCACCGTCGGTTCTGCCCGTAGCAGCGGCAGAGATATACTTTGAATAGAGGTTATCAATAACGAGCGTTGCGTCAAGCGTGCCGCTGACGGCTATGCGGTTACTCGTTGCCGTGCGTCCCGAGAAAGCTATCCAGGCTGCTATAACGCCTTCAACGTCAGTATTGTTAGTTATGTATTCCTGCCAGGTCTTACCGTTGTGAGTAACCTTAGCTCTTGTGGGAAGTGTGTAATTCTTTTCGCCGTCCGTTCCAAGAACAAAATATCCGTCGGGAGAAGAGGTTTCAATGCCTTTTGACTGATAGACGTAGTAGGCTTGATTTTCGCCAAGAGTTCCGCTTAGAGTTACCGTTGTAAAGCTGTTATCGTCGTTTTTCTGATAAGCATATCCCGTGTATGAATTTCCGCTTATCGAAACGTTACCTGCGGAAAGGTCGAAATAAATATATTCGACGTCTGCCGCTCCCGCTGTATTAACGAGAAGAACTAACCCGAGAAGTATAAACGTCACTAAAATGAAAACGCGAGCAAATAATAGAATTCGCTTGTTACGCAAAAGAGAATTTCCTCTCATTATACAGTTCCTTTCCTTGAAATTATGAAATAGCGCTTTCCGTCACGGCTTCGCCGTCAAGAGTAACGCTGAAATTACTGCCAGCGTAATTTCCTGCCTTGAAAAATCTGAATGAGCGCGATGAATAGCTGCCGATATTAAAGGTGAAGCTTCCGGACTTGTACTCACCGTCGATATAATTTTTTTCGATATCCTTAAGAATCGAGTCTGTGTTGTCGGGAATAAGACCTGCGGGGAAGGAAACGCTTACCTCTCCCGATACGTTTTCCGTAAACACCGTAAGAAGCACGTGATTTGTATTTTCCGTGACGTTCATATAAGCTTTGTCCGAGGTCTCCTTGACGGTGAACGTAGCCTTTAGTGTCTTCGTGTATCCGCCACTAGCTATCGCAACTATTTCATAGCTTGCGCCGGGTTTAAGGTTCGATAAGTAAATATTTGTTGTCACAGCGGTGTCTTTTTCTGCGGAGTATGTCTTGCTTGTCAGCTTTTCTCCGTCAAGAAGAAATTCCGTATCAGTGGAGCTTACCGTTACCGTATAAGAGGTGTCAACCTCGGATACACGCCACTCGTTTTCGAAGTTGTAAAGCTCTATTTCAACGCTATTCTGAGTTGAATTCAGTGAATAAGTCTTGTTGTTCGCAGTAAGGTAATTGCTTTCGAAATAGAAAGACTTTGAGAAAATAAATCTATCTCCTTTTCGTTCGTTTACGTATTTCGCCACTACCGCTCCGACCGACGCCAAGATAAGCGCCGCAAGAACGGCTATGAGTATTATTATGGTTCTTTTTGAAATTTTCGTTTTCTTCATTTTGCCGTCCTTTCTCGGTTTGTTTTGCTTTAATCAATTTGCTCGACTCTAACACTGATGCGTATAATATCTGTTTTTCCCATAAATGAAACGTCGTTTTTCATAGATGGCCACTCCAACTCAAGTGTCACGGTTTTTTCCTCTCCCATAGGGATATCTACGGTAACCTCTTTGTCTTCAACAGGGAGATTGTTCGTAAGATTATCCAGCTTAACGACGCACTTTAACGCAACCTCGCCGTTATTTACTACTTTTATTGGAGTTTCTTCAGATTCTCCCGGTGCAAGAGATAAATCCATAGTGAGCGACTGCTCCGAGAGGTCGTCGGAGAATGAGAAGGTCGCAACCGTAGCGCCGTCGCTGCTTGCGTCTGAGACTGTGTATCTTGCGTATAGATTTCCCATAAGCGCAAAGGAAAAGAGCATAAGGCATAGAAGCGCCAATCCAACCCTGAAAATAGCAGGTGTTTTCATATTCGGTTTTATCATAAAAACACCTTCCTTTTCATTGTGATTTTTACGACTGGTTTTGCGAGCCTTGCTCTGCTTTCAGCTTTTCGATTTCTTCTCGTATTTTGTCAATTTCCTTATTCTCGCTTTGCTTTTCCGACTTAAAGGAGCGTTCGAGGAGCAGTATAGCGAGAGCTATAATAAACAGAGTTCCTATCGGAGTTTTGATGAAGCTTACAAGGTATCCGACAAGAGGAATGACAAATACGACCTCTCCTTTTATTTGAGAGTATCTTACGGGGCTGTCCTCCGTGTTGTTCGCATCGCCCTTGGTGGTAACGGTTTTTTCATCCATTCCTATTATTCGGTGAGTAACCGAGGCTCTGTTGTCCTGATATACTATGACGTCATTTACCTCGTAAGCATCCCTCTCTTTGATTATGATAAGGTCGCCAACGGATAGCTCAGGCTCCATACTGCCGGACACTACGACTGCTGCGCCGACTCCGAGGGGCATTGGTATTCCGTCACCCGTCAGAAAAGACGCATTCAGCGTATAAATATTTAAGCCGATAACAGCCGCCGCAAGAATCGTGAGGATTATTCTGATTATAGTTTTTGTTTTGGTGCTGCTTTTTTTTGTTTGGTTCATTTTCTAAGAAAACCTTATCGTGTAAAATTCGATAACTTAATCATCCTTGTTTATGTATGCGCGGATTGCGGGAATCACGAGTATCGCGGCGCAAAGACCGAGAATTACCGTGATGGCTCCTACTATAATTATTTCTCCGAGAGCGGAGTTAAAGAGTCCGCCGTTTAAGAAGAAGTCGGTGTTTGCCGTTGCGGCAATACCTACCGTAATCTCAACGCCGAGCTCCTCGTTTACCGCAGCGTTTCCGAGCAGGGTATCGTAGGCATCGTCACCCTCGTAATCCCATCGCCACTCGAAAATATACTCCTCGGTCGCGTTTACGGGCATCGGATTTTCTACGGTTATAGTACCGACGTCGGATATTTTTTCCCATTCGGTTTCGCTGCCCCAGAGATATTCTCCGTCAGGCGCTGTAAGACGAACCTCAATAGGAATCTTTTTCTCTGACGAGAATTCTACCGACGAGGTAAATCTGCAGTCGAGAGCGATTCCGCCCGTGTTACGTAAACGGAGCGGATAGCTTGAGCTAGCACCGGGGGCGAGAGTCTTTTCTCCGTCAAGTCCCGAAATCTTCACGTCCCCGGATTCACTTTTATATTCAGCCGAAAACAAAGTCAGCTCTTTTTCAAGGTTTGCGCTCAGAGACACCTCGCGATCATCGTATTTTACGTATTCGTCAAGCTCTGACGTGAGAATCGAGCCGCTCATTACCGTGAGTATGCACAGAGCGGTCAAGAGAAGTCCGAGAGGGCTTATAAAGAAGCGTAATATACAGTTAATCAGAAGAACGAGAGCGTCTCTTATTTTTTCAAAAATAAATGACATACTTTTCTCCGTGAGTGGATATTTTTCATCCTTCAAAGCCCCCGAGCACCGAATAAAAGACGGTGGGAAACGTTTTTTCTTTTCTTCGACTTCAAGAGCTTTGAAGGGTGAAAAATATTTTACCCCCGCCCGCCCTGCCACGAAGGGCGGGGCGGAGATAAGACGTTGACTTTCGTAAGTCTTAAATTAGTTTACCTGAGTGATGGTGGTCTTAATGGTAAGCTCAATGATAGCTGCTGCGGCATCGCCAAGCGCGGTGTCCTTTGCGTCATCGTTGCCCTCGTAATCCCACTTCCAAGAAACAGTGAGGTCGTCGCTAACTACTGCGGAAAGGTCGGTATTGGTGTCGTATGTATTCGTTACATCATTGATAGCCTCCTCTACGGCTGCTTCAAAATTAGTGATAGCGTTTTCACCGTCTATGATGTCAATCTTATACTCGGTGCCGTTAACTGTGAAAACGATAGGGCAGTAAGGAGTGCCGGCAACTTCCCAACCGGTAAGCTCGAGATTTGCCGAGTAAGTAACCTTAACGTCAACCTCGGGAGTACCCGTAACGGTAAGGGCGGCAAGAGTGCCGTTAGTACCGGGAGCGAGAACGTTCTTACCTTCGGTAGAGGACTGAACTGTAATTGTGTCACCGTTCTCACCCGCAGTGTAGGTGGTAGCTACATCCTTGTAGGAATTAGAGAACATAGTGCTGGGCGCCTCAATGCTAACACCGAACTTAGCTACGGTAGCCTTGTCGGAGCTTTCATCAAACGTAGTGTACTTTGCGAAGGTGCCTGAGATGGCACAGGTTGAAAGGAGAACTGCTATCAGGAGAACGGAAGCAATTCTCATCATCTTGTTTTTCTTCATAAGAAATTTTTCCTTTCGTTTATTTGCCTTGCGGCGTTTTATTCTTCCCTTAGCTCGTGATTGAAATCCCAGCTTACTCGGGGATAGAATATTTGCCCGGCTTTGCCGGTCTTTTGCGGCAAGCGCCGCGGCAATTTATATTCACCCCCGGATAACGTGGCTTCCGAGGGAAGAATAACAAATTAAATTTTTTTGACGGTTATTCTGTGTCGCTATTTTCCTTGGGAGCTTCAGTTAAGCTCGCCTCGGATTCAGCGTTTTTCATAGCTCGAAGAGCTTCAAGCTCGCTCTTAAGAGCTTCAATATCCTCACTTTTTGTATTCTCGTAGCGTCTACGGCGCAGAAGGTCGTATCCGACGAAGAGGAGAATGGGAAGAACAACGCATATTATAAGTCCCGCCGTGCTTTGCATAAATATCGCAACATTGCCGATACCGCGGAGTCTTGTCCCCGTATATCTTGCTATAACGTCACTCTCGTGGACGGGTGTCATATCGTCGGTATTGTTGTTTATACCTCTTGTGCGGAAGTATTTTCCGTCAGCCTTGTCGATAATTTCGACTACCTTGTGCGTCGTTACCGACGAGCCGTTTCCCTCGGGGTCGAAGAACGAAATAACGTCGTCAACCTCAACGTCTTTCGGGTTTACCTTCTTGCAAAGAATCAGGTCTCCGCTCTTAATGTCGGGATACATTGAGTCGGTAAGCACGATAAACGGCACGGTTCCCGCAAAGTCCGGAACGCTTTCCTTGTCCGTGTAGCTTTTTATAATCAACGTGCAGTTTATAATTAAAATCGGTACGAGTATTACGCAGAGCACCCAGCCTACTATCGTGAGTGCTTTCCCAAGCTTGTCTGATGCTTTTTCTTGATTTTTCATAAAAAATTCCTTTTGTTTGACTTTAGTTAAATAAATCGCTAAAAACACTTTTTTGTCTAAAATGCATAAAATTACTTAGTGGATAGGCGATGGTTTGGATATGTTTTTTGTGCATATACTACTTTAGTAAATATAAGATAAAAGATTATAGCACAAATTATTTTAAAAGTCAATATTTTGTTAAAAAAATCCTTTTACGCTTAATTAACGCTCGAGTTTGCTTTTAGCTGGATGCGGTGGCAAGTGAGTTTTTTCGCGTATCTATATCAGTCAAAAAACATATCGAGGGAATAAAAAACTAAAAATTACCACAAATATACTATACCGCAATTTGCAGTAAAAGTCAACACCTTATGTGCAGTTTGGTATAATTTTATATACTGATACAGTTTGGAGTTATTATGGTATATAAAAGAATAAGAGACTTGAGGGAAGACAAGGATTTGTCGCAAAAAATCGTAGCGAAGCAGTTGAACTGTTCCCAGCAGGTGTACAGTAACTATGAGTTGGGGCAGCGAGACATTCCTACGGACATTTTGATTAAGCTCTCTTGTTTTTATAACGTCTCGGTGGACTATATTCTGGGTATCAGTGACAATCCTAAAATACAAAAATGAGTCCGCTTATTTAATCGAAGCGCTTCGAAACGGTCGCAGACGTTTATAACGACTCCCTTGTCAAAAACAAGCCTATGAGAAAATCACGGTGAAAAAATCCCTGATTTTCTCATTTTTACTTTCCGTAATGCTTACGGCAAACGTCAGCAGTAATATTTCTAACAAATGCAGTAAGAATTCTATATTTTTTCGATAGAAAATGATATAAAATAATGTTATCAGGGCATCTTATGCCAAAGCGGGATAAGAACGTGAAAGGAGCTTTACTATGACTTTTGATATAAGAGATTTCGGTGCGATAGGCGACGGAAGCACCTTAAACACCGAGCCAATTCAGAGGGCGATTGACGCTTGCTACGAAAACGGCGGCGGAAGAGTTCTGATAGACGGCGGCACTTATATGTTCGGCACCGTAATTCTTCGCTCAAACATAGATTTCCATATAACCGCGGGAACGACTCTTCTCGGCTCACCGAGATGCGAGGATTATCCCGAGAGGGAAAACGTTAAGCACGTTAAAAGCGAGCTTCTCCCGAGATGGAGAAACGCGTGCTACATATACGCCGAGGAAAGCGAGAATATTTCCATTACGGGTATGGGAACTATCGACTGCAACGGTAAGAGCTTCGTTATCCCTGCCGAGAATACGAAGAATTGGCATTACAAGAGAATAGACGCGCCGACTCCTCCGAGGGCGGTATTTTTTGCAGGCTGCAAGAACGTTAAGGTTGAGGATATAACTATGGTGAATCAGCCTGCGGGCTGGTCCTATTGGATTCACGACTGCGACTACGTTACCTTTGATAAGGTGAAAATTTTTGCCGAGGTTGAGTACCCCAATAACGACGGTATTCACGTTAACAGCTCGCGAAACGTAACTATATCAAACTGTGATATCACCTGCGGTGACGACTGCATAGTTGTCCGTGCGAACAACGTTTCTTTAGAGGAAAATAAGGTTTGCGAAAGGGTTGCCGTAACCAACTGTAATCTCACGAGCTACGCAAGCGGTATAAGAGTGGGCTGGATGAACGACGGAGTTATAAGAAACTGCGTATTCTCGAATCTCGTTATGACGGACACCTCGGTATGCATAGCGATAGTTCTTCCTCATATGAAGTATAACCCCGCCTTACCCTATACTTCTGATATAGGCAGGGAAGAGACTCTTATCGAAAATATCTCCTTTAACAACATCATAATGGACAAATCATACGGACCGCCCATCAAGATTGAGGTTGCATCAAACCCCGAAACGAAGATTCGCGCTATAAGAAATATCTTCTTCTCAAATATAAGGGCGGACAGTCCCGCCGGACTCGTCTTCCAGGGCAGAGAAAGCGCCAAGCTTGAAAATATAAAGCTCTCCGAATGTGAGTTTGAGACTATTGATTACTCCGCCTTTTGCGACAGAGACGTTCACGGCGGTCAGAGCAAGGAGAAAAATCACGGCAGCTTCCCTAAGATACTCCACTGCAAGAGCTTGACGTTTAACAACGTTCAGTTTAAATAAATATCCGTAAGGCTAATTATTTCAGCAAAATAAGATACTCTCGCATAAACTGAATAAATTGCATAATTTTCGAGCGAAGCTTACCGTTTGTGGAAGCTTCGCTCTTTTCCGTAATATTTGTCGGCATGTTTTTAATGACGAATTTATGCTTTTTGTATTTTATAGCGTATATGACAAGATGTGCCGCAATAACGTTGCTTTTTGTATCAATTTGTGTGTTCTGTCAAAACGGTTAGTCAGCTCTGACAACTCGCCACTCTTCGACACCTAGCAGAACGGTAGTGTCCTTTGCCTTGCCTTCAAGAATAAGTCTTGCATCAGGCTTTGTGAACACAAGAGTCGCCACGGTGTTACCCTCGCCCGAAATGCGCACGTTTCCGTCGGCTATGTTTCCTATAAGTACATTCTTGTTTCCCTCAATTCGAATCGAATCGTCCGAGCTGTTTAAGAAGGTGTTGTCACGAATGCGGTTTTCGTTACCTATGATACGGAGAGCGGGCGTTTTTCTCTTTGAAATTTGCCGCTCGTCGTTTTTCTTTGCGTCATCGTCGTAATACCATAATACGCCGGGCGCGTCAAAGATACAGTGCGTAATAGCGCATTTTGATACGTGGTCGAAGAATACCGCTGCAGGCAAACGACCGTCAGCGTCTGTAAAAGCGCCGCCGTTTCTCACAAAGTGAGAGTCAAGGATTTCGAGGTTGTGAATGAATTTTCCTTCACCGCCCAGGTAGAAAGCATAGTATGGGTTATCCCCCATAATACAGGAGCGCACGCGAGCATAATAAGAGGCTCTTGGAGAAAACCAGAAGCCGTTTCCGCATCCGTCGGTGTTTATATTTTCAAAAATGCAGGCGTCTATCTCTGAGTTGCCCGTTGCGGTTACAGCGTTCGCAAGACCGCAGAACGAGAGCTTAGAGAATGCGCACTGGTCTGTCCTCACGCTGTCAAGGCAAATTCCCGCCGCCTTTTCGGGCGCATCAAAATCAACGAGCGGACGGGTATCCATTCCGGCAATATCGCCCTGCACGCCAAGGTCACGTACAATAGTGCCGCTTACGTCACGGCTCTTGCCTATAAGTAAGGCAGGGTAATCGTTTCCGTGCAGGCGAAGCTTCGTTCCGAACTTCGATTCAAAAACTCCGTTCGGATCTACGTTGCATGCCCAGACTCCACCCGAAAGAGAGAGAGAGGACGTGTCAAGGATGATGGATTTTTCTACGTCATAACGTCCGCTATCAAGCTGTATAAGTCCTCCGCGAGCTGCGTGAGCGTCAAGCTCCGATTGAATACCTGCTGTTCCGTCCGGAGAAATGAAAGGTCTTTCCTCACTACCGTCACCACGGCGATTCTTTGTATATTCATTAAAATTATTCATAAACTGTAGCGCCCTCTTTTTGTGTTTGATTTTTGCTAAAAGCCGGTTTTGTTTTTTAATAAATTGTTGATATTGCTAACCAAAGTTTACTTTATGATGTAAATTTTAGCATTTTTATCACCAAAGATGTTGGTGATTTTCTCTTCTGCAGCATCGTCAAAAAATTCAATTTCAGGCTCTTTCGTTTCGTTTCCGCCCCATTGACCTATCATTCCGCCATGGTGCTGAATATAGGTGTTGTTATTAAGAGTCGGGCAGTATTCTTCTTTTTTGGCAACAAGATGCAGCATTCTGTATTGAGAGCGGTCGAAGATGTTATCGTGTATAGTTTGATTGAAGCCTCGGTTATAGAAGCTCCATCCCTTTATGAGCGCAGGCGTGTGCTTGTTATGTCTTTGCTGCCCCCAACCGTAGCCGCCGTGACGGATAATGTTGCCGCACATTTCCACGTTTTCCATAAAGCTCTCGTTATCTCCGCAGTTCATATCAAGGAAATATTCAATTCCGTAAACGCAATGCTCTATAAGATTGTCTTTATAAAGAACGTTTTTCATTTCGTAGTGCTTGCCCTGAGTGGTTACCTGATGGGTTATGGCGCAATCGTATATCTGATACATATAGCAGTTTTCGACGACAAAATCGTCACAGCCGCCGTATATCTCAACTCCGTTTCCGAGCCTTGCAACCGTACCTCTCATTCCTTCGGGGAAATTTGGGTCATTTCCGTAGTAGTTATGTATAACGCCGCCTATCCAGCCGATTTCGCAGTTTGAAACGTGCAGTCCCTTGATATGCTTGCAAGCACCGCCCTTTATGCCGTGCCAGCCGATATATTTTAGGCAGATATTATCAACCCTAACGTAATTTTTGTCGGTGAAGTTTATGCCGATGCGCCTGACGAGAGCCTCTATGCTATGGAAAATTTCGCCGGGATTTCCCTTGTTGCATCTTAAGTAAAGGTCGCCGAAAACCTCGCCATTGTCAAGCGAAGGTACGGGGTAGTTGTCTATAACAACACCGTCACGGGTTGTGGGATACGTGCTCATTCTTGCAGGGTCTATGCAGTAGCTGAAGAATTCGAGATCGCCCTTAAGCTGCTCGGATACTATGAATTCGCGGCTCTCATCGTCGCGGCAAACCAGCTTTCCGTCCTTGTAGGTCGGAATATGGCGAACAGAATTAAGCTCCCCTTCGTTGAAAACGATAGTACCGCAGTCTATAATCTTTTCCTTGAGCTTCCAGATGTTGTTTTCGGTGTCGTATAGCTCCCACATATCAGGGTCTGCAAGGTTTTTGTCCCACGAGCGTATTTCGGGCTTTGCTCCCTCACCGAAAGCGCAGTAGGTAACGCCCTCTTTTGCGAGAATTGTGCCTCTGAATATGTCGCCTCTCTTAAGGCGAACCGCGTCTCCGAAATTGAGTGGCGCTGAGGAAACTTTAGCAAGCGTTTTCCATGCGGTTTCGGGTGTCAGACCGTCGTTGTTATCGTCACCGCTGCCACTCACGTAGTAGGTCGTTCCGCTGACGGTAACGTTATCCTTTGTATTTCTTATTTCTTCGCGGCGCCTTTCCGAAAGCGCGTCTATTTCCTTCAAAAATTCTTTCGTCGCTGTATTCATGACGTAGCTTCCTTTGATAAAATATAGCTTTGCTATGAGTATATATCAAACAGAGGGAAATGTCAATCGGTTTTGCCGTTTTTAAATTTCAAAAAAAATAGAGCGAGGCTATTCAGTGATATCCTTGCTTGTTTTGGCAAAAAAGCTACATAAAAATCAAATGATAGAATGACCTTCCACTCTCTTTCGGGCTCAATAATTATTATGGAATATTCGTTGCCAAAGACGTCTATTACTCTTTTTGCGTTGCCGATAGCGATAGATATGTGCGCTGCGGAACGCAGTTCAAATCGGATGGCACCCCAAAGAAAAGAAAAACGGTATCCCCAGCGGGATACCGTTTTCTTTGGAGGTGCCACCCAGATTTGAACTGGGGATAGAGGTGTTGCAGACCTTTGCCTTACCACTTGGCTATGGCACCAAATATTCAATGCTCATCTATTATATCAAAGGCTCGGTTGTTTGTCAAGCCTTTTTCAAAAAATATTTTATCTTTTAGATACCGTAAATTAGTTTTCGGAAAAATGATTTCCTTTTTTTGCTTGCTTTCGACATAATATTATTTGCCGTTTTGAATTGCGGTTTAAACGACCGATTTTGTTTTTTTTAACAATTATGTAAAAATATCTTGAAAATAATTAAAATTGTGTTAAAATATATCTATCAACATTATAAAGGAGAATTTTTATGGAAAAGCTGTTTCATTTGAAAGAAAACGGTACGACAGTGTCCACCGAGATTATGGCGGGACTTACTACCTTCTTCGCAATGTCCTACATTATCATAGTTAACCCCAGCATCCTTTCTCAAGCGGGAATGGAATGGGGAGCTGTATTCCTCGCTACAATTATTTCCGCAATCGTCGGAACTCTCGTAATGGGTCTTGTAGCAAACGTTCCTTACGCGCAGGCTCCCGGAATGGGACTTAACGCCTTCTTCGTTTACACCGTATGCTTCACGCTCGGCTTCACCTGGAAGCAAGCGCTTTCGATGGTATTTATTTGCGGTCTTCTTAACATTATCATCACCGTAACAAAGGTTCGTAAGTATATCATCAAAGCAATTCCCATCAGCCTTCAGCACGCTATCGGCGGCGGTATAGGTATCTTCGTTGCATACATAGGATTCCTTAATGTAGGTATGGTTGATTTCAGCGCAGGCGTTCCCGCGCTTCCTACCTTGAATCAGCCTGCTTTCTGGGTATTCATTATAGGACTTGTGCTCATTATCGCTCTCCTTGTTCTCAAGGTCAAGGGCGCAATCCTTATCGCAATCGCAGCTACGACAATTATCGGTATTCCCTTCGGCGTAACGAAGCTCGGAGATACTATAAGCTTCACTGAAGCTTGCTCTCAGCTTCCCACCACCTTCCTCGCTATATTCAAGGAGGGCGGAATCGTAAGCCTCTTTACCGATATCAAGAAGCTTCCCCTTGTGCTTATCACCATCTTCTCGTTCAGCATTTCGGACACCTTTGACACCATCGGTACCTTCATCGGTACAGGACGCCGTAGCGGCATCTTCTCCGAGGAAGACGAAAAGGCTATGGAATCCAGTACAGGCTTTAAGTCCAAGATGGACAAGGCTCTCTTTGCTGACGCAACCGCTACCTCAGTTGGAGCGCTCTTCGGTACCTCTAACACCACGACCTTCGTTGAAAGCGCAGCGGGTATTGGAGCAGGCGGACGCACGGGTCTTACCTCTGTTGTAGTTTCCATATGCTTCGCTCTCTCCGCATTCCTTTCGACCTTCATCAGCGCAGTTCCCTCAGCTGCAACAGCGCCCGCTCTTGTGGTTGTTGGTATTATGATGATGTCCTCGTTCAAGGATATTGATTGGGGTGACTTCGACGAAGCTGTTCCTGCATTCTTCGCAGGTATCTTTATGGCTCTTTGTTACAGTATTTCTTACGGTATTGCGGCAGGCTTTATCTTCTACATACTCGTTAAGATTTGCAAGGGCAAGATAAAGGAAATCAATCCTATTCTTTGGGTTTGCACTGGACTCTTCGTTCTCAACTTCGTTCTTTTGACTCTTATTTAATAAAGTCCACAGCTAACTAAACTAAAAACAACCCGATAGCTCAGCGTCATTTCGGCGCAAAGCTGTCGGGTTGCTTTTATCTCAATTTATTCGAAATGTAAATAACTGTTTGCTTTAATCCTCAACCGCTGCCTTTTTCTTGTTGATTTCGCTGATTATATTCATATCGAATTTAGGCGCTCTGTCAGCGAATGTGAAGAGTCCGTTCACTTCCTGCTCAACGTCGGTGAGCTGGGTGTAGCAAAGTCCGAACATTTTCGGGTTGTCAAGAATCGCATGGGTAAGACCCTTGTATCTTGCGTAAAATTCCTCGTAGCTCTTAGTGGATTCACCGTAGCTCCAGGCGCTCTTTCTTTCACCCTTGTCGTTAGTTTCGAGCTTGAAGCCGATTCCGCCGTACTCCGAAACGAATACGGGCTCTCCGCGCCAGGTCTGACGGTTGGAGAAACGGTCGGTAAGCTTACCCTCGGTGTAAAGCTTATCGTAGTTCGCTTTGAATATCTCGGGGTTTTGCTCGTAGTCGTGAACGTCGAAGATATCGCTTATTACGTGGAAGTTTCCGCTCGTGTCAATGCAGGGGCGTGTCGGGTCAAGGAGCTTCGTCTCTTCATAGACTATGCGAAGAACGTTATCGTTCTGTCTTCTGTTCTCGTAGTCCCAGGTTTCGTTGAAGGGGCACCATCCGATAACTGAGGGGTGGTTGTAATCTCTCTTTACTGAGGAAAGCCAGTCGGGAAGGAAGGTTGCGATGCTCGCAATATTCGAGTGGTCGATACCCCAGTTTCCGTATTCTCCCCAAACCATATAACCGAGTCTGTCAGCGTGATAAAGGAAGAGCGGCTCAAACACCTTTTGGTGAAGCCTTGCGCCGTTGAAGCCTGCGGAAAGAGAGCATTCAATATCCTTAATAAGCGCCTGTTCGGTTGGGGCAGTTATAATACCGTCAATATAATATCCCTGGTCAAGAACAAGTCTTTGGAATACGCTTCTTCCGTTGATATAGAACTTGCCGTCCTTCATCTCTATGTGGCGCAGACCGAAATAGCTATCAACCTCGTCCTCACCAAAGGTGAACTTCACGTCGTAAAGATTACCCTCGCCAACGTCCCAAAGGTGAGTTTCACAGAGAGCTATTTCAAGGCTTGAGGTTACGGAAGCGTTCTTTTTGGAAGCCTCTCCCACCTTTTTACCATCGAAATATACTTCAGCAGAGAAGTCGCCCTCGCCGACAAGCTCAGCAAAAATCGAAACGGACGAATTCTTAGCGTCGGGAGTTATGCGGGCGTATTTTACGTAGCTCTCCGGAACAGACTCGTACCATACGGTCTGCCAGATACCTGTAGTTCTTGTGTAATGACAGCCGTAGGAGTGGTACTTAACCGACTGCTTGCCGACGGGCTGCTCGGCAGCTCTCGTATTATCATAGCACTGAATTGTGACAACGTTATCACCGGGAACAAGAAGCTTCGTTATATCGTATTCAAATGAAACGTATCCGCCAACGTGTGGGAGTCCCGCACGCTTACCGTTTACGTAAACGGTAGTTTTGAAATCAGCCGCGCCTATATGGAAAATTATTCTTCTTCCCTTAAGGTCGCTTTCTTCGAAGTGAAGCACCCTTTTGTACCATACCTGGAGCATAAAGTCCTTTTCGCCAACACCTGAAAGAGGGCTTTCGGGGCAGAAGGGAAGCGTGATTTTTCCGCTTAGCGTCTCTGCGGTATGCAGACCACGGTCAAAACCGCTTGCGGTTTTATCAATTTCAAACATCCACTCACCGTTGAGGTTAACGAAGGATTTTCTTTTCCATTGAGGATTAGGATGCTCAGGACGTGGAATAGTGTAATTCATATAGTGTCTCCTTAAAAATAAAAAATAGTATTGATATTCTGATTTGTTTATAGTATAATATAAAAAAGTCGCAAAAACAATATAATAAATTCGCAATTTGCAAAGGTAAAGTGTGAAATATGGGCAATTACAGCAACTACGAATTCAGAGAAGCATCGGTGCAATATCCGAAAACGGAAAAAGCGTACGCATTTTTCTCATACGACGAAATACCGTTTCAGAGCGCTACGGTTGGTATAACCAATCCCGGTCCGAGATACTCTATGAAAAGAAGCGCGCTCTTTGAGGTCTGCGTATTCGAATACGTACTTGAAGGAGAGGTCGAGATTTTTCTTGACGGAGAGTGGAAAATCGCTTCGGCGGGTGATTTTTATATACTCTCTCCCAGAGTAGAACACCGTTATCGCTCCTCGCAGAAGAATCCTTGCAAGAAGATATGGGTCAACTACGTGTGCGGCTATATGTATGAATTTCTTAAGTCCTACGGTGTAAGAATGGGAATCTATCATTCAAGCTCCGTTAAGATATATTTTGATGAGCTTTTGAATATTGTAGAGGAGCCTAACAAAACAGAGGACACGCCCTTCAGAGTTGCCGACCTTCTTCATAAGATTGTAAAGGTTGCCGCAAAGGAGAAGAAAAAAGAGCAGGTTGACGAGTACGAAATGGTAAGGCACATCTCGGAATACGTATATAAGAAGCTCAACCTTGACGAGCTTGCTGAGAATATGCATATGTCAAAATCGAATCTCATACGCAAGTTTAAAAAGCAGTTTTCGACGACTCCGTACGAGTATCTTATCGAAATGAAGCTTGAGGCGGCAAAAATTTTGTTAAGGGATACGCAGATGACGATAAAGGAAATATCGGCAAAGCTTGCGATAAACGACGAGCATTATTTTTCATCGCTATTCTTAAAAAGAGTCGGCGAAAGACCGCTTGCTTACAGACGCAAGGAGTCTATTATGAGAACGTAATTTCGCATAAGGCTTCGGCTAACGGAAAGAAAGACTAAAATATAATTCGACTTGAAAAAGACGTTTATATATGTTAATATTTTAATAGGTGAAATAAAATGACGCTTGAAGAAATAAAAGAACGAATGTATTCGGGTAAGATTTATTACCCGTCGGGCGATGAGCTTATGGGAGAGCAGGCAGAGGCTCTTGAGCTTCAGTATGACTACAATATGACGCGCCCAAAGGAAAGCGAGAAGCGAAAGGAGCTTCTTTCGCAAATGTTTGCCGAAATCGGTGACGGCTGCTATATAGAGCCCCCTCTTCACGCAAATTGGGGTGGCAGACATACTCATTTCGGTAAAAACGTTTACGCTAACTTTAATCTCACACTGGTTGATGATGCGCATATATACGTAGGTGACGGAACTATGTTTGCCCCGAACGTAGTGGTGGCGACGGCAGCGCACCCGATAGACCCAGAGCTTCGCGCGAAGGCGTATCAGTATAACCTTGACGTTCATATAGGCAAAAATGTTTGGATAGGAGCAGGCGCTCTTATAATGCCCGGGGTTAGCATTGGGGATAACAGCGTTATAGGCGCGGGCAGTGTCGTAACGAAGGATATTCCCGAGGGGGTGGTCGCAGTCGGCAACCCGTGTAAAGTTTTGCGAGAAATAGGCGAGCGTGACAAGGCTTATTACTATAAGGATAGAAAAATAGATTACGAAAATTTGTAAGAATGGCGAAAAAAATCGAGATAACGAGCTTTACAGCTGCGTGGAGAGGTAAAAATGGAATCAATAAGAACTCTATATAAAATAGGAAGAGGACCGTCCTCGTCGCATACTATGGGTCCTGAGCGTGCCTGCAAGATAATGAAAGAGAGATATCCCGAGGCTGATGAATTTGACGTCACCCTCTTTGGTTCTCTCGCCTTGACGGGTATAGGTCACGGAACGGATAGAATAGTTCGTGAAACCCTTGCTCCCGCATTGTGTAATCTTACGATTGATAAGGAAGCTCATACGCCGGTTCACCCGAATACTATGGAAATAACCGCAAAGCGTAACGGAGCCGTACTTAAAACGGTAAGGGTATTTAGTATAGGCGGTGGCTCGATAGAGATAGAGGGCGAGGGAAAGGCCGCGGCAGCTCCGGACGTTTATCCGCTGTCAACGTTCTCTGAAATCGCAGAGGAGTGCAAGAAGCGTAATATTCGTCTTTATGAGTACGTTATCGAGCGCGAGGGAGAGGATATATACGATTATCTCGACTCGGTTTGGGACGCTATGAAGAATTCTATTCACGAGGGGCTTTCAACCGTTGGAATTCTCCCGGGCGGTCTGGGTACTCACCGTAAGGCTCGCACTCTCTTTGAGAAGAATCATATTGACGAATCCGCGCAGACGAGGGAGAACCGTCTGGTTTCGGCTTACGCCTTTGCTGTGAGCGAGCAAAATGCAGGCGGCGGAACCATCGTTACGGCTCCAACCTGTGGGTCGTGTGGAGTTTTACCCTCTGTTCTCAAATATATGCAGGACTCAAGAGGCTTTACCGATAGGCAGATTTTTAACGCATTGGCAACGGCGGCTCTTATAGGAAACCTTATAAGAACGAACGCTTCTATAAGCGGAGCGGAGTGCGGCTGTCAGGCAGAAATAGGCTCAGCCTGCTCCATGGCGGCTGCGGCTCTTGCTGAGCTTTTCGGCATGGGTATAGGTCAGATAGAGTATGCAGCCGAGGTTGCTATGGAGCATCACCTCGGTCTTACCTGCGACCCTATCTGCGGACTTGTGCAGATACCCTGCATTGAAAGAAACGCCGTTGCGGCTATGCGAGCTATAAACGCTCTTTCACTTGCGAACTTTCTTTCGGATTCAAGAAAGATAACCTTTGACCTTATAGTTAAAACTATGTATAACACCGGCTGCGACCTGCCTCTAGGCTATAGAGAGACCTCGGTCGGAGGGCTTGCAAAGTATTATCCTATTGATACGGGTCTTGACCTTAACTAATATAAAAAAGCCAATCTCGTCAACAGAAGTTGAAAAAGAGATTGGCTTTTTTGTAAATAAAAATAGTCAAAAACGCAGATATTAAGTTTTTAAAGTATAGATTCTCTTGTAGTAGGAAGCTCACGCTTTCTAAATTTAAGAGCGGATATGCCTGCCTTTGCGGTGAAAAATTCCGAGAAATAATTCTCGTTCTCGAAGCCAAGAGCGTAGGCTATTTCCTTAATGGAAAGATTGTTTTCGAGCAAGAGACGTTGGCTTTCCATAAGCTTCTTGTTGAGTATATACTGCTTCGGGCTGATATTAAATGTGCTTTTGAAATAGTTTGAGAAGTACATTGAGCTTATGTTCATTATTGAAGCGAGCTTCGAGAGGGGGATATTTTCTCTGAAATGCTCGTCAATGTATTTTAACACCTTGTCAAATTTCATAAGGTCGCCCGAGTCCGCTGAGACCTCAGCGAGAAAGTCCGAGAGGATAAGATTCATAGCGCCCTGCACCTTAAAGCGTGCGCTCATAGAATTTGACGAGTAATTCTCAACGACCGTTTTGAAGAGGTATTCGCTCTCCTCTGTCGCTTCTGCCGAATACTTTCCCGAAAGGTATCTATAAAGGCTGAAGAAGGGCGACGACGCCTGAAAATGAATGTAGTACTTATTCATTATTCCGTCTATTCTGCTCTCACGCACCGAGAATGCGGGAACGAAATAAACCTTTCCGGGAGTAAGCAAAAGCTCCTTATCGTAAAGGTAAAGCTTTGCCTCGCCTTCTGTCAAAAGGTATAGCCTATGATACTGAATCTGTTTATGAGTGTTATCCCACTTAACTCGGTTCCACTCGTCACCGATATCTCGTCTTTCGGCAAAAACTACCGAATAACTGTCGTTTTCAAAAACCGTATTATTCATAATCACCTAAATTTTGTTAAGGAATTTGTGTGCTTCACTAATTGAATTTATTATAGAATAATTTTATAATAAAATCAAGTACAAATTTAAAACTTGAGGTATATATTCGGATAATAGAATATATAACCTTTAAAAAGGAGGATATTATGGCAAAATCAAGACTTATAGGAGAATACCCAACGATAGGCATACGTCCGACGATTGACGGACGTCGCGGACCTCTCAAGGTTCGTGAAAACATTGAAGAGCAGACTATGAATATGGCGAAGAGCGCCGCAAAGCTTTTCCGTGAAAATCTTAAGTATTCAAACGGAGAGCCCGTAAGAGTAGTTATTGCTGATACCACTATTGGAAGAGTTGCGGAGGCGGCTGCTTGCGCAGAGAAATTCAAGCGAGAGGGTGTTGATATAACTCTTACCGTAACTCCTTGCTGGTGCTACGGCTCTGAAACTATGGATATGGACCCTCTTACCATAAAGGGTGTATGGGGCTTTAACGGAACCGAGCGTCCGGGCGCAGTTTACCTTGCGGCAGTTCTCGCAGGTCACGCTCAGAAGGGACTTCCTGCATTCGGAATTTACGGTCACGAGGTTCAAGACGCAGACGATACCACTATCCCTGATGACGTCAAGGAAAAGCTTCTTAGATTCGGAAGAGCTGCGGTTGCGGCAGCAACTATGAGAGGAAAATCCTATCTCCAGATAGGCTCGCTCTGCATGGGTATTGCAGGCTCTCAGATAAACTCCGATATAATTGAGGATTACTTCGGAATGAGAGTTGAGTCGGTTGACGAGGTTGAAATTATCCGCCGTATGACCGAGGGCATCTACGATAAGAACGAGTTCGAGAGGGCTATGAAGTGGGTTGACGAAAAGTGCGTTATCGGCTTTGATAAGAACCCCGAATTCATCAGACGCTCCGATGAGAAAAAGAGAGAAGAGCTTGAGTTTGCCGTAAAGACCGCGCTTATCGTAAAGGACCTTATGAACGGAAACGCAAATCTTCCCGAGGGCTGCGAAGAGGAAATGGTCGGCCATAATGCTCTTGCGGCGGGCTTCCAGGGTCAGCGTCAGTGGACGGACTTCTATCCCAACGGCGACTTTGCAGAGGCTATACTTAACTCATCGTTCGACTGGAACGGAATAAGAGAGCCTTATATTCTCGCTACCGAGAACGACGTGCTTAACGGATTCGGTATGCTCTTTATGAAGCTGCTTACCAACCGTCCTCAGATTTTTGCCGACGTTCGTACCTATTGGTCGGGTGATGCCGTTAAGAGAGTAACCGGTTATGAAATTACCGGTAAGGCTAAGGAGTCCGACGGCTTTATTCACCTTATCAACTCGGGAGCTGCTTGTATTGACGCTAACTGCCGCGCTGTAAACGATAAGGGTGAACCCGAAATCAAAAAGTGGTTTGACGTTACAGAAAAGGATACTGACGAAATTATAAAGAACGTTGAGTGGTGTCCTGCTGACCTCGGATATTTCAGAGGCGGCGGCTTCTCATCAAGATTCCTCACCAAAGCAGAAGTACCCTGCACTATGATTAGACTTAATATAGTAAAGGGACTCGGTCCCGTGCTTCAGATTGCGGAGGGATATACGATAAACCTTCCCGACGACGTAACCGATACTCTTTGGAAGAGAACCGACTATACCTGGCCTTGCACTTGGTTTGCTCCAAGATGCGACGGTGTTGAGGGCTCTCCCTTCGAGAACGCATATACGGTTATGAACAACTGGGGCGCAAACCACGGAGCGATAAGCTACGGTCACATAGGAGCTGACCTTATAACTCTTTGCTCAATGCTCCGTATTCCCGTATGTATGCACAACGTACCTAAGAAGGACATCTTCCGCCCTGCAGCATGGAATGCCTTCGGCGCGGATAAAGAGGGTCAGGATTACAGAGCCTGCGCGGCATACGGTCCCCTTTTCGGTAAGAACAAATAATGAAAAACGAAAGCTTTGTAATAGGCATTGATTTTGGAACTCTTTCGGCAAGAGCGATTCTCGTAAACACTTCCACGGGTGAGGAGGTATCGACGTCTGTATTTGCATATCCGCACGGCGTTATGTACTCCTCTCTCCCGTCGGGGAAGAGACTTCGTGAAAATTATGCTCTTCAGCATCCCGATGACTATCTTATAGCTTTAAAGTCCGTAATAGATGGTGTGATAAGCGAATCGGGAATAGACCCCACCCGTGTTAAAGGATTAGGCATTGATTTTACCGCTTGTACGCTTCTTCCTATAGATAAGGTGGGCGAAGCACTTTGTATGAGAAGTGAGTTTTCCGACGAGCCACACGCATACGTCAAGCTTTGGAAGCATCACGGTGCCGCAAGGGAGGCTGATGAGATAAACGCTCTTGCGATAGAGCGTGGCGAGACTTGGCTTGATACCTACGGTGGAACGGTTTCGTGCGAGTGGGCTTTCCCGAAAATATATGAAACTCTCCGATGTGCCGAAGAGGTTTATTATGCTGCGGACAGCTTTGTTGAGGCTGCCGATTGGCTCTCTCTTCTCCTTACGGGAAAACAGACACGTAGTGCAACCTTTGCGGGATATAAATGGCTTTGGAACAGTAAAACGGGCTATCCCTCAAACGACTTTTTGAAGTCTCTTGACAGCCGCCTTGACGGTATAGTAGGAACGAAAATTTCCGAAAACGTGCTCGGCATTGATAAAATAGCGGGATACGTTGACGAAAGAGGCTCGCGCCTTTCGGGGCTTCCCGTAGGATGCGTTGTAGCTATTCCTATGTTAGACGCTCACGCTGCTATGCCGGCGCTTAATATAACAGGAAGCGGCGAGCTTATGGTAATACTCGGTACGTCGGGCTGTCATATACTTAACTCCTCCGAGGAAAAAGAGGTCAAGGGTATCTGCGGCTATGTGAAGGACGGAGTCGTTCCCGAGCTTTATACCTATGAAGCGGGGCAGGCTGCGGTAGGCGATATTTTCGATTGGTTTGCGAAAAACTGCGTTCCCGCATCATACGAGAGGGAAGCGGCAGAGAAAAATATCGGAATCCATAAGCTGCTTCGTGAGAAGGCTATGCTGCTTGGCTGCCGTGAGAACGGACTCGTTGCTCTTGACTGGTGGAACGGAAACAGAAGCGTTCTCGTAAATCCCGAGCTTAAGGGTATGATACACGGCTTTACGTTGTTGACTAAACCCGAGGAAATTTACAGAGCCTTGATTGAAGCCACCGCATTCGGTCTTAAGGTTATTACCGAAAGATATGGGGAAAGCGGTGTTTCGGTGGACAAAATATGTGCCGCAGGCGGTATCGCTATGAAGGACGAGATGATGATGCAGATATATGCCGACGTTCTCGACAGAGAAATCAATATTGCGGCATCTACTCAAGCGGCGGCTCTCGGCTCGGCAATTTACGCCTCGGTTGCGGCAGGTGAATACTCCGACGTTGTAACTGCGGCGGAGAAGCTATCAAAGAAGAGCGTTAAGCGCTATTCTCCGATACCCGAAAACGTAGCGGTATATAAAAAGCTCTACGAAAAATATAAAAAGCTTCACGATTATTTTGCAGAGCTAGGCAATTTCTGAAGCTGAAATTGTTTTTAACCTACCGATTTTCCTAAAAAGAAAATATGCGTATTTTCTACGAGCAGAAGCCGATAGAAAAAGCAGTCTGAAAAAAACAGACTGCTTTTTTATTTAAAATGTAATTTACATAAGCTTCTTCGGCTCGTCGATAAGTCCTGCAAGATAGTCGAGAGAAACGTTGTAATATTTTGCCAAGGTTACGAAATGATGCATTGGCATCTCTCGTTTTCCGCTTTCATAAAGCTGATATTGTTGTCTGGTAATATTCAAAACAAGAGCTATATCCTCTTGTTTTTTATCCGAGTCCTCTCGTGTGTCTTTCAACCTTTGATAAACGTACATATAATATCTCCAATTTCTTATAAATGGTATTTACGGATATATTATAGCACTGCATTCAAAAAAATGCTTGACAAGCATTCGAACGAATGCTATAATGATTTTAAGCGTTTATTTGAATGCAAATATAAGGAGATATATGATGAACAAAACACTTGAAAAATTATGGAATGAATATTTTGCGGGTGAATGTGCGGTGATGGATAGCGACGAAGAAAGAGAGCTTGCAAAAAAGGCGGTTGAGATGCACAAAGCCGCAAATGAATTGCTGACAAAGGAGCAAAGCGATGCTATTGAAGAATACGTTGATATATTATGTGAAATTCAGTGCTTCTTTGCCAAAAAGGCTTTCTTTAAAGGGTGCGAGTTTACTACATCACTTTTCTTTGAAACGTGGAATTCCTGAATCTACTCATACTGTGTTTTAACAAAATCTAAATAAAGATTGACAATATCGGTCGCTTTTGCTTTGTTGTGACTCTTATGACGGGAAATTAAAGCCGTCCGAAAGCTCGTAGTAGCGAGTTTCTTCTCCGTCCTTTTCGCACGAGAAAATCTTATCGTTATAGATACGCAGAATTCCAAATTCGCATTTTATGTATTTTGTGGGTATAATCAGAGCTACGGGTCCTGTGTATTCCTTGAACTCCAAGTTTGAGAGTCCGTCAAATGCTCCAAGCTTCTCGCCCGAAGCGTAAATTTCATAGCTGTCACTTACCGTTACAAAGGAATAGGCTAGGAGCGTGTGATTTTTCGGAACATAAATTTTACCGAGGTACTTGTAGGCGTTATCACCGATTTCAATAATTCCGTTTCTTACCGTCAGCGAATAGCTTTCACCGTCCTCGGAAAAGAACGTATATTCGTTAATACTGCCGCCCTCGGTAATTGCTTCGTCTTTATTTATACGAAGAAGAGGTGAAGAAAGAAGTGATACGCATTCCTCGATATCCGTACTGTCGCTCGTATAATAGATTTGAGCAAGACTTCCCGGCTTGACTCCTATCGGAGTCCATTTATAGCGTACGTTGGTACTATTCTTCGCTCCGTTCGAGAGTTCGGGCAGGAGCGTGTCAAGATAAACGTAGCTTTCATCACTTAACGGCTCGCTTTTGGTTTCACCGCAGACCTCACAGGTATATACGGTTTCGGGCTTCGAATAATTGATTTTACCCTCACCGAATGTGTGACCCTTCTCTTTGCAAAGAGAGTCCTTGTAGAATGATACTTGCGTTTTGCTTTTCAGAGTTATTTCGGTGTTATATTCGAAAACAGAAGAGAAAAGTCCGTCTTTTTCCTTGAAGGAGTTCTCCGCGTAAACTATTTCTATCTTCACCGGTGAGAGAAAACCGTATTTATGGTTATTCGGGTTGTAGTCAAGCTCGGGATTTGACGAAAAAACGAGATTGTGTCTGTCACTGCCGTAGTCGTAATCTTCTTCTACGTAACCGAACTCATAAGTCGGCACCGGTAAAAACATAAAAATAGGAAATGAACCGCTCCTATAAAGATTACCGAAATGGAAAACGTCCTCGCGCCCCGACAAATATTCGCATACGCTTTTAACGTAGTCCGCGTACTCATTTTTATCAAGATTCAGATAAAGCGTTAAACCGTCACTGTCAAGCCTTGAATTTTCCAGTTTTGGCGAGGGGAGATTTTTAATATCAAGGGAAGAGAGCGCTTCTTCGCTGAAAAACACCTCTTTTTCAACTTCTCCCACGCACGATATGAGGGATAGCGACATCGTAAATATTAAAAGAATTAGCAGGGCTTTTTTCATTTTACGCCGCTCCTTTTCCATAAAATCTTTCCTTATTCGTATTTTATCATAAGGGTATGCGCCTTGTCAACTTTCTGAAAATAAAAACGCTCAGGACTCCTTAACTTATAAAGGGAGAGATGAGCGTTTTTTTGTTATGATTTAATTAAATTCTTTCTTTGTTTTCCTTAGTAATCTTAGCGATAAACTCGTCAAGAGTCATAGTGGTTGTCTCAGCGGTGTCACGGTTACGAACGGAAACGGTGCCGTTTTCAGCCTCCTGCTGACCGACAATAACCATATAAGGAACTCTGCCAACGACCTGAGCTTCACGAATCATATAGCCAATCTTCTCGTTTCTCTCGTCAAGCTCGACTCTGATACCTGCGCTGCGAAGAGCCTCGTAAACCTTGTGTCCGTGCTCGGAAGCCTTCTCCGAAACGAGAAGAACCTTTGCCTGCGTGGGAGCAAGCCAGAGCGGGAATTTACCTGCGAAGTGCTCGGTAAGAATACCTATAAATCTCTCGATAGAGCCATAGCATACTCTGTGTATCATTATGGGTCTTTGCTTTTCGTTATTCTCATCGGTGTATTCAAGCTCGAAGTTCAAGGGGAGCTGGAAGTCAAGCTGTATAGTACCGCACTGCCAGGTTCTTCCGAGAGTATCTTCGAGGTGAAAGTCGATTTTAGGACCGTAGAACGCTCCGTCACCCTCGTTGATAACGTAAGGAAGTCCAAGTTTGTCAAGCGCAGCCTTTAGTCCCTCGGTTGCGGCCTCCCAATCCTCGTCGCTTCCCATGCTGTTTTCAGGTCTTGTGGAAAGCTCAATCGTGTACTTGAAGCCGAACTTGGTGTAAACCTCGTTGATAAGGTCAACGACTGCTATGATTTCATCTGTAATCTGCTCGCGGCGCATAAATACGTGAGCATCGTCCTGCGTGAAGCAACGAACTCTGAAAAGGCCGTGAAGAGCGCCCTTAAGCTCGTGACGGTGAACAAGTCCAAGCTCACCGACTCTCATAGGAAGCTCGCGGTAGCTGTGGGGCTGGTTTTTATATACGAGAACTCCGCCGGGGCAGTTCATAGGCTTAACGCAGAAGGTCTCGCCGTCAATTTCGGTCGAATACATATTGTCCTTATAGTGATCCCAGTGACCGCTGGTTTCCCAGAGCTGACGGTTCATAATAAGGGGAGTTGAAACCTCAACGTAGTTTTCACGGTAATGAATCTCTCTCCAATAGTCTATAAGAGCGTTCTTAAGAAGCATACCCTTGGGAAGGAAGAAGGGGAAGCCGGGAGCTTCGTCACGGAACATAAAGAGTCCCATTTCCTTACCGATTCTTCTGTGGTCACGCTTTTCAGCCTCTTCAAGAAGCTTGAGATAATCGTCAAGCTCCTGCTGAGTCTTGAAGGCGGTACCTTTAACACGGGTAAGCATCTTATTGTTCTTATCGTTCTTCCAGTAAGCGCCGGAAACACCGGTAAGCTTGAACGCTTTAAGAGCCTTTGTATAGCAAAGGTGAGGACCGGTACACATATCAACGTACTCGCCCTGAGTAAAGAAGCTTATCTCTGCGTCGGGAGCAAGGTCGCCGATATGCTCAACCTTATACTTCTCTCCGCGCGACTGCATAAGAGCAATAGCTTCCTCTCTGGGAAGAATAGAGGGTCTGATAGGAAGATTTTCCTTGCAGATTTTCTTCATTTCAGCTTCGATTTTCGGAAGGTCCTCTTCTGCGAGCGTCTTGTCTCCAAGGTCAACGTCGTAGTAGAAGCCTTTTTCGTTTGCGGGGCCGTAAGCAAAGTCAGCCTCGGGCCAAAGTCTCTTTATGGCTTGAGCCATAATGTGAGCCGCAGTGTGACGGAGTATATGGAGCTCCTCCTCGGGAGCGCACTCGCCAACTGCGCCGTTTGCGTAAATTACTTTCATTTCTTTATCTCCTAAAAATTATTTTGCAAAATAAAAAACCCATGGGAGTCCTAAGACTACCAAGGGTGCATAAAAATATACACGGTTCCACCTTGATTTTAACTCATGGGAAAATCCCACCTCTTAACGCGAGGCACACGTCATCGCTTTTTACCGCGTGAGGCTCGGGAGTGGTCTTCGCAAAAAATACTCGGCAGGGAAGCTTCCAGCAAAATGCTTCCTTCTCTGGTCTGCTTTTCATTAAAGCTACTCTTTCCGTCAACGCCTTTAACTAGTAGGATTATAGCACCTTTTATGTCCGTTGTCAATAAATTTATAAAAAAAACAAAAATTCTATAAAAAAAACCAAAATTCTATTGACTTATCGAAAAGCGGGGATTATAATTATATCGACCGTCGATAAAAAAGGAGAAAATATGGCTAGCGCAAAGCAATTTATAGAGCGCAGGGATAACGTTGCGTCAATAATATCATTTACAAGGCAGGTTGGCAGAGCGACACGTATGAAGATATCGTCAGCGCTCTCGCTGAGTTGGGCTTGCGTATCAGACCTGGTTGCAGGTCTTATTGAGGATAGGGTGCTTATTGAGTCGGCAAGCGGAGCAGGACAGACCGAATCAAGAGGAAGAACACCCATTTATCTCGCCTTGAACGATGAGAAGTATTTTCTCGGAGTAGATATAAACGATTCGGGTATTGCCGTAAGCGTGCTTGGAATGAGCGGAAGGCTTTTGAATTCGAAAAAATGGGAGCCTGAAGTCTTTGAAACGACCGACGCACTCACAAAATCGGTAATTGATAAAATTCAGCAAATGCTCACATCGGTAGAGGATTGTTGCGGTATAGGCGTCGCTATGGAGGGCGTTCATTCGGACGACGGATGGTGTTATCCTATCGGCTCCGATTACGTAGAATATAATCCATATACCGTTATAAAGAGCCATTTTGATTTGCCGGTATTCGCAAGGCACGACCCTGAGTGTATGCTTTACGCCCTCGGTGATGAGGCATTTGACGACTGTATGCTTTTGAGAATTGATAACGAGATAGGTTCTGCCGTAATGAAACGCGGGGAAATCCTCGATTTTCCGCTTGAGCTTGGCAGGGTGCGATACGGCAAAAAGAAGCTAAGACACTTGTTTAAAGCCTATTTTGGCGAGGGTAAGATGGGTGATGGCGCGGAGTTCGGCGAAGCGCTGGGATGCTCGGTCGGAAATCTTATGAGTATGTTAGGCTTGTATAGGGTGTTTGTCGTTGGTGAAATCGTTGATTGGTTTGACGGTATAAGTAATGATTTTGACACGGCATTAAAAAGCGTAGGAGCTGATTTTTCATACGAGGTCAGAAGAATTATGGACGCATCCGAGGGCGCGGCAAGACTTGCAATGTCTAAATATCCTATATTAAAGTAAATAATTATTTACAAATTCAATAAATATAAAAATGAAAAGAGGAAATCTTATGAGCAACTTAAGAATTTTGAGTAACAATCAGTGGTGGAGCGACAGTAACAAGCCCGCATGGAAGGAAATGGGTCTTGATTGTTCGGCAAAGGTAAGAGTTCCGGGCTTCCTTCGTATGTTTGGGGAAACGAAACCCGATATTATCGGACTTCAGGAATGCTCGATGATTATGGCTGATTTGGAAATGAGAGGTTTTTCGGAGCTTGGTTTGGGCTATGCGTTCCTCTGGGGACGTGACACGCCCATACTCTATAAAACCGATAAGTTTGAGCTTGTTGACTCTGCGTATCTTGTATATCCCAAGGAAGTACCGGGTTTTGAGGGAGAGTTCAATAATTTGAACACGAAAGCTTATTGCATAGCCGTTCTTCGTTCTAAGGAGGACGGAAAGCTGCTCGTTTTCGGAACTACACACCTTTGGTATATGAGTTCGAATCCGAATTCTAAGTATTATCAGCCGGGCTCTGACGAGGCAAGAGTTTATCAGCTCGGGCTTATGATGGATAAGGCAGAAGAGCTTTCGGGCAAATATAATAACTGTCCTATCGTGCTCGTTGGAGATATGAATGCCCAGGGCAGCTCTCCTTGCGTTCAGAATGCGTATGCAAGAGGCTATGACGACGCTCGCGATATTGCTACCGATTATGCCGACGGCGGTCACGGAATGCATAAGTGCGGTGAAGACGGCTACGGTCCTTACGAGCCCCTTGACCCAATCAAAGCTATTGACCGCGTGTTTGTAAAAAATGCTCCCGAGGGCTTTGTTCGACGCTTTGAGCGTTTTAAGGAAGAGTATTATATGACTCTTTCCGACCATCTCCCCGTATATATTGACGTAGAGCTTTGATTTTAAGAGTTCATTCTTAAAACTACTCCCGAAGAGATATTTGTTATGGATAAAAGAAAAATTACAAACGGTCCGATATTAAAAACGCTCGTTGCCTTTGCGATACCGTTTATAATGGTAAATTTAGTTCAACGACTTTTCCACATTGCCGACGTAGCCGTTCTCGGAATCATGGCTACTGACACCGACGTTGCGGCTGTCGGAGCTTGCGGCTCGATTATCTCAATGATGATTTGCATTTTTATGGGATATTCCTCGGCGGCAAACGTAGTCGTTGCAAGATACGTCGGAGCGGGAGACGAAAGCAACTCCCGTAAAGCCGCCGGAACTGCGCTTATTATGGGATTTCTTTCGGGCGTTATTCTGATGCTTATCGCAATGATTTTCGCAAGAGATATTCTTATTCTTACAAAGTGCCAGCCGGAAGTGCTCGACCTTGCGACACTCTATATGAAGATCTATTTTGCGGGTATGCCTGTGACGATGCTTTATAACTTCGTAGCGGCTCTTTTGAGGGCGACGGGCGATAGCGTAAGACCTATGATTTATATGATTATATCAGGTGTGGCAAACGTAGGACTCAACGTAGTGTTTGTAGGATTTTTAGGTCTTGCCGTTGCGGGAGTCGCCTTGGCAACCGTTCTTTCAAACGTAATAGCCCTTGTTCTCGGACTTATAGCTCTTGCGAAAAACAAGGATTACTGCAAGATTGAGAGAAAGAATCTCGTACTGCGCAAGAAGGAATTTCTTGAAATGTTAAAAATCGGATTTCCGATTTGTATATGCGGCCTGTCATTTTACGTCGGTGAGGTTATCGTTATTTCAGCGGTTAACTCTATCAGCACAAATGCTATGACGGCAAATACCCTGGCAAGCCAGATTGACGTGCTTGTTTATAACATCGGCTCCTCGATAGCCGTGGCTACAGGCGTTATGATTTCCCAAAACTTCGGAGCAAAGAATCTCGACAGAGTGAAAAAACTTGTAAACGTAGGCTCGGCATTTCTGATTTCGGTAACACTTTCTGTTGGAATTATAGGCATACTGCTTTCCAAGGTTATTTTTGGAATAATGACCGAAAATCCGGAAGTAATCAAGCTTGCGATGGAAAGGTGCGTTTTTGTGTGCCTTACAAACTTTATAACCTGCGAGATGGAAATTTTCTCAAACGCCTTGAGAGCCATGAAGCATCCGAATTGGCTTTTGGTTGTAGGTATAAGCTGTGGCTTCGTTGTGAGAAGTGTCTGGGCGCTCTTCATATGGCCCCTCTATTCTGAGTTTTACTTCCTCTTCGTATGCTTGCCGTTAAGTACGCTCATCGGTACGATTATATATATCCCCGTTTACTTCCGTACTATGAAGCAGCATAGACTTGACTTTGCTAAAGTGCGGGAAGCTGTGGCAGTATGATTTATGTGACGTTCCGATTATTTTTCACAATTGCATTTTTAATTATCTTTATGAGAAAACAAACCTTTTTACATCCGTAAAATATATTTTGAGAACGGCTGCCATTCATACGGTAGCCGTTCTTACTACATTCGTCCGCACGTCATAAGCGTAAGACGTATTTTTAGAGCATTCGGCATTATTTATCACTCTGTTGTTGACTTTATTTTAAATATATGCTAAAATAATTAACTGTAAAATAAAATGAATCGGAGACGGATATGTTAAAGGTTGAAAGAATTTCGGTAATGAATATGGAAAACGCCATAAGAGGCGCGAGAAACCCGATGAATAGCTGGGCGAGAATGGATAGCTTTTATGACGAAAATGGCAACTTCGTTCTCGGAGAGAACGACCTCTCTCTTGCAAGACGTCTTGCGGTTGCGGGCAGTGACCACAGGAAGTTCCTTCGTCAGATAATGGTGTCAATGGATATAACGGCGCCGCTTTATTGGTGGAAGGAGTTCGATACCTATAAGGTTGGAACGGTTGCCAATTCCTGCTCTACTATGCATAAGATTCAGGCAAAGGAATTTGGAAGAGATGATTTCTCCTGCGATAGACTTACCGATGAGGCTCTTGCGGTCCTTGATAATCTCATAAGCTTCCTTGAGACCGAAAGAGTGAAGTTCAACGAGACGAAGGATAAGAGCGCTTGGCATAATATGATTCAGCTTTTGCCCTCGTCGTTCAATCAGCTCCGCACGGTGACGCTTAATTACGAGGTGCTTATCAATATCTATTACGCGCGCCGTCACCATAAGCTTGCGGAGTGGCACACACTTTGTGAGGCCATTGAGAATCTTCCTTACGCGCGTGAGCTTATTCTCGTGAAGAAAGAAAATACGGAAGCGTAAAAAATGGCTAACATATTCGATTTATTCAAAAAAATAGAGACGAAGCAGAATAATACCCCGATAACCTATATCATAGCAGGTCTTGGAAACGTGGGAGCGGAATATGATAAAACGAGGCACAACGCAGGTTTTATGGCGATTGACTCGCTTGCGGAAAGTCTTGGTGTGAAGATAGACCGTGTTAAGTTTCACGCATACGTTGCCGAGGCAAACATAGGTAGAGCTCGAGTTCTTCTTATGAAGCCTACGACCTTTATGAATAATTCGGGCGTGGCTATATCCGAGGCTGCGGCATTTTACAAAATTGCGCCCGAGAACGTTATCGTTCTTCACGATGAGATTAGCTTTGACGTCGGCGTTATACGTATAAGACGTAAGGGCTCTGCCGGTGGACATAACGGACTTAAAAGCATCATAGCTCATCTTTCGTCGGATAGCTTCCCGAGAATAAAGATAGGAGTAGGCAAGAAGCCCTCTCCCGATTATGATCTCGTAAGCTTCGTTCTCGGCAAATTTTCTAAAGAGGACTTAGAAACTCTTTCGGCTAAATACCTCGATATAAACGCTGCGATAAGACTTATGCTAGAGGGAAAAACCGAAGAGGCAATGAACAAATATTCAAGATAAGGGGCTTTAATGAAAAGATTAACGTCGCTTATAACCAGGGATAAAGAATTTTCCGCATCAATGGCGGCAGCGGTGGAGGAGCTTGCGAAATCCGAGCGTTACCCAATAGCTGTCAACGGGCTTTCGGGGGGAGCGCACTACGCTTATATAGCTGAGGGCGTACGCGAGCTTTCCGAGAGGTCCGGCGCACCCGTGCTTGTTCTTGCAGGCTCGGAGAGTGAGAGGTCAAAGCTTACCTCCTGCCTTGTATCCCGTGGACTTCACGCCAAAGAATATAAAAGGCGTGATTTTGTATTTCATAACGTTTCAGCCTCCCACGACACAGAGCGTGAGAGGCTTTCGGTGCTTCTTTCACTCGTATCGGGCGAGCTTGACGCGGTTGTTACAACGCCCGACGCCGCAGTTATATCAACCGTACCATACGATACTCTTGCTGCCTTAACCCTTACTCTCGAGGTTGGCGGTGAGATATCACCCGACTCGCTTTCACAGAAGCTTGAAGCGCTTGGCTTTGTAAGACGTGACTCCGTTGAGTCGGCAGGTCAGTACGCAAGGCGCGGCGGAATTGTAGATTTCTTTAAAAGCTCGGAGGAAAACCCTATCCGTGTCGAGTTTTTCGGTGATGAGATTGACAGAATGGTATCCTTCGACGTCTTAACTCAAAGGGCGATAGAGCCTGTATCTGCGGTAAAGCTTATGCCTGCCGTTGAAGTGATGATGTCAAGAGAAGCGCGTGAGCGTATTATAAAAGAGGTTAAATCGCTTATACAAAAGGCTCCTAGCGATACCGCAATGGCAGCTCTTAAGCGCGAGCTCGCCGTACTTGAGGGCGGTCTTGCTCTTGATTCAAGAGATAAATATATCGGGCTGATATACGAGGAGCGTGAAACTCTTCTTTCATATATGAGGTCGGCCGGCTGTGAGACTGTCTTTGCCGTTGGAACTAACGAGGGGGAGGAGCTTCTTTCAAAATTCTTCTCTGAGATGAAGTCCAATACGGAAAACCTTTTATCGTCGGGTCTTGTCAGCGAGAGATGTATAGGATATTCTGCCACGGACAAGGAATACAGAGCTTATCTTTCCTCATCGGTCGTTCTTCATATTAATTCCTTTTCCGGCGCGTCCGGAATTTCAAAGCTTTCGGGACTTTTCGGTTTCAGAACGAAAAGGTGCATAGCCTACGGCAAAAATCCCGTTATGCTTAAAGAGGACGTATCGAGTCTCTATAAGAGCGGATACAGAATAATAATAGAATGTGAAAATAAAGCAGGTCTTGATTCTACGTACAATCTTCTCACCGATGAGGGATATACGGTTATAAGAAACGAGACGGGCGATATAAAGCTTACCGAGGGAGCGAGTATTACCTTGACACTCGGCAGCCTTGAGGGGTTTGACCTAATAATGCCCAAAATAGCGCTTCTCTCTATGGGAGAAGACGAGGGTAAAATGATAATGGCTCACCGCCGTCGACAGAGAATACTCAAAAAATCGGGCGGAGCGGGGCAGAAAATAATGAGCTACGCCGAGCTTGAGGTCGGAGATTACGTGGTTCACGCAAATTACGGTATAGGTCTTTTCGAGGGAATAGAGAGCGTTCGCATAGACGGTGTAACGAAGGATTATATAACTATTCGTTACGCAGGTACGGATAAGCTTTTCGTTCCTTGCGATAGGCTGGAGATGATAGGCAAATATATAGGCGCAAGAGAGAGTGACGGAACGGTTAAGCTCTCAAAGATGGGCGGTACAGAATGGCATAAGACCAGAGCACGTGCTAAATCTGCCGTTAAGGATATAGCGGCAAAGCTTATAAAGCTGTATGCTGAGCGTCAGCGTTTGCCCGGTTTCGCTTTTCCCAAGGATTCGGAGCTTGAGGAAGAATTTGCCGAGAGCTTTGAATACACTGAAACCGAATCGCAGGCTCTTGCTATTGAGGAAATAAAGAGCGATATGATGAAGCCGTCTCCTATGAACAGGCTTCTTTGCGGTGACGTTGGCTTCGGTAAAACCGAGGTTGCTTTAAGAGCCGCCTTTAAGGCAATTATGGGCGGAAAGCAGGTCGCTATCCTAGTTCCCACGACGATTCTCGCGCTCCAGCACTACACGACGGCGCTCTCGCGTATGAGAGGGTATCCCGTAAACGTAGAAATGCTCTCTCGATTCAAAACCGCGAGGCAGGCGGCAAAGATAATAGAGGATACAAAGCTTGGAAAGGTCGATATACTTATCGGCACTCATAAGCTGCTTGGAAAGAAAATAGAGTTTAAGGACCTCGGACTTTTGATAATAGACGAAGAGCAGCGTTTTGGAGTCGTTCAAAAAGAAAAACTCAAGGAAATGTCAACAAATATTGACGTTTTGACGCTTAGCGCAACTCCGATACCCCGAACTCTTAATATGGCTATAAACGGAATCAGTGATATGTCCGTGCTTGATGAAGCACCTGAAAACCGACGCCCCGTGCAGACCTACGTGCTTGAGCACGACGAGATAGTTATAGCCGATGCCATACGCCGTGAAATATCGAGGGGCGGTCAGGTCTTATATCTCTTTAACAGCATTGACACGATAGGATACGTAGCTGATAAGATAGCGACGGCAGTTCCCGAGGCAAGAGTCGCCTACGCTCACGGAAGAATGGAAAAGGATGAGCTTGAGGATATCTGGCAGGCGCTCGTGTCGGGTGAGCTTGACGTTCTCGTGTGCACGACTATTATAGAAACGGGCGTTGACTTACCTATGGCGAATACGCTCGTAATTGAAAACGCAGATAAAATGGGGCTCTCCCAGCTTCATCAGATAAGGGGACGTGTTGGAAGAAGCGAGCGTCAGGCTTACGCTTACTTTACCTATCGACCGGGGAAGGCGCTTACCGATATTGCCAAAAAGCGCTTGTCTGCAATAAGAGAGTATGCCGAGTTCGGCGCAGGCTTTAAGGTGGCTCTCCGTGACCTTGAAATAAGGGGCGCGGGCAATATTCTCGGAAGCGAGCAGCACGGTTATATAGACAGCGTAGGATACGACCTTTACGTTAAGCTTCTAAACGAAGCCGTTCTTGAGGAAAAGGGCGAGTCTGTTGGAGAGACGTTTGAGTCCACTATCGACATAAGGGTTGACGCACATATCCCCGAGTATTATATATCGTCGAGTGCCGCAAGAATGGAGATATACAAAAAGATATCGCTCATAAGGTCACCTGCCGACAAGGACGATATTTTCGATGAGCTTACCGATAGATTCGGAGATTTGCCTAAGCCTGTCGAAAGGCTTCTTCTCGTTGCGCTCTCTCGCGCGATAGCTGAGGCGGCAAGAATAAGGAGAGTAGAGCTTCGCGGAACGAATATACTTTTCCATATGGAGAAGCCGGACCTTTCGATATGGTCTATGGTTCTTGCGATGCATAAAGGGCAGCTTGTCGGCTCGTCGGGACCGGCACCTATAATATACAGACTAAAATCTGCCGAGGACCCCTTAAAAGCAGTTTCTTCGGTTTTGCGCGATTACTATTCTGAACTTCAAAGTCAAAAGGAAGAGAAATAAAAATGAAGGAAAACAAGAAAAAAGCAAAAGCAACGCCTACAAAAAAGGCGTCACTTTCAGGAGCTAAGCGAACGCGTCGCATAGTTATAATACTCGTCAGCGTGCTTGTCGGAATAGCCGTTGTTCTCGGTGCTGTGCTCGGAATAGTTGCGGCAGTCCGCCGAGCCTCGCACGTTATGCGTCTTGAGGATATAGGTATAAACGAGGGCGTTGCGTCATATCTTTCGTCGGTATTTAAGTCTATGTATATGCAGAATCTTGCGTCGTCGGGAGTCAGTGTCAGCGATACGGAGAGCTTCTGGAATACCAAGGTGTTTCGTGAGAATACTTACGCGGACTATCTTGAATACGAAACCACGCAGTATATAAAGCAGATAATCGCCGCAAACGTTATATTTGATAGCTATACCACGCTTAAGTCGGCCGATAAAAGCAAAATAGAGCAAGCAACAAATGAAATTCTCGTTTATCAGAGCGGTGGAGATAAAGGGGCGTTCAACGAGGCAACCGAGGCTATGGGCTTCGATTATAAGGATTTCAAAAAGGCAACAGAAATTCTTTATAAGGCGTATATGATAAAGTCAAGAATCTTTGGCGACAGTGGAGAGAGAATGTCAAGCTTTCCCGAGGAGCTAGAGAGCTTCTATTCGGGATATGCCAGAGTCAAGCTTATCTTTATAAGAACACAGGATACATTCGTGCTTGACGAGTCGGGAAACCGAGTTCAAGACAGTGACGGAAACGACTCTTTAAGAGCACTTACAGCTGAAGAGAAGAGCGAAAGAGCCGCCTATATCGAGAGGCTTGACGCTTGCATAGCAGGTATTAACGACGGAACTGTAGCCCCCGAGTATTACGATTCTCTCGCTGCCGAGATTTACGGCAAGTATAAGGAAAATATTGATACAGCACTCACCACTGGGTACTACTTTATGAGTGGAAGTAAATTTACAACCGAGTTTTCGGAGGCGTTCTCCGACGTTGTAAAAACCTCTTCGTCTCTTGGTATAGGCGAGGCGGGAGTAGTTGAATACGGAAGCATTATGGCAGATGACGGGGAAGACGAAAAGAAGCAACTCGAATTTGTCGGAAGATGCTATATCTACCGTGTGGAGCGTGAGAGCGCGGCATATGAAAAAGAGGATAAGAACGGCTTCTTCTCGGATTTCAGCTCTCTTGCGGCAACGAGCGTTTGCCAGAAAATGATAAATGACTATGCGGCTAAGGTGGAAATTCTCGATAAGTGGGAAAATATAAATCCCGTGGCTATACCTTACAATACCAATTACGTTGCAAAATTCTAAAAGACTGTTGTATTTAAGGTTAAACTCAAAACCGAATAAAGAAGAGCGGCAGAAGCATTTTTGCTTCTGCCGCATTATTATGTAAATAAAAGTTAACTTTTAGCTCTTCAGGACTTTTTAGTAAGCTTTAAGAGAAGAGGTATAAGAGCAAATATAAGGAGCGATACCAATGCTGCCGCAAGGAAGATTTCCGGGGCGGGTATGAAAAGCGTTGTCATCGTGTCAGCACCGCCCCCCGTGAGAGGAATATTTGCCGATGCGTTGATAGCGTTTCCAATAGTCGGACCAAGGAGCATAGGAATGAGGACGAAGAATATCATTCGTACGCCCTGGAGCTTGCCCGTGTCGGATACGGGGGTATAATCTCTTACGACGGCACCGCTGAGAGCGGATATATAAATGTATCCGCATATCATAACAAAGCCTGCTATGCCAAACGTTATAAGAGTTGCCGTATGAGAGAGCCCCTTCGCAAGATACATCGCCAAAAGTCCTGCGGCAAAAACAGCCGTGGCAACGTACATAGAGCTAACCTTGCTTATTTTATCAGAGAGCTTTCCAAGAAAAACGTTAACCGTTGCGCCGAGGATAATTGCAAGTCCGAACACTATACTGTATTCGACAACTCCAAATCCGAGATATGTTTTCATATAAATTATGAGGTAAGGCATAAATATCTGGCAAGCGATACCGTAAACGCAGGCAATAAGAAGAGCTATATAGAATGGCTTATTACCGGATATTACCGAGGGCTTGAAGCCGTATATCATATCCTTGAGCGTGCCGTTTTTCTCGAGCTTTTCACTGTCCTCGATTATAAAAATACCAACTACGCCCGATATGCTTATAACGATACCGAGTATAAGGAAGAGTAATTTATATCCAAGCGCTGAAACCAAAATTCCGAAGCCTCCCGCCACGATAAGCATAGCTGCGAGAGGGAGAATTGCTACAACGCTCTCAATGCGGCCTCTGTAAGAGAACTCGGTGTTGTCTGTCACCCATGCGGAAAAGGCAGCGTCGTTTGCCGTCGAGCCGAAGAGCGTCATAACGCAGTCACCAACGATTACGGTAACAAGGCAGATTTTGACAGCGCTCTCGTAGCTCACGCCGAGCAGAGTCTCTGCATATTCGGGAGAAATGAATCCGAAGAGAAGCACCGTGATTCCCCAGATTATGTATCCTACGCTGATAAGCGAGCGTCTGTTGCCTATCTTATCCGAAAGTGTTCCGGCGATGAGCGTCACAAACGTAGCGGCTATACCGCTGAGCTGTACCATAAGCGTTATTGCGTTAAGGTTTGGCTCTATCGTCTCGAAAACGAATAGATTAAAGTACATATTTTCAACAGACCATGCAATTTGACCGATAATTCCGAAAAGCAGAAGCACGGTCCATTTTTTACGTGAGAATACAGAATCCATATTGCCTCCAATATTAAAAAAGTTTGCAAAAGCGCTTCGGGAAAGATTATATGATATCCGTTCCCGTGTTAACTTTCACCATAAATTAAATATAACACACGCAGGGGAAAATGTCAATATAACAAGCTTACAAAAAAGATTCGCATAGCTGACAAAAAGGCAGAGGTACCGTTTTATTCAGTACCTCTGCCTCACACGTTAAGAGAACCCCCGATTTAAAGTACGGTAGCTCTTTTTTTTGTTTCGATTATCCCTTGCTTTTCAAGAAATCCTCTATTATATCAGCCTTAGTTTCAAACCACGAGGCAAGAGAGTGCTTTGCGTATGAATAGCCTGCGGAGTATCCCTTAAAGCCTATCATAGGGAGTGCCGAAAGCTTGAGTATGCCGTTTAGCACGTCTGCGGAGCTTAAACCCTCCTTTGCGCTCAACATAACCGAAACCGTCACCGTCATACATACTGTTGAGGGAATGAGCTTTATTATGAGCGAAAGCAGTTTTTTGCTTTCGGGGTTTTCAAGCTCACCCGAGCGCCCTGCCTTGCCCTTTGAGAGAAGCATTCTCGGAGTCAGCCTGACGGGCTTGATTTTTGCTATTCGCTTAAGCTTTCTGCCCGTGCGCTTATCAAATGTCTTTCCCGAGCAAAAAGCTTTCATGTCCTCAGAGGATAGTCCCTCTCGTATCAGAGCGTTGCTTTTTCGGTATTCAAGCTCTCGCTCGGAATATCCAAGGCAGAAAACTCTTAAATCGGCTATATCGTTTCCCGAAACTTTTTGCCTCAGGCTGTCGTATCTCTCCTTTGCCTTTTTGTATTCCTCGGTGTTCTCAGCGCATTTTTCTCCTGCGTCTTCAAGCGAAAAATAGATTATATAGGAGGAGGTGAGCAGTAAGAGAAGTGAGGAGGCAAAGCTCTCGGTGAAAACGGAGGAAAAGCTGATGTCGGTAAACGTTACCGCAATCATAATAAGAGAAACCGCAAGAGCGATTATCTTGCCCATATTTTCAATGAGCGCGCGCCCTGCCTTTTTGACCATCTCTCCGGAGTCAAGTATTGAATCTTCAATTTGGCTGAAGTCTTTCATGCTTTCTTTAATTTCCTTTCGGCAAGCTTGTAAATGAGCGCTCCTATGGCGTTTGATACGAAACCGACGAATGAGATAACTACCATTTCATCGGCTATGCTTTTTAAAAGTAGGAATAAAACGAATATTATAAACCACGTAACGAATATAGAAGGCGAGGATAATATGCGCTTTATGAACTTTAAAAAAGGAGCGGCGGCTATTATCAGAAGCGCAAGTGTAAATCCCGAAAGAACTGCCGCTGAGCCCCTCTCTTTCCATAGGGGGAAATAGCTTACCGTTGCGATAACAGCCGGAGCTACCGAAATAAAAGTGCTTAAGAAAATCAGTAAGTATGCCTTAATTTTCTCTGTCATGACTGTCAGCTCCTACGGTCAATCGCTTCATCTCGGCAATTTTTTCTCCAACGTTATCCTTGAGATATTGGGGGAGAGAAGCTGCCATGAAAACTTCATAGAGCATATCAATTTCGCAAGAAAGCACCGTCTTTAGCTGTTCACGTTCGCTTTTGGTGCTTTCCGCCTCGTCAAGCTTTTCTTCGATTGACTTCAAGATACCGTCGGTTTTTTCGAGAACAGCCTCGAGCGTGTCTATCCGTTCTTTAATTTTGCCGTTAAATTCCTCCGAGGTTAAGTTTAAGCTTTCGGTTTTCTCACCAATGCTTTTAACTCCGCTGATAAGAGCCTTTATTCCGTCGCTTAGAAGCGGTAGGAATCCGCGTTTGTAGCAAAGCATTATGATAACCGAGCCGAGAAATGCAAGGAGAGATAAAATTTCGGATACGTTTTCCTCTACAGCATTATAAAGCGATCCGAAAAACGTTTTGTCCTCGCCGCTATCGGTGTCGGAAGCATTATCGGATAAGCTTTCGCTATTATCTGTGCTTTTGTCAGCCAAAGCTTCACCGTCTTCGCTTTCGTCAGCTTGCACAGCGGCATTTTCGATAGTGTCTGAGCCGCTTTCGGCATAAGCAAAAATCGGAGTGAAAAGGCAGCATAAAATTCCGAAAATCAGGCATATAGCCCATATACGTGTCAAGTTTTTACGTTTCAAGTTGTTTTTCCTTTCTTTTTAGAATTTGAATAAATCCTTTGGTTTGATTTTTTCTTCGAGATATGCGATTCTTTCGGTAGCCGAATTAAGAGATAAAGAGATGCTATACAAAAGCTTGCTCATTACTCCCTCGGTGTCGGCAGAAAGGTTGCATCTTTTAATCTCATAGCCGCTTTTGGAAAACGGAGAGGCAAGATATCTCTTCGTTCCTACGGCTATTTCCGGGTTCAGCTCTCCGTCCTCAATATCCGAAAGCTCGATTTCAGCCTCGCCATTCTTCATTCGGTATTTATTGTTGCCTATAAGAATATATTCGCATTTTTTCTCAGAAGCACTAATTTTAATTTTTTCTCCGCCGTCTTCGTTTATATCAAAAAGAACGAACATTGACGGAACGTTAAAATCCTTTGATTCAATAAATTTGTAAACTAATGTTATCATTTCTGTGTCCTTTCTTCGAAAAAACAAAGAACAAAAGTTTGATTTTTCGAAAAATAAAGCCTTTGATTATACATATACCGCTACTACTTTCCTCGGAGCTACGTTTGTGAATATCTCTATAACGCTTTCGTTATTAAGAATAAGAGTAGGTAAAGAAACGGTTTCTGTCAAAGGAGTCTTTAATACGTAGGTTATATCGAAGGGATTGTTTTCGAGGTATTCAAGTAAATTGTCAATCGTGACGCTCTCCGGGAGCTTGAGATATATCATTCTGCCGTCCTCGGATACGCGTATGCCGGTTTCCTCACCCGCATCGAAATCGGGATAAGGTGAGATGAATTTGCTTCCGGGGCGCATAGGATGGTCAAGCATTATTATGTAAACGCCCTCGGTTGAGCTTGCGGCGCACTGAACGCTTGAGTCTATCCTTTGAGTTGCGATTTTTCTTGTGACCTGGCCCGTAAGCATATCAAGCTCGTCGGATGTATATCCTATACTCATCAGGGGGGCATTCAACTTTACATCTACCCACGTTCCGCTGTACGCCTCGTACGTGTCGTTAAAAGAGGTGTGAGTCCCCTCGTAGATGCCAAACCACTTCAATATAAAGCGAATGTTTAAATCCGCCTCCGTGTAAGAGGAAAGCGAAACCAAGGTTTTCTCGGGGTCGCTTGAAACGCATCCTTTTAACAATATAGTATTGCTCTCAATTTTAGGGAAATAGCTGGTTCCGTCGGAATAGTCGAACCTAAGTCTGAAGTCCCTAGTCGGTCCGCTGTGTAGCATTCTGATTTGAGTGGCTATGGTATAGGCGGTTTTTTCCTTGAAACGAATATGGCTTCTGTTGATGACAACCGTACCGTTTGTTGATATCGTCGGCTTTGTCAGAAAGCTTCCCCCGCTCTCGATCGTGTTTGTTTTTGAAGCTCCGCTGGCGGTAAAAATCTCTGCGAATGCATCTCCGCTCATATAGTTTTTACCGTGAATATGAAGCTTCATAAGATATTTTTCGCTCTCGGAGTCGTAATCCCCGACGCTTTCCATAGAGCCGCTGTCCGAAATTACGGTTTTTCCGTAAAGCTTGAAGTGTTCGATATTGCTTTTTTTTACTTCGGCAGGAAAGCTTATCGCGTCTATACCCTTTGATAAATGGCGCCATACGAGTGTTTTTTTAAAAAGTCCGGCTTTTTCTTTAATCATTAGGCAAACCTCTTACGACTCCTTGGAAGTCTCCGTCATACCATATAAATACGGTGTAATGATAGTTGGTCTTAGGCAAAAGCTCTTCATCGGCAACGTCATCGCCCGTAAGACGAAGCGAGCCCGAAACCGAAAATTCGGTGGCGTCAGTGCCGGAATCGAAGCTTATCTCAGAGTAATAGTCGTCATCGATGACGTCGGGGAAGGAAAGCTCAAGCGCAGCGGCAACGCCCAAGCGGTAGCTTTTCCCGTGCATAAGCGTTATTGCTATCGCATCGGTTTTTACAGCGTCGCCTGTAAGTGAGGGTAGCTCGGAAAATCTGTCCGTGCCGTTTCCTATCTTGATTTTTTTGTTTCCGCCCTTGGTTTTGAGAATTGAGATTTCTCCGTCAGGCACAACGAGATTATGAGTGTCCCATTCCGACTCGGTTCCGGATAGGTGACGAATACTTTTAATCAATCTTCAACACCTCCCCGGTTTCAGTATTTCTCGATGACGGCGACGAGCCGTCTATAACGCTGTCCGCGATATGAGTGAGGCAGTATGCGATACGCTCCTCGAAGCTCTCCTTTTCATCAAGGAGTCTTGACTTCATTTCCTCAAGCGTTTCATCGCCCAGTGAAAGATACGAGGCAAAGACACCGTCGCATATATCGAGAAAAAGCTGACTTAAGGTATGCCCATCGGCTATTTTTGTGGGAATGGCTGCGGCAAGCGAGCCCTCTCCCGAGCCTTCGATGTCCGAAAGAAGCATGTTGAATCTCTCAATTATGTACAAGGGGAGCTTGTCAAACGCCGCTTTCATTTCGTTTGCGGTATATCCCTTTCCGCCAAACGCCGTGGGGGCGGTGGGCCTTGAGGGAAGAGATGAAATTTTCATATCGGCGATTTCTGATTCTAAAATTTTAGTTGTGTTCATTTTTTCCTTTCCAAGCGTTAAAATTTCCGCTTATCTGTTTTTCTTGATTTTGCCCTTAACGAAGAATCGGTAGGCTATCGTATAAAGCCCGAACGGAGAGCCGTAATCGTCAGAATAAATCGTTATCTGCTTTTCTATCCAGTTCTTGCTTTTTTCGTGCACGGGTACGGTGTATATGTCCTCCGTGCTCATCGAAACAGACGTAAAATCCATATCGGCGAAGAGCATATCGTGACCTGGGAAAGCGCATATTTCGCTGTAACCCTCGTTGTCCGTACCAACCTCGCACCTTATTTTTCCCGAGGCAATAGCCCTGCATTTTAAGGTCAGTGAGTTTTTGACGGTGCTTTTTGTAAGGTGGGGGATAGAGCAGTCGTCGCGCTTGGTTTGCAGGGCGTAACGCGGAGCGTGTCCGGCAAAGGAGTAGTAATACGGGTGTAGCTGTCTTTTATATGCGTCCTCGTATTCCTCCTTGTCAAAGCTTGGATTTTGAGAAACCGTGGGAGGAGCTATACCTCGCTTGTCGCTGTTGAAGACGTAAATTTCTCCGGCAGAGGTAGCGAAGAACAAAAGGTCTCCTACGGCGCACAGATGTGTCGGCGGATAGAACTCACCTCCAATAAGCTCTTCGGTTTGATAAACCTCGTACTTTATGCCGTTTTCGATAACGTATCTTATAATATAATCTCCGTTAGAGCATCCAAGAACCTCGCCCTCCGCTATACCGTCGGCATTCTCGTGAACGGCATAACCAGTGTGAGCTACCGAGGAGTATCTGTGCGCATTTTTTGCGTTCTTTCTCGAGCCGATTCCGGATATAAAGTACCACTCGTACTCCATATCGCCCTTTTCTGAAACGAATACGTCTCTCGAATCGGCAAGATAAATTCTCTCACCCGAGAGAAGAACGAGATAGCCTCGCCATACCGCAAGCTTTATTTCCGAAAGGTTTTCCGTCAGAAGCTTCGGGTTTATGTTGGTTGACCTGGTTGCGATGCTTCTTTCGAGGTTTATCGCCTTTTTGGAAAGTGCCGAAAGACCTCTCTCGCTTATAAACACAGGGTCATCGAAGAAAGATATAGCGCGCCCCTTTGCCGAAAATCCGTTATGCGCGTACGATACGGGATAGATTTTAGGGATAAGATTTTCTCCCGTGGCGCTGGGTGTGTGATAATAGATACTTCCGCCGCCGTCGTCTCTTTCCTTGAATACGGCAATAGAGTCCGACGTGGCAAGCAACGCTACGTTCGCAAATCTGCCTACTCCGTCCTTGAAATAATTAAGCTCTCCGTAATAAAGCGGATTGTTTTCTCCCGTGGTGTCGAATGCTGAAAAGAAGGTGAAGCCGGGATAACTTGGGTTTCCCGTGAGGAATATTCTTCCGTCAAAGCTTTCAGCCACCGTGCAGCCGAGAATTGCCGCCGCGATGCTCTTTCCTTCGATATGATTAGAGGTGATAAAGCCGGTGTGAACGCCTGTGTAATGCTCGGGATTTTCCGAAAGAGTTCCGAGCAGCTTAACGTCTTTTCCTTCGTACAGAGATTTGTCGTCAAAGTGGATTTTAAGCGTGTCGCAAAGCTCTCCCTTCATCACTACCGAAAATTCACACGTACTACCGCCTGCCGTTACCTCTTCTATGGAAACGCAAGGGCTGAAAATCTTTATTCCAAGCGTGATTTCGGTAATTTGAGTGTCGTAAATTATAGGTGTTTCGCCAAGGGTTTCGGTGTTTTCTACAGACTGAAAATCGCTTTCGCTTCCCGAATATGTTATTTCTTTGAGGTCCGTACAACTGTTGGTTGCGCTTGTCTCTATTCTGCGAAGTCCTCGTCCCAAATGCAGAGTGTTAAGTAAAAGGCATCCCGAGAAGCAGGCTGCGTCTATTAAGGTTACGCTGTCGGGAAGTATCACCTTTTTAAGAGAGGTACAGCTATGAAATGCCATTGCGCCTATCGTCGATATTCCGTTAGCTATATAGCACTTGGTAATGCTTTTGTTTTCCTTGAACGCTCCGGCTTCAATATGCTTCACCGAGTAATATTTGTCGCCTATGAGCACGCGAGAGGGAATATAAAGCTCGGAGCTGTCGTCACTTATGCCCGTGACCTTGCATAAAAGAGCCTCGCTGTCTGTTATAGCGTATTTAAGCGACGGCGTCGCAAAGGCAAGCGATTCGCACGAGCCGATATTGTACGTTTCGTAAAATTTTCTCGTAAGAAGATTTCTTTGCTCGTATTCCTCACCGTTGTAATAGGTGGTAGGTACGTAAATTCCGCCGCCGCTGTCGTTTACCTTTCCCCTGTATTTATCGGAAAGCTTGAAAATGTTTTCTCCGTCAAGCACGAAAAGCGAATCTCTTGAAATAAACGAGTCGCTCGCTCTGTCCTTGATGCCCTCTGTTTTAACGATTGAAAAAACAGCGTCTCTGTCGTCAACGTAAAATTCGTGAAGAGCGCTTCCCGCGTGCGCAACCATAACGTCGTATCCGTGTGAGCTTTTGTAGGAGTAAAGACCGTTTATTCTTTCTCCGAAATCGTATATTTTTCGATATCCTGGAATACTTTCTATAACTCCCGCGCCGTCGCCGTCGTAATCGCGGTACATATTTTCAAGATAGGCAAATCGGTTTCTTGAAATCCCCGAGCCGCTTTCTCTGAAATCCACACCCCTCATACCCTCGTAAACTACGCTGTATTCCGAGCGGCTTTTGTAGCCGTTTTTGTTAAGATAACTCATCACGCCCACCCCGTAGTGTCGGTATAGCTTGAGTTATGAGCTCTCATAAGTGTAAGTCTTATCTTTGCCGCCTCGTCCTTGTAAATATTCATATAGTATTGCGACTTTTCCTCGTCGTCGTCAAGCCATAAATAAGCCGCTGTCAGAAGAGGAAGTAAGGGCTCGAAAAGTTTTGGCATATCAATGGAATAATTGAGGTCGTCAACTCCAATTGTATTTGGAGAGGGCTTATAATAAACGGTAACCTCACCCGAAAAGTCTTCGGGTAAAATAAGCGTATCTCCAAGCACAGCAGCACCGGGGATAGCTTTACCTGACGCATCTGTCGGAGCATTCGTCGCGCAGAGAAGATCACCTATGTATTTTTTGAGGTCTATCTGTATAGTGTCCGATACTATCGGAATTGAGGATAGGTTGCCGTCCTTAAGGGAAGAGAAGAGCGAAAGGTCTGTTACGGTATAGGAAAAATCACCTGTGAAAACTATTTTTCCATCGCCCGAAAAGACTCCTCTTGATTCACTGACAGCTCCTGTAAAACGCTTGATTTGACTACCATTGTTGTCAATTATCGTGTATTCTCCGTTGCCATAGGCTCGGAAGCTGTATGCCCTTGCGGAATCTGTCTTTATCTCAAAGCTTGTTCCTGGTGTGTGCGTATATCTATCAAGCCGATAGCAAACGTCTTCGCGTCTTACATGGATTTTTGCCACCCTTGGCGACGCAAGCTCAAGGAAAATAAGACGCAAAGCTCTGTTTGCCGAGAATATAAAAACGTCATTGATTTCAAAGCTGTCCTCAAAGCCGAGAGCGTAAACCTCGGATAAAAGTTGATTCAGTGTCATTTTTTGTCCTTTCTTTGTGGCATTTTTGAAAAAGGCTGTTCCAAGATTATTAAAGCTTGAAACAGCCAAGAAATTCAGTAAAAGCGTTATCTTATGTCGGGCAAGAGAATAATACGAGATTGGAAAGCTTATATTAAAGCCTCGATTATTACTCTTACCATATCTAACACTTATGTTAGATTGACTTTCGGTACGCAGAGCTTTGGATTAAAGAGCCGATGCTCCCGCAACCGAGCTTGCGGAGTCAACCGCAAGAAGAATGTGCTTGTACGTGCCAAATCCTACACCGAAACGGCATCTGCCACCCCATATGTAGTTACCCGTGTGATGATCCACCCAGTTGCTTACGGTGAGAGGAACACGGTTGAAGAACATATTACCTGAGAGGTTCTTGTTTGCCTCGGAGGACATTATCATAACTCTGTCGTCCTCGGTCTGCCAGTTGGGCATAACGACGATATTCCAGTTACCGTACTGAAGGTTTATATCGTTGTAGCCGTTACCGAGAGCGCCCTCGGAGCCGCAAACCTTTTTAGCTACCGCCTCAGCAAGAGGACGGTTGCCGGGGAGAATTATGGTATCTGCGGTGTAGCCGAGAACCTCGCCGTTTTCGTCCTTCATATTACGTATCTTAACAGCGAGCTCGCCAAGCGCTTCCTCAAAGACGGCAGTGCTTGCGCGTCTGCCATCCGTACCCGTGCCGAATATATCACCAAAGAAATAATTGGACTGTGTGCCCTTGCTGTCGCCTATGCCATAGCTGTGATAAGCGGAGAAGAGGGGGAGACCGTCGGGAGCGGTAAGGTCAAGCTTTGCCTTTGCGAAGCTGCCCGAAAGGAGAGTACCGGAGGCAAGAGCGTATTCGCAGATTTTGTGCATAGTCTTGTAGTAAGCGCGGGTGAAGTTTTCTGCTCTGCGCTTTGCGTCCTGCGCAACTCCGTAGTTTGCGTCCTCCATCATTTCTGCGGTAATGGTGAACTCCTTCATAAACTGGATATGCTCAATAAACTTTCTGTAGGTTTCCGAGATGGTATCGTTTTCCGCTCCGCTACCCTCAGGCGCCGCACGGAATACGTCGAATTCGTTCTGACCGACGATGGTCTCGCCGAACTTGCCGCTTCTTTCAACGTTGAAGAGCCAGTCGCAGATACCGCCCTTTTTGGTCTGCATATCGCTTTCGTGCTCAATTACCATTTTGATAGGTGTTTCGAGCTTACCGATAGCACTGTCGGCAAGACCCGAAGATTTAGAATAAATTATCATAAGAATTCCTTTCCTTTATTAAAATTTTACGGTTACCTTGTCACCGATGTTCTTTGCGCCGAGGAGGTCAACGATAGTTGCAACGCCGCTTGCGTTGTAAGCGCCTACACATACCGCGCAGCCGTCGCTGTCAAAGCCGAGCGAAACTCTGTTGCCTACCTTAAGCTCGGTGGGGACGGAGTTTACGGTGGTCTCGAAGCGCATATTGCCGTTTACCTCGTAGCAAACCACCTCTTCGGCGTTTTCCTTGGGAGCTTCGGCGACGATATGAGTGGGAGTTGTTCCGTCGGGGCAAACCTCGGCAAGACCTCCGTTTACGACGAGAGCGGTACCCATCTTTACTGTGAGAGAAGAGGGCTTCTCAAGCTTTGTGAATTCGGGTACGTTAACGCCCGAGTTGATGATTTTGATAAGCTTAAACATTGATTATCCTTTCTTATTTTGAAACTTTTTTGTAGAGCTTTTGTATTTCACGGTCGGAAAGATCCGCAAAAAGCTCTCTCGCAGAGGCGAGCTCTGCCGCTCCGAGCATATCGGAAGCCGACCCTGCCCGTCTTGGAACAGCGCCCGAAAGATGACTTCTGTTATCGTATCTGTGTATGGGCGCGCTCGTCGCAAGATATGCCTCCCTCGGTGAAAGTCCGAGGTCTCGAAGCGCCGCATATCTCAAGGGGTTTTCAAGCTCCGCTACGCTCGTCTTACCGGCAAGGTGAGGGAACATAGCTATAAGCTCTCTCATATCTTCTCTTGCAAGCACCTCGTAATCGGTAGTCTCGGGGGGCTTTTCTTCGCTTGTGGCTTCTATCGCCTCAGGCTCTTCATTTTTTATATTTTCGTTTTCCGTTGACTTTGTCTCTTCGGCATTGTCCGCCGCTTTTTCACTCTCGGCGTCAAGCTCTTTGTTTATTTCTAATTCCGACATAGTAATACGTTTCCTTTACTTTTTAATTCTTAAATCGTTACCCTCGCGCTTAACGGAACGGGGGTCGTTTTGGGTTTTACCCTTGGGGCTTTCTATTCTGCCGCCCTTGTTGGTAGCGTAATTTGAGTATTTCTTTTCTTTCATGGAAGTTCCTTTCTTAATTGTTTTTAGACTGGGACATTATGTATTCGTAATATCCGTCGGAGGTCATAGAGGCGAAGTAATCCTTTTCAAACATATTAAAGGTTGAAATGGCATCGTAAACCTCCTCTGCGTATATATCCTCGAGTCCGAGCCCCTCGGCGTATTTTTTCGCTCTGAGAGGCGAAAGACCGTTGAGCTTGGCAAAGGTGATAGCGTTTTCCACAGCGGCTTTTCTTGCCAGAGCCGTACCTCGCGCTGCCGTATGGAAGGCAAGGTCTTCGGAAATTCCGGCATCAAGCGCCTTTTTGTAGGCGGCATCAAAATCAAAGCTTCCGCTCTCGGCTATCGAATCTATTACGCTCTCGGATATTTTGCTTTGCAGAGAGGCGAAGCTCGATAGATACTTTTGATACCCAGAGGTGTTTTTGTATTCGTCTCTTTTAAGGTCGCCTATAGCGGCGTTAAGCTGTTTAAGGTAGGTCTTTTCCGTCTGCGTTTTGAGGTAATCCTCGTATCCCGAGCCGGAGAGTCCCGCAGTGGCAAGCGAGTCGGAAAGAGAGCCGTAATTCGTATCCGAAATCTTCTTGTCCGTGTTAAGCTCCCTTACCTTGTCACGATATTTCACCTCGCCGAGATTGTCGTTATCCGCGATGTAGGTGTCGTAGCTCATCTTGGCGTTTTCCTTGAGCTTTTCTTTATATTTCAGTGCCGGATTCGTTGGCATACGGTATCTCCTCCTTTTCTATAAGCTCGGAAAAATATTCAACGTTTTCTCGTGCGTAGGGATAATGTGCGCGCTCCTGACATTGCCAATAGCGAAGCAGGGTAGTTGGTAAAGTGGGGTCTCCAAGCGTGCCCGATTTGAGATTCTCGAGATTTCTTTCCCAAAGAGCCTCTCTCTGATATTCCGAGCCTCCGTTGAGGTCAACCGAGAACATATACGAGTCGTCGTATCTGAAAGAAAGCGTACCCGTGTCAAAAAAGAGAAAATCATACCTGTTGAATATAGCGTTATGAAGCTTGCCGTAAGCGTCCTTATAGCGCATTTTTCTCGGCTCGTCGGCAAACGCCAGATAATGCTCGAATATAAGTCTGTCGAGTGCGGCATATGCCGTGTGCTTCATTTTCTTTTTCGATTCAAGACGTCCGCTTGCCTGCGCTATTCGAAGCTGTCTTGCTACGCCGGATTCATTTGCGAATTCACCGATTCCCTGATATGCGTCGGATATACCGAGAATTCTCTTCGAATGCTCATAAAGGCGCTCCGCCTCAGCAATATCCTGCGAAATATCGGGGGTCGTGTCAACCTTTCCGTATTGCGCCATGCTCTCACCGGGCTTCATCTTTATTATCTGACCGAAGACGGAATTGTTAAGGGTAATACTTGCGTCCTCCGGAACTATGGGAGTTACTCCCGCGCGAAGAAGCTTTTGGAGTATTCTCGATTCAATTTTGTTTATAGCCTGCTGCTCGGGTCTTATGTATTTGCAGTCCGATTGACCGAAAAGACTCTTTTCACTCGAGGTGTTTTTGCGTATTACCAAGGGAAATGACTTCGGGGTATAATAGGGAACTTTTTTTATAGCTCTTCCGCTTGATTTGTCATTTACGTCCTCGAAATCGACGTCGCATGTAATGAAGCTTTTTTTACCCTCGCACAAGCACTTATCAGGCACGTTACCACAGTTTTTGCAAACTTTTGTTTTCCTTTTATAGTAATTTTCTATATCGGAGAGGATAAGCTCGCCTGAAAAAGTGAATTCTCCTATGTTTCCGTCGTCACCTCGGTAGAAGCAGAGAATTACAGATACGGTATCTCCGTCGTCGAAGTATTCCGACGAGGTTTCAAAATCGGCAAGATAGGTGTCTGTATCCTTCACACCGTACTTGCGGGATAATTCCGCTCTGGTGGTGATAAAACGCAAGAAGCAGTATTCCATATCAGAGATATGATATACGTTAGGCTGCGGAACGAAGTCCTTCGGGGATATGCAGTGTACTCTTACACCGCCCGTGACGTCGCCGAAATCAGCAGTGCTGTCCCATTCAACGAACCAGACGCTTCCACCGTATATATAGGTGTAGCGCTCGTCGATATCGTTCATTTCCTCAAAGTTAAGGCGGTCCCTTAAAGAGCGGCAAAGCGTTTCTACCGCATGAGCGGCTCTCGTTTTTTCTTCGCTGTACGTAGCGGAATCAACCTTAGGCTGAGGAATATCCGAGGATACCTGACTTTCTACTATTTCGTAGGTAATATTGCGCACGGTTATGGCCTTTTCCTTGCCACCGTCTATATCAAGCGAGCCTCGGTACTGTGCCATGTTTTTATCAAACTCGTCGAGAATATCGGAATACGCATGCTTTGCGCTTTCATATAGAGCGCGGAAAAACGCAAGTCTTTCTGCGCCGTTTTTCTTTTCTGTTTTCAAAGTGGTTCTCCGTATTTGAGTTTTAGATATTTTTTGTCCTTCTCATCAGCGGCATAGTAATCCTCCCACATATCACGCGACCACCTCGTCCGAACGACAGCTTTTTCTTCCTCCCTTGGCCTTGCGTAAAATATGGCAAAGCCACGAAGAGCGTCGGGGGCGTGCGTGATTTCGTGAGGCTCTGTTGAGCAGTCAGACGGGCGAAGCTTATCTACCGTAAGGGCGGGGAGGCATTTGATAAGCTCTGTGCAGAATGAGAATATCTTAAGCCCCGTGCCGCCGCCTCTGTCGATAAGAAGCTCCTTTATCGCAAGCCAACCGGTTTCTCTGTCGTTCGAGGTTTTGGTGAACGTGACGCCGTGCTCCGCAAAAATAGCCGCCTTGGTTTTGCCTGTCTCCTGACTTCTTGAAAAAAGGTCGGGCGGAGCGAGAGTCGCGTATATTTCCTCACAGGCGGGAGTTCTTTCCGTGATAGCCTTTGCGCTGTCGCCTATCGGGAGATTGGACTCGCAATATTCACGGTAAACGTAAGCCTTGCCGTCCGGAGCTACCGCAATCCAAAGGCAAACGAGTCTATCAAGCCCGTAGTCTATGGCGCGGTATTTTCTCCAGCTGCGAGGAATCTCAAACGGTGCGCAAACGTGCTCGTTTACGTTGAATTCGGTAAAATACTGACCGTCAAAAATGTTCCAGTCACCGTAAAGAAGAGCGCGCCGTTCTCTGTCGGGCAGGGCGAGCAGGCGTTCCTTGTATCTCGGGTCGCCCTTCATAAGAAACGAATTATCATCAAGGAGCGAGGGAATAAAAATTCTCTCCATTCCGTCATCTCCGATAAAGCGTGTCTTCGGTGGACTCGGGTCAACGAATCTGGCCTTTACCCACCCGTGCCCGACGCCGCCGGGGTTGGTTGAGGATTTAATTTGCTTTGGATAAGAGTTAGCGCCTCTTACCCTTGAGATGAGATAAACGTACTGCGCTTCTGTAAAATGCGTGAGCTCGTCGAAGCGAATGCAGTCGTACTCAGCGCTTTGATACTGATAAACATCGTTTTCGGTTGCGCAGTATCCGAAATCAATGCAGGAGCCGTTTTTGAATTTTCCCGTGTGGGAAGATGAGTTAAAGGAAAATATATCCCTTGGGTAAAGAGCAAGCCCGGTTCTTATCAAGGACTTGTCAAGCTCGGCAAAGGTACGTCTTAAAATAAGCTGCTTTGAGCCCGGGTATTTTAAAGCGAATACGAAAGCGTCAACCATCTGACCGTAGGATTTTCCGCCTCCGGCGGCGCCGCCGAAGAGGACCTCGGATTCCGTAGCGTCAAGAAACAGCTTCTGTTTTTTTGTAACTGTCAGGTCTATATTCATGAATCATCTACCTTAATACATACCGAAATGCTGTTGTCCTCGGGAGCTTCCGCTCCTATGCCGAACTCGCTTGAGAGAATGAATTTGACGAATGACGGGTCATAGCGCCGTGTCAATGCGGAGTCTGTAAGGTAATCCCTTCTGATTTCAATGCAGTCGCGCCACGACCTCTCGAACGTCTTATACTTTCTGTAGCTCTCAAGCTCCTCGAGCGTTACACCGATGCTTCTTGCGAATTTTGAGAAGCTGGGTGCTTCACCGTCCTTAACAGAGCTTGTGAAAAACAGATATAGCTGTCTTGGCAAATCCCCGGTGTATTTTTTTCCTTTCTTCAAAAATTTCCTCCTTTGCAGAACAATGCATCTTTAGAGCGTATCATAGGCTGACAAGCACCGAAAGTGACTAAAAAACGTCAAACGAAGCCATTCATACAGTCTAACACAAAACCCTGCTAAAGCCGGCCGCAAGGTTGTGCGCTCTCTGTCCTGCAAGCCCATTATATCAGGAAATTTTGCGGTTGTAAGTACAGTCTAGTTCCAAAAAAAGAGCTGCGCGAGTATTCGATTTTATGCATTTTACACAAACGAAAGGCGCGCTTAACCACGGATTCAGAGTCTCATTTTCTGAAGAAAATGCGGCCGCGCTTTAAAGCGTGACCGCAGAAAAATTTGATAAAACACACCGATTCGCAAAAACAAAACGGTTGAGAATCAAATCCCAACCGTCTTTGACTGTTATAATACTTTGCGTGTATTTAAACAACGTCACTTCGTTATCACTACATAACTATTTCGTAAAGAGCGAGAAGCTCCTCTTCTATTGCCATCTTTCTTTCCTCTATTTCGGCAGCCCTGACGTAGTTTGTTGCCGCCTCACCGAAAAGCTCCTCCTCAAGTGAGGTAAGCTCGGCTTCCAGCTTTTCTATCTTCTCCTTTGCGTCGCGGGCTCTCTTTTCCTCCGCCCTGCGCTCCGCAGCCTCTCTTTTTCGTTGCTCGTAGTCCTGCTTCGCGGAGCTTTCCTTGCGGCTCTCTTTTTCCTGAGCCTCGAGCGCGAGACGCTTTTCCTTTGCTGCGGCGCGTATTCGCATATACTCAGTGTATGCGTCGTCATAGTCCTCAAGAGCGTAGTCAACGAGACCTCTTTCGTTATCCTTGTCAAGCTCTATAATTCTCGTTGCAATTCTGTTGATAAAGTATCTGTCGTGCGATACGGCAATTATAGTTCCGTCAAATGCGAGAAGAGCGTTTTCGAGCGCCTCTGCAGAGCCTATATCGAGATGGTTTGTAGGCTCGTCCATTATGAGAAGGTTTACCTTTTTCAGCATAAGCTTTGCAAGGGTGAGTCTCGCTCGCTCTCCGCCCGAAAGCACGCTTATTGGCTTTATTATGTCATCAGCGTCGAAAAGGAAGAGCGCAAGAGCCGAGCGCAGCTCTCCGTCTTTTTTATCGGGATACTCGTCGTGAAGCTCCTCAAACACCGTCTTGTTCATTGAAAGACCTCGGTTTTCCTGGTCGTAGTATCCGATTTTTATGTTGTAGCCGAGTGTGATTTTTCCCTTATCGGGCGTCAGCATAGAATTGATAAGCTTCATAAGAGTGGATTTACCGCAGCCGTTCTTTCCGAGAAACAGTACGCGCTCGTATCTTCTTATAAGGAAGGAAATTCCCGAAATAAGCGGCGATGCACCGTAGGAAAATGAAAGGTCCTTGACTTCGATTACGTCTCCTGCACTCTCCTCCTCGGAGCTGAACTTGATTCTTATGTCCTTTGGCGGCGGGGGAGCAAGCTCAACCTTTTCCATTCTTGCGAGCTGCTTTTCCTTTGCCCTGATGGTAACAAAGTTGTGTTCTCTGTTGCACCTGCGCTGAAACTCTATGTTCGCGCGGATTCTGGCTATCTCCTTTTGCTGCTCCTTGTAACGCTTTTCGAGGGACGCCGCCTCTGCCTCCTGGAGTTCCTTCGTCTCTGTGTAGTTTCCGTTATAAAGCCTTGCGCCTGCATACTGAATATGCAGAGTTTTATTAGTCGTTCTGTCGAGAAAATATCTGTCGTGCGAGATTATTATTACGGTCTTTTTGTAAGACGCGATAAAGCTCTCAAGCCAGGCGAGCGAGTCTATATCAAGGTGGTTGGTCGGCTCGTCGAGCATAAGCACGTCGGGCTCTGTCGCAAGGAGTCTTGCAAGAGCGAGGCGCGTGTACTGACCGCCGGAGAGAGTGGATATGTTCTGCGTTAGCAGCTCCTCCTCAAATCCGAGACGCAGAAGCATACTTTTGCACCTTGAGCGGAATTCAAGACCGCCACCGTCAGCAAATTTTCTGTTAAGCTCTGTAAGCTCCGAGGTTCTTTTTACAGCCTCCTCGTGCATACTGTTTTCAGAGAGTATCTGTATTTCATTTTCGAGTGCGGAGATTTTCTTCTCCATAGAGAGAAGATGGGGGAATGCAGAGTACATATATTCTATGCACATAGTGCCGCCCGGAAGCGCCGTAAGGTCCGGATTCTGTTCAAGGCAGCCAACAGTATATCCCTTTTGAAGATAAACCGCGCCAAAGTCAGCTGAGTAATCGCCGGTGATGACCTTGAAAAGCGAGGTCTTTCCGGCACCGTTAACTCCGATAACTCCGACTCTGTCCCCGTCGTTTACCGAAAAAGATATATTTTTAAGAACGGTTTCCATTCCGAAGGAGAGGGAAACGTCAGATACGGATAAAGCTATCATTTATAAACTTCCTGTGTTTGAATTTGCAACTGCTTTATTTTATCATAAAGATATGAAAAAAACAAGAGCTCAAGAAGACAAATAAAATGAATATATTCATAACGCCTTGAATAATTATACAGCATATTTTTTGGAATATGCATAAAAAGAGGGGAATTTAGCTTAAAATATCGCAAAAAGAATGCATTTTATTCAAAAAACTATTGACTTTATGCATTTTTTGTTATATAATGGAGTCCGTCACTGAAATGACAAAAATAATAAAAAGAGGAAATAATAATGAAAAAAATAATTTCACTTATTCTCACCGCAGCGCTTCTTTGCTGCGCATTATTCGCTCTCGCTTCCTGCAATAAGGACGAGAATAACGACGTAGTTAAGGTTGTAGACGTTAAGCTTACCGACGAGGAGTACGCTTTCGTATGTAAGAAGGGTAACACTGCTCTTGTTAATAGCTTCAACGAATTCCTTACCACCATTAAGGGCAACGGAACCTTTGATACTCTTGTCAATAAGTATTTCAAGGGTGAAGGAACCAAGGTTGGATACACCGTGACCACAGGTGACGTTACCAATACCGACGCAAATCTTGTTGTAGTAACCAACTGCCCCTTTGAGCCCTTCGAGTATATCGGAGATGACGGTAAGATTTACGGTCTTGATATAGAGATTGCGGCTGCTTACGCTTCGGCAAACAATCTTGAGCTCGTAATCAAGAACATTGGCTTTGACGATATATTCACCCAGGTTGATGCAGGCTACGCAGATATTGGTATGGCAGGTATCACCGTGAGTGAGGACAGAGCTGCTATCTACGATTTCACAAACACCTATTACGCAGCTTCCCAGAAGCTTATCGTTGCTGCTGATAACACCGATTTCGATAACTGCACTACAAAAGAGGACGTTGAGAACGTTATCAAGTCTCTTGAGGGCAAGAAGTTCGGTTACCAGACAGGAACAACCGGCGGTATGTATGTAAACGGTGACGAGGATTGGGGTTACGACGGATTTGCAAACCTTGAGGGTAAGGGCTACGCTACCGCGCAGGACGCTCTTACCGACCTTATCAACGGAAATATCTATGCGGTAGTAGTTGACGAAGCACCCGGTGCGGCGCTCGTGGCTGCGGTAAACGGCTGATAGATACGAAAACGGGCTGACTTGTGTAAAGAATAGGGCAGTCTCGAAAAATATGAAGAATAGCTCAAGCTTTACGGCTTGAGCTATTCTCCGGTAATGGAGTGATTTTCAGATGAATTGGGGAGTAAAATGGGAAAAATTCATTTCCACTATGGAAGGTGAATATTTCAGAGAGCTTCTTTTAACCGGCTTCCTTAATACGATAAAGGTTGCCGTTCTCGGTCTTATAATAGGTATCGTAATCGGTACGGTAATAGCCGTTATAAAGGTTGCGCCAAAGTACAGCAGAATAAACAGAGTTCTTGATAAGATATGCACGGTTTACGTAGCTATATTCAGGGGTACGCCGATGGTAGTTCAGCTCCTTTTGGCGTATTACGTGCTTCTTCCTATGCTCGGAATAAAGGAAGTTGAGTCGATAGTGGTAGGTATCGTCGTTTTTGGTATGAACAGCGGCTCTTACGTCTCTGAAATTATGAGAGGCGGCTTGAATTCGGTCGATAAAGGTCAGATGGAAGCAGGCAGAGCTCTTGGCTTAAGCTATGGAACTACTATGATAAAGGTAGTTATTCCGCAGGCGGTAAAGAATATACTTCCGACTCTTGGTAACGAGTTTATAACTCTTATTAAGGAAACCTCGGTTTTAAGCTTTATAACCGTCTATGACCTTTATACCGCGCTAAGCACGATAGGAAGCAAGAATTACGAAAAAATGGTTCCTTATCTTGTAATGGCTGCGATATATATAGTTCTGGTATTGCTTATTACGCTTCTTGTTAAGCTTCTTGAAAATATATTTGCCAAGAGCGACAGAGCAAGGACTAATCCAAAGGCAAAGCGGGCTTAAGGAGGTGTACGTGTATGAATGAAAACAATATAATCCTTAAGGTTGAGGGCTTGAAAAAGTCGTTTGGCGACGGCAACGACGTTCTCAAAGGAATAAATCTTACCGTGAAGCAGGGTGAAAAGGTGGTAATTCTCGGAGCCTCCGGCTCGGGAAAATCTACTCTTTTGCGTTGCCTTAACTGTATGGAGGACCCCACGGGTGGCTCGATATACTTTAACGGCGAGGATATAGCCGATATGAAAACGGATATAAACAAGCATCGCGAGCATATCGGAATGGTATTCCAGCAGTTTAATCTTTTCAACAATAAGACGGTTCTTGAAAATATAATGATGGCGCCTGTACATATAGGCGTTACCAAGTATCGCAAGCGCGCCGTAAAGAATTTCTTTATAAAGCTTACTAACGTCTTCAAGAAAAACAAATCTGAGCTTATACCCATAGAAAAAACGGTAAAAGAGATAAAGGCGGAGGCTGAAGAGCGCGCTTATGCTCTTCTTCGCAGAATAGGGCTTGAAGAAAAGGCTGAGGTTTATCCCTCAACTCTTTCGGGCGGTCAGAAGCAGAGAATAGCAATCGTAAGAGCTCTTGCTATGAATCCGGACGTTATGCTCTTTGACGAGCCTACCTCAGCGCTTGATCCCGAAATGGTAGGCGAGGTTCTCGACCTTATTAAAACTCTTGCCGATGAGGGTATGACGATGGTTGTCGTGACTCACGAAATGGGATTTGCGAGAGAGGTTGCCGATCGAATAATATTCGTTGACGAGGGCGTTATTAAAGAAGAGGGTACTCCCGCGGAAATCTTCGATAATCCCAAGGACGCAAGGCTAAAAGATTTCTTGTCAAAGGTGCTATAAGTTAACTGAATTTTTTATAAAAGCAATATAATTCTAATATTTGTTTACAAATAAAAGAGTTACCCGAGTGTTTTTTACCAGGGTAACTCTTTTATTTTCTTTATTCCAAACTGTTTAATATTTCAAGAAGCTTCTCGAATTCATTTGGCAAAGGCGACTCGAAGGTCATTCTTTCCTTCGTTCTCGGGTGGGTGAGAGTCAGTCTCTTTGCGTGAAGCGCTTGACCAAAGAAGAGCTTTGCGTGAGCCTTTTCAAATTGGCTTCTTCCACCGCCGTAAACCGTGTCTCCAAGAAGAGGGTGGCCGGTGTGCGACATATGCACTCTTATTTGGTGCGTTCTTCCCGTTTCGAGTATCAGCTTAAGATAAGTTATTCTGCCGTACGAAGAAATAACCTCGTAGTGAGTTATGGCGCTTTTTGCGCCGGCAGCTCCCAAAGGAAGGACCGCCATTTTCTTTCTGTCCACAGGGTGACGGCCTATCGGCATATTAACCGTTCCGGTCTCTGATTTGAAGCCGCCGTTTACGAGAGCGTGATATTCACGCACGATTCCGTGGTGTTCAAGCTCCTCGGATAAGGCTCTGTGCGAAAAATCGTTCTTCGCGACTACGAGAAGCCCCGAGGTGTCCTTATCTATTCTGTGAACTATTCCCGGGCGCATAACTCCGCCGATACCCGAAAGCGAGCCGCGGCAGTGATGTAAGAGTGCGTTAACGAGCGTGCCGGAAAAATTTCCTGCCGCAGGGTGAACGACCATTCCTGACGGCTTGTTTATAACTATGATATCATCATCCTCATAAATTATATCAAGCGGAATATCCTCTGCTACAGCCTCGTATTCTACAACCTCTTCTTCGGTAAATACTATTACGTCACCTAGGGCAACCTTGTATTTTTTGTCTGTGATTTTAGAGTCAGACGAGCCGTTTATCTCAACACGTCCCTCGTCTATTGCACGAACAACGGCGCTCCTTGATTCTCCCGTAGCTTTTGCGAGATAAGCATCAAGACGAGCGCCGACGTCTTCTTTATTAACAGTAAATGTCATTTATCGCTATCCTTTATCGCTATCCTCTTCGGTATTATCTGAGAGCGCCTTTTTTCCCTTTGCTTCCTTAACTATGTCAAGAACGAGCGCAAGCACAAGAAGCCCCGCGCCAACGCAAACGAAGGAATCCGCTCCGTTAAATACCGCGAAATTGATTAGTCTGAAATCAATAAAATCTACTACGTATCCAAGTGCGATACGGTCTATCATATTTCCTATTCCGCCCGAAATTATCATCGAGATTGATACGGCGTAAAGTCTGTTTTCCGAAAGTCCGAGATAAAGGTAAGCGAGAAGTCCCACTATCATAACGGTAGAGGTTATCATAAACACCCAGCGTTTGTCGGCAAACATACCGAACGCTGCTCCGCGGTTTTCAACGTAGGTGAGATGAATAACGTTCTTTATGATGGGTAGCGTGTCGATTTTTGAGAGAAATTCTACCGAAAGCCACTTGGTAAGCTGGTCTAAAATTATGCCAAGCGCAATTATTGCCGAATACGTGACGTACTCCGCAGCACTTAGCTTTTTAAGCTTGAAGGGTAAATTCATCTTTTGCGTCAGCCCTCGTCGGAAACGTCAACGTCGTGAGGCGTAATTATGTAGGTATTGAGAGCCACAGCATTGATGTAGCCGTCGGTGGTGTATGTAACGCCGTTTAAGAAGTCAAGCATTCTGCGGCAAGTCGGCTTGTCGAGAAGCTCGGTATTGAGAACGACGGTGCAGCCCTCTATAAGATGGTCCGCAATCTTGCTGACCTCCTCGAAGCCGGAAGGCTTAACGAGCTTGAATCTTATTCCGCTGTCCTTGCCGTTTTCGTCAACCTTAAGGGTAGAGCCCTGGGGCTCGGGCTTGGGAGCGGTAATTTCCTCGCTCTCCTCGTCGAAATTCTTGAAGGTGATTTCCTCTTCGGAATCCTGAAGTTTTTTGTTAATTCTGTCTGCCCAGTTTTTCATAAAAGCCATAGGTACTAGTCCTCCTGATTTTTCATAAATAGTCTGCGCCCGACTCTGACGAGAGTCGAGCCCTCCTCGATAGCAACTCCAAAGCTGTCGCTCATACCCATAGAAAGAGTAGGAGCTTCTCCAAAGCCGTAACGGGAGTGAAGCTTGTCAAAAAGCTCTTTTGTCAAACGGAAGTAACGCCGTAGGTCCTCGGGGTCAGGGACGGCAGGTCCCATCGTCATAAGACCGGAGATTTGAACGTGGCTGAATTCGAGCGCACTCTCAAGAAATCTCTCGGCATCATCGGGAAGCACGCCGCTTTTCTGCGGCTCAGCCGCGGAGTTAATCTCAATGAGAGCGGGAATTTTTACCCCGTTTCTCGCTCCGAGCTTCTCAAGCTCCTTTAAAAGCGAGTGTGAGTCAAGCGAGTGGATAAGCGTTGCCTTATCATAAACGAGCTTTGCCTTATTTGATTGAAGAGTTCCAATCTGATGAAGCTCGGGATAGAAGCCGCTTTGCATAAGCAATTCGCCTCGTCTTTTAAGCTCGCCCGGGCGGTTTTCTCCTATTGCGGATACGCCTGCCTTTGCAAGAGCTAAAAGTTCCTCATCGCTACCGCTTTTTGTAACGGCAACCAGCTTCGGCTCGGGCACGGAAGAGCGCTTTGCTATTTCCGAGATTTCTTTGCGAAGCCTATCCAGATTTTTAGTGATATAATCAAATTCGTTCATCAAAAATACCGTTTTTTAAACAAAATATACTTTTACAACAATAATTATATCATAGCGTGAAGCACAATTGCAAGACTTTTAAAAAATATTTTTATATATAAGCTTGACGATTGAGCTTCTGCCGAAAAAACTTGTTCCATTATCGCAGTTTTATTACGCCTCTAAATAATACGGTCTCACTAAAGAACCGAAATCATAATTCCGGTGATGATAATTGCGGCTGATATAAATTTTCTTATCATATTTTTCTCTTTGTAAACGACCTTGCCGAGAATTATGGTCACGACGGTGGAGGATTGCTTTATAAGCGTCATAACGGTAACTAGGCTTTCAGGGTCGGAGTTTGCCATAAATAGCAGTCTGTCACCAACGACGAGAAAAAGACTTAAAGCATATATCCAAGGGTTTTTTATAGCCTTTTTTATCTCAAACTTCTCACGTCTCAGGACTATACAAAGAAGATACATAGCCGCCATCGTGAGCATGAACCAGAACTGCATAGCGGATTCGGTAATTTTTCCCGTGGACATAAGATATTTGTCAAGCGTTCCGGACACAGCGTTCAAAAGGCAGCCGAGCATTATTATGAAAACGTATTTTATCTCGTATTTTTCAGCGTTGCTTCCCGCCCTCTTTTTGTAGTTCGCAAGAAATAAACCAAATGCAACGAGCAAGAGGCTGACGACTCCCAAGAGTTTTAACGTTTCCTTAAAAAACAGCACTCCCATAAGCGTTGAGAAAATGACACGGGAGCTGTCAGTTATTCCGTAAATCGACACGGGCACGTGCTTGATTGATTCAAACATCATAAGCCAAGCGACGACGATTGACGCCGATTTTAAGAGCACCAGCATAAATATATCTATCGGTATATCAAAAATCCCGACTGAAAATGGGGCGACCATAATAAAACCCACCGCGGAATACGCAAATAGTGTAGTGAGAACGTTAACGTCGCCAAGTATTTTCTTTTTTATAGGCTCTCTTGCGCCTTTAAGAATACCGTAGATAACCACGAACGTTACCCAGAGCTTCATTTTGGACCTCCAAAAAACACCGCGAATTTTATCCTTTGAAATTCATAACAGTAGAATTATATAACGCATAAACATATAAGTCAATAGCCACGTGCCAAATTATTTTGAAAAAGCTCATAAATATTTTATATAACTATTGATTTCGTTTGCGAAATTTGATATACTGTTTATATTGTGAATTGAAATATGATTTTACGGGACGGTACGGAAAATGCACGGTAAAATAATCGGAGCGGCTCTGCCTTCTGTCGGAGCGCTTTCGTATATAGGAGACGCGCGTCATTCGCTTTTCGTTCGAACTATGCTGGTAAAACGCGGTCTTTCGAAATCGGGAGAGCTCAATGAGCTTGCGCTACGCTACGTTACCGCAGAGGCGCAATCCGAGGCGTATAAAAAAATCGAAGATAAGCTTCTTGATGACGAGATGGACGTTTTTCGCAGGGCGTATAATTCCACGCACCTGAATAAGCCCCGTCACGCATCGGGTAAGGATTACAGAACGGCGACCGGCTTCGAGGCGGTCATAGGAATGCTCTCGTTCATAGGAGACGAGGAGCGAATAGAGGAGCTTTTGAATATAGCTCACGGAGAAAACGGAGGAAATGACGATGATTCAGAAAATTAAAGGTACAATGGATATTATGCCGAACGAAACCCCCCTGTTCCGCTATATAGAGGGAATAATGAGGGAAGAGGCAGAAAAGTACGGCTACGGAGAAATCAGAACTCCCACCTTTGAAAATACAGAGCTCTTCGTACGAGGAGTAGGAGATACCACCGACGTAGTTCAGAAGGAAATGTACACCTTCCAGGACAGAGACGAGGGACGCTCCATATCGCTTCGCCCCGAGGGTACTGCGTCTGTTGCCAGAGCTATAATTGAAAACGGCAAGTGCTCGGACACTATGCCCCTTAAGTATTACTATATAATATCTTGCTTCCGCCACGAGAAGCCCCAGGCGGGCAGAAGCCGTGAGTTCTTCCAGTTTGGAACCGAAATGTTCGGCTCGGAGAATCCTGCGTCGGACGCTACCGCTATATCTCTTGCGGCTGCGGTTATCCGCCGTCTCGGACTCAAGAACGTAAAGCTTCACATAAACTCTATCGGCTGTAAGGAGTGCCGCCCGGCATACCGTTCCGCTCTCGTTTCTCACTTTGAGAAATATAAGGACAAGCTTTGTGACACTTGTAAGACAAGACTTGATAAAAACCCCCTGCGTCTTCTCGACTGCAAGAATCCCGATTGCCACGAAATAGCGACGCTCGCTCCCAAAACCACCGAGCATCTTTGCGAAAGCTGTGAGGCAAAGTTTGATATGCTTAAAAAATCGCTTGACGCTATGGGAATTGAGTACGTTGTTGATTCTTCGATAGTCAGAGGTCTTGATTATTATACAGGCGCTGTCTTCGAGTTTATAGCCGAGGGCATCGGAGCTCAGTCTACCGTATGCGGCGGCGGTCGCTATGACGGACTTGTTGAGTCACTCGGCGGTCCTAAGCTTTCGGGTATCGGATTCGGTATGGGACTTACGAGAATAATTCTCGCTATGAAGGAGCAGGGACTCGATAATATTCCCTCGGAAGCTCCCTCGCTTTACGTTGCGGCTCTTGGTGAGGCGGCGCAGATAAAGGCGCTTGAAATATCGGAAAGACTCAGACGTGCGGGCAAGATATGCGAGTGTGATATCGTTGGAAGAAGCCTTAAGGCGCAGATGAAATATGCCAATAAAATAGGCGCAAAATATACGCTTATCATAGGCGAGAGCGAAATTGAGGCAGGACGCGCGCAGCTTCGTAATATGCAGGACGGAACGCAGAGCGAGGTTCAGCTTGATAGCTTTGTGATTTAATATTATCAGTAAAGACTTTTAGTTTGAGTTGCTAAAGCCCTTAAGACTTGGGAAAATCCGTCAAAAAGGCGCTTTGATTTATACGAAAGAGCGCTGTTACAAATTTTGATTTGCAACAGCCTTTTTTGTGATATTGAGCTTTGGAAGCTTGAAAATGCAAACTGTTATTTGCAAAACTCAGAGAAAAACGAAAGGAGCATGGAATGAAAGACAGAAAAGACTTTCTGCCGGTAACGGCAAATGACGTTGAGGAAAGAAATTGGTCTGAGGTTGATTTTGTGTACGTTACGGGCGACGCCTACGTTGACCACCCCTCGTTCGGTGTGGCTATCATAAGCAGAGTGCTTGAGGCAGAGGGCTTCAGAATTGCCGTGCTCGCCCAGCCTGATTATAAAAGCGCCGAGGATTTCAAGAGATTCGGCAGACCCCGTCTTGGTTTTTTGGTCACCTCGGGAAATATAGATTCAATGGTAGCTCATTATACGGTTTCAAAAAAGAAGAGGAGCTATGACTATTACAGCGCGGGCGGAAAAATGGGTAAGCGCCCCGACAGAGCCGTAATAGTATATTGTAACAGAATAAGAGAGGCTTACGGAGACGTGCCGATTATCATAGGCGGACTTGAGGCGTCGCTTCGTCGCTTTGCCCATTACGATTATTGGGACGATAAAGTGCGCCGCAGTATTCTCGTTGATTCGAGAGCAGACCTGCTTGCCTACGGTATGGGAGAGAAGATTCTCGTACGAATAGCGAAGCTTCTTGATAAGGGCGTTCCAATAAAGAAGATTCGTGATGTCAGAGGAACGGTTTATCTTGCGAAGGATGGCGAGCGTGTCAATTTCGAATCGCAGGAAACCTATGATTACGACGTTCTTAAAAGTGATAAGGAGGCGTACGCAAAGGCGTTCGCCATTCAGTACAAAAACACAGATTCGGTACACGGAAAGGCTATAATAGAACGCTACGGTGACAAAATGCTCGTGGCAAATCCCCCTATGCCCCCTCTTGAGCGCGAGGAGCTTGACCAAGTGTATGCTCTTCCGTATGCAAGGGATTACCACCCCGACTACGAGGCGGAGGGCGGAGTACCCTCTATCACCGAGGTCAAGTTCTCTATAACGCATAACAGAGGCTGCTTTGGTGCTTGCAATTTCTGCGCTATTGCCTTTCACCAGGGCAGAGAGGTGCGCTCAAGAAGCGAGAAAAGTGTTGTACGAGAGGCTGAAATTATTGCTTCAATGCCCGATTTCAAGGGTTATATAAACGACGTTGGCGGACCTACCGCAAATTTCAGATATCCCTCGTGTGAGAAGCAAAAGGAGAGCGGAGTATGTCCTAACCGTAAGTGCTTAGCGCCTACCCCGTGTAAGAATCTTGAGGTTGACCACAGTGAATATATGCATATGCTCTCGGAGATTGAGAAAATCAAGGGTATAAAAAAGGTGTTTATCCGTTCCGGCATAAGATTTGACTACCTTATATATGATAAGGACGAGTCATTCTTTAAAAAGCTCGTTACCGACCACGTTTCAGGTCAGCTTAAGGTTGCCCCGGAGCACTGTGCGAATAATGCGTTACTTATGATGGGTAAGCCTTGTGTTGAGGTCTATGAGAAATTCCGCAAAAGATATTTTGAGCTTTGCCGCGAAGCAGGGCTTGAGCAGTATCTTGTACCGTACCTTATGTCCAGCCACCCGGGAGCAACTATGAAAGATGCCGTTGATATGGCGCTTTGGCTTAAAAAATGGGGATATTCACCCGAGCAGGTGCAGGACTTTTATCCGACGCCGGGTACGATATCCACCGTAATGTATTACACGGGTATCCACCCAATGACGGGAAAGCGTGTAAGCGTAACCACCGATTATCGTGAAAAGCAGCTCCAAAGGGCGCTTCTTCAGTATTCGCGCCCCGAGAATGCAAACCTTGTAAGAGAAGCGCTTCGTCTTGCGGGCAGAGAGGACCTTATAGGTAACGGAGCGGAATGCCTTGTACGTCCTGCCTTTAGGGGAATGAGCGGTGACTCTTATAGAAGAACCGGTTCGCAGAGAACTCTTGGAAAGGGCACTATGGCACATTCAAGAAGTGCAAACAAAAGTACGAAAAACAGTAAGAAAAGCAGTGCAAAAGTAAACATAAAGTATAATTCCGCACCCGTGAAGCCCTCGTCAAAGAAGAGTAAGCTAGAAAGAGTTTTCGGTGAGGACGCTTTGCGTATAAGGCGCGAGGCTGAGAGACTTTCGAGCTCGTCCCAGGGAAAGCGCAAGAAAAAGTAAAATATAGTGAAACACAAAAACGTTCGCAACTTTTGCGAATAAAATGCTTTAAAATTGGCGGCAGAAAAACACCTTGCCCGAAAAACGAAAACGATAAGCTTTTTTGAACGGTTTTCTTTCAAAAAGCGGAAAAAGGATATTTTTGCCTAGGGAGAAGTTTTCCACATTTTCAACATTCAAAAAGGTGGAAAAGACCCGTTTTTTCAGTCCAAAACTTGAAAAGCCTTGAATTTCAATGGTTTTTTGCCTTGATTTTTCCACAGTGTCCACAGCTTTGAATGTGGAAAACTTTGATGCCTGTCCTCGCTTCAAATTTCAGAAATAATGGAAAAGAATACTTACCGGAAGCACTTTTTGAAAAAAGCGTTCGTCTTACGAGGGGCAAAAATGAAGATTTTTCAAAGCCCGTCGGAGTATTTTTTACGAATTGGTGTTTCTAAACAAAAACAAAGAAGGAAAGAGCGTTTTTATGGATAATTTAAATATAGAATATACGAAGGCCAAAAGAGCTCTTTTTGATAAGGTTTTCGGAGAGCGGCTTAACGGCGAGCAGTGCCGCGCGGTATTTACCGCAAAGGGACCTCTTCTTGTTCTTGCCGGCGCGGGAAGCGGAAAAACCACCGTTCTCGTAAACAGAATAGCCTACCTTATCAAATACGGAAACGCCTATCACTCGGAATACGTACCCGAAACGGTCAGCGAGGAAACGGTCGCTGCTCTTCGTGACGCTCTAAGGCTTCCTGCGGAGGATATCGAGGAGATACTTCCAGAGTTTATAACCGAGCCCTGCCCTCCGTGGTCGGTGCTTGCCATAACCTTTACGAATAAAGCGGCTAACGAAATGAAGGCGCGCCTAGCGAAGAGCTTTGATGACAAAAGCGTTTCCGATTCCATATGGGCGGGAACCTTCCATTCTGTATGCCTCAGAATCTTGCGTAAGTACGGAGACCGACTTGGGTATAGAGACGGCTTTTCGATTTACGATACAGATGACTCAAAGCGTATGATAGTTCAGTGTATGAGAGAGCTTGATATTGATGAAAAAAGGCTCTCGCCAAAGGCTGTTGCAGGAGTTATAAGCCGCGCAAAAGACAGACTTGAAACTCCCGAAAGCTTTGAGGTATCCCACGACCCGAGAAGCAGAGATATACAGAAGATATACGCCCTCTATATGAAAAAAATGATGGCTAACAATGCCGTGGATTTTGACGATATAATAGTAAATACCGTAAAGCTTCTTAATACCGACTCGGAGGTAAGAGACTATTATCAGAACAAGTTTAAGTACGTTCTCGTTGACGAATATCAGGATACAAACTATGCCCAGTTTGCCCTGACCGAGCTTCTTGCGGGCAAGTACAGAAACATAATGGTAGTAGGAGACGACGACCAGAGTATATACCGTTTCAGAGGCGCGACGATTGAGAATATTCTTAATTTTGACAAGACATACCCCGATGCCACCGTCGTAAAGCTCGAGCAGAATTACCGTTCTACCGAAAATATTCTCGAGGCGGCGAACTCGATAATACATCACAATGATAAAAGGCATAGCAAGAGCCTTTGGTGTGATAAGGGAAAGGGAGAGAAAATAACTCTCCGAGAGGCTCAGGACCAGAACGAAGAGGGAAGATACATTATTGACAGAATAAATCAGGGCGTAAGAAATAAAGGAAGAAAGTATTCCGATTACGCTATCCTTTATCGTGTGAACGAGCTTGCGCGTTCTCTTGAGACGACCTTTGCAAAAAGCGGAGTTCCGTATAGAATTCTCGGAGGAACGAGATTCTACGATCGTAAGGAAATAAAGGATATGATAGCATATCTTTCGGTCATAAACTCAACCAGTGATTCCTTAAGACTTAAAAGAATAATAAACGAGCCGAAAAGGAAGATAGGCGGTGCTACCGTTGAGGCGATAGAGGAAATTGCTTCTATTGAGGGACTCTCTATGTTCGAGGTTATGAAGCGCTCCGGCGACTACGTCTCGCTTTCAAAGAGTGCCGAAAAGCTAACCGCCTTTACTAATATGATAGAGAGCGTAGCTTTGGCGTCAAGGAAGCCGTCGGATATAATCCCCGCTATCTTTGAAAAGAGCGGTTATCACGATATGCTTATAGCAGAGGGCTTCGAGGGCGAGGGGAAGATAGATAACGTCAACGAGCTTATAGCCGGTGCGCTGGAATATGAGAAGCGCTGCGACGAGGCTGATACAGAGCCGACGCTATCGGGATATCTTGAGGATATCGCCCTTGTCAGCGACGTTGATAAATACGACGAGGGTGCCGATGCCGTCGTTATGATGACGGTGCACTCGGCAAAGGGACTTGAATTCCCGATAGTATTCCTTGCGGGTATGGAGGACGGAATCTTTCCCTCGGAGCAGAATATGCACGACGAGGAGGAGCTTTCAGAGGAAAGACGCCTTGCGTACGTGGCGATAACCAGAGCTAAAGAAAAGCTCTATATAACCTATGCGAAAAACCGTATGATGTACGGTAAGACGAGCTATAATATGCTCTCAACGTTCATAAGACGTGAGGTGCCGTCGTCACTGCTTGAGATGGATATGCCTCGCCGTGAGCCGCCACGCCGCGAACCTACGTATTTTGCTCCCGAAAGACAGCACGGGTACGGACTTTCATCACGTTCAGAAATAAAAAGAGCGCCGAGCGTCAGCACACCGAGACGCAATACTGCGGATAGCTTTGGAATTGAGCGCTTCGCTCCGGGGACGGTAGTCATTCACTCAACTTTCGGTGAGGGAGTTATAGTGACTCTTAAGGATATGGGCGGAGATATTCTTTACGAGGTTGATTTTAAGACTGCGGGCAAGAAAAAGCTGATGGCTACTTTCGCAAAGCTGAAAAGAAAATAAATCTCATATAAATACACTTTTTGGAAAGAATTATTTACAAATATGATAAAAGGATGCTTATTTGACCTTGATGGTACGCTGCTTGATACGCTGACTTCCATAAGATATTACCTTAATTACGTACTAAAAAAGCACGGGCAAAAAGAGGTTACGGTCGAAGAAACTAAGCTCTTCGTCGGTAAAGGCGCAAGGAATCTTGTCGAGCGTGCGCTTACTGCGGGCGGTGTTTCTGTCTCTTCTGACTCGGGAAGGGAGCTTCTTGGGAAGATACATAGAGAATACGTTGACGTTTATGACGAGAAGCCGGAGTATTTGACCTCGCCCTACGAGAGTATTTCGGAGGCGGTGGATTTCCTCTACGAGCGTGGCATAAAGCTTGCCGTTATTTCTAATAAGCCGGACAAGATGGTAAAGAAGCTCGTGGAGCTGAATTTCCCGAATAGGTTCGACATCGTTGAGGGCGCCTCGGAAAAATACCCCTTGAAGCCCTTATCCGAGTGGCCGCTTTCGATTTGCGAGCGTCTGTCACTCTCACCTGACGAGGTGTTGTATTTTGGAGATACCTCGACAGATATGCAGACTGCGAAAAATTTCGGCGCAGCTCTTGCGGTAGGCGTGCTTTGGGGATTCAGAGATGAAGAGGAGCTTCTTGAAAACGGAGCGGACGTTATTCTCTCGCACCCGAGTGAAATAATTAAGCTTTTAAAATAACGCAAATTTGCACAAAAAGAGAAAAAGCCTTTTGTATAAGACGTAGAAATTAAGTTTTTGAACTTCTTATATGGGACTTTTTCTCTTTATTATTTCAAAGCTTTATGATAATATATAAGTTAAATATAATAAAGCGAACAACCTATTAGAAAGGAATTTTTATAAATTGAAACGCTTAACTTTTATATTACTCTTGCTTACCTTGTCACTTGCGCTTGTATCCTGCTTTGCTTCTGACAGCGACGGGGACTCGCAGAATTCCTCTCAAATCAAGGTGATTCTCGCCTTTGACGAGGGAGTTACGGTAAACAGTGAAAATCCGGTGTACATAAACCCCGGAGAGACTGCGAGTTTTGCGGTGTCTGTTTCGAACACCTGCATTATAGAAAGCTTAAGTCACGGTAGCTATAAAGACGGAGTTGTCAGTATTGATGGACTCACCCGTGACACCCGTGTCGAGCTTTCCACGCTTGACCTCGGCTATGACGTTACGAAAACCTATAAATATACGTTTGAGGCGACTGATGCTGATGCCACCGATATTGAGTCGGGCAGTATCGTAAATGCGGGAACTCTGGTTAAGGTTTCGGCTAACGAAAAATATAAAATATTCCTCGGCTGGAGCGTTGGCTCGGCAACGGAAGATAAATCGAAAATGATTTCCGAAGAAAGAGAGTTTTCCTTCAGACTTTCACCCGATATGGTAAACGGCAGCGGAGAGATAAAGCTATTTGCAAATTATGCAGAAACCGACGTCTATTATTACGATGCGAACGGTGGCAGTGTCAATATGACAGGGCTTGCTTCGGCAACCGATTACTATAACACCTCACTTTCGGGTGACCGTCTCCGTGTGGAGATATCCGCAAAATACCTCGAGGTAATTGAATCGGTATGCCTCTTCTTTGATGACGGAACGTTCAAGAGAGATGGATACGTTCTCCGTGAGTTTAATACCAAGTCCGACGGAAGCGGTGTCGCTTACAGTCTTGGCTCAAAGTATTATATCGACCCATCAATTGACGATATTCCCGTTCTGTTTTGCATATGGGAAAAGGCGTCCGACACCTCATATTTTACGTACGAGAATTTAAGCTACCCGTCGCCCGTGTCGAATAAATCCTATATTTCGCACTGGAAAGAAGAGGGTGTAATCATTACGTCTTATACAGGGAATGAAGAAAAGGTCGTAATTCCCGAGAAGCTTTCGGGAAAGCACGTTATAGGAATCGCCTCGGACGCTTTTATTAATAAGGATTTAAAAACTCTCGTTCTTTCAAAGCATATACAGAGAATAGAAACGGGCGCTTTTGTCGGCTGCGATAAAATTGAAACTATTTATTATCCCGACAGTATTTATGATATATCAAACGATAGCTTTGATGATGCGAGCTATACGAGTCTTCGCCACCTTTACGTAAACGCCACTATGGCTCCAAGATATACGAACGGTAACGGAGGCGCCTTTGCCGTTAAGCTTTCGAGACTCCTTGCGAGCAACGATAAAAACAGAATAATAGTTATCGCAGGCTCTTCCACTTATCAGGGAATGTCGTCTGAATATATGGAAGCGCTTCTTGACGGAGAATACCGCGTTATCAATTTCGGAACGACGAGAACTACCAACGGAATGATATACCTTGAGGCGATGAAATATCTTGCGCACGAAAACGATATCATAATATACGCCCCGGAAAACAGCACCTATATGGCAGGTGAAAACGAGCTTTATTGGAAGACTCTTAACGACCTTGAGGGAATGTATAATATATACAGATACATTGATATATCGAATTATACGAACGTATTCGGCGCCTTTGCTGAATACAATCAGGAGTACAGATATACCAAAAAGCCCAGAGCCTACGAGGCGATATACGATGTAATAGCAATTAAGAAGGGGATAAACAAGTACGGAGAATATCAGAACGCGGCTCGCAAATCCCTTGTGGATAGCTATTACGATTCCTACTTTATCACTATGAATAATCGCTACAAATCGAAGCACGACTTTAATTGGGACGACGTTGCTAATCAGACGGCAAACAAGGATTATACGGACCCGAACAACGTCACCTGGGAATCCATCGACTCTGAAAGATTGCTCTCTTCGATGAATAAGGCAATTTTGTCTGCCAAATCAAGCGGAGCGCGTGTTTACTTCGGCTTTGCGCCTGCCGATGCGGATAAAATAGTCCCGGAGGCAAGAGAGGAATCGTGGCTTCTGGCTTATGACGCGCTGATTTCGGAAATATACGAGTTTGACGGCTTGCTGGGAAGCTGTACCGACTATATATACGCTCATGAGTATTTTTACGACTGCGCATTCCATCTTAACGATGTGGGAAGAGCTTGGCGCAGTTATCAGATGTACGTAGATATATGCGAAATTATCGGCCTGACACCCGAAGCATATAATTCCGTTGGAGATGATTTCGAGGGCTGCATATTTGAAAACAGTACCGACGGAAAGCCTCTTCAAAAAGTAGATTATCTTAACTAGAGGTGAATATGATTTTATTTAAAACTCCGCTCGTTTTGTGCATGCTTGCGTTAATTCTTGCGTTGCACTTTTTGAGCGTCTTTATGCGAGGCTTGATGTCAAAAGCGTGCGCATATGTAAATATCGCTTTGCATATTCTCTTGATTTTGCCGCTTTTGAGGTATGAATTTTCTATCGAAGAAGCTACTCTTGTCTATATGATAAGTCTTTTCTTCTATACTTTGTTTGCATACGTAGCGTCAAAGCTTGAGAAAAACGGAAAGCTCAGCGCAAGGGACGGCGATATAAAGAAGCTTGGTGAAAGCGAGGATGCGGTATGACATTTAATTCATTTGAATTCCTCGTTTTTTATCCGATAGTGGCAGCGCTTTATTTCCTCTTGCCGAAAAAAATGAAATGGCCGATGCTCCTTATAGCGAGCTATTACTTTTACATATTCTATCAGGCAGAGTTGATTTTCCTTATACTTGGAACAACGCTTATCTCCTGGATAGCGTCGAACGTAATCGAGCGAACGGAAAGCAAAGCGCTGCGTAAGACTTGTCTTGCGCTAACGCTTATAGTGTGCCTCGGAGTTTTGTTCTTTTATAAATACTTCAATTTTTTGTCGGGAAGCATAGCCTCTCTTCTTGGTATGGATTCGCCGGTGATTTTGAATCTTGTATTGCCCGTCGGAATATCCTTTTACACCTTCCAGACACTTTCTTACGTCATAGACGTGTATAGGGGTGATATCAAAACAGAGAAGAACTTCTTCTTTTACGCGCTATTCGTTTCGTTCTTCCCACAGCTTGTCGCAGGACCTATCGAGCGTCCCGGAAATCTTATTGTGCAGCTTAAGGAGGCAAATCGCTGGGATAAGGATAATGCGATAAAGGGCGCAAAGCATATGATAGTCGGCTTCTTTAAGAAAATATGCGTTGCCGATATGCTTTCAATCTACGTAAATCAGATTTATAACAACGTAGCAGAGGCAACCGCAATTGGAGTTATCATAGCAACCGTGATGTTTTCCGTGCAGATTTATTGCGATTTTTCGGGCTATACCGATATTGCGATAGGTTGCGCAAGAATTATGGGAATACGCCTTATGAAAAACTTTGACCACCCCTATCTCTCAACGACTATCAAGGAGTTCTGGTCAAGATGGCATATATCTCTTTCGAGTTGGTTTAAGGACTATCTATATATCCCACTCGGTGGAAACAGATGTGGTAAGGCTCGTGCGTGCTTTAACGTATTTATAGTCTTCTTGGTTTCGGGACTTTGGCACGGAGCGGCTTGGACCTTTGTTCTCTGGGGCGCACTTCACGGTGTGTATCAGATAGTCGGAACTCTTACTGTAAAGCATAGAAACGCGGCGCTGGGCAAAATAGGTCTTACGGAAAATAGCACTGCCGTTGTCCTTGTAAGACGCACTTTCGTATTTGCGCTCGTCTGCTTCTCCTGGCTCTTCTTCAGGGCGAACAGTATCTCCGATGCCTTTACATTAATCAAGACTTTATTTGTCACGGGTTGGGATGTAGGCCTTTCGGAAACGCTTAATATAATGAAGCTTGACACGGTAGGGGTCTTGATGTCAATACTCTCCGTTATAACACTGATTATGATAGATAATATTCTTGTGTATGAGGACTCGCGCGACGGCTCGGAGCTTCTTGTCAAAAACGGAAGCTTCATTTACTATGTGTGGATGATAATTTTTGCGTGGGCGGTTCTTTTGTCGCAGGATATAACAAGCACATTTATCTACTTCCAATTTTAAATTAAAACAAACAATATGTAAACATTTATTTTCAAAACCGCACTTATGAAGTGTATAAAGAGGCTTTTTATGAAAATATTTATCAAAGTAATAGCAGCTCTGCTTCTTCTCTTTATGCCGATAGGCATTTTGCTCGGAGTATGGCTTGCGACGCCCCCCGTCTATTCAAATACCTTCGTCGGAGCGCTTGATGAAAAGTTTGATTTGCTCACCGAAACCGAGGGCGAAAAAATAGTGATTGTCAGCGGCTCGTCGTCGGTGTTCGGGATCGACAGCGAGATAATAGAAAAATATACAGGTATGCCCGTCGTGAACTTCGGTCTCTATGCCGCTCTTGGAACTAAGGTGATGCTTGATTTGTCACGAGCGGGAATAGGAGAGGGCGATATAGTAATAATATCCCCCGAGCTTGACAGTCAGACGATGTCGATGTACTTCAATTCGCAAACCACCCTTCAAGCAATAGACGATAATCCCAAAATGTTAAAGCACATAGACACAGCCCATTATTTTTCGCTTCTATCGTCGCTCTTCGAGCATACCGGAAGTAAGCTTAAGTATATGAGAGAGGGAGTACCTAACCCGGAAGGAGCGTATAATGCGAATAATTTCAACAAATACGGTGACCTTGAGTACGAGAGAAATAAAAACGTTATGCCGCTTTATTACGATTCAAACAAGGAAATAGTACTTGACGAAAGTATTATTGACTATGAATTTATAGAGTATCTTAACGATTATATAAGCTATTGCGAGTCTGTTGGCGCAAGCGTTTATTTTGCCTACTGCCCGATGAACAGCATAGCGATAAAGGACGGCTTGACTGACTCGGATATATCGGACTTCGACGCTCTCTTAAGAAAGAATATAAATTGTGACTTCATTGGATATATCGACGATTATATTCTTGCGCCCGGTTACTTTTATGATTCGAATTTCCACCTTAATGACACAGGCTCGCGTTACAGAACCTTGAAGCTTACCAACGACTTACTTTTGGCTATTGACAGTCCGACTCTTGTCAAAGAGGAGCTTCCCGAAGCTCCGATGCTTGAGTCGGGAATGATAGAGGTACACGAGAAAATTGTCGGCGCGGAATATTTTGAATACGCAAGACTAGATAGTGGCAATTATATGATAACAGGGCTTACCGAGCTTGGTAAGACGCAGAGTGAACTGGTTATTCCTCTGGGAGTTGAAATCGAGGGGCTTGGATATGCTGCGGCAATAACGATTATAGGTGAGGGCGCATTTGACGGAGGAAACGTTGAACGCATAGTTATTCCGGAAAATTCCTACGTAGCCCAGATGAACAACGGAGCATTCTTAGGCGCCTCGCACCTTAGGGAATTGTATATCTATAAATTCAATGCCGAGGCTATAAATCCCCCCGCTAATTTCGTTGGAGCGGCCGACGGGTTTGAGATTCATGCGCCAAAGGATTCCGATTATTTAACGGGATACTTCTGGAGTCAGCTTTCTGACGTGCGGATAATACTTGACCTCGAATAAAGTGTTTTATCTTTATACAAAAAAAGCAAAACTATCCTAAAAAACACAAAAAAATCCCGAGAAATCGGGATTTTTTCTTTGAATAGCACCATTTTGGTCGGTGCCTATACGTAAACGTCAATATCCGCATTGAGTTTGCCTTTTTTTGAAAGAGAGGATACGCCGCGGTAGATAAATCTTCCGTAACCTCTAACGCTTATAACATCATCGGTTTTCGGTGTGTAGGAATTGTTTTCCAATAGCCGACCGGAAACGAAAACGAGACGCTTTTTGAAAAGCGATAGCGAGTCGTCTCGCGAGATTGAATATACCTTTGAGATAACTGCGTCAAGACGCTCGCCCGAGAGCTGAATTTTGATTCTCGAAAGCTTGAAAAGCTCTCCCTCGGGAAGCTCGGTTATTATTTGTGCCTTAACGTCGGTACGCCTCACCGTTTCGATAGAATCGGCAATATACGACGCTACCTCGTCCTTAGCGAAAATGTAACCTACGTTATCTATAATAACTATATCACCGAGAGTTTTTCTTTCAATTCCAAGATTGAGTATAGAGCCAAGAAAATCTCTGTGCGTAAGTATTTCGGCAAACTTTTTGGACTTCGGCTCTATCTTTACGATACGGATAGGGAAGTCTTCCACGTATCCGAGCTCCTCGGGATTGCCGAAGCGTACCATAATACGCTCGCAGCCATCGGCTCCGCCAAATAGGGTAAAGCCTCCTTTTGGTATAGCATTTTTTATCTCCGCAAATACCGACTGCTCGGAGAGACCCAGAAAATCAGAGAAAAGATAGTAACCTCCCTCGCTCTTTCGCGAAAGCTCGAGTAAGCGTTTTTTAAGAAGCTCTTCTTCGGGCGTCATAATTAAAGAACGTCAACGGGGTACATAATCTTGAGCTGGTTGATTTTACTCTCGTATGCCTTGCGCTGATTTTCATTTTCGAGGTGAGCCTTAATTGTGTCCTTTACCTCGGAAAGCGGAGCGGTAGTTGATTCTTGCTTCGAGTTAAGCTTGATAAGGTGATAACCGAACTGCGTCTTCACGGGGGTCTTAGTTATTTCGCCAATCTCCATAGAGAATACCGCATTATCAAATTCGGGCACCATCTGACCGCGTGTGAAGTCACCGAGAGTGCCACCGTTTTCTTTTGAGGGGCAGGAGGAATGCTCCTTTGCCGCATCCTCGAAGCTTATCTCACCGTTTGCAATTTTTCCGTAAATTGCAAGAGCTGCTTCCTCGCTGTCAACAAGTATGTGGCTTGCATTTACCGTCTCACCGCTGACAAATTTGTCAAGATGCTCGTTGTAGTAGCTTTCAACGTCACTGTCCTTTACCTTGGCAGCGTTTGCAATAGCTTTTTCTGCAGCGTAGCTTGTAAGAAGATTTTCCTTGAGCTTTGCAAGCTGCGCTCTGAATTCAGCCTCGCCCTCCATAAGATTTCTTTTTGCGTCAAGAAGCAAAAGCTTTGAGTCAATGAGCTGATTCAAAATCATTGCTCTTCCCTCTGGATTGTTGTAGTTTTGACCTCTCTGACCAAGCCCAACAAGAAATTCGTCAACGTCAACTGACGTTATAGGCTGACCACCTACTGTCGCAAGAATTTTGTTTTCCATTTTTATATTCTCCTTTTGTTTGTAAACATTTATTAACATTAATAGCTCAAATTGGTGTGATTTTATAAAAGCACAATCGGAAATTGAAGCAAAATTTTGTATTGCAAAATTATTGTTTTCGTTAGCGTACTCGAAGTCCCTTGGGGTAATGGTTTTTGATTTTGCCTCCGCTTGCCTTTCCTCCGCCGAGAGCAGAGCCGCCGTATATAAGCGAGCAAAGTCCCGAGTCGGAAAAATCGGTAGCATCTATCTCCTCGCCCGCAAGGTATCTTTCGGCACTTTTTTCGTCGAGCTTCTGCTTTCTTTTGAAAAGCGTACCGTATGCGGAGAAGAACTGATGAGAGGGGAAGAGATTTTTACCTCTTATCTCTCCGATAAGCACGCCTGCCGAAAATACGCTTTTCGGGGGAATAGGGCATCCGTGTGAAATTAAAACGAGGTTTTCACCGTGCTTCATAACCTTTCCATCGGGTCTTGATATGAGGTTGTCTCTAAAGAAATCCTCGATAATTTTCATCTCATCTCGCGATGGCTGCTTTGCGTTGTCCTTGTATAAAATTTCGCCACCGTTACCTGTTTTTTTAGTCATAAGAGCGATAAATTGCCCCTCTCCTTCGGCTTTATGGGGGTAGAAGCGTCTGCATTTTTTAAGCTCCATCGAGTGAGCTCCGTCGAACTGAATGCCGTCGCTCGTTACAGAGGCGAGAGCCTCAGGCACGTCGCAAAGAGCAAAGTCTTCGTGCCTTTTCAAAAATTCGTCAACGACCTCTTCGTTTTCTTCTGTAGAGTAGGTGCAGGTAGAGTAGAGAAGTCTGCCGCCTGCCTTGAGTATTTTAGCGGCATTCTCAAGAATTTCGCTTTGCCTTGCCTTGCAGGCGAAAACGTTTTCCTCGCTCCATTCCTCTATTGCGGGTACGTCCTTTCTGAACATTCCTTCACCGGAGCAAGGCGCGTCGGCGACCACGATGTCGAATACCGAGTCGTAAAGCCTTGCAATTTCGGCGGTATCCAAGGAGGTTACTATACCACGTCTGATGCCCATTCTTTCAAAGTTACTGACGAGAATTTTTGCTCTCTTTGGAACGTATTCATTAGATAGAATAAATCCGCCCTCGCCAAGCTCTGCAGCAAGTTGGGTGGATTTTCCGCCGGGAGCGGCGCATAAATCGGCTATCCAATCACCCTCGTGAACCTCAAGCGCTGCGACACTTGCCATAGCTCCCGGGTCCTGAATATAAATCTGACCTGCGTGATGGGCGGGAGTGTTTCCTATCCCCCTCGTTTCACCGGTTAAAATAAAGCCGTTTTTCACGTAGCTTAATGGAGTGGACTCAAGCGAGCACTCACGGATAAAATCCTCGGGGGAGCATTTTAACGTGTTTATGCGAAAGCCTTTTTTGGCAGTCTCGTTTACGAGTGCGTTTTCAAAAGCCTCGTATTCGTCTTTAAGAAGCCTTTTCATTCTGGCTTTGAATTTCTCAGGCAGCATACAGCGTTTTCCCCTTCCGATAATTTCATTTTCTCTGCCACAATGCAGTCTTGACACATTATTTTACAATATTTGAGCCACCAAGTCAACCTTTTTCCCTTTTTCTTTGCTTTTTTGTTTTAAAAAGATTAATTTTCTTAAGTAAATTTTTTAAAAAAGGCTATAATGCTTTGAAAAACTTGACAATAATTAACAAAAGTGTTAAAATGTTACGGGAAGCGTTTGAGATACGTAGAGCTCTGAATTAACGGCTGTCTCAAAGCTCCTCTTAAAAAAGAGATAATCGATTTTGAAAATTAAATCAAAACTTAAACATTCTTTTGAAGAAAGGAATACTAAAATGGCATTTAAAAACCGCAAGAAAAATTACCCGTTATATGAAACGACGAAATTCGGCGACTTCCGTGAGATGACGGAGAATGTCGCAAAGCGTTACCCCGAAAAAATAGCCTTTCAGTATAAGCTTGAGCCAAAGGATAAGGAGACGAAAAAGGTTACCTTTGCCGAAGCGCGTGAGTTTATCAAGAATCTCACTACCGAGCTTCATTCGATGAATATTGAAGGCAAGAGAGTAGCGATACTCGGTCAGGCATCTGTTGAGTGGTTCTTCTCCTACGTTGCGCTTATGTCCGCAGGCGCTGTAACCGTACCCGTCGATAAGGACCTTCCCGTGTCTGATATTGCGTCAATACTCAACACGTCAGGCTGCTCCTACGCATTCTTCTCAAATAAAATCAGCGATAAAATCGAAGAGGTAAAGGCTGAAGTTTCCACCCTTGAGAATCTCATTTCTATGGGCGACGAGGACGTTCCCTTTGCGAAGAATCTCCTCACTCTCGTCGATGCGGGTAAAGCCAAGGCTGACGCTGGAGATACCTCGTATTTCGATTATAAAATTGACTCGGAAAAGCTTTCAACCATAGTGTTTACCTCAGGCACTACGGGTAAGGGAAAAGGCGTTATGCTCTCGCTTAAAAACATCTGCTCGGATATGGAGCAGGGAATGTATAACTTCAACATAACCGAGAGAACACTTTTTGCGCTTCCTCCTCACCATACCTTTGGCTCGACGGTAAACTTTATCGGTCACTTTGCGCAGGGCTGCGAGATATATATTTCCTCGGGAATCCGTTATATCCTCGACGAGCTTAAGCTCTTCAAGCCCACTCACCTTATTCTCGTGCCTCTCTTTGTTGAAACCTTCTATAAGAGAATTATGGCAACGGCTGAAAAGACCGGTAAGCTCGATACTCTCAAAAAGGGAATCAAGATATCAAATCTTCTTCGCAAGCTCGGAATTGACCTTCGCAAAAAGCTCTTTGGCGAGTCGGTGCTTTCGAACTTCGGCGGCGAGCTTCAGATGATAATTTGCGGTGGAGCGGCTCTTAACCAGAATATTATAGATTTCTTCGAGTCTATCGGTGTTGTTATACTTAACGGCTACGGTATCACCGAGTGCGCGCCTCTTATCTCCTGCAACAGAAACGAGTGCAGAAAGCAGGGCTCCGTAGGTATGCCCATCATAGGCGGCGAGGTTAAAATTGCCAATCCCAACGAAGCCGGCGAGGGCGAAATTTGCTATCGCGGACCTAACGTAATGCTCGGCTATTTCGGTGACGAGGAAGCAACCCGTGCGGTAATTGACGATGACGGCTTCTTCCATACGGGCGACCTCGGATACGTTCGCGTAATCGACGGTGACCAGTGGATATACATTACAGGCAGAAGTAAAAACCTCATTATCTTCTCAAACGGCAAGAACGTTTACCCCGAGGAAATCGAGACCGATATTCAGGGTATTTACGGTGTAAACGAGGTTGTAGTTTATGCGGGTGAGTCCAAGTCCGACCCCTCGAAAGAGGTAATCGTTGCTGAAATATATCCTGACTTTGACGCATTGAAGCTTCATTCGATAGACGATGCCGAGAAGTATTTCGAGGACGAAATAAAGAAGATTAACGCAAGAAACGTTTCCTACAAAACCGTAGGCAAGCTTAAGATAAGAAACGAGGAGTTCCCGAAGAACACCTCAAGAAAGATAACCAGATTCAAAATTGATAAAACCATTGACTAAAAGTGTTGCCCGTGCGCTGTTGCGTGCGGGCAATATTTTTAAAAAGTATTGCAAATAAAATATTTGTGTGTTAGAATTAAGAAAAAAAGAAGGGGGAGCAACAGTGGAATTTGAAAACAATATTAAGACCTCGAACGGTGTAAACGTATATTTTTATAAAAATCCCGCGCTCCACGGCTTCTATATATCGCTCTTTGTCAGAGCGGGCGTGATGTACGAAGATGAAAAATACTCGGGAATTACGCACTTTTTCGAGCACGCGGCAATAAGAAACGTAAATAAGCTTTACGGAATGAACCTCTACTCGATGCTTGACAAATACGGAATTGATTTCAACGCTTCGACATTTAGTGAAATGGTGCAGTTTTACGTAAGCGGAGCAGACCGCCATTTCGATATAGGAGCTGAAATCATATCGAAGCTTCTCGAGCCGATAACCTTGGCTAAATCAGAGATAGATGCTGAACGAAAGCGCATAAAGGCAGAGATAAGAGAAAGTGACGAGAAAAGCTCTCTCGCCTCATTTACTAATAAAATAGTATTTGATAATACCTCTCTTGCCTCGTCGATAGTGGGAACGAACGCCTCTATTGATAGAGTGAGCGCAGCAGCTCTTGAAAAATACCGAAAGGACATACTAACCACCGAGAATATATTCTTCTACGTTACGGGAAGCTTTACGGAAAGCGATATAAAAAGCCTTTGCGAGAAAATTGAGAGAGCCGAGCTACTCCTCGGTGAAAAAAGGGATAACACCGCCCCCGTGCCAAATAATTTTGGCAAAAGAGACGGTGAGATACACGTTAAAAACGCTGATTTCGCTCTCGTCAGATTCACCTTTGACCTTGATATGAGTCGCTACTCGATAGCCGAGATGGACATTTTGTATGATATTCTACTTTCGGGATATAATTCGAAGCTCTTTGTCGAGATGAGTGAGAACAGAGGCTTGTTTTACGATATAAGCGGCGCGTCCGAAAGATATAAAAATATAGGAACGCTCCATTTTTCGTTTGAGGTAAAGGATAAGGATATACCGGAATCGGTAGCTATAGTTGTGGATATTCTTAATTCTCTTAAAGAAAATTTACTTGACGATAGAGAGTGTATGAAAGCCGAGTACGTCGATAATGCCTATATGCTCTATGACGATTCCCGTGAACTAAACTTTACATTTTCCTATGATAATCACATTATGGGAGCAAATTATTCTTCGGTTGAGGATAGGAAAAACGCATATTCGTCTGTCACTCCAAGTCGTATAAGAGAGATTGCCTCGGAAATCTTCAGGCAGCAAAATCTCACCCTTACTATGAAAGCAAAATCGAAGCTTGTTGATAAACAAAAAATAAAAGATATCCTTTGGAGGCTGAAATGAACTTTAAAAAGATTGACAAGAAATACCGCCCAATACCGTTCTGGTCGTGGAACGAAAAGCTTGACGTCGAGGAGACCGTGCGCCAAGTAGGCGTTATGGATGAGGCAGGGATTGGCGGTTACTTTATGCATGCGAGGGGCGGACTTCTCACCGATTATATGGGAAAAGAGTGGTTTGATAACGTTAAGGCGGCATCAAACGAGGGAAATTCGCGCGGTATGTATCCTTGGGCGTATGATGAAAACGGTTGGCCATCGGGCTTCGGCGGTGGAAAGGTCAACGGTCTTGGCGTTGAGTATCAGCAAAAATATCTGAATATGGAGCCGCTTACCGAGGATAATGAAAATGCTGAAAACACAGTGGCAAAAATCGGTGGCTACCGCTACTACTATGAGGTCAACGAGTTTTACGTTGACGTATTGAGTCACGACGTTATAGCTAAGTTTATAGAAGAGATATACGAGGAATACGATAAGCAAATGAAGGGTACCTTCAGCGGCTTCTTTACCGACGAGCCGCAGATAACCCGCGAGGGAAGCTATCCTTGGAGCTTTACTCTTCCAAAGAAGTTTTCAGAGAAGTACGGCTACGACCTCGTCAGCCGTTTAAATGAGCTTTTCTTCGATGAGGGCGAATACGAGCGCACCCGTGTTGATTTCTGGCATCTTGTAACCGAGCTTTTCTCCGAGAATTATTTCAAGCAGATTTACGATTGGTGCGTCAGCCACGGCTATGGCTTTACAGGTCACCTCGTTTGTGAGGAATCATATAGGAGTCTCATTCGCTCAAATGGAGCAACCATGCCTCATTACGAGTATTTCACCATACCCGGAATGGACTGGCTTGGCAGACCTATCAAGGATTGCCTGACTCCTACGGCGCTCGGCTCGGCTGCAGCGCAGCTCGGTAAAAATCAAGTGCTTTCCGAAACCTTTGCCCTTGCGGGTCACAACGTATCTCACGGTGAGCTTAAGCGTATATACGAGTGGCAGATGGTAAGAGGCGTCAACCTCTTGTGTACTCACCTTGAGGGTTATTCTCTTCGCGGAATAAGAAAGCGCGACTATCCGCCGGCTATGTATTATCAACAGCCCTGGTGGCCTGATATGAAGATATTCTTTGACTCTATGTCGAGAGTTGGTATGATTCTTGCGGAGGGAAAAATTTCAGCGGATACACTTCTTATCGAGCCTGTAAGCACCGCATGGAAGCTTTACCGCGGAAACATATCGCAGACAGCGGAAGAAATAAAGCGTATGGATAAATACAACGCCTCGCTTATCAAGGATGTGAAGAAGCTCGAGAGAAAGCATATCCTCTTCCACTTTGGCGATGAGATTCTTATGGAGCGCCACGGAAGTGTGGTAGATGGCGAGCTTATCATCGGAAATATGAGATATAAGAGAGTTATTATCGGTGAAAACCTCGGACTCCTACCCAATACGGAAAAGCTCCTTGACGAGTTTAAGCGCTCGGGCGGTATCATAACCACGGCTGATGAAATTGCTCCCAACCCAATAACAGAGGAGAATAGTCTTACTTATACCAAGCGTCAGTTTGAGGACTTTGACGTTCACTACTTCGTCAACAGTACTAATGAAAACGTTTACGCAACGTTTACCCGCGGTAACCTTATTCTCGATATTGAAACGGGCGAAACAAAGGCGTTCTACGGAAGCCATAAATTCGTGCCCACAGAGAGTATAGTCTTGATAGATACTCATGACCCAAGAGAGCGTATGACCGAAGCGAAGAAAACAACGCAGCTCTCGCTTCTCGGAGAATGGACTCTCAAGAGCGCTACTTATAACTCCATAACCCTCGATAAATGCGACTACTACTTCGACGGAGAGCTCGTAGCAAAGGGCGGCTACGTTCTCGATATTATCCCAAGGCTTAACGAAAAGCGTCGTGCGGTCAAGTTGACTCAGGTATATGAGTTTGAGACGGAATGCGCGCCCGAGGTCATTTTCCTTTGTATAGAGACTCCCGAAATCTTTGATATAACCTTGAACGGCAAGCAGATATCAAGCGTTCCTGTCGGAGATTTCAGAGATAAGAGCTTCAAGCTCCTCGATATCAAGGACGCGGTGCGTGTAGGAAGAAACGAAATAGTAATTAACTCAACCATTCGTCAAAGCGACGAAACCTACGACCATCTCTCAAAATCCTGGGCGTTTGAGTCTATGAAAAACTCTCTATCCTACGATATGGAAATAGAACCTATATACATAGTCGGAGATTTCAGCGCATCGCTCCCGTCAGCTCCTGAGGCTATTGACGGAACTCTCTATAAAATAGACACGACCCCCGTGATAACGGAAAAAAGGAAGACCGTTATAGCAGAAAAGCTTGACGAGTCAGGATTCCCCGAATTTGCCGGAGAGCTTGTTCTCGAGCGTGAGATTGAACTCACCGATACCAATAAGTACGTAACTCTTGTCGGTGCGGGAATGAACTCTGTCAGCATTTCGGTGAACGGTAAGAAAGTAGCAACGAAAATATTTGCTCCAAACGACGTTGATATTTCGAATTATCTCACCGTCGGAAAGAATACACTTGAGGTAAGAATTCTCAATAATCTTCGCAATATGCAAGGTCCTCTTCATTTGAATAAGGACGATAATGCGGGAATAGGACCGAGAAGCTTCTTCCGTGAGTCAAACGTATTTTGCCACGCAAACGGCAAGGGCGAGGACTGCCACGACGTGCTTGTCGATTATATTGACGAAATTCGTCTTGTGCGCTTTGGACTTCGGGATAAATAATCGTATATTTATTTGACTTTGAGCCAAGGCAATTCGAAAAAAGAATAAAATAACCGCCAAGGGTAAACGAACTTATTCGCTTGCTCTCGGCGGTTTTTAATTGTTAAATGTAAATTATAGTTTGCTTATAAGGTTGTTTTACTCGTTTAAAGTAAGAATGAGAGAAAACCAAGCACTCCGTAGCTCGCAAGGCACATAATGACTCCGCAGCCTACTACCCCAAGCACGATGGATAGGAAGGATTTAAGCTTTGGAAATTCAAAGAGCGAGGCGACCAAAGTGCCTGTCCACGCACCTGTCCCCGGAATCGGCAGAAGAACAAAAAGCATAAGCCCGAGAAAAGTCGCTCTACTCATTTTTCTCTTTCCCGTAGTAGCAATAGTCTTGCCGCCCTCGTCAACTATTTCGATAATAGGCTCGCTGCTTTCGCTACTTTCGATTTTGCCCTGATTTTTCTCCGCTCGGCGTCTTACCCATCTTACTATAGGCTTCAAAAATTCAAATCGCTCCATAAAGTCGAGAACCTTTGGTATAAGCAGAAGAATAAACGGTACGGGTATAAGGTTTCCTATAACCGCTACGGCAAAATTTATATAAAATGGAAGTCCAAGCACCGTTCCCACGGGAACTGCGCCTCTTAGCTCTATAAGCGGAATCATAGAGATAAAAAGTATCCAGAGAGCGTTTTTCAGATTCATTTTGCTTCCTTTCAAGTAGTTAAAATTTATACGTTTATAGTATTTTACCACAAGCTTAAAATAAAATCAATAGATAGCGAAAAAAAGCAAAGCTTATGCAAAATCTATATAAAGCATATGACACGCAGTGAAATATATAAATAAAAAGGGCGGTCTGACTTAAAGCAGACCGCCGTAAATTTTTAAGCCTTATTCTTTCTTGACTGAACAATTTTATAAGCTTTGTGCTGAATATGAAGCTTATCAACGAGCTTGTTGAATGCGTAAGCTGACTGCATACCGAGTGTAAGCACGAGGAAAACTCCGAGATAGTATGCCGCCATGGTCGCCTCAAAGCTGTCAAAAATATTAATCATATAAATGGAGTATTTGTTAGGGTTCATATTAAAGCAATAGGTATCAAGCGTAAGGTTTAAGAAAACTCCGAAGGTTATCGTGCCCAGCATAAAGACTATCGATTTTATCCAGTGGGAGAAATCTGCCTTGACTTGTCCCGAAAGCACGAGATAGAGTCCGAAGAGCGACGCTATCATGTGGCAAATAGCTTCGCCTGCGTAGGCAAGCGTCGCCTCTGTCTTCATACGGAATATAACCTCATATTCCGGGCTTATGAAAAGCGCGAGAAACATGCCAAGGTGCAAAAACGCAATTGCCGAAAAAGCAAATTCCTTGGTCTTTTTATTCATAAACAGGGTAAGCGGAATTACAGTGAATATGAACGGGCTTATGTTTTCAAGCGTCATAAAGCCGTCGTCGAGCCAACCCTTTTCAGCGTATGCGTAGTTCCAGCAGAAGAAGAATATCATGTCGGCTACTATGAACACGGCGTTGCAAATCTTCGTGTTTATTCTATGTTTATATAGGCATATCAGGAGCAGGCTTATGAAATAGCATGCCGTGGCTACGCCCAGCATAAGTTGCATATTCATATTATTCTGCCTCTTCTTCGTCGGTTTCTATCGTTATATCCTCTCCGTTATATCCGTAAACCAGAGTAGAATCACCGGTGTACCAGCCGCTAGCAAAGCCTTCCGGAAATTCGTCGCCCTCTTCCATATATGTGTAAATGGCGATATCCGTGTCAAATACACCCTCACCCATAAACTCTACGCTTTTTGGAATAACTATATAGGCAAGAGAGGAGCATCCGGAGAATGCGCCGTTACCGATATAAGATACGCCCTCGGGGAGAATTATTTCTTCGAGAGAGGTGCAGCCGGAGAATGCGTAAGAGCCGATTATAAGCTCGGGGATATTTTCTTCCTCTTCGCTATTCTCGTCTTCGTTGCTGTCCGGGTTTTTGGTATTGTTGTCATTCTCGGTTTTTTTGTTCCCGTAATCAACGAAGACTACCTTTTTGAGATTTTCAAGTCCCTCAAAGGCATTTTCCGAAATATATTTAACAGTGTCGGGAATGTAGATTTCTTCAAGACTCTCGCAACCGGCGAAAGCTCGCTCGCCAAGAGTTTCAAGCGATTTCGGGAGAGTTATCTTTTTGAGCTCCTTGCAGTTTTCAAACGCTTCGTCGCCTATCGAGGTTACCGTGCTCGGCAAATCTATCTCGGTGAGCGAGGTGCAGCCCGCAAAGGCTCTGTTGCCAATGGTGATGATACCGTCAAGCATATGGATATCGGTGATTTTGGAGCAGTCCTCGAACGAAGAGTCCCTCACCGAAAAAACTATAACGTTGTCGTGGTAAGCACCTATGTAAACCTTACCCGATAAGGCCTTGAAGCAGCCTGAGATCTCGGTATAGGTAGCGCCGCTCTTTTTTGTGTATTCAATACCCGCGGTCGTTACGTACTCCCAGATGGCAGTAACCCTGCTGTCACCCGTTACCTTCTGATAGTTTCCGCTCCAGCCTCTGAGGTAATGTCCTTCCTTGTAAGCTGAGGGGGGCGTCGCATTATGACCCTGAGTTACGTGCTGCTCAAGGTCGCCCGAAAGAAGAGTTCCGCCGTTTAAGTCGAAGGTAACGGTGTATTGCTTCTTTCCCGCGAGGAAGATGAGCACGAGCACAGTTATCAACGCCGCGAATTCCACGGCAAGTATAAAAGCTATTTTGAGTTTGTGTTTCATTTTTCAGTCCCCCCTGATAATTTTGGCATAATATAAATATAATATCATAAATTTTATGTATGTTTTTTGACAAATGTCAAATATTTTGTAAATTTTTCGTCAAAAGAGTGGTAATCAATGGGAAAATCACCGCATTTTCTTATCGATATAGCCTGTGCTTTAAGAGGTCTTAAAGCCCGATGCCTCGTATCACGTCCATAGTACGAAATCTCTCGGTTGGTGTATGAAGCTTATCAAGCGAGAAGGGCATCGGCGCGTGAGTGTCAAGTCCTATCAGGGCTATGTTGCGTAGAAGCAGGTCGTAATTTTCCGAAATAATCCGCCTCGTCTTTTCGTCGGGAATACGAGAGGGGTCCGGAAGAAGCTCCTCAAGAGAGCCGTATTCGTTGAGAATCTTCGCCGCTGTTTTCGGTCCGACGCCTCGAATTCCCCCGATATTGTCCGACGTGTCTCCGACAAGAGCCTTGAAATCTCTGTAAAGAGAGGGAATTATGCCGAGCTTTTTCAAAATATAGCAGGAGTCGCAAATCACCGAAGAGTCGCCGCGGTAACGGATTATCTTTACTCTGTTTGTGATGAGCTGAAAATAGTCGCTGTCAAATGAGGATATGTAAACCTCGGTGTCAGCGTCTGCCGTAAGAGCGTAGCTCGCTATCACGTCATCTGTCTCGGCGTTGGTTACTTCGGTGTGAGCTATCCCCATAAAATTGAGGGCACGGTATATGTAAGGTAACTGCGTAAAAGGGTTTTCATCGTCGGGCATATCGGAGTAATCGGGTCGCCCCGCCTTGTAGTCCTCGAGAAGCTCAAATCTCGGATTGTGCGTTTCGGAGTCGAAAAGAATTAACACATGCGTGGGGGAAAGCATATTTATCAGCTTACCAACCGCTCCGACGAAGCCTATAACGCCTTGTATCGCAAATCCGTCTCGAGAGGGAATTCTCGTAGGCATTCCGAAAAACATCTGAAAAAGCAGATTATGACCGTCTATAAGAAGAAGCCTGTTTTTCATTTTATGAGTTCCTCAAAGCTATATATGAATTTGTGACACACGTTCTTCATAAGCGCAATATCACAGTCGCTCTGTGACTCGTGAACGCCATAGGATAAGCATCCTGCGTCGCTTGCGGATTTTACAGCTATAACGCTGTCGTCAAAGTAGTTAATTTCACACGCATCGCAGCCTATTTTCTCAGCGAGAGTGAAATAAATGTCAGACGAAGCCTTATTCATACCGAAATCATCGGTGGACCATACCGACTCAAAAAGCTCGTATATACGGTTACCCTTGAGGCAAGCGTCGGCAAGTACATGTGAGTTCGCAGTGAGAATAAAAAGACGCTTTCCATCACTTTTAAGGCGAGAGAGGTATTCAAAAACTCCCTCTTTCAGAGGAATATTCTTCTCATATGCGTGCAAGAAATGAGCGCCTAAACGTATAGATACTGATTCAAAGCCTTCGTTGAGTCCGAAATGCTCTATGTAATATCTTGACGCTCCGGCGAATCCAAGAGGAATTATTTCCTTTAAAAGCTGCTCACTGTAGCTTACTCCGTCCTCGGCAGTCATAGCCTGAATTGCCGAGCGGCAGGCGGGCATAGAGTTTATAAGCGTGCCGTCAAGGTCGAAGACATATATGTTATCAGTATTAAGAAGCTTAAGCTCGATACCGACGACACCCCACTTTCTCTCGTCTTCCTCGGAGTAGTAGGCGCGCATATCAAGGTGCGAGGCGCGAGAGATGTTTTCCTCAGTGTATCCGCATCTGTCAAGCGGAAGAGATGCGTAAAGCTCCTCGAAGCTTTTATATACGTAGAGAGCTGAAATTTTGCAATTGATTTTTTGATTTTGGTCAGAAGTGTTGGAGAATTCTATGATATCTCCTATCTTAAGAGCCTGTCTTTTTTTGTCATACAAACGCAGTTCTATCGTCTTTTCGCCAACTTTTATTAGCAAAAACGGCTCTTCGCTTAGCTTTAAATAATGTTTTTTCATCTCTGCTCCTTGTCATCAAACAGCACGAGTGCTGTCATAAGGCTTGCCGCGCTTCCGAAGAAAAAGAGCACGCCGAGGGTAGATATCATCGAAGCAACGAATGGCTTTCCTGCCTCGGGCTGCCACGTAAGCGTAATTCCGTCGTCGGTTACGAAGTGGAAAAAGAAGTAATTGAAAATAAAGACGAAAACTGCGACGATAAGCATAATAAGCGAAAGCTTCAAAAGTTTCTTTTTCATAAGTTTCTCCAAAATTGTTTGTAGTAGCCGATATGCTCTTTTTTACGTGCTTAAGTTAGTTCTTGTATTCCTCAAGCACTTGCTTTAGTAACTTAGGATTGTCCGTCATAATGCAGTCGCACCCAAGCTCGATAAGCTCGCGCATCTCGTCGGGGTCGTTGATAGTCCAAAACTGTACTGCAATATTTCTTCTGTGAGCTCGCTTGATTATGGTTTTCTTCGCGAGGTCAAGCTCAATTCCAAGGTCATAGCCCATAGGTATCTGTAAGCAAGCGAAATCGCTATTGTCAAAAATGTTCACGCGAAGAAACTGCGTGAGAATAAACTTCGCCGCCGTACCCGTGGGAGCTCCTCTCAAAAGAGAGGGGTATTTTTCTTTAAGCTCTGTCTCAATCTCGTCGTGGAAGGTTCCTACGACGATGTTTTTCATATATTCGGGGTATTGTGAGAGGGTATTGTAAAGAATTTCGCAGGCACGGTAGCCAAGCTCTCCTTCGTTCTTTATTTCAACAATGAAAAGCAAGTCGGGATGGCTCTCATAGAATTCAGCGAAAAGTTTGTCTACCGTTGCTATCTGAAGCCCCAGCTCCTCTACGTTTTCTGCGTCCTTATATATTCTCTCGCCCTCTTCGTTTTCAAAGTAATAGCCGAAGTTATACTCCTCAAGCTCGGCAAGTGTCATATCCTTTATGTAATGTCTGTTAGCCTTGTCTTTGCAAAGCTCCAGAACCTCGTCTTTGGAAATATCACCGTTTACGTTGCAGGTTTCGTCTATATAAGAGTCGTGGTTGTAAACGAGATATCCGTCCTTGGTAAGATAAAGGTCGCTCTCTATTATGTCAACCCCGATAGTTCTTACAGCTTCTCTGAAAGCGAGCATGGTATTTTCGGGATTGTTGTCTCCGCCGCCTCTGTGCGCCGCTATCATGGGAAGCTCTCCGTCAGCGACGACGAAGGGATTTTCGGAAACGTTTTTCTTTGGCGGTATGAGATTTATAACTACCATAAATATTAAAATCAAAGAGACGGTGCTCAAAAGGATTTTAGTGCAAAGCTTTGCTTTCTTCGCCATTTTTAATCTCCTTTTTTCGTTTCATTTTTATTGTTATCGTTTGCTGACGGAACGCTTTTTCTTCTCACCGCTTTAAACAAAATAAAAGCTATAATACAGACAGCGGCTATCACGGCAAATCCGATAAGAGCAACTCCGTCAACGTCGTACTCCATAGCGTCCGCCTCGCAGCCAAAGAGTCTCAATACCGCATAACCTATGCCAAAAAATACGGCGGTGATGGCAATTTCCAGAATAATCTCAAGAACTATTTCAAGAGCTTTACTCTTTTTTGAATTTTTCTTTTTTTTCATTTTCGCAAATTTAAAGTCCAAAAGCTTCTTTGTTCGTTGCGTAGAATATGTCGTCGCGGTTCGCCATCATCTTAAGAAATTCCTCAAATCTTTCCCACGAGTCGTGAACGTCGAACTCGTAAGAGTGACCCCATATGTAGAAGAGGGCGTGGGAATCCGTGTCGAGCTTCAAAAATTCTTTTCCAAGGCGCATAAGCTCGTCAAAATCCGTGTGATGAACCGTGGGCTTGAATTCGTAAAGGTTGTCGGGCAGGTCGAAACTTTTCGTGGTTTGAGTTGTTCTTGCGTATTTAACGCCCGTCCTTTCACGTATAAGCTTAGATAAGCGCGAGTCGAAGTTTACGCCTCCTCCGGGATAGGCAAAGCCAACGACGTTATATCCAAACATTTCGGAGAGCTTCTTCCTGTCCTCCTCTACCTGACGAACAACCTCGTCGTCATCCTGTACCCTGACGAGAAGAGGATGAGTCAGAGTGTGCGCCGCTATTTCGTGCCCCTCGTATATACTGCAAACGTCAGAGGGAGCAATTTTTACGTGCGAAATGGGTTTACCCTCTATCTTAAGCTCACCCGGTTTTCCGAGAAGCTCGGAATTTATGTTAAAGGTGCACTTCATTCCGTATTTATTGAAAAGCTCTACGAGTCTTATATCCTGCGTTACGCCGTCGTCGTAGCTGAACGTTAACGCTTTTTTCTTTCCCAGCCAGTTCATATTCTTACCCCCTACGGTCAATTGGAGCTTGGCGCTTTCCAGTCGAAAGCGAGCGGCATTTTCTTGAATGGTGTCTTAAAGTATTTGTCGTTAAGCGGCTCACCCTCGGTTACGTGCTTTATAACGTTAACGAGCTGCGAAATATCCTCGTAACTATGATTGTGACCGCCGGAGCGGTAGTACCAAATGAGGTTTTCCTCACAGCCGAGGAACTTATAAACCTCGCTTGCCGCAATAGTAGTCTGCCAAGAGCCTACGGGGTCGGCCATAATGTCGCTTGCCGCCTCGGAAACGAAAAGAACACGCGGAGCAACGAGTGCCTTGAGATAGTGAGCGTCAAAGGGAAGCTCTGCTTCTCTGCCTATGTACTCCTTCATATCTGGACCCATCCAAGCGGGGAAAATTCTGAATATGTGAGCGAGGTCTTCGCTCTTTTCAATAGTTCCGCTCTCGGTTTTTGCCTCTATATTTATTCGGTAGCAGGAATAACCGCCGCAGCAGGAAGCGTTGGGGTTGACTATTGCGGCTCTCTCGTCAACAGCGCCCGCAAGAGCAGCAGTCTTACCGCCTCTTGAGTGACCTGTGAATGCTATCGCGTTCATATTTGTGAAGCCTAGAATTTCAAGAGCGTCAACACATCTTGAATAGCCCCAAGCCCAAGCTCCGATAGCGCCAAAGCTATATTCAGGGTATGCGGCTTTAAGCTGACCGCCGCAGTCCTTTTCGCAAAGCGACTTGTAAACCTCGCTTCCAAGCTCGTGCTCGCGCGTGCCTTTAGCGATTCTGTTAAGGTTATATCCCGCAACGTCGGGTGCAATTTCGGTTCTGTTAAAGGCAACGAAGCTTATTCCGTTGTCTAAAAACGTTTTTATATAGTTCAAGTCAAAGGGATACTTGAAGCAAAGGTCACCCGAAACAACTGCAGGAGCGCCAAACGCCGCGCCTTTCCACACATACATAGTGAATATTACGGGGTTAGCTCTCGTTCCGGTTTTAATACGGTAGCTGTTAAGAGGAAGACCGACACCGCCAAGGCAAAGCGGCTCAACCTCTAAAAATTCGGGCTCGGGCGGAAGAGTTCCGTATTGAAGCTCAATAGCGCTTTTGTAGATTTCCTTTCTTCGACGAGGCCACTCGACAGGGCTTACCATCTCTTTTCCGTCGTCGAAGATGAAGGGGTTAGGGAGCTTTCCGAGAAGCTCATAATTTGTTATTTCGATTAAATTCTCATGTATTTCGCTCATTTTTTTCACCTCAAAAGTAAATATTCTATTATTAAACTCAAGAAAAACGGTATTTTACCGTTAAGGTTATTGTGCTAAAGAGTTCAGCTTTTCAAAAATAGCAGCAGCCAAAAGCTCGTGTCCCTTTTCATTCGGGTGGCAGCCGTCGGTCGTATGCTCACGCCAATCAAACTCGAAATCCTTGTGAAGATTCAGGCAGGGAATACCGTGCTTTGTCGCAACCTTTTCGATAGTCGAAACGTAGTCCTCAAGCTTGTGACCGTTGAAGTTCAGAGCGTTTGTGTCGTGTCTGTTTGAGTCATTCCACTTTGCGCCGCCCTCATAGTTTCCTATTCCGTTGTGAGGATAGGGGGTAACAAAGAGAGTAATCTTTCCGTCTCTCGCCTCTTTTATGTGTTGGCAAATAGTATCGAGAGCGTGGTCGAAATAGCAGTCGTTATCCTCACCTGAAATCGTCTTGTCACTCCAGAAATAGTCGTTAGTTCCGCCGAAAATTACGGCAACGTCAGCGTTGTCGATAAGAGTCATTCTGCTGACGAAGTCCTTCCCGTCGGAAATATTGAGTCCCGCCTTTGCGACGAGAGTTCCTGTAATTCCGTAGTTTTCCTCGGTAAGTCCCATTCTTTCAGAGAGAAGAGTTGAGTATTTTTTGCCCTTATCGGATAAAGCGTATCCAAAGGTAATGCTGTCTCCTAAAAATGCGATGGTTTTCATAAATCTTTAAACTCCTTGTATAAAGAATTAGTATCCTATATTGTCTTTATCGTAATTTTCGGGTGAAAAGTTCTCTAAATTCACCTCTGATGCGGAAATACGAAGCTCTTTGCATATAACCGCAAGAACCTTTCCGCCTATAAGCTCAGTTCCGCCGTTAGTGTAATAGTGAACTGAGTCGGAGTGAAGCTCGGGCGGGCAATTAACGGTAATTTTATAAAGGTCGTTTATTATCGTATCCGTGCCGCTGAGAGCCTCTATAGCTATATCATTATATTGCTTTATGATAGTGTTATGTCTGAACGTGCATTTCGGCTGGTCAACCGCCGTCGAGGTTGCAAAAATGATTTTTGCCTTTGGAAAGAGCACTCGGAGCCTTTTGTCAATCCTTTTTATCACGTTTTCGTAGTATTCGGGCGTTGAAATAGGCTCGTCACCCATAATCTCTATAACGTCCCAAAGGCCCGCATTCCAGTGAACGAGGTCGACATCATCGGATAATTCAAGCTTCTTTTTCCACTCGTGTGCATATCTCAAAGTATACGCTGCAAATCTGCAGTTTTCCGAGGGATAATAAACCTCAGCAGTACCAGCAAGCGCCTCTTTTACATACTTGTCATAACCCATTCTTATTGAGTCACCGATAAGCAATATCTTTTTCATGTTTATGTCCTTTAAATTATCAATTTTTCTGGGGTCGTTATACGTATATCAAAGCTCGATTGCGTGAGTTCCGTCTTTGGTAACGTAATGCTTCTTGACGCCTAGAATATCCATCCATTTTCGCGTTACGGTTGTGCCGTACATACGCTCACGCTGCATATCACGCAATTTTTTGCGGTTTTCGAGATACGATGGTATCTCGGGCTCGTTGTACAGCCAATCCGCACAACACCACATGCAAGCTTCTGGCATAATGGCGGCATAAACCTCCATTCCGACATTCATATGTCCGTGGTGTGCCATTTGCACGATGTCAGCTTTAAGCAGATGCCGTGATTCCTCATAAAGTACATCACCTCCCTCAGGACCAAGGTCACCGAGAAATAGCACCTTTTTATTCGGCGTGGTAATGCTGAAAACCAGCGAAGCATCATTCATCAAATTGGAAAACAAACCGTCGTGATACGTATAAATAAAATCGATCCGACACTCGTCAATCTGAATGCTTTCACCTTGT
>JAFTRA010000034.1 GCA_017462485.1 Clostridia bacterium | reverse complement strand
TGAACGATTTGTATTTTACAGCTAAAAACAAAAAAGACTTGCAAGGAAGAAAATTATCCCGGCAAGCCTTATAAATTTAATGCAATCCTGCTTTGCAGGATGAAATCCGAGTGAACTCGGATGAAATCTTCGGTGTGCCACCTCAGATGAAATCAAATCCGCCTTAATTAACCCCGCGTTAGTGGGATTTCATCACAAAGTGATTTCATCCGCGAAGTGGATTTATTCCGACGCAGGCGGATTTAACTGAAAAAGACTCAGAATTGTATCCAATCCTGAGTCTTTTTCTGGTGCGGCCAAGTAAATTGCTGTCGCAATTAACTTCGACTGGACTTCCGCCCGTGGCGGCCTTAGCCGACGAACAGTTATCAACTGTTCGGTCCTACGGACAAATTGCTGCGCAATTTTCTCCCTATTTCAAGTCCCTCCGCCCTTATAAATCAAAAAGGACATACCGCAAGGGTATATCCTCTTTGATTGTGAAAGGGCGATAAAAAAGATATTTTACCTTTTTATCGATGGATTTGAACCCGCGCGTACTCAATCACGGCGGAGCCGTGCATGGAATCCGCAACTTGTTGCGGCATGGAATTGATTGCAAAGCAATCGTATGGAATCAAGCAGCAGAAAAATGCACCTTTGGTGATGCCATACGCCTACGGTGATACCATACACGCTAACGCGTGATTCCATACCAAGCCTGTGGCTTGAATAAAAAACGACAAATTTCTGTCGAAATTTGTCGTTTTTTGGTCGGAATGACAGGATTTGAACCTGCGACATCTTGCTCCCAAAGCAAGCGCGCTACCAACTGCGTTACATCCCGAAATATAATTGTCGTTGGGAAAGCTGTCTTTAAAACCGGAGTATTCACCAACGACAAATATTATACCAAAACAAAAATCAAAAGTCAACCTTTTTTTGCGATTATAAATAAAAATGCTGTATGCGGATATATAAAAGCACTTCGCGCCGGGAGTTACGTTTCTTCAAGAAACTCATCTAGTTGATTTTCTTTCGTTGATGAGGTAATGGAGAAATCTACAAACCGGGTAAGATAAAAATGCAAAAGCGAGGTTTACAGCCGATGCTCCGATTACGTACACCGTCTGCCCGAGGGGATATCCGATGCTTTCAATTATTAGAAGCCTCACGTTATCGACGACGTCTGCCGTGCAGTAATAAAAATTGTTGAAATTGGTTTTCAGTATTTGCGCCATAACACCGCCGATAATATAGTAGCAGGGAAGGGCAATCGCGGCATTTTTGTAATCGAATTTCGCCCGAGGCTCATAAAGACCGAGTGCAAGAATCAAAAGAAATGCGAAAATTGCAACGTTGTGGAACGCAACCTTGTGGAAACACAAAAAGTCGATGAACATAAGGTCGATGCTTTCCTCGGAATATACCGAGTTTGGATATACGAGCATAAATACGAAAAGGGTAGCGCAGATAAAGCTCGTAAACGAAAGAATGTGCTGTCTGTACTTGCCCTTGTAAAAGGCTGCGAGTGGAATCATAAAGATAAACATTGAGCAAAAATGCAAGGGAAGATGATATAAATCGTAGCCATTTTTTAATGATATGATTTGCTTGCCTGCTTCAAGCCCAATCAGTATAACCGCCGAGATTTGAAGAGGAATAAGTCTTATTTTTTCGGTTTTGTTTGAAAGCAGCTTTCGGAGTATCACTGCGAGTGTAACCATAAACGCAAGACTTGGAATATAAGTAATAAAATGCTTATAAGTCCACAGCTCCAACTGTTATTCCCCCTTTCTTTCGCAGTATAAATATCTCTTTTTTATTGCAAAAAGCCTTGTATTTCTTTGTTTTGTACCAAGAAACGCCACTTTATATGAACGGTCTTCTGTCAAGAACGAGCTTGAGCGGCTTTTCTGTAATTATCTTTCCGGGAAGAGCCTGCTGGAGTTCGGCAAGAGCGCAAGCTGTTCCGAAGAGCATATGCAAATCGTTAAAGCGGTCGTGCGTCTTATAATCAATACACAACAGAAAATCAACGAACTTTTCAGCAAAGTCCTCAAGGAGCGCAACTACCTCGTCGCGTCTGTGAGCTGTCTGCCTTGCCGCGCGGTTTATGCAGTAAACCCAGTCAACCTCAATGAAATTGATATCCTTTCCAAAGTTCGTGGGAAGACCGCCCTCTTTATACATTTCAATGCAGGAATCAATAACCTTTTCGGGATAACGAAGCGGCATCTTTGCGTATTCGTGGTTAAACATATAGTGGAAGCCGCCCGCCATATACGCATACGTTGCGTCAGCAGATTCCTTTCCGTTAGGATATCTGGCGCTTGTTACGGGAGCATTTTCCGCAAAGCCCTTTTTCCAAAAGCCTGTCTTTGGGTCCGCATTTTCCCACATCCAGTCAAAATAGTTCTTCTGGAACTCCTCGGTAACCTCGTCAGCGTTTACAAGTGCGGCGTAAATTCCTGCGCCCTTGTGTGACTGCGGCCAAGGATCATTCCAATTTACGTTGTTTTCAAGGAAGTCATACAGCGCCTCCTTCGTCATAAACCTATGCAAGTCGGTAACGGGGTAGAGCGGCTTAACGTCGAAAAGCTCGAGCGCCGCGGTGCAGTGCGCCGTGGTATGTATGGTATGGTGCGTCGCCTCGACGAACATACCCGTTTCCTTGTTCTGCATAGATTGAAGAGCGGTAATTCTTGCGCGTCTCGTTTCCTCGTCGCAGTAAAAATCGTTTATAGTGTAGAGAATATTAACGGCGTCGGCGCAGCCGTACTCGTTAATTCCGAGCTTTCTCGTTTTTCTTTCGTCCTGCCATAACCAGCGGCAGTAGGCGCCCTTTTGTTCAAGCTCGTGGCTCTGAACGGTCTCCTTCATCGCCTTGATTATAGGTCTTATATCGAGTTTTTTCACATTTTTACTCCGTTAACAGTTAAATTCTTAAAGTTTTGCGGAGCCTGGCTTATTGCGTACTCCTTGCCGTTCTCTGCCGTGACGTTTGAAAGCGTAAGCGTCGTGGGGGTATTGTAAGCGTAGGGCATTTCGGGATTTGCGCCGTTCGCATTCGAAAGAATGGAGAATGTCAAATCGTCCTTCGGTCTGTCAGCGCCGCATAAAAGCTCGAAGCCGTCAACCGTTATATTGTTACCCATAACGCATCTGTAACCGTAATCGTGGTCGCCCACGTTATTTTCACCGATAATTCTTACGGTCTTTGAGTTCGTTTTATACTTACAGTTCCTTATAGTGATATTTCCGTCCCAAATAGAGCCGTAATCGCAGCGAAGATATATAAAGTTGCTTCCGTTGCTGATTATGGTGGAATTTTCGATAAGGAATTCGCCGTGACCGATAAGCTGAATATGCTGATGACCGAGCGTGCAGTTTCTTATCGTTGCGTTTGTAACGCCTTGATGAGCGTCAAAGCGTGAGAATACGCAGTTTTCGAGCAAAAGATTTTTGCAGAAGTTAGAGGTATAAATGCCCCAATATCTCGTGTCAGTAATATCAACGGTCTGCTTGACGTTGATGCATCTTACGTCAATGGAGCTCCAGAAGCTCAAATCGTAAGAGCCCATAGCTACGGACCTTCCGGGAATTTTACTCGCTGTCTGGTAGATAAATCTGGGGGTAATAATGGCGTCTCTTATAGTGACGTCAACCGCAAGATGAGTCCTAATAAAGCCGTGATAGGGGGCGCCGTGGTCCAGCTCACCCTCTACGTAATGCTCAAAGTCGCACATCGTTACGTGCGCTCTCTTGATGTTAAAGCCTCTCTGATGGTAATTGTAGAAGGATTCGGCCTGATTCGCTATCGTGGTGAATATACCGCCCTTGATTGTAATAGGCTCGTCGTCAATTCTTCTTGCCTCAGCTCTCGTAATTACGGGGTAGTCCCAGTCGATAGAGGGATAAACGTTTCCGTCTTCGTCAAGCACGAATATATCGACCTTCGAAGTACCGTTGTTCATATTAAGACCTTTTCTGATAAATATCTTCGTGGTATCGTCGTATATCTTTACAAAAAGGTTTCCCTCGTGGGGAATATCTATCTTCTTTTGACCCTTTGAGATAGGGCTAAGCTCTATTTTGTAGGTCTCAAAGTCGGAATCTACCGTGAAAACATAGCTCGTGATTCTTTCGAGATTTCGGTCGTCAATGATGAATTTTGATTTTCCAAAATCAACGTCTGTTTTGATAACCGCAGTAGCATCCTTACCGCCTATGTAATAGGTTGCGTTATCATTCGTCTTAACGGGCTTACCCGTGCGGTTAGCTTCTTCGTGGCAGGCGATTATAGCATCGAAATCGTCGTGCTTTCCATCTCCGACAGCGCCGAAGTCTTCATAAGAAAGATGTAACTTATCCATAGTACCTCTGACAAAGCCATTTTTTAAAAAATTTCCGCAAGCAATAAAGCGTAAGCCTCGCCTACGGCTAACTTCATTATAGAGAAGCGTGCCTAAAAAGTCAACCCAAACGGGCTAAAAAGTTGAACAAAAATATTGACAATAAAATGTGCATTGTGCTATAATTATTCTGTTATAAAAAGGAGGGCAAAGCTTATGCTTAAAATCAACGGCTTAACTAAAAAATACGGAGAAAAATGCGCGGTTGATAATCTTACCTTGCATATTGCTCCGGGTGAAATATACGGCTTCATAGGCCATAACGGAGCCGGAAAAACGACGACTCTCAAGGCTGTTACGGGACTTATAAATTTCGATGCTGGAGAAATCCTAATCGACGGTGAGTCAATAACCGCAAAGCCGCTTGAATGTAAACAAAGAATTGCATACATACCGGATAACCCTGATTTATACGACTTTCTTTCGGGAATAAAATACCTCGATTTCGTTGCCGACGTCTATGGAGTCGGAGAGGAGCGAAACGCTAAGATAACAGAGCTTGCCGATGCCTTTGGGCTCACGGCAGACCTCGCTCAGCCGATAAGCTCCTACTCGCACGGAATGAAGCAGAAGCTTGCGCTCATTTCCGCATACATTCATTCACCAAGGCTCATAATAATGGATGAGCCCTTCGTCGGACTTGACCCTAAGGCTTCTCACTTGTTAAAGGAAATGATGCGCCGTCACTGTGATGCAGGCGGAGCTATATTCTTCTCAACTCACGTGCTCGACGTTGCCGAAAAGCTTTGCGATAAGATTGCCATAATAAAGGAAGGCAAGCTCGTCGTGAAGGGAACTATGGAAGAGGTCAAAGGCGACGATTCGCTTGAAGAGGTATTCTTAGAGCTGGAGGCTGAAAATGATTAAAAGACTCCTGACGATACGGCTCAGAGGAGCCTTTCTCAGCGCTGTGGGAGGAAAGGATAAAAACGGTAACGCAAAGGAAGTATCGGCAGCAAAGATTTGTCTTTATACGCTCCTTTACGCATTTATTGCCGTAGTCTTCTTTGCCTTTGTATTTATTATGGCGACTCCGCTTGCTGCGGTTTTGATTTCCAACGGCGGCGAGACGCTGTATTTCGGCATATTTATGCTGCTTTCGTTCACGGCTATATTCGTGCTCAGCATTTTTGAAACGAAGTCCGAGCTGTTTGAGTGTAAGGACAATGACCTTCTTCTATCAATGCCCATAAAGCCGCGAGATATAGTGGTAAGCCGAATATTCACGGTCCTGTTTTACAACTACCTGACCGAGCTTATAATTATGATTCCCGTAATGATAAGCTACGCTATGTTTTCGGGTTCTGTTATAGGTATTTTCGGCGGAATTTACGTAACCTTAACGCTTCCCGTTATCGCAACCTCGCTTTCGGTAGGCGTAGGCTATCTTGTCCATATAATCTCCGAGAAATTTGCGCGATTCAAAAATTTACTCGTAATTTTTCTTTCTATGGGCTTTATGCTCGTGTATTTCGTGGGATATACCGCCCTTATGGAGAATCTTGAGGGAATAATCGAGAATATAGACGCGAATTTCGAAGAAATCGCAGAAGCCTTTTCTTTCGTGGGAGTCATAGGCTCGGTAGCGCTCTTCAAAGTATTACCTCTTATCATTTATACGCTTCTCGGAGGCTGTATAGCTTATATTACCTTGCGCACGGTAGCGAAGAATTACATACGCATCATAACCCGCACGACAAAATCGAAAAGAGCGGTCTACAAGGAGAAGGCTCTTGCCAAAAAGAGTCCGCTCGTCGCTCTCTCTAAAAAGGAGCTGGGTCGCTTCTTCTCCTCGCCTACGTATATACTTAACGGAGGTCTGGGACTCGTATTTCAGATAGCGGCAGCGTTTATGATTGCCTTCGGAGGCTCGGATATTATACAAATTGAGGCAGAGGGAATGGCAGAGGACCCGCTTCTTATGGAGAGCCTGACCATGATGCTCGCTCCGATTTTTATAGCGCTTCTCGTATTTTGTCAGTCGATGGTAATGATGTCGTCATCCGCTCTCTCTCTTGAGGGCAAAAGCCTTTGGATACTTAAGAGTATGCCGCTGAAGGCGGAAACCGTGCTTCTTTCGAAGTGTATGCCTCACCTTATCCTCGGCTGTGCTTCCTCGCTCCTTTCGGGAATTGTGGTAGCCATAGGCGCAGGGGTAACGCCCGCCGAAGCAATGCTTTGCATTACGATTCCTCTCGCAGCAAGCGTGCTGTTTGCGTTTAGCGGAATTATAATAAACGTTCTTTTCCCGAAATTTGAATTCGTAAACGAAGCGCAGGTCGTTAAGCAATCCTTGGCTACGTTTCTCTCTATGCTTTTCAATATGCTGGTTGGCATTATGGTTTTCATTGCCGCCATCGTTTCAATGGTTATAGGATACGCATCCGTCATTATGCTTGCCGTGCTTCTCACACTCGTGCTTGCCGACGGCTTAATGTACCTTATAATTAAAGGTCCTATCTCTAAAAAATACTCGACTTTTTGATTTTTAAAAAATTCCTTTAAAGGTCGTTGTTATGAGAAAAACAAACAAAAATGCAAATAAACGTTTACCAAAATGGGCGAAATTTCTGTTTTTGATAGCAATTATATCGGGAATTGTTCATTTTATCGGAACTAAAAATTCAGCCTTTGCCGAATGGTTAACGCAGAACGTCGGATTCCTTATAAGACGAGCTCTTGCATATCTTACCTCGGGTATATCCGTCTCGCTTGCAGAAATTTTAATAATACTCTCACCGCTTATACTCGTTATTGTTCTCGTTATGGCTTCGCGCCGAAAGGGCTTTTGCTCAAAGATGTCATTTCTCGCCTGTCTTTTAGCAGTTATTTCAATTTTTTATTCGGGATACGTATATACGCTTGGTATAGGGTATCACAGAACGTCGCTTTCCTCGAGAATTCAGCTTGGTGACGTAACGGTAAATGAGGATAATCTCTACCAAACGCTGCTGATTCTGAAGAACGAATGTGAAAGTCTTATACCCGAAATAGAATACAAGGCAAGCGGCTCGTCGGTATCCGATATAAGCTTTGATGAAATATGTGACGAGGTTCTGGTAGGATACGAGAGACTTGATAAGGATTTTCCGAGCCTAGATATAAAAACGTTTGATTCTCGCGCAAAGGCAGTCAAATTCAGTAAGGTTATGACGAAGCTTGACTTGCTTGGCGTATATACCTACTTTACCGGCGAGTCTAACGTGAACGTTCACTGCCCCGACTATAATATTCCGTTCACGGTTGCGCATGAGCTTGCTCACCAAAGGGGAATTTCCCGTGAAAACGAAGCGAATTTCGTCGCCTTTCTGGTCTGCATACGTTCAGAGAACGCTTACGTAAGGTACAGCGGATATATGAATATGTTTGAATACGTTGCCGCGGCTCTTGCAAGAACGAACAGAGAGCTGCGAAACGAAGTTTTTCGCTCTCTTGATGAGAAAATGTATGGAGAAATGCGCGCGTATTCTGAGTTTTACCAAGAAAATAAAAACGAGATTCTCGGAAAGCTTTCGGAGTTCGTTAACGATAACTATTTAAAGGCGCAGGGAACGGAGGGTGTCGTCAGCTACGGCTTAGTAGTCGAGCTTTGCGTAGCCTACTATTCAAATAGAGGGTAGCTGTTAGTTTGATTCTCTTGACTTACCGAAACGCCTTGTAACCTGAATTTTTCTCTCGAATAAAATGTAGTATCTTGATTTTGGAGAGCTGCATTTTATGAAAGAAATTATAATTTCGGGCGGTAAAAGCCTGTCGGGCAGAATTGAGCCGTCGGGCTCGAAAAATGCCGCCTTGCCCATAATTTTCGCAACTATTGCCGCCCCGGGAATTTCCTATATATCAAACGTTTCCGATATAGGCGATACTGCGGTAGCCGTAAAAATACTCGAGTGCTTCGGAGCTAAAGTCAAAAGGGTAGGCAACATTACCGAAATAAACACCGAAAATCTTGAATACGTCCTGCCTTCGCGCGAGCTTACGCGTAAGATAAGAGCTTCATCATATCTTATCGGCGCGTGCCTTGCGAGGTTTGGAAAATTTCATCTTTCGGAGTTTGGCGGCTGTAGCTTTTGCAATCGTCCGATAGATATGCACCTCTATGCCGCCGAAAAGCTTGGCGCGGAGTATAACCGTGGTGAAATTTCGGCAAAAAAGCTTGTAGGAGCAAAAATAGATTTTGAAAAGCAATCGGTAGGAGCTACTATAAATTCCTTGATAATGGCAACGGCAGCCGAGGGGGAAACCGTACTTTTTGGAGTGGCAAAGGAGCCTCACGTAAGAGCATTCGTCGAATTTCTCGTTTCGGCAGGTGCGGATATCACCGAAAACGAGGATAGCTTCATAGTAAAAAAATCGAATCTTCACGGCGGAAGTGTCAAGGTGATTCCCGATATGATAGAGGCAGGGACCTATCTTTTGCTTGGACCTATGACCGAGGGGAGCGTCACTGTCACAGGAGCCGCTGCGCTTGAGCTTGAAAGCTTTCTCGAGCCCTTGTCTTTATCGGGGGTAAGCGTTTCTTACGACGGAGAGGATATAACGCTCTCGGGAACTCCCAAAAGACCGATATCAATAAAAACAGCGCCCCACCCGGGTTACCCTACCGACCTCCAGCCCCAAATAGCGCCTCTTATGGCAAAATATTTCGGCGGCAGAATAGAGGAGTGCGTCTGGCAGAACAGATTTTCGTATCTCGACTCGCTTATGTGCTTTGGAGTTATGAGCGAAAGGAATACCGAAAGAGCCTTGATACGCCCGTCGATTATTCACTCATCGACAGCGGCAGCCCCGGATTTAAGAGGCGGAGCGGCTCTTGCTATATGCGCTTTGGCAGCGCGAGGAGAAAGCAAAATAAAAAACGCTGATATGATTTTACGAGGATACTCTGATTTTGAGAGTAAGCTCAAATCACTCGGCGCAAATATAAAATTATACGATAACTCGGCAAACGAAGAAAGCACCGCTTGCCTGAATAACCCAAACAAAACGAAAGAGGTGTAAAAAATGAAAAGAATAATGACTGTGCAGGACATATCCTGTGTTGGAAAATGCTCGCTTACCGTGGCGCTTCCCATAATAAGCGCTGCGGGTGTTGAATGCGGAGTGCTGCCTACGGCAGTGCTTTCGACTCATACTGCTTTTCCTAAGTTTACGTTCCGTGACTTAACGGATGAAATCGAGCCTATTTCCAACACTCTTAAGGAGCTTGATATCGGCTTTGATGCGATTTATACGGGTTATCTCGGCTCGGAGCGTCAGCTCGCCCTTGTTGATAAATTCTTCGAGGACTTTAAGGGTGAGAATACCCTTATAGTTATTGATCCTGTGATGGCGGATAACGGCGTGCTTTATAAAGGCTTCACCGAGAAATTTGCGGCATCTATGGCAAAGCTTTGCTCGAAGGCGGACCTTATTATACCCAACCTTACCGAAGCGTCGTTTATGCTCGGAATAGAGTATAACCCCGATTACAACGAGGACTACGTAAGATACGTTCTCAAAAAGCTCACCGAGCTTGGAGCAAAAAGAGCGGCTCTCACGGGAATCAGCCTTAAGAACGGAGAGATAGGCGTTTATTACTACGATAGCACGACGGACAGTTATTACTCGTATTTCAACGAGTATCTTCCGGTAAGCTATCACGGAACGGGAGATATCTATGCGTCGGCAACGCTTGGAGCGCTTATGCGCGGAATGTCATACGAGGACTCGCTCTCTCTTGCGACCGATTTCACGCTTGAATGTATGAAATATACGCTGGCTGACGAAAACCGTCGCTTCTACGGAGTTAATTTCGAAGAGGCTCTTCCGTTTTACATATCCCGCATACCTATGCCTGCGAAATAATATATAAACGAATAATTCTATTAGAGCGAAGCTGCCACTTTAGAAGTGAAGTCTCCGCTCTTTTCTATTTTAACCAGTAACCCCTTATCTTCGTTTGCCGTGCGGCTTGTAGCCGCGTTTTTTTCCAAGGAAGATAAAGAGCAGGGAAATGAGGATAAAGCAAGCTACGTTAATAAGAGAGGGGATAGCAAGCCTTCCTGATGCTATAAGAGAAATCACGAGATATACCGCCGCCGATATCAATGCGGCAATAAGCGGCGAGTGAAATTCTCCGTCATAGAATAGCTTCATATTCACAAAGCTTCCGATTCCTCCCGAGGCGATAAGCGCCGCCATAGATAAGAGCGTTATATTTGCAGTCGGATTTTCACCGCTGTAGCAAACCACGGTAATCAATAGCGAAAGAAGCGTAAACAAAGCGAAGATAAGAAGCGTTGAGAAAACGAGATTTTTTAATTTTGGATTTCCGCCCGTACGAAATCTGTTCTTTTTCATAACAAAAAGCCTCCGATATGTCTTTTTTAAAACATATTCGGAAGCTTTTGCTTTTATTCCGTGGAATATTTAATTGTTCTCTGCGTTCTCGGGAGTTTCTGCAGCCTCTGCTACATCTGCGGGAGCATCTGCATTTGCTTCTTCGGCCTTAGCCTGCTCCTCTGCGATAACGGCAGCAGCGATATCGGCAGCCTTAACGTCAACGCTTCTTATAGCGCCCTTGAGGAAACGAATCTTGGTCTTATCTCTGGTCGTCTCAAGAACGAAGGTCTCACCCTTGATGGAAACAACCTTACCGATAATACCGCCAATAGTCGTAACCTCGTCGCCAACAGCGAGGGCGTTACGCATCTCGTTATCCTTCTGCTCCTGCTTTTTCTGGGGACGAATCATAAAGAGCCAGAAAACGAGGAAAAGAACAACTATCATAATGATAGTGCCGGTAAGATTACCGCCCGCCTGGGCAGTATCAAGTAAAAAGTTCAACATTTGCAAAAATTACCTTTCTTACATTTTAATACTAAAATATTATACACCATAATTTTGAAAAATTCAAGAACAAACGCAATATTTTTAGTAAAGCTTCAAAAAATGGAGAAAAATACGTATTTTTTATATCGGAAAACGAAGAAGCTTCACAGCCTTGGCAGAAAAACTTATCAGTAAACGGATAATGACGTTCCGCCAAAAAAAGATACGCGCCTCGCAGAGCTTTTACTCACAGGGCGCGCATCAAAAATTTATGCCTTTTTCTTTTTGTTCTTTTCAGCCTCGTTTGTTATCGTGCGGATAACCTTGGTAGGCGAAGCCCACCAATCGCGGCTCCATATTCTGATAATACTCCAGCCTCTCGATTCAAGGAACAGAGGCTTGCAAACGTCTCTCTCAATGCAGGATTCCGACGATGCGAAAGCATCTCTGTCAAGCTCAACACCGACAAGATATCTGTCGGTATCGGAATCATATACAGCAAGAGAAATACGGCTGTTGCTGTTACCGAGGTTAACGTCAACCTTGTAACCGAGCTTTTCAAGTCTGTCCTTAATCTGATGCTCTACGGAAATGAGGTTTGCGTAAGAGGAAGCCTGCTGCTCGGAGGATTCTATATCGGCAAGAATTGCCTTGACCTCCTCGTCGTCTCCCTTGGAGACCGCTCTTACGTAAGTAAGATATTTGCGGAGAAGCTTAGGTCCTACGTGCTTTGCGGTATCTACCTTCAAGTCCTCGGGCTCGATACTCGTTACGACGATAATCTTGGTCTTAGCTCTCGTTATCGCAACGTTAAGACGGTTTTCACCGCCCTCTGCGGAGAGCGAGCCGAAGTTCGTATAAATTCTTCCAAGCTCGTTTTCAGCGTATCCGATAGAGAATATGATAATATCTCTCTCATCACCCTGAACGTTTTCAAGGTTCTTGATGAAGATGCTCGTATCCTCGCCGTTATCCATACGGATTTTTTCTTTGAGAATATGAGAGCGGAAGTCGTGGTCCTTGGAGCACTCTCTGTCTATCATATCCGCAATGCAGGACTGCTGGTCTGCGTTAAACGTTATAATACCGATGCTCTCGTCGTTTTTACGTGTATTAAAGATGTTCTTGAGAACCTCAACGACTTTTTTCGCCTCGGCAGTATTTTTTCTGTCAATCCACTTTCCGTTAACCTTATAACGCTCTATAGGTCTCGACTTCGAGTTTCTCGAAATATTGGGAGCAATCTGGAGCGTCATACCGTAGAATGCGTGGTTGGAGAAGTCTATAAGCTCCTGATTTTTACTGCGGTAGTGATAGGTAAGATTTGCGCTCGTGTATCTCGATACAGCAAGGTCAAGAAGGCTTTCTACCTCAAGAGCAGCCTGAACTGAGTAGTCCTCCTGGCTCTCGGGGTCTCCGCCAAGGTAACGCTTCATAAACGTGGTAGAGGGACGGAGCTGCTTTGCATCTCCCGCAACGACGATATTCTTACCTCTGTAAATAGAGGGAATAGTGCTTTCGATGAAGACCTGCGATGCCTCGTCGAAGATTACGAGGTCAAAGAGATTCTTCGTTAAGGGAAGAAGATTGGATACGTTTTCGGGGGAGAGAAGCCAGCAGGGGAAGAGAGTGAGAACGAACTCTCCGTAAACCTCCATCGTCTTTCTGATGGGCCAGAACTTCTGCTTCTTGGATATCTGGTAAAGATAGTCCTTATTGTTAGGAGCGCTTTCGTAAAGTGTCTCGTAGTCGCGGCTCGCTTTACCCTCGCAAAGCTTTATCGAAGCCTCGAGCTGCGCCTGCTTATAGCGTGAGATTCTTGAGGTAATGTTCTGGAAGTCAACTATCTTCGAAAGCTCTTCCTTGCACTCGTCCTCGTATCTTGCCGCCTCGTGATAAATGCGTATCTCGAGAAGCTTTGAAAGAATCTCTGCGTAATTCTGATTGTTTCTGCTTATCGTGTAAGCAAAGTTGAGAATAAGCGTCTTGTTCTTGTCAAGACTGTCAAGAAGATTAGATACGTCGCGCAAATCAATGTAATTATTAAGCGCGTCGGATACGTGCCTTATGTATGAGGTGTTGCCGCGCAGAATATTATCAATAACGGCAAGGTATCCCTCGGGAGTAAGCACTCTGTGAAGGCATTCGTATTCCTTTGCCGCAGCGTTGATTACGTTGCGCGTCTCTATGAGCTTTTCTCTTATAGCATCGGATTTTTCCGAAGAGAACTTGCGCGCGAGCTTTACTACCGCATCAAGTCCCGCCTCGCTCTCAAGCTCGTAATAATATGCAAGAACCTGACGGTAGAAGGGATATTTTGCGGTATTGAAAAGTCCCTTTCTCGACTTCTGAATCTCGACGAGAGCGCCTCTTACCTCGCATAAGGTGTTAGTGTCAACGTCAGGGAGAAGATAGTCGATAATAGGATTTTTTTCCTTTTCCTGAAGATAATTGTAGTAAAGCTCCTCAAGGTTTTTCGCCTTGATATCCATGAGAGCCTCGCTTAGCTCCTTGTAAGTAAGCGCCATAATTTCGGGGTGTTCGATAAGCTTCGTATAAATTCCGTAGTCTATGGAGTTTTTCTGAAGCATAGTCGAGGAGGAGTACATCTCGGAGAGCGAAAGCCCGAACGGACGCTTGTCGTTAAGCACATGATAAATGTTATCAAGCTTTGCAGTTTCAGCGTCTATTTTCTCCTGAAGCTCGTTATACGACGCCTGGAGCTTATTTACGTCAACAAGCGCGGCAATCATATCCTTCTGGTGAGCGTCAAGACACTTGTCATAGAAGCTCTTCTTTTCCTTCGTCTCGTCGGTTATATACATAGCCTTTTCGTTAAGAGGACCGAGACGGTTATATACTACGTCGAGCGCCGCCTTTTTCTGCGAGATTACGAGAACTCTCTTCTTCTTGCTCATAGCGTCGCTTATGATGTTAACTATTGTTTGCGATTTACCTGTGCCGGGAGGGCCGTAAATAACCATATTACCGCACTCGTCGACACGGCGAACAACCTCAGACTGCGCATAGTCGAGCATTTTTACGGTATAGCTGTTCTGCGGGGTGCGTTTAACCTGCTTTTTCTTGAAAAGCGCCTTTTTCTTCGGCTTTCCCATACGCAAAAGCTCGGAAATAGCGTCGTTCGTAAGATGCTTCTTTTCAAGAGCGGTATAGTCGTTGAAAATTGAGTTCGAGAGCGAATATCTCGTAAGAACTGCCGCATAGCGAAGCGAGAGGGAGGGCTTTCCGTCAGGCTCCTTGAATCTTGCGTAATTGTATATGTTCTTCGATTCGTATTCACTGCCGTCAAACTTGATGTGGAAGGATTCGAGATATTTAACGACCGCGCCTATGGTGGGGAATTGCGAGAGGTCGTCAAACTCGGTTTCCATAAGGTCAATGTTAAGCTTTTTCGATTGAGCGTAAGCGAAAATAAGAGCTCTGTTAAGCTGAATTTTTTCTCTTTCGTTTATGGAAATCTCAACGGTATTTTCGTCGGGAATATCAATCTTAACGGGGAAAAGAAGCAGGGGAGCCTTAATAGTTGTTTTTGTGGGACCCTGGTTTATCGTTCCGAAAACGAAGGGATATCCTATGTAAAGCTCGTAGCGTCCCGTTTCCTTTTCGATTTCCTCAACGTCACGCTTGATTTCTTTGATTTTAGTTATCTCGGCTTCAACCGCCTTGTTGCTTTCCTCGCGTCTGATTCTTTCATTTTTCTGCGACGCCTTAAGAAGCTCTTCACCCGTAAGACTTGTGGTGTCAAGTCTTCTTTTGTCAAGCTTGCTTTGTATATCAAGGTTCTCTATGATCTGCTTTTTCTCTTTGTTTCCGATGATGGTAAGGGGAAATCTTCTCGTTGTCCACAAGAATTCAAGGAATTCCGCAACCTTATCACCGCGACCCTCGAGGATACGACCAATGTCATAAGCGCCTTTTCTTCCGATGCTCTTCAAATATAAGCATTTGTTGTTACCGCCGATTTCAATCAAACGCTCTTTGTAATAGGTATATATACCTTTTCTCATCGTTCTCCTCCAAAATGTGTTACAAAATAATATTTTACATCAACCTATATTATAACATAAGAAAAGGGAAAAAGTCAACGGCAAAAAGCGAAAAAATCCAATAAAATTTTACACGCTACCCCACTAAACGCACTATTTTGACAACCAAAACGGAGAAAAATGCAACTTTGTACAAAAGATACAAAATAAATTTGTATTTTTTGCTATATTGACGAGTTGATTTTTGCTATTTTAAATGATATAATATATACGGTATAAAATTTTTGCAAATATCTTTTAGGAGAAAGTTATGAAAAAAACGAGTAAAATCTTGGTAGTGCTTCTTTCCCTGGCGTTGATTTTCGCCTGTTTCTCTGTTTTTGCTTTTGCTGACGATAATCAGAGTGCGGGGGACACTGAAGGCTCCGGCACCGTAAGGGATTACGAGGCTGAATATGAAGAATTGCTTGAGGAGCACAGTGAGATTCTTGAGTATTATGAATCCGAGGTGTATCTTAACGCAAGATTTGCTAGCGGAGTAAGCTTTGAGGAAGCTTTTGCTTCCGGTACGGACGAGTTTTCAATAACCGAGGGCGTTGCTTTTTCGGCTTTGATTAACGATGACGGAAGCGCTACGCTTTCCTGTTCGTCTTCAAGCTCTACAAAATTTAATCTCAATCAGACGTCTCCTACCTCTTTCGGTGTAAACCTTAGAGCTAAGCTCTCCGACGGTGAGACTCTGGCTATATACGCTAATACCTCGACGGGCACCTCGCTCAGACTTTGCTCCGTCTCGGTTGGAAAGGTTACGTCGAGCTATGATGCGATAACCAAAACTTACGTGGCGGCTGCCAGCGGCGTTGCCCGTGACGAATACTTTACTCTCTCCTTCTTCTTGTCCAAGAAAATAGGCGAGGACGTTGTAACGTTTACGGTAACCCCTGACGGAAAGAGCGCCGAGACGTATTCTTACTCCTACGTTAATAACGCAACCGATATGCTTACCGGAAAGTTCAAGTTTGACAGTGCGTGCGTTGCTGTTGAAAGCGAGGCTACCTTTGATTACATAGAGATGTATGAGGGAAGCTTCCCCCGTGTTATCGAGAGCGAGGAGAACGTTTTGAAGGTAGCTAACGCTATCGCTGACACATATAATGATTATAATGAATATAAGGGAAGCGTTGCAAGTGGCGCGGTTGAGCTTGCGGAGATTATCGCAAAGCTTGCTGTAAATTATAACTTCACGTATAGCGGAGACGAGACTTTGGCAGCATTGGTAAGCGAGGCGTCGCAGAACTCTGTAAACGCTGTTTTCTCAAGCTATGCGGCTAAATGTAAGGAATACGCTGAAATAATAGACCCCACTCTCAAAGATAGCACTGCTGAGCTCCTGACGAAGACCTATAATGAGAGACTCGCGGTTCTTTTGCCCGCCGCATCTTATGCGGAGTTCGTAGAGGGTGTAAGAGACGGTAACTTCAAGTCCTGCTACGAGGCAGCTCTCGCGAGCAACCCCAAATTGCCGACTTATCTCGAGGTTATATCTAAAGAGAAGGCAGCTCTTGAGGAGATAAGAGATAATACCACTGCCGCTGTTAAGGCAGCTCTGGCTATTGAAAGCATTTACCTCGCAAGCTTCAAGGAGTATATGACTCTTGACGAAATATTCAAGAATCATCCAATTGATGAAACCTTCTTTGACGATGAAATCAGCGCTGAGAATATTGCGCAGGCTCTCTTCGTTAAGTCGTTCATTGATGCTAATTTCGGGGATATAAAGAAGTCTGCGGAAGCGTTTGTTGACAGTGTTATCGTCGCTGCCAATACTACGATTTCGTTTGCTGAGAGATATGCGGCTTATTCCATAGCGAAGGCAAACGAGTTCAGAGATACCACCTATAACGAGTATCTCACCAATATCACCGTTGAAGAGCTTGTCGCTATGTACGATGCCGTAGATGCCGAGATGCGCGTTGTATCCGCATATGCGGAGGCATTCCTTGGAAAGATGCGTCAGGTAGAGCAGATTCCCAGCTATACCGCAAAGCAGGTAGCGCTCGAAGAGGCTGCGGCTTACATTGAGTCAGTTGAAAAGGGCTATCCCGGAGTTGCGGCGGCAATCGAAAGATACGACTTTTGGGGAAAAGAAATAGTTGTTAAATTCGATATTGCAAAGAAATACATTCAGGCTGTTAACAATATTCAGTACGCTACCACCCTTGGAGAAAAGCAGAGCGCTATTAAGATAGCCGAGGAATTTGCGGCAGCGGGTGGAAATGACGTGTCGGTAGACGTTTCTATCGAGATTGCGGGCGTAAAGATAACCGTAACCGATGCCAACGTAACTCTTTCCGATGAAAAATCCAAGATTGCGCTTGATGAAATTCGTATCACGAATTATACTGAGGCAGTTGAAGCGATAGCTTCCAAAACCGACCTTCTCGAGAAGAGACTCGCTATTAAGAAAGCACTCGCTCTTAAAGCCACGCTCAATCCCGAAGAGGATGCAGTTATCAAGGCATCGCAGAAGCTTGACGTGTATATTTCGTCTTACAATGCCGGCGTAGCATCGGCGAATGCAACCGCTGAAAAGGAAACCGAAACGGTTCTTTCCGTTCTTTCCAAAACGACTCCTACGAAGAGAATCGCAGAGGTCGTTGCGATAATCAAGAAGTTTTACGAAGACTGATAAATAAAACGTCTGCCTGCGTAACGGTGAGTGCGCAGGCAGATTTTATACAACTATTAACGAGGACCGGATATGAACAATAGAAATCTCGATTTTGAAAGCGTTTATAAAAGACTTTCCGAAAGCAATGCAAGTGACGTTATACCACCGTCAAAGGCGGAAATGATAGCCATACTTTCGGATATTCTGAACGTATGCTTTCCTATGTATTTTCCATCAGCTGCAGAGGGAGGTGTAAGCCTCTCCGAGCTTTATTTAAGGCTTGAAAATCAAATCAGAATAGCGTATAGCTTCGTAGGCGCCGACCGTGGAGCATCAGGCGAAAATGCGGAGCTTATTATAAACAGTATTCCCGATATAAAGGCAGCTCTTATGAAGGATGCCCTCGCGATTTACGAGGGAGACCCTGCGGCAAGCTCGCCAGAGGAGGTAATGCTCACTTACCCGGGATTTTACGCTATCGCTATTTACAGAATTGCCCACGAATTTTATGAAAGAAAAATACCCATTCTTTCACGAATTATGACGGAATATGCCCACGAGAAAACGGGTATTGACATTCACGCAGGCGCCAAAATAGGCGAGTATTTCTTCATAGATCACGGTACGGGTATAGTAATAGGCGAAACCACTACGATAGGCAATCACGTTAAAATTTATCAGGGAGTAACGCTTGGAGCGAAGAGCTTCGAGCTTGACGAAAACGGCAATCCCGTGAAGGGAATTAAGCGTCACCCTGATATTGGAAATAACGTAATAATCTACGCGAACGCTACGATTCTAGGCGGAAGCACGAAGATAGGAGACGGATGCGTTATCGGCGGTAACGTCTGGCTCACTCGCTCGGTTCCCGACGGGGAAATAGTATATTATAATAAGTGAGATAAAAATGGAGATAAACAAAATTTTTTATCCGTCATGGACAACGAAGGCTATAACCTTTACCATAGACGACGGAAATATACCTATGGATAAAAGGTTCATAGATATAGTAAAGCCCCAAGGGATAAAGGGAACGTTCAACCTGTGCGCTCCGAATCTTAAGGAATATACTCCCGAGTTTTACCGTGAGCTTTACGACGGTTTTGGAATCTCAAACCACTGTAAGCTTCACCCGTTTGCCTTGACGCCCGACAAGGCGCGCGAGGTATCAAACGAGCCTTTTGATTCTAAAGTGGCAGACGTTACGAAAAATTACAGAACCGACGTCAGTGGCGTTTATAGATATTACAGTCCTGCCGGCTGGCGAAATATTGCCGAAACCGATTCCTATTGCCGTCTTATTTCCGAGTGCCATAACGAGCTTGAAGCGGTGTTCGGAGAGGGAAGTGTCAGCACTTTTGTATGGCCCTACGGCGAGCAGGCAGACGAAAGAATACTTGAGTATATCGAAAGCGTATGCGGCTATACCGCAGTAAGAAAAACGGGAGCGCTCGGAAGCAGCACCGCCTTTGCTGTACCTACCGATATGATGCATTGGTCGTATAACGCTACGCACAAGGACCTCTTAAAAGCGGCAAAGGAATACGAGGACTTTGCCGATGACGGAGAACTGAAATTCTTCTGCTTCGGACTCCACTCGATTGACTACGAGCGAGCAAACTGCTGGAACGTTCTCGAAGAATTTGCCGAAAAATACGGCAACCGAGAGCGCGAATTCTGGTACGCCTCGGTAGAGGATATCTTCGGATACCGCGATGCCGTAAACGAGCTTAAAATTACCGAAAATACGGTAGAAAATCCCACCGATACCGACGTCTTTGCAGAAATAAACGGCAAGAAAACCGTTATCCCCAAAAAAACGGTAATAGAGCTTTAATCACTCACGTCAATACTTTAATTTCGTCAAGAATCTTAAACGTGCAAAGCAACGTAAACGCACAGAATAAATCAACATTAAAGCAGGGTAGAATTAAGACCGAAATCTTTTTTCTACCCCGCTTTTTCTATTAAGCTTTTATTTCTCAAATACACCGCTTGCGATAATTGTTTCCAATGCTTTTATAGCTTCTTCGTAAGGCAGATATTTGAACATCATAATTCTTGTTATCGTCTCATAATCTTCTTTGTAAATGCCGGATTTGACAATTTCCGCAAGCATTCCAGGAACGTTTGCATCGTCTTGCGCAGAGTAGCAGAGCGCGTGCGGTTTTCTGTCAGCGCGGACGTCTTTAACTAACTCCTTTAATTTTTCGTCAAGATTTACTCTTGTAAGCAAACGCGCAAGGTCGTAAATATGTCTTGAATTTCTTTCAATTCGTTCTCCAACAAGATAATCGCAAACGGCAAATACCTTATCAACCAAGGTTCTGTCAAGCGTTTGTACCCGAATCTCAAACGGCTGCAATTCGTATTTTTCAATAGCTGTGTCGTTTCCCATTTCTTTCAAATAATCGTAAATTATTGATGTTGCCGGTCGTAACTCGCTCGGATATGCTTTCGTTATATATGTTGTTTCAACTAATAACAAAGGTTTTATACTTACTGACAGGTGTTGAATCGGATATTCAATTTTATAGCAGTTATAGTCTCGTCTGCTCCTTATTTCTTCAAAGTTAGTCAAATGCAAACCGAGCGTTTCGCAAGCCTCCACAAGCTCGGCTTTCATCTGCTTTTTCTGTCCCTGTGTCTGATGATTTTCGTCAAGTGTTAGGTCAATATCTTCTGAAAATCTATCTATTATTTTATGGCATTTTGAAAGTGACGTACCGCCTTTAAATAAAAGACTAGGAACTCTTGCGGCAAGTTCCTTTAAAAGCAAGGTTACAAAATAATCCTTTTCTACAAGAGCAGGATCGATTTTGTAATAGTCACTCACCAATCTAATCAATCTTTCAAAGGCGTCTTTATTGTTGTGCAATTTCATATAATACTCCACTTGTTGCTAAATTTTTCATTGTTCTTGCAGGAAAAGAACTTGCCAAACTATAAATTGCTTCGCTGTTGATTTTCTTTTCCTTTATATAATCGCTTATGCTTTCTCTTACCATTGAATCCTCTCGGTATTGTCTGATATCAATACCGTTAAACAACTCCATAAGAGTATAGGCGCTTTCGTTTTCTTTTGTAATCGGCAAACGTGATTTGCGTAAAATAACCTTGCGTCCTCTGATCTCTATTTCCCGTACGTCTCTCGACTCTTTGTTTGTAATAACCTCAATTGTATTAGGAACTTGATAACTCAACAAGAAGTTTAACTCAATGACATATTTTCCGTAAATACCGAATATTTCTCCGTTATCGCTGATATATTTTCTATTTACGACCTCATTAACCGTTAATACAGAACGTCCAAACTCTGTTTCCGTAGGTAAATAATATACGCCGGTATCATAACGTACAAGCGTTTCCTTTTTGATAGCCTCGGCAATAAACTGATATATTCTTTGACGAGAATAGTCCTTCATGCAGTCAAAAATATCTTCTGTAAATATCGGTTTATTGTATCCAAAACGTTTTTCCAACCTGCTTATTAACATTTGAATACACCTCCATTTTTGCAAATTAGATAGTTTTGAAGAACAAATCTTAAATATTCACTATTATTATACCCCTAAAATAGCATTTTGTCAACCGGTTTTATGAAAATAATGAAGCAGGGTAGAATTAAGACCGAAATCTTTTTTCTATCCTGCTTCTTTTTAGTTGTTTAGTTTTTTAAAATCTAACTTGATTTAGTTAAATTTGTTTTAATTCAAAGTATTTCTTACCAAACGGCAACCTCGCCGTTTTCGTCGTAGTGCCAGAAGTTACCCTCTTCAGTGGGCTCACTTTCGCTGTAATAATAACGAGTAGCGTAAGATAAATAATAATTGTTATATCCTATTTCAATATTATTCCACGCTTCTGCCGTACCGTTGTAATATACGCTTGTAAGGCTCGTGCAACTCTCGAACGCAGAGTTACCAATAGAAGTAACGCTATCGGGGATTATTATGCTTGTAAGGCTCGTGCAACTCTCGAACGCAGAGTTACCAATAGAAGTAACGCTATCGGGGATTATTATGCTTGTAAGGCTCGTGCAATATGCGAACGCACCGTCACCAATAGAAGTAACGCTATTACCAAGCGTTACACTTGTAAGGCTCGTGCAATCTTCGAACGCAGAACCACCAATAGAAGTAACGCTATTCGGAATGATTACCTTTATAATTTTGTTGTTTTCATAGAAAGCATACTTATAAATCGCATAATTCTTACCGTTACAGTCTTTAGGAAGAGTTAATTCGACTTTATCGCCCTTATATCTTAAAAGATAACGAACATCGCCATCTTCATAGAATATGTAACCGTCCTCTGTTTCAAATGTTTTCTTTTGTCCTTCGGTATTCGTATATACGTTAAGAGCATAGCATCCTACGTATCCGTAATTAGAAGAACCTGCCGTTATGGTCAAACTCGAAAGATTATATATTTCCACAAGTTTGTAGCAACGACAGAACGCAGAATGACCAATATCTGTAACGCTGTTTCCAATTGTTATGCTTGTAAGGCTCGAGCAATCGTAGAACGCATAGTTACCAATAGAAGTAACGCTATTTGGAATGATTACCTTTGTAATTTTATTGTTTTCATAGAAAGCATACTCATAAATCGCATAATTCTTACCGTTACAGTCTTTAGGAAAAGTTAATTCGACTTTATCGCCCTTATATCCTAAAAGATAACGAACATCGCCATCTTCATAGAATATGTAACCGTCCTCTGTTTCAAATGTTTTCTTTTGTTCTTCGGTATTCGTATATACGTTAAGAGCATAGTATCCTACGTATCCGTAATCAGAAGAACCTGCCGTTATGGTCAAACTCGAAAGATTATATATTTCCACAAGTTTGTAGCAATGGAAGAACGCATTATCACCAATGGAAGTAACGCTATCGGAAATTATTATGCTTGTAAGGCTCGTGCAACGGGAGAACGCAGAAGAACCAATATAAGTAACGCTATTTGGGATTATTATGCTTGCAAGGCTCGTGCAACGGGAGAACGCAGAAGAACCAATATAAGTAACGCTATTTCCAATTATTACGCTTGTAAGGCTCGTGCAACTATCGAACGCACCGTCACCAATAGAAGTAACGCTATCGGGGATTGTTACACTCGTAAGGCTCGTGCAATAGTAGAACGCATCATCACCAATGGAAGTAACGCTATCTGGGATTGTTACGCTCGTAAGGCTTCTGCAATATGCGAACGCATAGTTACCAATAGATGTAACGCTATTTCCAATTATTACGCTTGTAAGGCTTGTGCAACTCTCGAACGCACCGTCACCAATAGAAGTAACGCTATCGGGGATTGTTACACTCGTAAGGCTCGTGCAATAGTAGAACGCATAGTTACCAATTTCTTTAACAGGCAGTCCCTCGTACTCTTCGGGAATAACAACATCCGTATCAGTGCAAGTTCCGATTCCGGAAACTATATAATACGTTCCGTCATCGCTTAAGGTATATTCAAGACCTTTGCTTGCATTTTCATCCTCGGGAGTCTCTAAAACTCCCCAAATTGCAACCTCACCGTTTTCGTCGTAGTGCCAGAAGTTATCCTCTTCGGTAGGCTCGGTTTCGCTGTAGAAATATATCGTTGCTTCTTCTACCCAATAGTTTTCATAAGAGTCTATCTCGATATTATTCCATTTCTCTTCTGTACCGGAGTAATATACTATGCCATCATCTCCGTAGCTATAGCAGAATCCCTCCATATAAATATTGACAAGACTGGTAGGAATAACTATGCTTGTAAGCGAGTGGTTGTAGAAAGCATAGGGATAAATAGTTGTAACACCGTCGGGAATAGCAAAATGGGTATCCTCTTTACCGGTTGCATACCTTAGAAGAGTTTTGCCGTCTTTCGTATAGAGGTTTCCGTCTATATCCTTGTAGTTTTCATTGTCTGCGGATACGGTTATACTTGTAAGAGAATTGCAACCGTTAAACGCACTACTGCTGATATAAGTAACGCTGGCAGGGATATTTATATTGGTAAGAGCTGTGCAACCAAAGAATGCATCTCCTTCAATTATCGTAATACCTTCCGGAAGAGTAACGCTCTTGATTTCACTTGCTTTATTAAAGGCATAGTATCCGATTTGTTTAACGGGCAATCCCTTATAAATATTGGGAATTACAACGTTTGTATCTGTGCAGACTCCAATACCGAAAACTATGTAGTACGTGCCGTCCTCACTCAACGCATAAGAAAGTCCCTTGCTTCCATTCTCAACATCGGAAGCTTCTGCTATATCCCATATAGCAATCTCGCCGTTTTCATCATAATGCCAGAAGTTACCAATCTCAACGGGTTGATTTTCGCTATAGAAGTAACAAGATATTATAGTATCCAAATCGCTGATATGGCCATCGGGAACGTCAACTAGGTCGCGTATATTATTCCAATCTGCCGGAGTTCCTCGGTAATATACGACGTCTAATCCCGAAAAGGCGTAGAGCTCAATGTATGTAACGCTATCGGGAATAATAACGCTTTTGAGGCTGGAGCAATTTTCGAAGGCAGAGGAGCCAATGCTGGTAACGTTATTTCCGATTTTTACGCTTACAATATCGGTGCAATCCATGAACGCGCCCCATTGAATCTCTTTAACGGGCAATCCGTCGTATCTGTCAGCGATAACGATATCCGTATCGGTACACGTGCCGATACCTGTAAGCACATAATATGCGCCATACTCATCCAGCGTATATTCAAGACCTTCGCTTCCTACAGAAATCTCAGGGAGAGCGTTTTCCCAAACTGCAACGTTTCCGTTTTCATCATAACGCCAGAAATATCCCTTTACGGTAGGCTCGCTCTCGCTGTAATAGTAATGCAAGGAGTTTGTGAAATAAGCCCCTGCGCTTTCGGCTGAAACGTTTTTCCAATTCTCCGCACTTCCCATATAATATACGCTTCTGAGAGCAGTGCAATTATGAAAAGCTACATCGTCAATTTCGGTAACATTGCTTCCGACTATTACTTGAGTAAGTCCCGTGCAGCCGCGGAATGCACAAATACCTATTGAAGTTACGCTATCTGGAATAGTTATACTTGTAAGGCTTGTGCAATAAGAGAACGCATCATCACCAATAGAAGTAACGCTATCGGGAATGGTTACGCTTGTTATGTTAGCCCCGTAGAACGCTTGCACCCCAATCGTCGTAACAGGGTAACCATTATATTTTTCGGGAATAACAATATCCGTATCTGTGCAGGTTCCTATGCCCGAAACGATATAATACGTTTTGTAGTTGCTTAATGTATATGAAAGACCTTCGCTTGCTTTGAGTTCCTCTTTACCGCAAGAGTCGCACTTTCCTTCAACGTAATTGTGGGCGACCGTTGGAACGGTTTCAGTAGCTCTTGAAATTTCCTCGCCGCATACGTCGCAATATGATACGAGGTCGTAAGAGCCTTTCTCAGTGCAGCTTGCAGCCTTTTCATTCTCTTTTACCGCTTCGAGAGGAGTATGACCGGGAGCTGTTACCGTAACGCTTTCTTTATTTACAAGCTCACCGCAGGTTTTACAGTATGATACGAGGTCGTAAGAGCCGTCCTCGGTACAGCTTGCAGCCTTTTCATTTTCCTTTACGGCTTCGTTCGGAACGTGACTGTAATTAACCGTAACCTCGCACTTTGCGTATTTTCCGTTTACGCTTGAAGCCATAACGGAGGCTTTTCCGCCGCCTACCGCTGTTAAAACGCCGTTTTCAACGGTAACAACGTCGGTATTCGAGGAATACCAGGTTATATCCTTTATAGTTGCGTTTTCGGGAACTACTTCTACCGTAAGCGTTTCACTCTTACCAATGCAGAGGGTTAACTCGGTTTTGTTGAGCTTGACCTCGGTAACCGAAACGTTTACCTTGCTCTCATCTATAACGGTTACCGTGCAGGTAGCGTAGCTTTCTTTGCCTGCGCGCACGGTTACAACGGCAAAGCCCTCGCCAACTGCGGTAACAAGACCGTCCTTAACTGTAGCAACCAGAGCGTTTGACGTCTCCCAGGTATAGACTACGTCCTCGGCTTCATCCTTCTTGAAGGGATTTTTCATACCGTTCTGCTTTTTGCCAGATTCTTTCTCGGCATCTTTAGAAGAATCCTCTTCGCTAGAAACCTCGCTGACGTTGAGCTGATAAAGCTCTCCGACCTTCAACGTAAGCTCGGTTTTATCAAGTGTTATTCCTTGCGAGACACTTTCACCGCCCAGCAAAGCTCCGATATCAAGGTTTTCGCACGACGTTGCCGTAAATAAACAGGCAAGCGCCAAAAGAAGCGTAAGCAATAAGCTTTTAAGTCTTTTTCTCATCTCTGTTTCCATCCTTTTCTTATTAGTTATATAAAAGCAAAAAGCGCGTCGCAAAGCGACGCGCCCCCATCAAAGCACTTCACTTTGCTGCGACACAATCTTATCTAACTTCTTGAAAAAGGTATAGAAAAAGAACGGAAGTACTAAAAATGGCATAGTACACCCTTTTCAAGAATATTTGATTGTGTCGCAGGTAAATTATACCATATGTCGAAATCTTTGTCAACAGAAAGCGAAATGATTATTTGTTATTTATTTAAAAATTAATAAATACGCAAAAAAGGAATGAAAAGCGCACTATCGCAATTTTCATTCCTTCTTATATTAAGCTAAAAAACACAAAGCGCTTTTGTTGCCTTGAAAAAATAAATTTATTCAGGTAAAGCTCCCGCGTCGGGATATCTGCCCTTTTCGGCAAAGCCGTCAAGGTTGCCCTTGCAGATTGCCTTGAAAATTCTGTGCTTGAGGCCCTTGTTGTTTTTTTCAATCTCGGAAAGGAGATTTTTCATATTCTCGCGCTCTGTGTTGTGGTCCTCGGGGCAAAGGCTTTTAACAATAGGAAGATTCTGCCGCCTTGCGAAATATACCACGTCCTTTTCGGTAGCGTATATCATAGGGCGTATAAGCGTGATTTTTCTGTTTGAAAGGTAGGTAACGGGGGAGAAGCATCCAAGCCTGCCCTCGAAGAAAAGATTCATCATAAAGGTTTCAACTACGTCGTCAAAATGATGCCCGAGCGCAACCTTGTTGCAGCCCATTTCCTGCGCCGCAAGGTGAAGCGAGCCGCGTCGCATCTTTGCGCAAAGAGAGCAGGGATTTGACTCCTGTCTGACGTCGAATATGATTTTGGCTATCTCCGTGTCAACCACTCTGTATTCAACGTTAAGAGCCTCGCAATATTCCTTTATTCCCGAATAGTCAGAGCCCTCAAAGCCCATATCTATTGTAATTGCCTTTACTTCGTATTTTTTTGGATAAAAGCGGCGCATTTCGGCAAGCGCCTTTAAGAGCGCAAGAGAGTCCTTACCGCCCGAAATACCTACGGCAATAACGTCGCCCTCTTCTATCATAGCGTAATCGTCAACGCCCCGTCTTACGAAGCTGAGCAGTCTTTTAAGTTCATTCATACGTAACAAAAAACTCCGTCAAACATAAACTGAGAGTATATAAGTATTAAAATGATGAAAAGGCGGCAGCACCGCCTTGGCAAGAGAATGAGAAATGCCGTATTGAATAAAAAACTCGGCTTTCTTGTCGTATCTCTTGTTTTTGAAAGGGAAATATGGCTATAAAAATATACATTGACCAAGGGCATAACCCTCGCTCCTTTAATACGGGAGCCGAAGGGCAGGGATATTTCGAGCAGGACATAACCTACCGTATAGGTATCCTTCTTAACGGATATTTTCAGAATAACCCGAACTTTGAAACAAGACTTTCAAGACCTACGCCCGATACTCTGCTTGGAACGTCAAACGCCACGAGCCTTACGGCAAGAGTGAGAGACGCGAACACGTGGGGAGCTGATTTGTTCATATCTCTGCACACAAACGCATCTGTAAATCCTACCGCAAACGGCTCCGAATGTCTGATATACAGCTATTCCTCGACGGAAGCCTACGCTGTAGCAGATGACATTCTTGAACAGATGACTCTTATAACAGGACTGCGTAACAGAGGAATCGTCGAAAGACCGGGACTATACGTTCTGCGAAGAACCGAGATGCCGGCGGTAGTCGTTGAAATGGGCTTCATAACCAATGCCTCTGATGCCGAGCTTATGGTTAATTCTCCGAATCTCTTTGCTCTTGGAATATATAGGGGAGTGTTAAGATACTACGGACTATTTTAAGCTTATCTCATTTATATCAAGATAGTCCTCGGCAGCCGCGGCAGAAGCGCAGCTGAAGAAATATGTAGCTCCGCAGTCCTCGCAAAATACCTGAATACCGCCGGGCGCATATCTCAAATCGTATCTTCCGCTATGGCAGGGGCAGTCAACGCGCCCCTCTGCCTCAAGGTCCTTAACGACGAAGCGTATAAGGTCGTAAACCGCCGCGTCAGGCAAAATTTCATCCTCGTCCATATCAATAGGCTGCAGGTCCTCAAGCGCCTCAACGCCCATATCTCCGATAAGCTTTTTAAGAGCCTTTTCGTTTTCCTCTACCGCGCTGTCAACCTTATCCTTGCCGCCTATAAACAGTATGTCTATATTAGCGTAAGGGCAGCCGCCGAGAAATATCTCTCTGTCAAAGAATAGCGTGGGAGAAACGATAAAATTGTGATTTTCCTTGCAAAGCACGCATGGAACGGATAGCTTTATCTTTTTATCATTTGTGGGAGTGATGTCAAGAGAGGACTTTCCGCAGGTGCAGTTAAGCCGCATCATACTTGCGTCAAGCGCAAATTCACCGACCAGACCGTAAATCACGGTGCCACATTCAGGGCATCTGTAAGCAATATGCGTGTGTTTCTTTTGAATTGCCATAAAATCTCCATTCAGCGTAGCCGTAAGAGAACCGAAGTAATAAGGTTTTGAAAGATAGATTTTACCCTATACATCACCGATTTTTCCGCGAAATTCGTATATTTCTCAAAAAAATTGGTTTGTCTATGAAAAAATCTATTCTTTCAAAACTGCTTCGCATCTTACGGCGAATAAATTTTTGATGGATTTTGTTGTAATGAGCCGCAGTAAAGTACCACTTTACAAGGGTTAGTACGACGAAAGACGCTAAAATTTATCGTCGTAAGACTTGTTAGTTCGATTCTCTTACGGCCGATTAAAACGCGGATTGATTATTTTCCGAAAATTTTGGTAACCGCAGCCTCTGACGCAAGAAGTCCGGTAAGCTCCCTTGCAAAATCAAGCGCCGCGAGCATACCGCAGGCTGTGGTTATATTTCCGTCCGTAACTACGGACTTGTTTACAATATTTGCTCCGTAAAGCTCTTCTTCAAAGCCGGGGAAGCAGGTAGCGTTCTTGCCTTTAAGCAGATTCCTGTGCCCGAGAATCATAGGAGCGGCGCAAATTGCAGCAAGTCTGCCGTCTTTTTTGAGGACTTCGGCTATGATTTCGTCTGTAAAGGGTGACTCGTCAAGATTCTTTGCTCCGGGCATTCCGCCGGGGAATATAACAGCATCGTAATCGGAGACAAGCGCATCACTTGACTTAATATCCGCAATTACTCGGATATCGTGCGTGCCGACGATTTCAAGCGAGCCAATGCCGATAGTATCAACCTGCACTCCTGCGCGACGGAGTATATCAAGAGGCGTAAGCGCCTCTACCTCTTCAAATCCGTTTGCTAAAAGCAAGGCAACCTTCATAAAAAATTCCTCGTACAATCTTTAAAGTATTTTGTTTTCTTTTTGGACTTTTTCGGTCCCGTCAAATCCGAGAGTAGCTTATTAGTAGCTGTCATCGGTGAGTCTTGCAAGCTTCTCATTCCACTCGTCCATTCTAATGAGAACGTCACGTGCCTTCGAGCCGTTTTTCTCACCGACTACGCCGAGGTCCTCCATAATGTCGATATATTGAGCGGCCTTTCCGTAGCCTATATGCAGCTTTCTCTGCAAGAATGAGGTAGCAACGCTTCCGTTTCTTATAGCAAGCTCAACGGCATTCAAGAATTTTCTGTCGTGCAGATAACCGCCGCCAAAGCCTCCGTCGTCATCGTCGTCCATACTGTCGTCATTCTTGTTCTTATCGCATTTCTGTGCCGCGCGCTTCATTTCCTCCATAGCCGACTCGTCGTAAAGCTCGCCCTTAACCTGCGCCTTTATAAATTCAACGATGCTTTCTGTTTCACTCTCGGAAACGAATGCGCCCTGAACTCTTTTAGGCTCTTTACCGGGGATAGCAAAGAGCATATCGCCCTTGCCTATAAGCTTTTCCGCACCCGTCTTTTCAAGTATCGTGCGTGAGTCTATACCTGAAGCAACCTTGCAGGCAATACGTGTGGGAATATTTGCTTTAATAACGCCCGTAATAACGTCAACCGAGGGGCGCTGGGTACCTATAACGAGGTGTATTCCCGCAGCTCTTGCCTTTTGGGCGATAAGCATAATAAGGTCTTCTACGGGGTCGCGCACCTGTACCATAAGGTCGTTAAGCTCGTCAATAAATATAACTATCTTGGGCATTGGAGCGCCAAGCTCGGGATTGTCTGCAACCTTCTTATTATAGGAATCTATACTCTTAACGCAGAGCTGTTCTATAATATCGTATCTCTTGTTCATCTCGTCAACCGCCCACATAAGTGCGCCTGCCGCCTGCTTCGGCTCGGTAACCACGGGCACGAGAAGGTGAGGAATACCCTTATAGGGAGCGAACTCGACTTTCTTCGGGTCAATCATTATGAACTTAATCTCGTCGGGACGAGCCTTATAAAGCATACTCGTTATGAGCGAGTTAATGCAAACCGACTTACCCATACCCGTAGCGCCCGCAATAAGCACGTGGGGCATTGAGCCTATATCTCCGTAAACTAGAGAGCCCTCAACGCTCTTACCTATGCATACGCAGGTTTTCGAGGTCTGCTCCATAAACTCCGGTGCTTCAAGCAAATCGCGGAGCGTAACGAGGGAGGGAACCTTGTTGGGTACCTCAACACCGACAGCGCTTTTTCCGGGAATCGGAGCCTCTATACGAATAGATTCAGCAGCGAGAGCGAGAGCAATATCGTCGGCAAGATTTTCAATCTGCTTCGTTCTGACGCCCTTTGCGGGGACTATCGAGTATCTTGTGATTCTCGGGCCGTGCTCCATTCCTCTCATAGTGGCTTTGATGTTAAAGGAATCGAGAGTGTTCAGAAGCTGCTCTCCGCAGTACTGTATCTCCTCGTTGATTTTATCCCAGTCCTCCTCGGGACTCTTCTTCAAAAGGTCGATAGGAGGGAATTTATAGTTCGAATAATCGGGCTTCACGGCCTTTGGCTTTTCCTCCTTCTTGGGAGGGGCAACCCTTACGGGAGCTTCGAAGGGAACGTCGTCCTCATCATCGAGGTACTCGTCCACCGCGCTTGCCTCGTTATCCTCGTCATCTTCAAATTTCTCGTCAGCCGTATTTTCAAAGGTATTGTCAAGCGGCGCATCACCACTGTCGTAATTATCCGTCGGCGAGGGAGCTTCGGTATAGTTATCAGTCATAGAGGGCTCGGGAGTATCATCGCTCTCATCGTCGAATACCGTGAACATACTGCGGTATTTTTCAACGTCGGGATTTCTTTCCTCCGGCGGAATTTCAATTCTTTCAACCGTCTCCTCGGCATCGGAGTCGGTGAAGTCCTCGTCTTCGTCGTCATCGTCGAGCGAGAAGTCAAGACCGCCTCTTACCTCTTCCTCTTCTTCAATTTCGAGAGTAGGGGATATCATAGAGCGGGAAACCTCAAGAGTCTGTACCTCTTCGATTACGGTATGCTCCGTAACGGTATCTTGCATATCCTCGTCTTCGGCATTTTCACCTATATCCACGCTCTCAGTGTCGGTGAATGTGAATTCCTTTGCATCGGCAGAGGAGGGAAGACTCTGTTCGGTGTAATCATCGTCATTCTCGAAGGAAAGCGCGCTTTCGGAAGGCTTTATTTCGCTAGGATTCTCAACCTTTACCCAAGCGTTGCTCTCTCGGGGCTCAGTCTCGCTCTGAATATTAACCGTAACCTCATTCCTTACAGGCTCAAAGCTCGAATAAGCGGCAGAGCCGAAGGACGAGCCCTGCGTAGCATAAGAGACCTCGGGCTTAGGCTCTTCTTTTTTCTCCGTTACCAGAACGTCGGAGTTATAAGCTCTTCTCGGCTCTTCCGCAGGGGTAGTAACCGTTCCGCCGACGAATCTGTATTTGTCCGCGGCATTTTGATTTTTTATAGCCGAGCCGTATTGATTTTCATAATCGTTTGTTATTGAGAGAACCGTAGCCTTGCTGTTTTGAGAAGCAAAGGAATCGTAATAGCTCTTCTCACGGTGAGCGCCGCTGTCAGCGCCATTTGAAGTCTCTGCGGGCTTCGGTTCGCTGTATCCTGCGGCAAAGCTTGCGAGTCTGGCTTGCTCCTCGCGTCTTGCCGCTTCCGCGGCAGCTCTTGCCTTCTCAATTCGAGCCTCTTCGGCTCTTTCCTCGGCAACTCTTAAGTTTTCCTTTTCTATGGCTTCCTTGACCGCAGCCTCTTCTGCCTTTTTTGCGGCTTGTCTTTCAAGAGCTCGTCTTCTGTTTTCCTCAAATTCCTCGATACGTCTCTTTTGCTCTATCTGCTCGGGAGTCATATCCGCGATATATTCGGAGAAGCTGTTATTTTCTCTCTTGAGCTCGGCTATGCGGCTTGATGCCTTTTCAGCTCTCTTTTCATTGAGGGCTATATCAAACGGGTCGAAATCTGCGGTGAAGATAGCATCAGCGCTGTCATCAATACCGTAATCAGCAGCTGTTTTATCATCTATCGGCGCAAATGTCTCTTTCGCCTCGTCTTCAGCCTCGAGCGTGGGCTCGTCAATGTCAAGCGCCTCATATACGATATCGTCGCTGCCGAACTTTTCCTCAACAGCCTCGGTGCGAACGAATCTCGGCTCGCTGTTAATATCTACGTCGGCAAAGTGATTCTTTCTCTTCTGGGGCTCGTTCTCCTCGCCAAACTCAAATACGCCCGAGCTTACCTCACTGTCTGTGTTCTTTATAACGGTTTCACGGAGAATATGAGCGCTGCCAACCGAGTTTTTCGTCTCAAGAATTCCAAGCTCGGGGATTTCGAGCGTGCTTACGCCGTTATCCGCGCCAAAATACTCGTCATTATAGAAATCAGCGTTTCTTTTATCGTCAAAAGCGCGCTGCTTCGCAAGTCTTTCTTCCTCGCGCTTTTTCTTTTTGCTTTGGGATTTTTCTTCAAGACTCGCTCCGAAATTCGCAAGCTTTCCGAGTTTTTTCAGGAAGAATTTGGATAATTCCGAGCCGCCGCCTGAAGCGAGGTATATTACGTACACCGTAATGAGAAGAAGAATTATTATAATAAGACCGACCTTGCCGAATATCTTCATAAGAGCATAGGCAATAACGCTACCGACAAAGCCGCCGCCCTTGGATTCGGTGCCGTTTTTATAGAAAGCGGCAACGTCGAACTCGGGAGTGCTCTTGATAGCGGGTATAAGAAATGCAATCATAGAAAGGGTAATAAGAGCAACCAGAGAGAAGATTATTCTTCTCACAAGCTTACCCTCCTTGACGTCGGCAAAGTAGAAAACTGCGTGCAAAGCCACGAATATCGGTATAGTGTAGGCCATATACGAGAAAAGTCCCATAAGGACGCCCGATATGAATTTACCGAAGGCTCCCGTATCTGCCGTTATGAAGCAAAGGGTAAGAAAGAGCGCTATTGCAATAAGAATTGCGGGGACTGCTCGCATAAGCCCCGTGACCTCTTTAGGCTCTTTTTTTTCTTTCGCCTCCGTGACCTTTCGCGTCTCTTTTATATTTTTAACTTTAGTGTCATTGTTCTTTTTGTTTTTGGTCAATTTTACGTCCTCCGTTGATAGACTGATATCGGCAATTCCGAAAAAATAACGGCATTTAAGAATAAAAAGCCGTAAGAGCTGTCAGAGCGATTCAGGTCTGCGCCGACTGTATATATTTATATGATACCAAATTTTAGTTTAAAATACAATACTTTCGGGCAAAAATTTTAAATAAAAACAGCCCCGCCCGTGTAAAGAACGCAAAATGCGCCAAAATACCGGAAAATCCTTTGGTAAACGGATTAAGAGCGGAAAAGGACTAAAACCGACTTGACAAACTCGATATATTTTGGTAAAATAAAGGGTATTAAATGAAAGATGCGCGGCTTCGGCGCAGAAAGGCAAAAAAATGCGGCTTTACAATTCGCTTACAAGAGAAAAAGATTTATTTGTTCCGAGAGAAGAGGGAAAGGTGTCTATGTACACCTGCGGCCCCACGGTATATCACTTTGCTCATATAGGAAACCTTCGTTCGTATATTATGGAGGATATCCTTGAGAAGTATTTGAGATACGTTGGCTACGACGTTACGAGAGTAATGAACATAACCGACGTAGGTCACCTTACGAGCGATGCCGATACGGGCGAGGATAAGATGCTCAAGGGCGCAAAGCGTGAGCATAAAACGGTTATGGAGATAGCGAAGTTTTATACCGACGCTTTCTTCTCTGACTGCAAAAAGCTCAATATTAAAACACCTGACGTAGTAGAGCCTGCGACCGCTTGCATTCCCGAGTTCATAGAGATGATAGAAGCTCTTCTTGAAAAGGGCTATGCATACGAAGCTGGCGGAAATATATATTTTGATACCTCAAAGCTCGAAAAATACTATGTATTTAACGACTTCACCGAGGAGGACCTTGACGTAGGAGTAAGAGATACCGTCGAGGCGGACACCAATAAGAGAAACAAAGCCGATTTTGTGCTTTGGTTTACGAAGTCTAAATTTGACGACCAGGAGCTCAAATGGGATTCTCCCTTCGGAGTAGGTTATCCCGGCTGGCATATTGAATGCTCATGCATAGCGAGAAAGCATCTTGGCGAATATCTTGATATTCACTGCGGAGGAATAGATAACGCATTCCCGCATCATACGAACGAGATAGCGCAGAGTGAAGCTGCGTTCGGCCACGAGTGGTGCAATTATTGGTTCCACGTTCACCACCTTAATACCGCGGGCGGCAAAATGAGTAAATCAAAGGGCGAGTTCCTTACCGTATCTCTTCTTGAGGAGCGCGGATACGACCCCCTCGTTTACCGTATGTTCTGCCTTGGCTCGCATTACAGAAAGAATCTCGTATTCTCTTGGGAAAACCTTGAGAATGCGAAGATAGCCTACAATAAGCTCGTAGCGAAGATTGCGTCGCTTAAAGCTAATGATAACGACGAAATCTCTGAGCAGGCTCTCTCAGCGGGAAGAGAAATCTTCAAAAACGCTCTTGATAACGACCTAAATACCTCGCTTGCGGTAACTGCCCTTTACGACGTTCTTAAGCTTAAGACTAACGATAAAACCAAGCTTCAGCTCATAGCTGAATTTGATACCGTTCTCGGACTTGACCTCATATCGCACGCAAATGAGCTTTCCGCGGCAGAGGATAACGGCGCGGAGAGTGCGGAGGATTCAGAGCTTGTGGCTTATATCAAGGAAAGAATTGAAGCGCGTGCGTCAGCGAAGCGTGCGAAGAACTTTGCCGAGGCTGACGCTATCAGAGCGGAGCTTCTCGAAAAGGGAATCACTCTCGTCGATAAGAGAGAGGGAACCGAGTTTATAATCAATAAGTAATCGGATTTTTCGAATAAACAGTAACCACATAAAAAGGAAGTATTATATGCCTTTTGATAAAAGCGCCGCCGACGTCCTCTTTCTTAAGGGCAAGTATGAGAGCGCGGCACAAATGTATCTTGAGGGAGCAAGAGAAGGCGAGGAGATTGCTGCATTCAATTACGGGTACTGCCTGCTTCACGGATACGGAGTAGAGGCTGATGCCGATGCCGCAAAAAGCTTCTTTTCGTTCGCTAGAGATATGGAGGGCGGCGAGAGCTGTTATAACCTCGCCATTCTTTACCTCGAGGGTAACGGAGTCGAGAAAAATTACAGAACTGCCATTCGCTATATGACGGATGCGGCGGATATGGGCTGTGTCGAGGCTATGCTTTATCTGGGTATGGTCTATACGACGGGATATATTCTTTCGCCCGAAATCACCTCGATATCTATGATTCCTTTCCATAAAAGCGAGATAAGAACGGAGAATATACATCTTATCACAGGGGACAGTGTTTTAGCCGATATTGATGAGGAAGCAAGGTTTACAACGGTGAGAGCCGATGCAAGACGAGCCTTCGAATATTTTAGCGAAGCGGCGCACTCCGACCCCACCTATGTTGAGAATTTGGTGGCAAAAGGTAAATATTTGTATGCAAAATGCTACATTGACGGTATGGGAACAGACCCGAAACGAGAAACGGGACTGCGCCTGATGCTCGCCGCAGGCAAGAGTGGCTCTGACGATGCGGTTGCCTTTCTTGCTGAAAACGGTATTACCGAAAAATTACTCCTGGAATGGAAAAAGGACAAAAAAACTCGCAATTAAATTCCTCAAAACCGAAAAGAGAAAATATATGCGATTAAATCTCAAAAGCAAAAAGCAAATAGCACTTTTGATTATTATCTTTTTGACTCTCTCATTCATATTCGGGCAGTCCTTGCTTCCATCTTCGGAATCAATGGAGCAGAGCGATAATTTTTTGGTCAAGTTCGAAAGATTTTGCGACGCGGTATCCGATTGGTTTAAGTCGGTATCAAGCACTGTTAAGAGCTGGTTTCCCGAGCCCGAGCCAGCACCTGAGCCCGAGCCCGAACCCGATCCCGAACCCGAACCCGATCCCGAACCCGAACCCGATCCCGAACCCGATCCCGATCCCGAACCCGATCCCGAACCCGATCCCGAACCCGATCCCGAGCCCGAGCCTGAGCCTGAGCCCGAACCCGATCCCGAACCCGAGCCTGAACCAGAACCAGAACCAGAACCAGAGCCCGAGCCGTTGAGCCCGTTCCGTCAATTTTTAAAGGAGTACATAAGAAAAATTGCTCACTTCTTGGAGCACGGAATTTTGGGACTTGAAATATTCTTCCTCTTCCTTATTCTTGAAAAAGAGGGTGGAAAAAAGAGAAAGATTATGCCCGTTGGTATAAAAACGCTCGCATTGAGCCTCAATATAGGTATTCTCGTCGGCTTCTTTGATGAAACTATGCAGATTTTCTCGGAGAGGACGTACAGTATAACAGACGTCTGGATTGATATTGCGGGCTATGCATCGTTCACTCTGCTTCTTACCTTGATTTACGTAATCGTCAAGTCGATAAAGCTTGCGGTAGTTACAATGGAGGAAAGAAGAATAAATCTTGCGAAAACCCGCCTTAATCAAAATACAAAATAAATAAAAAACGCTTATGACAGGTTGATTCTGCCGTAAGCGTTTTTGCTAGTTGTTGAATTATTAACTAATATTTACGTTGTTTTTTTGGATTACCAAACAGCAATCTCACCGTTTTCATCGTAGTGCCAGAAGTTTCCATCTGTGGTAGGCTCGCTTTCGCTATAATAATATTTTATTGAATAATTAAACTTGTTTTTTAGAAATGAATTGTTTGACCATTCTGATTCTGTTCCCAAGAAATAAACGTTTACATTGCTTCCGCTAGGAAGCTCGGAAAGCCCGTCAACGTTAATTGTGCAGTCTTCTATAACGATATTAACAAAATGAATACATAGTATAAAAGCTCGTGCTTTTATTGCGGTAACAGAAGATGGAATAAAGATCGTATGCATATCGGAGTTTACGAATGCTTCGATGTATATTTCATAATTTTTACCATGGCAGTTTTCTGGTAGTTTTACAAATTTGTTATCTCCTTTGTATCCTAAAAGATAACAAATATCTCCATCTTCATAAAATATAAATCCATCTGAAGTTTCAAAAGTTTTCTTTGATCCGTCTTTATCCGTATATACGTTAAGGGCATTAGACGTGATTTTTCCGTTGTTTGTATCCCCTAAAGATATGGGTAATTCTGAAAGGTTTTCTATTTCTACAAGCTTGGAACAATTTTCAAACGCATTGATACCGATATCTGTAACGCTTTTTGGAATTGTTATTGTAGTAAAAGATCTGCAATGATAAAATGCATTTTTTCCGATAGAGCTAAGCGTATCAGGAAATATAACCTCTTTTAATCTACGACATTCATAAAATGCTTCGTTATCTATAGTTTGAAGATTTTCCGGCATTTTAATTTCTTCGAGTAACGAGCATGAACGAAAAGCTCCGCAGCCAATACGAGTTACGCTGTCAGGAAGAGTAATTTTGCTTATTCTTGCATTTGCAAAAGCATAATTACCAATTATTTGACAAGAACCTTGATCTTCAAACTCTATACTTTTTATTTTTAATTCACCAGTAATAGAATATGGTTTGAAATTAAATAAATACGAGGGGATTTTAGTAACATTTTTACCTATAATAACTTCTATTGGTGCATCCGAAAGAAAAATATATGTATTTTCACTTAAATCATTCATACAAGTTGCATTAAAGTATATTTTTTCGAGCATAGCGCAGTTATAAAAAGCGTATTTTTTGATAACCACGATGCTTTCAGGTATTACTACACTTTTGATATGGGACTCGTAAAAAGCATCTTCGTCGATTATTTTTACAGGCAATTTTTGGTATGTAGAGGGAATTACAATATGTTCATCGGAACAAGCACCGATTCCGGAAAGTATATAATAAGTGCCATCAGAACTTAAAGTATATTCCAGTCCTTCACTGCCGATTTGTTCATTGTTATTATTAACCTCATCTTTTTGATTATCATCTGATGTGTTATTATTGGTTGAATCATCAGATGAATGGTCGTCGTTATTATTATCACTTTCATTTTCGTTGTTAGCGATACTGTCTTTTTCGTTATCGTCTTTCTTGTCTTTGCAGGCAGATAACATCAAAATTGATGATAATGATAAAATTACGCATAAAAATAAGATTAAAAGTTTTTTCATTTTTTACCTCTTTGAGTTTAGTACAGTTAAAAAATAACTGCCGTGTTTATTATAATCTTTTTTTAACTACATGTCAATACTTATAGTTAAAAATGATATAATTAAATCCAGAAAAACAAGAGGTATTTTTATGAAAATAGGAGAAAAAATCAGAAACGCACGAGAGGATATGGACTTGTTGCAGAGCGATGTAGCAAACCAGATACCGATGAATCAGTCTAACTATTCGAAGATAGAACGTGATGTGCAAGAGCCGAGCATGGAACAGCTCAGACGGATTTGCCAGATATTAAAATTAGATCCAAAATATCTTTTGAATTTAGAGGAGTTCGAATTTATTTCTGCAGATGATATAAGGCTTTTATCCGATGCAAAAGAATTTATTGAGAAGCATAGCAAAAAAACATAACGCGCAATCCTTATAAAAAGGGAGTGCGCGTTATGTTTTATCTTAAATAAATTAGCCTAAAATCAAGACTTGAAATATTATAGTTTTGTTTTAGCTTTTCGCAAACTGGCTGTCATAAAGCTCGCGGTAGAAGCCGCCGAGCTTCAGAAGCTCTGTATGGCTGCCTTGCTCGATAATATTTCCGTCCTTCATAACGAGAATAATATCAGCGTTCTTGATAGTCGAGAGTCTGTGAGCAACGATAAAGCTCGTTCTTCCCGTCATCATTTTCGCAAATGCCTCTTGAATCTTGATTTCGGTTCTCGTATCAATCGACGAGGTAGCCTCGTCAAGAATGAGCATAGGCGGCAGAGTCAGCATAATTCTCGCAATACAGATAAGCTGGCGCTGACCCTGCGAAAGAGAGCCTCCGCCCTCGCCAATTACGGTGTCATAGCCCGATTTCAGCCTTTTTATAAAGCTGTGAGCGTGAGCCGCCTTTGCCGCCGCGATAATTTCCTCGTCGGTAGCGTCGGGGCGTCCCATAGCGATGTTTTCCTTGACCGTACCGGAGGCAAGCCAGGTTTCCTGAAGCACCATACCGTAATTTTCACGGAGCGACGCCCTCGTTATATCACGGATATCAGTGCCGTCAACCGAGATTTTACCCGAGTTTACGTCATAAAAACGCATAAGCAGGTTTATAAGCGTGGTTTTTCCGCAGCCGGTAGGTCCGACGATAGCCACCTTTTTTCCTGCGGGAACGGAAAGATTGAGATTTTCTATAAGCCTTCTGTCAGCCGTGTAGGAGAAGTAAACGTCGGAAAGCTCAATATTTCCGCGCGCATCCTTAAGGACTAAAGCGTTTTCCTTATCCGCTGCCTCGGGCTCTTCCTCGATAAGAGTCAGAACTCTTTCAGCCGAGGCGAGAGCGTTCTGGAATTCGGTGATAATACCCGATATTTCGTTGAACGGCTTCGTGTACTGATTGGTATAGGATAGCAGGCAGGAAAGCTCGCCAACGGTAAAGGGAACTGATGCGCCTGCGGTAGCAACTGCGGCAAACGCACCCGAAAGAGCCACTGCCGCATAAACGACATTATTTACGAATCTTGTCGTAGGATTCACAAGAGAGGAGAAGAAAATAGCTTTAAGAGATGCCTTTTCGAGTCTTTTGTTTATCTCACCGAACTTTTCTGTTGCCTCGTCCTCGTGAGAAAAGGCAATAACAAGCTTCTGATTTCCAAGCATCTCGTCGATATTGGCGGTCTGCTCGCCGTTAGTCTTGGAGCGGAGCATAAACATACTGTGAGTACGTGTTCCTATAAACCTTGCTACAACGAGCGACAGCGGCGTAAGAAGCACGACGACGAGCGCAATTTTCCAGTTTATGAACAGCATAAACGCAAGCGTTCCGAGAATAGTGAGAATTCCCGTGAAAAGCTGAGTAAATCCAAGCAGCAGACCGTCTGCGAATTGGTCAACGTCGGAGATAATTCTGCTGACGATATCACCCTTGCTATTCGAGTCAATATAGGAAATAGGGAGTCTTTCGAGCTTCTCGAACGCCTCGTTTCTCATATCGCGCACGACGTGGTAGGTGATTTTGTTATTGATGCTGCTCATAACCCACTGCATAAGCGCCGTGATTACTATCATTACGCCGGCGACAGTGAGATATTCCGCAATTTTTTTGAGGTCAACGTTGTCTTTTCCTATAATAAGGTCGATAGAATTTCCTATAAGAATAGGAACGTACAGCGTCAAGGCAACTATGCAGGTGGCAAGAATTGCCGATATGAGCATAAGAATTTTGTATCTTCCGATATAACCGAGCACTCTGCTTAAGGTGGAGCTTTTTTTATTCATTGTCGCAGCCCCCCGTTCCGAATTGCGTTTCGTATATCTCTTTGTAAAGCTCGGAGGTTGCAAGCAGCTCCTCGTGAGTTCCGACGCCTACGCACTCACCGTCGTCAAGAAGTATAATTTTGTCCGCGTGCATAATCGACGATGCCCTTTGAGAAACGATAAACACCGTGCTGTCCTTAGTGCTTTCCTTTATAGCGCGGCGCAAGGCAGCGTCGGTAGCGTAGTCGAGAGCTGAGGCAGAGTCATCGAGAATGAGTATATCGGGATTCTTAACGAGCGCTCTGGCAATAGTGAGCCTCTGTCTTTGTCCGCCCGAAAGATTTTTTCCGCCCTGCTCAACGTACGCGTCAAGGCCACCCTTGTCTGAAACGATATTCGCACCCTGCGAGGTCTCTATCGCGCGTAAAATTTCCTCGTCGGTAGCGTTTTTGTTACCCCAAGCCATATTTTCTCTTATAGTTCCAGAGAAGAGAACGGCATTTTGAGGAACTATGCCTATACGCTCACGAAGAGACTCCTTCGTGTAGGCTGAAACGTCCTTACCGTCAATAGTGATGCTTCCGGCGGTTGCGTCGTAAAATCTTGGAATAAGGTTTATAAGAGAGGTTTTACCCGAGCCCGTTCCCCCTATAATTCCTATCGTTTCACCCTTGCGTGCCGTGAACGAAATGCCGCTTACCGACTCTTCGCCCGCGCCTGCATATCTTAAAGATACACCGTCGAACACTATCCCCGTGCCAACGCCGACGAACTCTTCGTTTCCGTAAGACATACTGCTTTCGGTTTCCAAAACGCTCTGTATTCTCGAAGCGGAAGCGAGAGCCTTGGTTATGCTGATAATGAGGTTAGCCATTTTAACAAGCTCAACGAGAATTTGCGCCATATAATTATAAAGCGCAACGACCTGACCTTGCGAAAGATTTCCGAGCTTTACTTGAACGGCTCCCGTGTAAATTAAGAAAATTACCGCAAAGTTGATTAAAATATAGGTCGTTGGATTCATAAGAGCCGAAATTTTGCCGACGAACTTCTGCATAGAGGTAAGAGCGTCGTTTCTTTTTTCGAATTCCTCGATTTCCTCGTCTTCCTTTGAAAAAGCGCGGATAACTCTTGCGCCGTGAAGATTTTCACGTGTCTTTACGAGAATTCCGTCAAGACGTGCTTGCACCTTTTTGTAAAGCGGAATCGAAATAAGCATTATTCCGAATACTACGATTGAAAGCAGAGGAATAACCACTGCAAAGGTAAATGCCGATTTGACGTCTATCGTGAACGCCATTATCATAGCTCCGAAAACAACGAACGGTGAGCGTAAGAGCAGGCGAAGCGTAAGGTTAAGTCCGTTCTGCACCTGGTTCGAGTCGCTCGTCATTCTCGTTATAAGAGTGGAAGTGCCGAGGGTATCAATTTCTGTATAGGAAAGCGTCTCAATGTGAGCGAAAAGCGCGTATCTCATCTTTGATGAGAAGCCGCAGGACGCCTTTGCAGCAAAGTATTGCGCCGTAACCGAGAATATAAGACCTACCGCGCCAAGAAGAGTAAGGAATAGACACATCTTTATAATGTATCCCTTGTCACCCTCGCCACCGTTTGCCAGAATTCCGTTATCAATAATTCCTGCTATAACCAGGGGTACTATAAGCTCAAGGCTTGCTTCAAGAAGCTTGAAGAGCGGACCGAGAATAGTTTCCTTGATATAGCCCTTAAGGTAAATCAAAAGCTTTTTCAAAATTTTCTCCGATTCTAAAATGAATTTATATTTGGTAATCCGTCCGAGTTGAATACGTTTTTGACAAGTGTGAAAATTTACCGTTCCAAAAACGCGCCTATTTAAATCAACAATTAAGTATAGCATACTTAATTTGTAAAGTCAACGAAAAATAAGCACTTATACCGCCCAAATAGCCGGACTTTAGGAAAAATTATGTATTGAGTTGATAAATCGGAGCAAATTTTAAGATGAACTGTAAAACTTGACGATTTTTAAAAATCGACATAATTTTATTGACAAAATGAGGTATGTGTGTTAAAATTAAGTCACATAGGCAAGAAAAGTACGTCTCTTAAAACGTATCAAGTTTAGGTTGGTGTTGCTGAAGACTGATTTTAAGAGCTTTAGGCATTTATCGTCTTGCCTAAAAACAAGGAGGAAAAAATCCATGCAGAAGATTCAGATAACTCTCTCGAGCATTCAGGATATCAGAAAGTTTGTTAATGAAGTAACCCTTCTTGACTATGAGGTAGATCTTGAGCAGGGAAGATACATAGTTGACGCAAAGTCTATTATGGGTATTTTCGCTCTCGATACGCTCTCTCCGATAACTCTTGTTGCTCACAGTGACAATACTGATGAATTCTTTGCGCAAATCAAGGAATTTGTTGTAAAGTGACCGTCACTTTAAATTCGTAGTGAGCGCTTATTTCCCGAAAATAAATCCTGCGTGAATAGTAATTAAAAAATCCCAAGAGCCCTGCCGCAAAGGTTGAGTTCTTGGGATTTTTTTGTCCGTTTATTTGTTTTGCGCTGAAGCTTTGCTTTTTTCAGCGTTTCGCTTTTCGAGAAGCTTTGCCTTGTCCCTTAGCCTATAATCTTTGGAGCGCTTTTTCTTGACGCATATGTTGTAAATCGCGTATCCGAGAAGCGAGCCCACGATAACGACACTCGTTATATGAACCCAAAGCTCCGTGGAGTTTTCGGTTTTGAGATTTTCCCAGAGTCCGTTTGTATAAGCGAGAAGCTCGGGAGAGAAGCTGTGATAGAACGGGTCGAAGGGGTATCTGCTTTCGTCCTCGGAATAAAGAACCTCCATAGCGTCCTCGCCCATCTCTTCGATATAGCTCGGATTTTCGTAAACGAGGGAATTCGGAGAAGCATAGCCTATATAAAGCGCATTTGCCGTCGCAGGCTCGGGGGAGAGCATAAAGTTAATAAACTCTTTAGCAAGCTCGGGGTGCTTTGCGTTCTTCGGAATGCACATAGCGTCAACGAAAACGTTAGTACCCTCCGTGGGATAATAAAACGCGAGGTCGGGGTTTGAATCCAGCATCGTAAGATAGTCGCCCGCATAGTAAGCGGCAATAGAAGCCGAATTGCTTATCATCTTGTTGTATATCTCGTCGCTTACGTAAGCCTGAACGAGAGGCTTTTGCTCGACGAGCTTTTCAAGAGATTTGTCCCAATCGGATTTATTCGTAGAGTTAATGTCAAGCCCGAGAAGAAACATAGCCGAAGCCATACCGTCACGGGGATTGTTAAACTGAAGTATTTTGCCCTTGTACTTCTCGTTCCACATTATATCCCAGCTTTTATTCTCGACGTCAACGGGGTCAACCATCGTGGAATTGTATATAATTCCAACCTTACCGTAGGTGTAGGGAACAGAGTAGCATTCGTCGGGGTCGTAGTACATACCGCGGAACTCTTCGGAAATATACTTGTAATTTTCAAGCTCGGTAACGTCGAACGAGTAGAGCATACCCTCGTTCTTCATTCTCTCTATCATATAGTCGGAGGGAATTATGATATCGTATGTTCCGGCGCCGCCTGAAAGCTTTGAGTACATATCCTCATTAGTTGCGTATGTCGAGTAATTTACCTCAACGTTCATATTAAGCTCATTTTTGCAATATTCCTCAAATGCCGCTATCGTGTCATAGCTTCCAAGTGAGCCGTCGGAAATATATTCACCCCAGTTGTAAACGTTGAGAGTTATCTTGTCTTTTGAAGATACGTCTCCTTCTTCATCATTATCCTTACCGCAGGAAAAGAGAGTGAAGCATAATGCCAAAACAAAGGTTAAAATCAGCAATTTGCAAACTATTGTTTTCATTTATGCGACTCCTTTCTGCGCGCCTTACCGCTTTTTACGTTGGAAACAACGAGGAAGATGAAGACGGTTATAATGATAAGAGTCGAGAGCGCGTACATATCGGGAGTTACCTTTTTCTTCGTCATCGAGTATATAAGAAGAGGTAAGGTCTGGAAGTTAGACGAGCCGACGAAATAGGAGATAACGAAGTCATCAAGAGAGAGCGTGAACGCCATAGTGAAGCCCGAAATTACGCCAGGGAGAATGTTGGGAAGCTCAACCTTGAAGAAGGACTGAATAGGAGTGCAGCCAAGGTCGAGAGCCGCCTCGGTAAGAGACTTTCCAAGGTCCTCAACTCTCGGAAGAACCGAAAGTATAACGTAAGGCAGGCAGAAGGTCGTATGCGCTATAAGCATAGCCGTAAAGCCAATGCTCTCGTAGTCAATGCTTAGTATTCCGACAAGAGCTACGAAGAAGAGCATCATAGACATACCCGTTACGATATCGGGGTTCATCATAGGGATATTGGTAACCGAATTTATTGCGTTTTTCGCAAGCTTCGATTTCATACGGTAGATTCCCGCAGCCGCGGCAGTACCGATAACGGTAGAAAGCGTTGCCGCGCTAATAGCGAGAATCAAGGTGTTTCGCAGAGCCTCAAAGGTATCTGGTGATGAGAAGAGCTCACGGTACCACCTTAGGCTGAAGCCCTCAAACACGGCTGTACTGTTTGCCGAGTTGAAGGAGAAGAAAATAAGCGTGATAATCGGAATGTATAGTATTCCGAATATGAGTATGAGATAAACTCTGTTAAAATGCTTCATATTATGATACCTCCGTCATCAGGGTCGGAGAACTTATTCATAACCGAAATCGAGATAAGAATAAGTATCATCATAACGAAGGATATAGCGGCACCTGTGTTAAGCGCGCTTGATACGAATTGACGCTCAATTGTATCTCCGATAAGCTCAAACGTACCGCCGCCCAGCTTTTGCGAGATATAGAAGGTGCTGATAGAGGGTACGAAAACCATCGTAACGCCCGAAATCACGCCTGACATTGAAAGCGGGAAAATAACCTTCGTGAGAACTCTTATGGGGCTGCAGCCGAGGTCGCTGGCCGCCTCCCACATATTTTTCGGTATTTTGGATATACAGGTGTATATCGGAAGCACCATATAGGGCAGGAAGTCGTAAACCATACCGAAAATAACAGCGCCCTTCGTGCCTATTATGTGAAGCTCGGTATTAAGAAGATTATTTAAGAATCCTCCGTCGTCAAGTATAGCCATAATGGAGTACGTTCTTATAAGAAGGTTTGTCCACATAGGGAGCATAAGAAGCATAATGAAGAATTTCTGCTTCTTTGCATCAGCCTTGGCTATGATATACGCTAAGGGATATCCTACGAGAAGGCATATAAAGGTAGCAATAACCGAAAGCTCTATGGAAAGAAGAAATATATTTCCGTATTCCGAGAGTCCGAGAATATTTTCAAAGGAGAAGTTACCCTCAGCATCGGTAAATGCGTAAAAAATAACTATTATAAGCGGCAGGATAATAAAGAGCGCAGCCCAGAAGATGTGCGGTGCCGCCGCAATAGAATGCATAATAGACTTCTTTTTCATGTCTTTTATGCGTCCTCCTTGTTCTTTAAAAAGTTATTTAACGGTTGTTTCAGCCGCAAAAGAAGTAAAAAGCGCAGGCTAGTTCAAATTTTGCGGGCAGAATCAGAACTCTTCTGCCGTATCGGCATCGGAGAGCTGGTCGATTTCATCTGAGAAGCTTGAATAGTCGCCAAACATACCCGAATACTTGGACTTTTTCATTATATGAATAGCGTCGGGCTCGATAAATAAGCCTATCTTCTCGTCGGGGGCAACGTAGTCGGTAGACTGAATCATCCACTTGAAGCCGCCTATATCAACGATAATCTCGTAATGAACGCCCTTAAAGGTAACGTTCGTAACTATACCCGTGAGCATACCGTCCTCGGGCTTAACGACGTCTACGTCCTCCGGCCTTACTACGACGTCAACGGGCTCGTTCTTTGCGTAACCGCCGTCAACGCAGGTAAACGTATGACCTGACATACGCACACGCTTGTCCTCAAGCATAATTCCGTCAACTATGTTACTCTCGCCGATGAAGTCGGCAACGAAAGCGTTTTTGGGCTCGTTATATATATCGGTAGGAGTTCCTATCTGCTGAATCTCACCGTCAGCCATAACCACGACGGTGTCCGACATTGAAAGAGCTTCCTCCTGGTCGTGCGTTACGTATATAAAGGTGATTCCAATAGCCTTTTGAATAGTTTTAAGCTCGTTCTGCATATCCTTACGGAGCTTGAGGTCAAGTGCGCCGAGAGGCTCGTCGAGAAGAAGCACCTTGGGGTGAGAAACGAGAGCTCTCGCAATAGCAACTCTTTGCTGCTGACCGCCCGAAAGAGTGCTGACGCTCTTGTTTTCAAAGCCGACGAGCGCAACCATCTTAAGCATATCGGTAACTCTCGTCTTTATATCCTCCTCGGAGAACTTCTTCATTCGAAGAGGAAAGGCTATATTCTCGTAAACGTTAAGGTGAGGGAAGAGAGCGTATTTCTGGAATACGGTGTTTACCTGCCTTTTATGAGGCGGAACGTCACTTATCTCGTGTCCGTCGAAATAAAGCTCGCCCTCGTCGGCAGTTTCAAAGCCGCCAATGATACGGAGAGTGGTCGTTTTTCCGCAACCCGATGGGCCGAGAAGAGTGATAAATTCTCCGTCGCGTATATAGAGATTTATGGAATTTAAAACGCATTCACCGTCAAAAGACTTGGTGATTCCTTTCAACTCAATGAGTTTAGACATCTTTTTATCGAAATCCTTTCATTTAAAAAATCAGCAGGCAGCTCTTTTATAATTTCCGCACGCAAGATAACGCGCGAGCGCCAATACGATAATTTAGTCGAAATATGTAATATGAAGATGAGGGTATTATAACAAAAAGATATGAGTTTTGCAATAGTTTTTTAAAAAGTTTTTTTGAAAAAAAACCAAATTAAATGGATTTAGGACTTGTTTTCCCGAAAAAAACCTTGATTCTAACAAGAAAAACTCTTAAAATCTCTTGAAAACTCGTTTTTTCTCATTTTTTCTCCTGAAAATATATTTTTGTCGTTTTTAATGCTTTTTGTCAGAACCGCGATAAAAATAAAGAATATCCAATACCCTCCGTCAAAGCTTTTTATGAAGTATAGCGAAAGAAAGGTAAGTATAACAATAAGAGTGAAGGAGACTGCCTTGAGAATACGCGGCGGAAGAGGGGAGTCTGAGGCGGAGAGAAGCAGGCATTCCGCTATTCTGTACCCGTCGTAGTTCTCTATGGGAATAAGATTTGAGAGCGCAGTAAAAAGGTTAAGCACGCCGAACGTCGTAATATATTCACCGCCCGTCTTATAAAAGGGAATAAGCGCGGCAAATACCAAAAGATTTGCAAGAGGACCGAAAAGAGCAATTATTATCTCCTCGGAATAGGAAAGATGCCTCTCTGCGCTTAGGCGAAAGCCGTTAATACGTGACTTTATTTTGTACCGCCCGGTTATTCTATATATTGCGACTATATGCCCAATCTCGTGTATTACGGCGCATATTACGGTCAGAAACGCAATATAAGGTAAATCGAATCCGAAAATCAGCAAAATCCAGAAAGCAGACGGAAGTATCCCTATTAAAAATGAGAATACTTTCTTAATGGAGAATACTTTTCTTATGTAACTAAATTTTTTTGTTTTCATAACGCCTCGCAAAAAAAGAGATTAGAAAATTATATGTTTCATAATTCCTTTATAAGACTTGTGTGCAAAATAAGCAAAAAAAGAGGACAGGGACACGTATTTTTCGTGCCCCGGCCCTTATCGTTAAATTATATCGAAATACGACGTTTTTTATTTAGCTTTTAATTTTTATTTTGTCGGGAATGATAATATTTTTGCTGCTTGAGATATGCTTCATTTCTCCGTGCTTCGTTTCAATTATTAGCCTGCCGTCAGCGCCATCAATGCCGAGAATTTTGCATTTTCTTCTCTTGCTGTCCTCGGTGTATCTTGTTTCAATGCCGCAAAGTGTAAACTTTTGTTTGTAAATTTCCATAAATTTCTCGGGAGATTTAACTCTTCTCGGGTAAAGATAGAAGAATTTTTCGAGGATTTTCTTTGCGATAATAAGAGAAATAGAGGTGTTTTCACTCTCGAAAACCTTTTTGATAAGGTCTGAAAGTCTCGGTGGGAAATCTTCCTCGCTAACCTTAACGAAGAAGCTTATTATAACGTATTCGTAAGCCATGAAGCTGTCAAGCTTTCCCTCCGTTGCGGTAGAGCCGATTTTCTTACCCTCGCAGAAAATATCGCTTACCCAGCCGATACCGAGCTTTTTCGAGGTATGCTCTTCAAGTGCAGTAATCAAAGCTACGGCTGACATAGCGCCTAGAAATCCCGCTTGAGAGGGGAAAAATGACGGACGGAGTATGCATGAGAGGAAAACGCCTCGCTCGACCTCGCCCTCCGGAAGAGGATTTCCTTTAAAATCGAATTTCGTCTGAGCTTCGGAAAAGACGACGTATCCGTCAGAATATCCCGCTCTTGCGTAAGCGCGAGCAAGCTCGCTCGTTGACGGCAGCGATTCGTGGCATTCAAGGTGCAGTATTTTTCCGTCTGCGGTACGCATAATGACGTTTGTTACCATAGTCTTCTCCTTCCTCGGCCCTCGGGGTTGGCTTATCCGTCAGGCGAACTTGTTGTTGCTTTCTGTCATATAATGAGTAATATCCTTTTTAATTAAAGGTAAATATACGGATAAAGTATACAATAATATTCGTTTTTTGTCAATAGCGTAGATAAAAATAGATAAAAGTGCTACTTTTTTTGAAAGAAACGCAAAAAAGTTAAGCCATTTGCATAATTTTGAATAAATTCGACAAAACGACTTGCAAAATAATGCAAAATGTGTTATGATATAGGAGTATTTTGTGAAGAAAATGAATTTTCCAACAGTCAAAAATTCAAAACCGTAAGGAAACGACTATGAAAAACTACCGTGAGTTGAATATTGACGAGGCAAAAACGCTCTATGCCGAGCTTAAAGCTTCGTATAATGAGTATAAGGCGTGCGGCCTTAAGCTCGATATTTCTAGAGGAAAGCCGAATGCCGACCAGCTTGACCTTGCCGACGGCTTGCTTTCTGTCGCTATGACCAAGGACACGCTTATTTCAGAGAGCGGATTTGATTACAGAAATTACGGCTTGCTTGACGGTATTCCCGAGGCAAAGCGTCTTTTCGCCGACCTTCTCGGTCTGAATGAAAATAATATAATAGTAGGCGGTAACTCCTCGCTCCAACTTATGTACGATACTCTTTCGAGGGCTATGATATTCGGCACCTGCGATTCCGACAAGCCATGGGCAAAAGAGGACGGGCTTAAATGGATATGCGTAGCGCCGGGCTACGACCGTCATTTCAAAATAACCGAGGACCTCGGATTTGAGCTTCTCACAGTTAAAATGACAGCCGACGGACCCGATATGGACGAGGTGGAGAGACTTGCGCTCGACCCGAAGGTAAAGGGTATCTGGTGCGTTCCTAAGTATTCGAATCCTACGGGTAACACGTATTCTGACGAAACCGTAAGACGCCTTGTTTCAATGAAAACGGGAGCGAAGGATTTCAGAATTATTTGGGATAACGCGTATGCGGTTCACGCCTTTGCGGAAAAGGACGATAAGCTTCTCGACGTATTCGAGGCGGCTTCTATTGCGGGAAACGAAAACCGTGTGCTTTATTTTGCCTCTACATCAAAGATAACTCTTCCCGGAAGCGGTGTTGCGATAGTTGCCGCAAGCGATGAAAATATAGCGGAAATGAAGCGCCGTATGGGAACGCAAACGATAGGCTACGATAAAATCAACCAGCTCCGCCACGTTCTGTATTTCAAGAATGCGGATAACGTTATGAAGCATATGAAGAGACTCGGCGGCGCAATCAAGGAGAAATTCGATATAACGCTGGGTGCGTTTTCGGCTCTTGAGGGGCTCGGCATAGCCGAGTGGACAAAGCCCTACGGCGGATACTTTATATCTTTAGATATAACGCTCGGCTCGGCAAAGCGAGTTTACGAGCTTATGAAGGATGCGGGCGTTACCTTGACTGCGGTTGGCGCAACCTATCCTTACGGCAAGGACCCCGAGGATAAAAACCTCCGAATAGCACCTACCTATCCTACCGACAAGGAGCTTAACGAGGCTTGCGAAATCCTCGTTCTTACCGTTAAAATGTCAGCTCTTGAAAAAATCATCGGAGCTTAAAATCCAATACTAAACTAAATGCTTGGTGCTGCTTCATTTAGGCATAACCGAATAAAAACACCGAGGTGTTGTATTACGCAGCACCTCGGTTATATTTTTTACAATTTTCAAGAAAATTAAGGTTGAAAACCACCGGTTTTCTTTATTTTTATGGTGTTTTTATTCTATCGCCGTTTCCTCGCTCGCCGTACTTTTGTACGGCTGTTGCTCGTACTCTATTTGGTGAAAAGATTTCATCTTTTGGTGCGTCACACCATACTCACTTACAGTGAGTCACC
>JAFTRA010000033.1 GCA_017462485.1 Clostridia bacterium | reverse complement strand
GTTTAGAGTTATGAGGTTCGCTTTCGCTCACTGTTATGAGCTTGCATAGCAAGCGTTATGATATGATTGCCCATCTAACCTATAACTTGGCGAAGCCAATCATAACGATACGAAGTATCTCACAACTCATAACTTGCCCGTAAGGGCAATCATAGTTTAGCGTGAATACTCCGTTAAGAGTATCACGCTAAAGTCTGTTCCTTTTTATTTTTGCAAACAAAAGTTGGCAAAAACGCATTATTTGCGTGTGATTATAAATTTTCCGTCGTAATAATCTACGTAAAATTTATCTGTCTTTAGAAGCATGTTTTTGTTTTCACACACTAAAATCAAATTGCCGCTTTTGTCTTTCTCTAGATTTATATAGTCGTATTTTTCAAATGGAATTTTGCTGCTGTTGAATTTTTCTCCTCGGGCGTACGCTTCAAAAAGCAAAGCGAATTCGCCGTCAATTTCACTTCTGCGAACGCTTACCAATTCATACCTTCCGTCATCTCCCAAATCGTAAAATGACGTTGCGGGAACAGGATAAATCTGATAGTGACGTTTGAATTCGGTGCCGTCCTCTGCCGCGGCAAAGGTTGACTTTTCAAAATTAAAAATAAGCGAGTCACCGCTAAGGTCAAATACGCATTTATTCTCCGGGGTTCGTCTGTCTGTGAATATGAGAGAATCATTTTCGAATTCATAAGTTCCGGACAAAGGGGAGTGGCTTGAGAAAAGTCCGAATGTAATTACCATGGTGTTATCCGCGGGATTGATTGTCAAAGAAGTCTTTAAGCCCTCGTTTATGTCCGAAGCTTCCCTGTAAGTAGTTTGCAGAAAATTTGTCGGAAGAGCCTCGTTCATATTTAAGCGGTACAATACCTTGATTGCACTCTCGGAAGTGTAAATGCCGAGATAAACTTCTTCGTCTTCGGTGAAAAAGACGTACAGCTCGTCGCACTCCATTCCGTCTATGGCATAGGTGTAATCAATCTTGAATACAGAGGCATTTCTTTCTCTGAGATAGTCGATTCCAAAATTCCCTTCAAAAAGCGAACGGTAGTCTTTTTTTGAAAGATAACATTTATTCAGTTCTCCAAGAGATGTAAACGTGCTGTTTTTTATATCATAGCTCTCAGTCATTAACGTTCCGTTATCGAGAAAAATGAATAAAGGAAAGCTTTCGCTTTGCTCGTACTCTTTGTTCTCACCCGAATATACGACCCCTCTTGAATAATAAATTCCGGGGCTTATAGACTTTTTATCGGATTTTTTGTAGGTTAAAAAGCAAGCGGCGAGTATTACCGTTGCTATTATTGATAAAATAATAATTACGACGGCAGGCTTGGTGTAATTGGCTATTGCTCGAATACGCGGCTTAACTCCAACCTCCCCAAAAGCAAGAGGGCAAGCCTTAATACCGTGAGTCTTCATACTGCACCTGAGAAGAGCTTCGGCGTATTCCGTTTTTTTCTTTTCTTCGTAATTTCTCATAACCTTCTCGTCGCAGGCCAGCTCTATATCCCTTGATAGAAAGATATAAGCAACCCAAATCAAAGGATTGAACCAATAAACCGATAAAATCAAGAATGCCAACGGCTTCCATAGGTGGTCAAGCCGTGATATATGTGCCTCTTCATGAGATATTATAAAATCACGGTCGCACTCCTTTAAATCCGACGGCAAATATATTTTAGGCTTCAATATTCCGAGTATAAAAGGCACGCCGGCTCTGTCGGATACGTACACGTTTTCATATAATATCACCGACTCCCGCATTTTTCCTTTTAAGACTATATAGCTTAATACGAAATAAGATATCATAAGGATAAGACCTATTATCCATATGAATGAAATGACTGCTGTTGTTATCTGAATCGGATTTGCGCTTTCGTATGGCTTCGGGGTTAATGATGATGAAATAATAGGATTGACTATTTCATTAACCGCAGGTATTCCGCTGTCTATCGCAGGGTGTTTTTCCATCGCTATGTCGCCGGGAACAGTTTCTTTGCTGGGGATTAAGCTGAAATTGCTTTCAATGCTTACGGGAATCATAAGTCTTATTGCAACCAGCCCCCAAAGTATAACGCTTATGTACTTTGGGGATTTTTTGAAAATAAGCCTAAATAGTAAAACCGCAAGTACTAAAAAGCCTGCCGAAATACTGACGTTAAGAAGATATATAAAAATCTTTTCCATATGAATACCTCTTGTCTATGGATAATTCGTGAATGTAGCTTATCTTAAGTGTCATAGGAGCCTATTTTGTCAATCATAGCTTTGATTTCGTCTATTTCCTTCTGCGTGAGTTTTTTTCTCGAAGTGAATGCGGCAATAAATGCGGGAAGCGAGCCACCAAAGCTTTCTTCGACCACTTCCTCACTATGCTTTGAGTAAAATTCTTCTTTTGAAATAATGGTATAAACCGTTCCGCCTTCGTTTTTAAATATTCCTTTTTCGGATAAACGCTTAAGAACGGTGTATGTGGTGGTTCTTTTCCACCCAAACGCTTCCCCGGAAAGCTGTGTCAGGTTGGCGGTGCTTATAGGAGCGTTTGCCCATATTATATCCGCGAATCTAGCCTCGATGGCGCCAAGCTTTAATTCTTTCATATGTACCTCCGTAATTTATATAAATGCAGTAATTGCAAGTCTATATGTTGTAGACGATTATAGTCTACCATATGTAGACAAAAATGTCAACCCCAAAAAATGAAAAAAAGAAATTTTAATCTAAATTGCTCTAAAAATGGTATAAAACAAAGCTTTTTACCATAACGGTACAACATAAAAATTGTAATTTTCGATGAATTCTTGAAAACGAATTTGACTTTTTAAAGAGGCAGGACTAAGAACGGAAAGTCTAAAACAATAAAATTGTTGACAAATCAACGATTTTATGCTATAATGTCAAAGGTCGGCAGGTCGCCGGTAACGTAAAAGCGTAATACCTTTGCGTCTTACAGCGACCGTTACGCTGCCGGCGATTACTAAACACAATGGAGTTAAATGGCTATGAAAAATCATATGCTGCATGAAAAACACGAATTTAAAGATGTCCGCCATCTTGTTGAATGGGCGGCTGAAGAGTATTCGGGAAAGAATGCGTATTCATTTAGGGCAAATATCCATAAGCCTGAAGTAACGAGAATTACCTTTAATGCTCTGCGTGACGACGTTCGCGCGCTCACCTCGAAGCTTCTTGATATGGGCTGCAAGGACAAGCACTGCGTAGTTATAGGAAAGCTTTCTTACGAGTGGGCGATTCTTTATTTCTCTATTCTTTCCGCCGGAGGCGTTATAGTGCCTCTTGACTGCGATTGGCACGCAGACGAGCTCGCAAAAACGGCAAGCAGAGCGGAGGCCTCGTTCTTGTTCATAGACGAGGATATAAGCGAAAAGGGTACGTCAATAGCTGAAGCAAACAATCTTCTTGCCGAGCCTATCGTTATGTACGGCAAGGGCAGTGGAATTGGTGTTGACGCTCTTGTGGAAGAGGGAAGAGAGCTTTTTGCGGGGAATCCCGACGCTTACTTCAATAACGAGCTTGACGTTCATAAAATGTCTCTTCTCGTTTTCACCTCGGGTACTACGGGCGAGGGTAAGGGCGTTATGCTCAGCCAGAACGCAATTCTCTCGGATATTTCTAACGTTGCTCCTTATCTTGATTATACCGATAAAACCGTCGGCGTTCTTCCGCCTCATCATACCTACGGCTCGTCGGTTACCTTCGTTGGTCATGCTATGATAGGCGCGGAGGTTTATATTTCGGCGGGCCTAAGATACATTCAGAAGGAGCTTAGAGATGAGAAGCCTGGTCACCTTGCGCTTGTTCCTCTCTATCTTGAAACCTTCTACAGAAAAATTCAGGCAACCGTAAAGGAGCAGGGTAAAGAGAAGCTTCTTAAGATTATGATAAAGGCAAGCAACCTACTTTGCAAGATGGGTATTGACGTAAGAAAAAAGCTTTTCAAATCCGTGCGCGCTGCGTTTGGCGGCGAGGTTAAAATGATAATCTCGGGCGGCGCCCCAATAAATGCTGAAATCCTTGATTTCTTCAAGTCAGTTGGAATTTCAACCCTCAATGGATACGGCATCACTGAGTGCGCTCCTATTATCGCTGTTAACAGAAGCAAAAACGTAGTCAAGGGCAGTGTCGGAAACGTAATTGATATAGACAAGGTCATAATTGATTCTCCCAATGAAGACGGAGAGGGTGAAATCTGGGTAACGGGTCCCAACGTAATGCTTGGCTATTATAAAAACGAAGAGGCAACTCGCGATGCTATAACCGAGGACGGATATTTTAAAACGGGAGACTACGGAAGACTTGATGAAAATAACGTTCTTTATATTACCGGAAGAAAAAAGAATCTTATAATTCTCTCCAACGGTAAGAACGTATATCCCGAGGAAATTGAGAATGACCTTATAGCCACCCCCGGTATCATCGATATAATAGTTTACGAGGGGCAGAACAAAAGAGGTCTTGAGTATAATGCGATAGTTGCTGAAATCTATCCCGATAAAGACTATATTGAAAAGAACGGCATCACCGATATAAAGAAGCATTTTCAAGACTATATTGACGATTATAACAGAAACGCAGTCCCCTATAAGAAAATAGGAGTTCTCAAGGTTAGAGAAGAAGAGTTCCCTAAGAACACCTTGAGAAAAATCATGAGATTCAAGCTTGATATGACGATCGATTGATAGTATATATAGGCTCGAAAAAGAAAACCAAAGTTTACAAAAAGAAGGAAAACGAAGTGGTATGTAATATAATCCACTTCGTTTTTTGTATTGACAACTATATTGATTAGTGTTATCATATAGGAAAGAATAAAAACGGAGGAGAATATGGAAATTCGTTTGGCGAGCTTTGCGGAGCTTGAAGAAATAGACTCTATTTATTCGGAAGCGAGAAGCTTTATGAGGGCAGCGGGAAACCCTACGCAATGGAAAGATGGGTATCCGTGTCAAGAATTGATACGCTCAGATATTGAAAACAGGCAGCTTTACGTGGTGGAAGACTGTGGCGAGCTTATGGCAGTTTTCGTATATTTCTTCGGAGAGGACCGGACGTATAAAAAAATATACGACGGTGCGTGGAAGAATGACGAGCCCTACGGCGTTATTCACAGGATTGCAGTGTCCGAAAAGTCACACGGCAAGGGGGTTAGCAGGCTTTGCTTCGATTTTGCCTATGAAAAATGCGGTAATCTCAAGATAGATACGCACAGAGATAATATTCCTATGCAAAGAGCTCTTTTAAAATGCGGCTTCGCGAAGTGTGGGATTATATATCTTGAAAATGGAGAAGAAAGGATTGCATATCAGCGGATTGACTGAAAATGTAAATATACATTTGCAAAAACGCACTAAAAAACGAGAGTTTTACTTTTTCATAGAAGCGGGAGACTGTCGTTTTTAGTGCGTTTTTTTCGAGCAACTGAGAATGCGGGGAAAACTTACTTTCTTTTTTGTTTCCGCATATTTAAAAATATTTTTGCCTGCGTGTTGACTTAGGAGAAAATAAATGGTAAAATATATATAAATAAATTTGAGGGTGCGCTATGTACGAAAATCTTTTAGAACAAAAGGTCTCGAGGAAAGAGATTTACGACGGCAAGGTTTTGCACGTCGTTTGCGATACGGTAATTCTGCCGAACGGCGAGAAGTCTATCCGTGAATTTTGTCTTCACGTCGGGGCTGTGTGCGTCATTCCGATTACGTCCGACGGAAGAGTAATTATGGAGCGTCAGTACAGATACCCTCACGGAAGAGTCTTTTACGAGATACCCGCAGGAAAGCTTGATTATCCCACAGAAGACCCGCTTTCAGCAGCTAAAAGAGAGCTGCGAGAGGAGACCGGCGCTGTTGCGGGAAAAATGACCTTCCTCGGAGAGCTTGATACCTCGCCTGCGCTCATAAATGAGAAAATATATATGTACTTGGCGGAGGAGCTTACGTTCTCCGAAAGAGAGCTCGATGACGATGAGTTTCTCGACGTTGAGTATGCGCCGCTTACCGACCTTGTAGATCAGGTTATGACGGGTAAAATAAGCGATGCGAAAACCCAGATAGCCGTTCTAAAGGCGGCAAAGCTCAAAGGAGTTATTTAATTATGTATGCCGTGGCACAGGCTGCGGCGGGAGGAGATATAATGCCATTATCTGAAATTTTAAACCTATCTGTTTACGCTTTGGTTGCCGGTTTGGCAGGCATTGGCGTGCTTCTTGGATTTGTGAGAGGAATATCGCGTCAGACGATGAAATTTATCACGGTAGCGGTCGCATTTATGGTTTCTCTCGTGATATGCACGGGGGCTTATGAATGGATTCACTCTTACCTTGAGGGTAAGACTATGCTGGATCTTACGAATAAGCTCGGAATTACCTTGAGTGAGCAAATGAGTGCCTTGGCGGGCGCGCTTGAGGGAGAGGAAGCAGTGTATATTTTAGCGGTTCCGCTTACTGTTGTAATCATTCCCTTGATGTTTATTGGAATTTTCTTTGTCGTAGCCGGAATTTTGATAGTTCCTTACATTATGGTTTGCGGAGTTCTCGGCTTCACTAATTCTGCCAATAGTTTTGCAACACGCGTTCTCGGAGCGATTCTCGGAGCTCTCCAGGGGCTTTTAATTGCTGTGGTAATCCTCGTTCCCGTTGCGGGAATTCTTGAAACCGCACAAGAGGCTGTAACGGTAGCTGAAAGAGACCACAAGGATTTTAAGAACACCCAGCAGATATCCGAGCTTTATCACACTAACCTTGATAAGATAGCTCAGAACCCCGTTCTTAATATTGCTGATGATCACTTTGGATTTATTTATGATAGATTTATTACTATTGACGTTGAGGGTGAGCCCATTAATGTTCATACGGTAGTTGACGATGCCGTTGAGCTTTACGTATATTACGGCGAGCTTGACAAGGGCGAAGGAGTTGACTATAAAAATCTTACCGAAGAGAATAAGCAAATCATTGACCAGATGATTGATAGCTTTGGCGACGATAAGCTTATGACCATTATCGTTTCAAAAGTATTTGCGGCAGGCGGAAAGGCTACGGAAACCGGAGCGTTCCAGCTTGGAATAGACGAGCCGCTTAATACTCTTCTGACCTCACTTCTTAAGGTGTTCGCAACATCTGATGAAACTAATATTGAGGGTGATATACATACGTTTGCTGAGGTTTACTACCTGCTTTCTGATGAGGGTGTTATGGCATCTCCCGATATTGAAGTAATGTTCTCGGCATTCCTTACGCTTGATGAAAACGGAAATTCAGCGTTTAAGCGACTTTCTATGATACTTGATAAAAACCCGAGATTTGCGGGACTTTCCGAAACGCTTTCAAAGGTGGCTATGGATATACTTCTTCAGAATTCCGGCGTTGATAAGGATACGGTTGAGACAATTCAGGACGTCAAGTCCACTCTTAACGACGTAATCTCAATTGATAAGGAAAGCTATGAGACCGAAGAGGAGTATAAGGAAGCTGTAAGCGGCGAGATAAACAATACTCTTACCGAAAACGGAATAGCTCTTGAAGATGAACAGCTTGACCAGATTACAGATTACGTTGTTGAAAACTTTGGCGATAAGGAAGAAGTTACCGATGCCGATATGGCGGACTTCCTGGCTACGTACTACGATATTTACGCATCGGGCGGAACGCTTCCCGAGCTTCCCGGAGGTATTGAAATTCCGGGTGGCACAGAAAATCCCGACGGAACTGAAAATCCTGACGGAACAGGGAATCCCGGCGATATAGTAATTCCCGACGGTGTGGAAATTCCCGACGGTGTGGAAATTCCCGAAACTTAATATGAAAATCTAAGGTTTGAAAAAGATAAACGACCGCTCTCTAGAAAGGAATGATTGTAAAAAATGAAAATTCTCGTAATTAACGCAGGCAGCTCGTCACTCAAATTCCAGCTTATTGATATGGAAAACGAATCGGTTATCGCAAAGGGTATTTGCGAAGAAATAGGTGGAAAGTCCGGTTTTAAGTTTAAGGTACCCGGAAGAGAGGATTACAAGGTAGCAGTATCCCTGCCTACTCACGCTGAGGCGTTACAGCTTGTCCTTGATACTCTCGTTGACGAAAAGCTCGGTGTTATTTCCTCCGTTGATGAAATCAGCGCTGTTGGACACAGAGTTCTGCACGGCGGAGAGAAGCTTTCTGGCTCTGTTCTTGTTACCGAAGACGTAAAGAAGACTATAGAGGAGTGCATCGACCTCGGTCCTCTTCACAATCCCGCCAACCTTAAGGGAATTGTAGAGTGCGAAAAGATAATGAACGTGCCCCAGGTTGCAGTTTTCGATACGGGCTTCCATCAGACTATGCCCGATTACGCTTATATGTACGGACTTCCCTACGAGTATTACGAAAAGTATAAGATTCGCCGTTACGGCTTCCACGGTACGTCGCACAGATTCGTTGCAGCAAGAGCAGGTGAGCTTTTCGGAAACCCCGAGCTTAACGTTGTTACCTGCCACCTTGGAAACGGTGCGTCCGTAAGTGCCGTAAAGGACGGCAAATGCTTTGACACGTCTATGGGTGTTACCCCCCTTGAGGGCATTATGATGGGTACGAGATGCGGTAACATCGACTCGGCTATTATTCCCTACCTTATGAAAAAGGGTGAAATCAGCACGGCTGACGAAATAGATAAAATGATGAACAAAAAGTCGGGTATGCTTGGAGTTTCGGGCATAACCTCCGACAACCAGGAAATATGCAAGCTTGCCGCAGAGGGAAATGAAAGATGCATTCTCATAAAGAAGATGTATTGCCACCAGCTTACTAAGCTTGTCGGCGGATATATCGCCGCTATGGGAGGCACCGACGCTCTTGTGTTCACGGGCGGAATAGGTGAAAATACTCCCGACTACCGTAAGTACGTTTGCGATAAGCTCGCATTCCTCGGCGTTAAGATAGACGATGCAAAAAATGCGACGCACGGTGAGGAAATCGAGATTTCGACTCCCGACTCCACCGTTAAGGTTTACGTAATTCCCACCAACGAGGAGCTTGTTATAGCAAGAGATACGCTTGCTATCGTAGAGGGACTCAATAACTGATATGTACGACGAGCTTACAAAGGTTGACATAGAGAAAATGGAGGAAGAAATCAAGTACCGCAGAAGCGTGCTTGCTCCAAAGCTCGGCGCAGAGCTTAAGCGTACGAGAGAATTTGGCGACCTTTCCGAAAACGCAGAATACAAAGAAGCAAAAAGAGAAAAGCGTAAAAACGAGGGAAGAATACGTTATCTCGAGGCTATGATAAGAACTGCAAACGTTATCGAAATTGAGGATGCGGGGGACTCTGTCGCATTGTTTGATAAGGTCACTATCTTCAACGAGAAAATGAATGCGGAAAAGACCGTACAAATAGTTACCACCCTTCGCCAGAACGCCCTTCTCGGCTTTGTCAGTAAGGAATCACCGCTCGGCAGCGCCGTTATGGGTAAAAGGGTAGGGGACAGAGTTCTTGTTACGGTCAACGATACTATGAGCTATTACGTAAAAATTCTCAAGGTGGAAAAGGGAGAGGACAATACGGAGCTTCCGATAAGCAGTTATTAAACTAAGGGATATTCTGTTTTCGCTTTTAAAAAACAATTTTCAAAAAAATTCCAATTTATTTTGTTGACTTTTATACCACGTTGTGTTATACTTATTTTGTTAAGTTATAATTTCTGATAAGGAGAGCTAATATGTCTCGTTATAGTCAGTCACCTAATTACATAGCAAGAAAGACGCTTTGGCTTGCTTTTAATTGGTGGAATATACTGTTCTTTGTAATAGCAATTCCCGCCGCCTTGATATTTATGAATATGAAATTCCCGAACGATTGCACTCCTCTCGTAGCTCTTGCGTTATGGATGGTAATACCGGTGACGATCTGTATCAGACGTAAAAAGCTTGATTGGTGGAACGTGGTATTCTTCTTCGTTTTGATACCCGCTATAATTCCGGTTTTGAAGATACTTCCCAATTTTGTTCCCGCTCTTGATAAGATTCTAACTCCGATAGTAGATAAGATTTTGGGCGAATATCTTTCAAATTGGCTTATCGTTCTTGCTCTTTGGGCGATAGTTCCTATCTCGATTATCGTTGTTAAGATAATAATTATCCGTCATAAGTATATTGAGTTTTACGATACGTGTGTCGTAGAGAAAACGGGTGTATTCTTTAAGCACAGTAAGAAGACGGTATTCCCCGAAGTAACCGCTGTTAAGACCTATAAGAACATTCTTGGATACGGTAAGGTTCACGTTGACGTTGTAGGTCCATGGGATATAGATTTCGAGAAAATGGCAAGACCTGAAGATCTTCGTGAATATCTCGTTCACCATATGCTCAATACTGCCGCTGTTGAAAATATCAGCAATAATCCTTATATTGCAGCAACGGACGGAATATTCTGATTTTATTAAAATAAAAACAATTGAAAAAAGATGTACGAGCTTTTGATTCGTACATCTTTTTTGTTGTTTTTGTAAATGTTAGTTTGCATTTATTAGCTACCAAGCTTGATTTTCATAGAAATCACAGAAGCGGCAGGAACGGAAATTGCTTTTCTGATATCAAGCTTTATGCTCTTTGGAGCTATTTTAGTGGGCTCATCAAACGTATTGTGGTCGCGCATATCGGGAGATGATAGAACGTATGCTTCTGCGAGCGCAAAGTCGGTATCACAGCCTAAGAGCTCAACTTTTGTTTCTTCGTCTTTGTCTGCCGTAAGGTTTGCAAGCGTAAACGTAAGATAACCGTCCTTAATTGATGCGGATGCGGAAAGGGTGTCATTGTTCTCAAGCAATACCTTGACTGCGTTTGCTCCCATATGATTTTTATACATATCGAATACGTGATACGTCGGAGTGGTTATAAGGTTTTTTCCGCCGTCGCAGAGCAAGAGAGAGTGAAGATTATTACAAACCTGAGCGACGTTAGTCATATATATCTTGTCTGCGTGATTGTTAAATATATTGAGTGAGAGAGCTGTTACTATTGCATCGCGCATAGTTGATTGTTGCTCAAAGAGGTTGTATCCCTTGCTAGGTCCCGAGCCGTCGGGATGCCAGCAGCCCCATTCGTCTATGACGAGCTTGCACTTATTGTTTATTCCGAAGCCTTGAGTTATAGCGTCGTGACGCAGTAGCGTGGGCTCAATAGCTCTCGCTAGTTTAATAGTTGTGTTCCAATCGTCAACCGTGTAATTTACACAGTCACCCGCTTTTGTGGTATAGAAGTGGAATGACATACCCCAGCCGGGAGTTCTCGGGGTCGTAGCCAAATTCGCGGCAAGGTCGTGAGTCCAGTTAAAATCGGTATGGTTTGCTCCACCCGCAACGACTAATGCGTCGCTCTTACAAGCCTTACACACATTATCTATAAGAGTAGCGAAGCGTCTGTATTCAAGGGCGTAGTAATCGGGTGTCATATTTCCGCCGCCGCCCCAGTTTTCGTTACCGACACCGATATAGTCAATTTTAAATGGCTCGGGGTGACCGTTTTGCTCTCGAAGCTTTGCGAGCGTCGTGCTGCCCTTGGGTGAGAGGCAGTAATCAAGCCACTCGCGTGCATCGAGGGGAGTTATTGACGTTACGTTTATCGCAAGATATGCTTTCGCTCCAAGAAGCTCACAAAGGTCGAAAAATTCGTGCGTTCCAACCTCGTTGCTTTCGTATCTTCCGTCATTTCTTGTCCACCAATTATGACGCACGGGTCTGTTATTCCCTATACCGTCTCTCCAATTATAAGTTTCGGCGAAGCATCCTCCCGGCCATCTGAGAACGGGAACACCTATTTTTCTTAAAAGGTCTAGCGCGTCCTTTCTGAAGCCTTTTTCGTTTGGAATATACGAATCCCTTCCAACCCAAAGTCCGCCGTAAAAAACGCCTCCGATATGCTCTGAAAAGTGACCGTAAATTTCAGGCGCGATTTTACCTATTTTCTCGGGGACAACAATTCTTGTCGTTTGCATAATAATCTCCGTTCTGTCTGAAAGACAACTTAAATTTATCAAAGGCTTTGCAAGCCTTTTCGCATTTCAATTGTAGCAAACAGCGGTGAAAAAAATCAAGCAAATAATTATATACTTATAGCAATAAATTATCTTTTTTGTGCCCGCGCAGAAAATCCTTAACGAAAATGGCAGCCAAGTCCGAAATGATATACGCCCCAAAAAGCGCCTGACCTTTTGGGGTTCATATCGAAAGCTTGAGCTGCCATTTTTATTGTAATAGACCGATTTAATCGCAATTAAGCATTATGTTAAGAATTTCCTTATCGGTATCCTTCATACCGTCTCGCGCGAGCTTGCAAACGTTTTTAATGGTGTTTTCAACGCCCTTTTGCACGATTCCGTCGCCGCCGAAGAACTGATTTCCCGAGCGGTAAAGATTGAATCCGAGTATTCCGTTTTCAACTGCGGTAGCGATTTTTGCCGCGCAGCTTGCCTTTGCTCCGTCGCAAATCAAACCCGAATCTATCGCAAGAGCATTTACGAGCGTATGGGCGATTTCCTTGAATCCGCCACCGTGAAGATAGGCTATTCCCGCACCCGCGGAGGCTCCTGCCGCAACTGCGCCGCAATATGCCGAAAGAGTACCTATACCGTGCTTTATATGTATGGTGAGAAGATTTGATAAAACGAGAGCGCGGTAAAGCTTTTCCTTTGGAAGCTTCATTTCTACCGAGTATATGATGACGGGAATCGACGCTGTCATTCCTTGGTTTCCGCTACCCGAGTTTATAATAACGGGCAGCTCGCAGCCGTTCATTCTTGCGTCGCTTCCGGCAGCAGCGTAAGCCTTCGCCTTAACGCTTATATCGTTCGAGTAGGTTGAAAGGTAAACCTTGCCTATATTTGCGCCGTAGTTTCCGGAAAGTCCCTCGTTAGCTATCGCCATATTATACTCAATCTGGCGTGAAATGGTCTTTTCTATATCGGAAATGTTCACCGTGTTCGCAAATTCTACTATTTCCTCTACCGAAAGCTCTGCCTTTTTGCTTTCCTTTGCAGGCTCGATTTTACCCTCGTAGAGCGTTTTTCCGTTTTTCTTTATAAGAACGATATTTGTATGCTTGGAAGCTATTCTGACCAGCGCCTCGTTGCCCTCACTCCTTGCAGAGAGGCAAATATCAAACGCAAGCTCGCTGTCAGACATCGTGAGCCTTACGGGAAGAGTTTCACGAATGCTTTTCATCATCTTAATCTCTTTGTCCGTCACGTCCGAGAGTACCTCAAGCTTTGCATCGGCATTTCCGGCAACAAGACCGGCAATCACAGCAGCCTCGATTCCTCGCATACCGTCAGTATGAGGAACGACTACGCTTTTTGCATTCTTGATAATATTTCCGCTGACGGAGATTTCGCATTCAGTAGGGAGTTTTCCGAGTACCTTTTTTGCCGTTGCCGCCGCATATGCGATTGCGATAGGCTCTGTGCATCCCATAGCGGGAACAAGCTCTTCCTCGAGAACTCTGACGTAGTAGTTATATTTTTCTTTTGTTAAAGAATTTATCATCTTTTGAAGTCCTTTTTATTTAACTTACCGATATGACTTTATTAAATTTGCGGATTATTGCGATATCGTTTGAAATTAACGTTTTAAGCTTTCGTCGGTTACGAGAACGTTCGCCCAGGTTCCTTTTTTCAGAAGAATCAATCCGAAGATGCTTTTGAGGGCGTCCGATACTTGACATATGGGGAAGAGAATAAATATGTTTACGTTTGTAAAATACGCAAAAATTATGGATATGGGCATTACGACGGACCACATATAAAAGCTGTCGAAAATAAGAGTTATAAGCACCTTTCCTCCCGAGCGGATAGTAAAGTACGCAGCGTTAGCGAAAGCCGCAAACGGCATAGTAAGACCTGAAACTATCATCATATACGACGCAAGGCTTCGAACTTGTGCGGAGGTTTTGTATACCGATGGGAAAAAGATTGAGGAAATAAGCATAAGCGAGGCGAGAATCGTTCCCGAAAGGATTGAGAACGCTATGAGCTTTCTGTCCTTATCCTTCGCTTCATCAATTTCTCCCGAGCCGAGAAGATTTCCAACGATAATCGCAACCGAAGAGCCTATTGCCATATATACAACGCTGAACAGGTTAAAAATGGTTGTGGAAATATTAAGAGCCGCAACCACGTCAAGACCTCTGGTTGAATAGCATTGATTTCGCATCGTCATAGCCATTCCCCAGAAAAACTCGTTGAGCATCAAGGGAATGCCCTTGATGAAAATTACTTTGAAGAGCCCCCTCGGGATTTTGATTGATGAGTACGCTCCCTTAAGATATGCGAAACGGTTAGTTTTTACGTGAGCGTAAATAACCAAAATGAAGAGCTCCGCAAATCTTGATATAACCGTGGCTATTGCCGCTCCCTTAACACCTAGCCTAGGGAATCCGAGATATCCAAAAATAAGTATCAAATTCAAAATAAAGTTGGTTACGACTGCGGCAACCGAGCTTATCATAGGTACGACAACCTCTCCCGTTTCACGCAGCGAAGAAGCGTAAATTTGAGATACCGCATACGGAATAAGTCCTACGAGCATAACGAAAAGATACTCTTTTCCGAGACTGTACGTCAGCGCAAGGTCTCCCGCACTTTCACTGTCGTGGAGAAACATATTTATGAAAGTGCCGTGAAAGGCAAAGAGAACCACAGTGCCGATTACAGCGGCAGAGACGGTTATAAGAAGCTTGAATCTGAATGAATATCTTAGGCCGTCGGTATCGTTGCTGCCGTGAAACTGCGCCATATATATACCCGCGGCGGCTAGCGAGCCAAAGATAAGCAGATTGAAAATAAAGATAAACTGGTTGACGATAGATATGCCGGACATAGCCTCAGTTCCAAGCCTTCCAACCATCACGTTGTCAAGCAAGGAGACGAGGTTTGTTATTCCGTTTTGTATCATCATAGGTATGGAAATTTTAAAAACAAGCTTGTAAAAATCTCTGTCGCCTATGTACTTTTGCTTAAAAAATGTAAACTTTTGTTTTAATAAGCTCATATTTTATCTGTGTAATAAAAACGGTGTCTTGATTTTTTGAAAGACACCGTTTTGTATTTTAATTAGTTAGTATAGTTGTCGAAATATCCCTGAACGAGAACGACGGGAGTACCCTTATCTCCCGAGCCGCTCGTGAGGTCGCAAAGAGAACCGATAAGGTCTGTGAGCTGTCTCGGAGTTGTACCCTGTGAAGCCATATTTCCTACAAGGTTGTCGCCCTTTGACTTAATGCTTGCGGAAATAGCAGCCTTAAGCTCGTCGCCCGAAAGGTTTTTGTAGTCGTTATCAGCAAGGTACTTGAGCTTAAGCTCGTTGGGAGTACCTACGAGACCGCCGGTGAAAGCGGGGGAAACAACAGGGTCGGCAAGCTCCCAAATTTTACCCTTGGGGTCCTTGAACGCACCGTCTCCGTAAACCATTACCTCAACCTTTTTGCCTGTAGCCTTGAATACTCTTTCCTGAATGTCGAAAACAAGATCGGTGCATTCCTTAGGGAAGAGCTTAATCTGATCCTCGGTGGATTTGTTAGAGCCGAGAAGACCGTAAGACGAATTGTATCCCGAGCCGTTAACAGAAGAAGTAAGTATATCGTCAAGACCTAAAACCACCTTTGCTCCGGCAGCCTTGAGAATACGCTTAGTGCGTGCACGTGTATGGATGTCGCAGGTAAGAACACAGTCTGTGTAATTAAGAATCGTCGTTGCGCGGTTAGCGAAAACAATCTCAACCTCTGCGCCTGCTTCCTTGATAATATTTCCGTAATACTCAACGTAATCAATACCGGTAAACTCGTGCTTGTTTTCTCCGAAGAGCTCGCGGTACTTTTCAAGTGAAAGAACGTCGCTGTAAGGATTGATGCCTGCCTCGTCGATTTTATCAAGGCTAACAAGCTCGTTACCAACCTCGTCGGAGGGATATGAGAGCATAAGAACTACCTTTTTAGCTCCCATAGCTATGCCTTTAAGGCATATTGCAAAGCGGTTACGGGAAAGAATGGGGAATATAACGCCTATCGTTTCACCGCCAAGCTTGCTTCTTACGTCATTAGCGATATCGCTGACCGAAGCGTAGTTGCCCTGCGCTCTTGCAACGATTGACTCAGTTATTGAAATAACGTCCTTATCGTTAAGTGAAAATCCCTCGAACTCCGCTGCTTCGAGCACGCTGTCCGTAACGATTTTAGCAAGGTCATCTCCCTGACGAATGATGGGGCATCTAATACCTCTCGATACCGTGCCAACTCTGCGTTCTTTGTTTTCCATTTAAAAACACCTTCCTTTACAGCCGCATAATGCTTCTGATTTTTAAAGAATTGGAGAAAAAGTTGAACAAGATGAATATCTTCCTCAAATTTTGACATTTTATTATATAACAAACAAAAATGCTTGCTTGCAAGGGCATTTTTGCGCCCTGATTCAAGGCGCGCAGTATGCGACAGCATAAGGTGCGAAGCGCCAAAGGCTTGCGCAGCAAGAATTTCTGCGCATATTATATCACAATTTATTACCGATTGCAATAGCAAAGACATAAAAATATATATTTTCTAAAGATAAAAATTTATACAAAATTACATATTTTTGCGTTTGACGTAAGAGAATTGCTTGTGCTTTGACAATGATTTAGTTTACTTTCTATCGACATTGATTTTTGCGATAAAGGCCATAGAAACTATTGATATTACGGCAAATGAAACGAACATTGGTATATATCCGAATGAGTCGATAACGATTCCGTATATCATACTTGCTATTCCGGCTCCGAAATAGGTTGCGAAATCCATAACTCCGCTGACGGACGATACGTTACCCGTTTTTGCCGAACGGAGAGGATATATTGATAAAATAGAAGTATTTATCATCGAAGCCGCCGTGTATATAAGGCTTAAGCAAAGAACGGACGCAATCATACCTATTCCTGTGAAGCATATAAGCACGGAGCAAGCGATAGAGAGAACAAAGCCTAAAAGAGAAACGGCGTTTTCGTTCTCTCGGCAAAGCTTAAAAACGGTAGGATAAACAATTCTTCCGACAAATCCGATGAGCGGAATAAGGAGTATGTAGTACGAGGACGTGCTGAGGTCCGTGCCGAATTTATCCACTACGTAAACGGTCATCCAGAGGCTGACGTTTTCCTTCATTACTCCGTGCATCATAGCAGGAATGCTCATTTCAAGAATTTCCTTATTTCTTATGAGCTTGAATATAGAAACGTGGTTTTGCTTTACCTTTTCTTCCTGCTTTATACTCCTTGTGAGAAGGCATACAGCGCCGCCGAGAAGGATAGTAAGAATACCGGGAACTATAAATGCGAATTTTACGCCGAGTGCGGTTATGAGTAAAGTATTCACTAAAATACCCACGATATTACCCATAGCTACCGAGGTTACCATAAGAGATGTCTTTTTCTTGGCGTCCCCCTCGCTATACATAGAGGAAACAACGCACAAAACAGAGCTCCAAAGCATAGACTGCGCATATGCGTTCGTTGCCCAAAGCGCAAAGATTGCTATGAACGGAGGCAAAAATCCTATAAGCAGGTTGCTGATTCCGGCAAATCCGAGTCCTACAGTGAGCATTATCCACGGAGGAGTCTTGTCACCTATCGCACCGTTTATCAAGCGTCCCGAGCCGAAAACGCAGGAGAAAACGCTGCCGAGAAGTCCAAGCTGCACGGTATTTAACACGGATAGCTCGTTAAGCTCGGGGCCCGCCATTGATAAGTTGACTCTGGCAATATAAATCGAAGTGTAAGCAAGATACACTACCGCAAAAATCAGTCTTCTTTTCGTGTTACTCATTTTAAAAGCACCTTATTTATTTTGTAATTCTTAAAACAGGATATACTTATTTTTGAAAAAAGTCAATATCTCGCGCGCATTACTTTCGGGGATACGCAATATTTTCTGTTTGCGAAACGCTTACTAAAACGTTGGAATGGGAGAAATTTTCATAGCGTGAAGCAGGGCAGAGGCATCTGAGTATCCGCACCGTTCGGCAGCCTCCTCGAGAGTTGCACCCTCATCTCTCATAGCGGCGGCAGCTCGTAGCTTTAGTTTTTTGTAATATGCGTACGGCGTCATTCCGACGGTACGGGTGAATCTTCTTATAAATCCGTCCGTTGACATAAAGCACTCTGCGGCAATATCTGCGACAGTAAGCCCGTCTTTCATACGGCTTATCATTATTTTAAGAGCCTTATTTACTACCTCGTCGTCAAGAAGAGCGGACGAGGATACCGATACGGCTTTTGAGATAAGGTAGGTGACCGTGTCAATAAGTAAGACCTTATCCTCTTTTGATAAAACCGATTTTGTCGCCATCGACGCAAGTAGCTCTAGCGTTTTGAAAACCGAGTCTGTTACAGCGTCTGATTTTGGGTCGAGAGCTAACACGTCAGAGGATATAATAGGCGGTACCAACTCAAAATTGACGTAGGTATGCACCAGACGGTTGTCGGGGTCCGTGTAGGTTTCCGTATTCAAAAAAGCGGGCAAAATGTATATATATCCGGGAACAAAGGGTATCCTCTTTCCACCTCTTATATATCCGCCCTCTCCACCGTGAATGTAATACAGTCTGTTCACGCCCTCCGATACCGTAGTTACCCACGGGCGAGGAACCTCGCAGCATCCTGCGAAGCGTAATTTGCAAAGCATGTTCATATTCCCTCTGTTAAGTCGATTTCTATCAATTTATACTGCTGATCAAATCATAGCATTTTATGTATGTTTTAGGTAAAATAAAAGCGGATATATGATATCATATAATCCGAAAATTGTCAATAGGAGATTTTTATGGATAATAAGCTATGGTTTAAGGAAGCAAAATTCGGAATGATGGTTCATTTCGGACTTTACAGTCTGCTTGCGGGCGAGTGGAACGGAAAGCGCATCGACGGAATTGCGGAATGGATAAGGCGTAACGCAAAAATACCTATGGAAGAGTATCACAAGCTTGCGAAAGCGTTCAATCCCATATTTTTCGATGCGGAGGAATGGGTGCTTACCGCAAAGAGCGCGGGAATGAAGTACGTAGTCGTTACCGCAAAGCATCACGAGGGCTTCTGTCTTTTCAAATCGGAATACGATGATTTTAATTCCGTAGATGGAACTCCTTTTGGAAGAGATATAATAAAGGAAATTGCCGAGGCGTGCAAAAAACACGGTATGAGGCTCGGCCTCTATTATTCGCAGGAGCTTGATTGGAATGAGTATGACGGAGGAGGGTATTATTACAATACCAAGAACGGTCACGTCTCTAACGATTGGGACTTCCCCGATGAAGAAAACAAGGACTTTGACCGTTGCTTCAGAAAAAAGACTCTCTCTCAGGTGCGTGAGCTTTTGACGAATTACGGAGAGCTTCTCCTCATTTGGTTTGATACGCCCAACGTTATCACAAAGGAGCAGTCCGAGGAGTTATACAAGCTCGTTAAGGAGCTTCAGCCGAATTGCCTTATAAACACGAGAATAGGCAACGGATTCGGTGATTACCGTTCCTTAGACGATAACGTGGTTCCCGACGAATACAATGACGAAATGCTTACCGAAACCCCCGCAACCCTCAATAAAACCTGGGGCTTCAAGTACTATGACGACGCTTGGAAGAGTGCCGACGAGGTTATTTGCATAAAGCGTCACCTCAACTCACACGGCATAAATTATCTGCTCAACGTTGGACCCGACCACCTCGGACGTATCCCCGCGCCTACGCTTGATATATTCCGTGAGGTTGGAAAGCGAGAGGGAAGAGACTGATAAGGGCTGTCCTGTTATAAGTATATAACTTTACAATCAAAAATTCATAAATTTAGAGCGAGGATACTTGTTTTTGGTATCCTCGCTATGATTTATTAGAAGTGCTTCAAATACGGCATCCGTCTATCATTTCACAGATATTTTAATATTTCCGGTATTTGTACTTATTTCGCACCTGCCGCCCGTTATGGTTTTCGGCACGTCGATCTTACCCGTATCGCTGGAAACAATATATACTTTATCGGACAGAAGTGTGCCTTTCACGTTACCCGTGTCGGTTTTTACGTATATTTCAGCAGCATCTGAGGAGTCAAAGTTCACGTCTCCTGTACTTCTCTCGATATCAAATTTTCCTTCTGCAATAACGTTTGTTACGGATATATCTCCCGTGTTACCTGTTGAGGTAAGATTTTTGCATCTAACGCTGTGAAGATAAGTGTCACCCGTGCTGACTTTAAGGGTGATTTCGCCTGTGCAAGCAGTATCTTTCATATCAATTTTACCCGTGGAGGTTTCAACACTTACCGAGTCGGCTGTAATATTTTCCAAGATGACGTTTCCTGTGCTGACCTTTATATTAAGCGTGGCAAAATTGAAATTATCCGTTACCTTGATATTTCCGGTTGATTCGTCTATTATGAGAGAGGCAAACTCTTCTTTAGGAAGATATACCGTGAGAGTAGGAGCTCCGAAGCTGAACATACGCTCGTACCATTTTCTTGTGTCGGTGGATTTGATTTTAAGAGCACCGTCCTCACTTATTGCGGAATATTCAATTTTTTTGCGGTCGTTCGAAACCACCCTGCATTTGCCGTCATCAGAGGAAATTAAAGTGATATCTGCTGTGTCGGTGTGTATTTCAATAGAATTAAAGCTACCGTCCACCTCAACTGCTTTTTCTTCAAAGCTGTTTCCAAATAGCGTATTGAAATTAAAATTCTTTGAACAAGCTGTCATAGTAATAGTCAAACCGCCCAAAATGACAAGTAAAGTTGCCAAAATCAAGCATTTTTTCATATTTTTATTCCTTTCTGCAATCAGTTTTTCAAAACTGCAAATGTGCTTTTGATAAGCTTCCACGAACACTTTGTTGCGTAGAGGCAACCGATGAATGAGAAGATAGCGAGTCCTGCCAATACCATACTCGTACCAAACAGCATTAAAGCAATCTCCGAAAGAACACCGCTGCTAACGACATTTATTATACCGAGCAAAAGACTTCCCAAGGAGGAAACCGCAAGCGATGTAAATGCGCTCCAAAAAGAAAGTATGACTGCCCAAAGCACAATTAAGAGCGAGAGTATCACGGCAGCCACCGCAATAAGAAGCGGTAGCCATAACGGCGCGCCAAGAATTATAAGTAGCTTTGTCATCATTATAGAAAGCCCCCTTATTTAAATGTGCTCTTTATAAAGGAAAGACATTGCCGTGTAAGATAAAGAGCACCCCGTGTCGTGTATTTGCATCCTATAAACAGATATTTTGAGATAAATGCGAAAATTAAGAATGGTAGCTCAACAACCCAGAGAGCTGCGGTTAGAGTCCAAATGACCGCATAAACCGAAATAATCACGGCAAGTCCCGCTATCAGTAAAGATATCCATAAAGGAGAGCCGAGAGCCAAAAGAATTATTTGCCAAGCGGATAGCTTTTTGTTTTCGACCTTTTCTTTAAGAGCGGCGGAAGTAGCCATTTCTCCGATAATCTCTGCCGCTACCTCATCTGCCGAGCCGACCTCTGATAACGCCTCTTCTTCGGAAAGTCCCGATTCAATGCGGTCGTCTATCATCTCACCGTAGAATGAAAGTCTTTCTTCTACGTCCTTTTTGGGCAGTCCTTTTAATTTTGCCTTAAGCCTTGCCATAAACTGCTGCTTTGTCATTTTGCCGAGTCCTCCTTGGTTACAAATTGATATATCAACATAACTTCACGCCATTCGTCCTTGAAATCCTCAAGGCGCCCGAGCCCTGCTTTCGTAATGTGGTAGTATTTTCGAAGTCTGCCGTCGTGCTCCGACGTGCGAACTGTCAGCATACCCGAAAGCTCCAGACGCTTTAGTATCGTATATAGAGTCGATTCCGACATTTCAATATACGGCTTCATATCCTTGATAATCTTATAGCCATATGAATCTTCGTTCTTTATAGCTGCCAGTACGCATATATCGAGTAATCCTCGTTTTAACTGAATATCCATAGAATGCCTCCTGTTGTGTAATACATCATATCACGAAGTATTGCCTTTGTCAATAGAAAATTCGAAAAAAATCCTACAAATGTGTCGTTATCTACTGCTTTCTTCTCCCTGAGAAGAAAAAAGATAAAAAAGGCTGGCGCGTTTGGGAGCAACCGAAAATGACCGAAAAAGATAAAAAACAAAAAACAATATGGTGTCAAAACCAATATGTTTGGCGTGGATAATGCAGATGTAACCAAAGAAGAATTTCTTGCTATGGTAGATGCTAATCTTACTTCTTACGCTGACAGCTATATAGAAGAATTCAACCAATGTATCATAATTGAAACCAAAAATGCTCTGCCGTCAAAAGCAGAGCATTCATTTTATGTTGTTAAAATTAAAAGTGTTGTCGGCAAAATTGTAAAATGAGCAAAAAGTGGCTTGAAATAAGGCTTCCAATCCACTTGTAAGCCTTATTTGTTCTTTAATGTGGTAACCGACGAAACGAGCATTCGGCGTAGTTCTATACATTCTTTTTGAAATTTTTTGAACTCCATTTCACTTATACTACTATCTGTTTCATGCAATAGTTCAAGCCAATACTCGCTTTCATTGCACTCCTTGAGTGCTATTTCAAACTTAGAAATAAAATCCTTTGTTCCTTGTGCATATTGTGCTTCGTGAACGTTTGCACCGACAGAAGTTCCGCAACGCAGAAGTTGGTTGATTAAAGCACTTTCAACCCCGTTTTGTTTTAATCCTCGGCAAAGAAACACAATACTTTTGGCAAATTCCTTGGATTTGTTTCTTAATATGCTGTCTGGCATAATAAGCTCCTGTAACTTCAAATTTGGCAAAGCCAATCATAACTGATACTTGTTTTGCAGATAAGAGAAAAAGTTATGAGTTTAGAGTTATGAGTTTGGCGTTGCCAAACGTTATGGGAGTACTATGTACTCGTTATGATATGATTGCTTATCTAACTTCAACGCGACGAAGTCGCTCATAACTTGGCGAAGCTAACTATAACTACGCAGAGCGTATCATAACTTGCTGTTAGGCAATCATAGTTGATTGAATGGGAATAAGCCACAGGCTTATTCCCATTCAATCGTTCCCGTAGGCTTCGGTGTGAGGTCATAAAGAACTCTATTGATGCCTACGACTTCGCTTGTGATACGTGCGGTTATCTTATGAAGAACAGCGTAGGGGATTTCTTCGATAGTTGCGCTCATAGCGTCGGTGGTGTTAACGGCGCGGATAATAGCGGGCCAGCCTTCATAGCGGCTCTCGTCCTTAACGCCAACACTCTTGACGTCGGGAACAATTACGAAGAACTGCCATACCTTTTCGGCAAGACCGTTTTTATCAAACTCATCACGGAGAATTGCGTCAGCCTCGCGGAGAGCTTCAAGTCTATCCTTCGTGATAGCGCCAAGGCAGCGCACGCCAAGACCTGGGCCGGGGAAGGGCTGACGGTAAACCATAGCGTGAGGAAGTCCGAGCGCTTCGCCGACAACTCTTACCTCGTCTTTGAAGAGGAGAGCAAGGGGCTCAACAAGCTCAAATTGGAGGTCCTCGGGAAGACCGCCTACGTTGTGGTGCGATTTAACAGCCTTTTTGCCTTCGGCTTGCTTCTGGCTCTCAAGAATGTCGGGATATATTGTTCCCTGGGCGAGATAAGAAACTCCCTCAAGCTTTCTTGCTTCGTCGGCAAAAACGTTTATAAATTCCTTGCCTATGATTTTTCTCTTTGTTTCGGGGTCGGATACGTCTTTGAGAAGATTCAAGAAACGGTCGGTTGCATCAACGTAAATGAGGTTTGCGTCCATCTGATTTCTGAAAATTTCAACAACGTTTTCAGATTCGTCCTTTCTCATAAGACCGTGGTTAACGTGAACGCATACGAGCTGCTTTCCGATTGCTTTGACAAGAAGAGCGGCAACTACCGAGGAGTCAACTCCGCCTGAAAGGGCGAGAAGAACCTTTTTGTTACCAACCTGCTCTCTGATAATTTTTACCTGCTCGTCGATAAAGCTTTTAGCGAGCGCTTCCGTGGTAATACGGCAAAAACTTTCGGGACGTACGATAGTTTGCATAATGTCTCCTTTAATAATTTATGATTATGGAATATTAAGATTATAAACTGAAATACTTCAACAAATATATTTTACTACATTTTTTTTGATAAATCAACAGTTTTTTATCATAATTCAAAAACTAAATTGCAAAAAAATTATTCACTTTAGGCAATTGTTTTAGTCAAAATGACATACGGAAGAAAACTTTTCTTTTCGGATTGAAAATAATGATTGAAAAATAAGCTTTATTATGCTATAATTTAATAAAATCCTTTTGTAAGGAATTGTTTTGCGGAGACGTTATGGCTAAAATGCATGTAAAGAACGTCACCTTTCTTGATAAGGTTTTACCTAAGACCGTTTGCGACTTACCGAAATATAATCGTGCAACGGCGCTTCTATGTTAAGCATTTAAACGTCAGATGCGTTACGTTTTGATGAGTCGTTTTTATAATTTTGTCAATAATAATTATGTATCTGACGAGTGGGTTGCTTGTGCCCGATTTTCTTAAGACGCATGAAGACTGTGTAAAGGCTTCTCTGCGTACGTAGTAATACGTATGGGTAACTACATCTCGTAAGACGGGAGAAAATAAAGTTTACCTCTTATCCCGTATCAGATAGAGTTAAGAGAAAAAATAAACCAAAAATAAAAGAGCGGTTTTAAAAAGCGGGTATAATTCGTAAGCTTACAACGGTAAAATATTTTTTGAAAAAATTCGAATAAAGCTATTGACAATGTGATTTTGTTTTGTTATAATAATTTTAGACGAAATCTAAAAAATCAATACTTCGTCTAAATTGGGAGAACGATATGACAAAGCAAAAAGCTTTATTGCTTTCGATTTTCCGTTCGGAATTATGCAAAGGACAGCATAGAACCGCTGACGAGCTGCTTCTTTTAGCCAGGGAGAAAATGCCGGGGATTTCGAGAGCGACTGTATATAATAATCTTCGGTCTATGGAAGAAGAGGGACTTATAAGGAAAATAACCGCTGACGGCGGCGCTGACGTGTATGACTCGTCATTCGAGCTGCACGGGCATCTTATATGCACGTCTTGCCACGCTATCAAGGATATTTCGGTTCCGACGCTTCTTGAGGATATGAAAAGAATTGCGGGAGCGGACGTTGATTCGTACGAGCTTAAACTGCGGTACGTTTGCGAGAATTGCAGAAAAACGGTTTAAATCAGACAAAATAAATTAAATAAAAATAAAACCATATTAAAGGAGAATTTAAAATGGAACTCAAGGGAACTAAAACAGAACAGAATCTTATGACTGCTTTTGCAGGCGAATCGCAGGCAAGAAACAAGTACACCTACTTTGCATCTGTTGCAAAGAAGGAGGGCTACGAGCAGATTGCCGCTATATTCGAGGAGACTGCAAATAACGAAAAGGAGCACGCAAAGCTTTGGTTCAAGGCTCTTGGCGGACTTGGCACCACCGCAGCTAACCTTCTCGCAGCAGCAGAGGGTGAGAACTATGAGTGGACCGATATGTACGATACCTTCGCTAAAGAGGCTGAAGAGGAGGGCTTCAAGGCTCTCGCTGCTCAGTTCAGAATGGTAGCCGCTATTGAAAAGGCTCACGAGGAGAGATATCGTAAGCTTCTTTCTAACGTTGAGATGCAGGAAGTATTCGCAAAGGGCGAAATGACCATGTGGGAGTGCCGCAACTGCGGACATCTTGTAATGGGTCTTAAGGCTCCTCTCGCTTGCCCTGTATGCGCTCATCCCCAGAGCTTCTTCGAGGTAAGAAAAGAGAATTACTGATTCGTTAAAAAATAACGGTACTATAAAATTCAGCGGTCAGCGGGTGTTATGCTCGCTGACCGCTTTTAGTGTGGTTGTAAAAAACGGACAAACCGTTGACAAAAGTTTTGATTCGTGATAGCATATTTACAAGGAAAGTATGCGGAGGACGCTATGAACAATTCTTTTGTAAGTGTGTTAAATAAAATAAACCTGCCGATAAAAGAGACCGACGACGGACCTTCGGTTCTTTGGATAATGGCTGCGTGCGCAGAAAACAGAGATAGCTTGACCTTCCGCGACCATTCTCATACTTTTTTCGAGCTGCACCTGGTTCTTCGGGGAAGTGTAACCTACGGACTTCGGGATGGGGAGCAAAGAGTTTGCGAGGGGGAGTTTTTTCTTATATCGCCTAAAAAAATGCATAAGGTTATCTCGTGCGAGGGAGATTTTACAAAAATAACTATCGCCTTTGAGATTTCCGAGAGCAGTGAGCTTTGCAAAAGGCTTTCCAAATGCGCAGATACCATATTTAAAATGAATGAAAGCATAAGAAATAATATAGAATTTATAGCTGCGAGCGGCGAGGAAAAGGGAGAGTATGCAAAGGATATCATCAGGTCGCGCCTTACCGAAACGGTATATTTTGCGGCCGGAGCAATGAGCGCTTTCTCCGAAAAAAATACGCCCGTGAAGCGCTTTGACCCGAGGGTTTACAGAGCTAAAAAATACATTGACGACAATCCCCAGATATTTTTCAGCTGCGAAGAGGTGAGTCTTTTTTGCAGAGTAAGCGTAAAGCAGCTTGGAAGACTCTTTAAAAAATACGAGGACGTATCCCTCTTGCAGTATATTCACCGCCATAAGATAGACTGTGCAAAAAGAATGATGCTTGTCGGGGAGTTGTCGCTCGATATGATAAGCGAGTCTCTCGGATTTTCAAATGTGCAGTATTTTAACAAATTTTTCTTTAAGCACACGGGCTTTACCCCCGGGGAATTCAGGAAGCAGTCGGTGTCAAAATTGTAAATTTCGGACATTTTATATAAATTTTTGGACATTTTATTGAATAGCTCCCTTCGTTTGTGTACAATGGTGTTACAACAAACGCTAAAAGGGGGCTTTTCTTTATGAAGAAAAAAAGATTTTTGGTTATGACAGATATAGAGGGCGTCAGCGGAGTTACGTCCTTCCCACAGGCTGAAGTAAGCGAGTTCGGTAAGGAAATGCTTATGCATGACCTGCTTGCCGTGCTTCGAGGAATAGAGGATGCCGGGTGTGATGCCGTGGTTTACGATATGCATACAGATGGAAGGAACGTTGACGTATCAAGGATAAGCGTTCCTGCGGTGCTTGGAAAGCCTATCTTGCCTGATTTGTGGCGTGGTGTGGGTGATGACTTTGACGGTCTTTTTATGCTGGGGCTTCACACGATGCAGCACGTAAAGGGAGCTTGCCTTGCGCATAGCTACTTAAGAGAGTATGACAGCATACATATTAACGGTAAGCTGCTTGGCGAAATAGGAGTCGAAGCGGCTCTTGCGGGCGAGAGAGGGATACCTCTTCTCTTTGTGTCTGGTGACGACCTTGGATGCCGTGAGGCAGAGGAGCTTATACCCGGTGTTATTACCTGCGCTGTAAAAAAATCTCTTACGGAGGATAGCGCAATATGTCTGCCGGCAGAAAAAACTGCAGAGATGCTCTACGAGGCAGCCTTAAAGGCGGCAAAGGCAAACGTTGAGCCTTATAAATTAAGCTCGCCGTACGAGATAAAAATTAAATTTTCCGACTGCTTCTACTTAACCAAAATGAAGAATATACACCCCGAAATATTTGACACGGATGATACCGTAATTATGCGCGGTGATAATTTGCTCGCTACCTGGAGCGAGTATCTTAAGTACGAAAAGGAGATGACGAGAGAATGAAAACAATTTTAGGCTCAAATCATATGTTTCTTTATCCCGATTCGATAACCTGTGCCGAGGCGCATACTGAAACGTTGGCAAAATTATCTGAAAACGAACACGTCTCGGCACTTGATTGCTGGCTTTGGCGAGGCGAGAGAGCGGCTGCCGAGAGGGATATCCTTAAGTCTTCCGGCAAAATAATCAACTATAACGTAGGTGACAGATTCGGTGAAGCTCCGTCAAATCCCGCATCACCGGACAAAGCGGAGCGTGAGTATGCGTATTCTACGATTATGAGAGAAATAGAGTATGCGCTTTCTCTTGATTCGAAAAAGATAGTTATCGGCAGCGGAAGAGATTTTCCGTCTGACAGAGATGCCGCAAAGGAACGCTTCTTTGAATTCATAATGAAGCTTGGCGAGAGGATTCCCCGTGACGTTATGCTTACCCTTGAGCCGACCGATAGAGATATTGATAAATATTTTCTTTTCGGACCTCTTTGCGAAACGGTTGAGTTTGTTAAATCCGTAAGAAAAGCAGGATTTGCTAACTTTGGTTTACTTTTGGATATGTGTCACGTTCCTCTTATGCACGAAACGCTTGAGAGCGCAGTGGAAAAATCACGCGATGTGCTTGAGCATATACACCTTGGCAACTGCGTGATAAAGGATAAATCATCTGCTCTTTACGGAGATAAGCACCCCGCTTGGAATTATCCTGGCAGCGAGTATTCCTCCGAGGACGGTGTGAGATTCATAAAAATGCTAAAGAAAATCGGATATACCGAAAAGGAAAATAATACTATATCCTTTGAAATGCGTCCTATGGGTAGCTTGACCTCGGAGGAAAGTCTTATCGAATTCGTTAAGGTGTTCGATAAGGGAATGGAGTAGGTAATGAATACAAGAGTTCCTTTTAAGAACATATACAGTAACGATACCACGAACCTTGAAAACTGCACGAGCCCCTACCGTAAAAAAGGCGAAAGCTATAAACCGAGCTTCTTGCGTGAGGCGGTAAAAGAGGTTGCGGGGCTTGCCGACGCTCATTTTATTCAGCTGGCGCACGGCAGAGTTCCGTGGTATAAAAGTAAATTTTATCCCTTCGGCGAGCATCTTAAGTGGTGGAGCGAATATTTTGAGGTTCCGTATGAGGAGCTGATAGAGCTTAAGGGAATTAACGGTTACGTGCGTGACGGCGGAGATATTCTTCAGGATTTTATCGATGCTTGCCGTGAATTCGGTCAGGCGGCTTTCGTGTCGCTAAGGCTTAACGACGGTCATCACGTGGAGTGCTGCGAAACGAAGCATCACGTGAGGGGACTTCACAGCGTTTGCCGTTTTATGATGGAGCATAAGGAATATATGTTCGGGGGCAACCTTAAGTCCTGGGACAACCGTTGCCAGAACTGGATATATCCCGAGGTTACCGAGTATATGCTGAATCTTATAACCGAGCAGTGCGAAATGTACGACATAGACGGCTTTGAGCTTGATTTTATGCGCCATCCTCATATGTACGACGTGAGCGCCACGACCTTTGAAGAAAGGCAGAGCATAACCGAACGCTTTATTAAAAACGTCAGAGCCGTTCTTGACAGAACCGAGCGAGGCGGAAAGCACAGATATCTTTGCGTGCGTGTTCCCTCGAAAATGGAAATGTGGAGTGAGCTCGGACTTTTGCCCGAAAATATGGAAAAGCTCGGCGTGGAAATGGTGAACGTTTCAACGCATTATTATACTGACCAGTGGACCGACTTTGAGGAATTCACAGCGAGAATGCCAAACCTTGCGGTTTATTTTGAAGCCTGCCACTGCACCTATCAGGGTAAAGTTTTGAAGGAAGGCTGCTACGATAACGATACCTTCCGCAGAGCGAGTGAAAACGAAATATACACGGCAGCGTATATGGCTCATAAAGCGGGCGCGCAGGGAATGAGTTACTTTAATTTCGTCTATTACCGCGAGCACGGAGTAGAGGGAAGAGGTCCCTTCAACGAGCCGCCTTTTGAGGTTTTGAAAAACGCAAAGGATATAGAGTTTATATCTAATGCGCCTCAGCATTTCTTTATAGCAAAGGGCTGGGAGCATAAGTCACAGCTTCGAGGAAAGTCCTTTGCAAAGGGTAGAGAGCATAATTTCGAAATTTATATGGCGGAGCCGCCGGGAAAATGGCAGAGCGATTTCAGATTCAGAATAATAGCCCGTGATAACCTTGGCGATAGACAATTTAAGCTGTGGTTTAACGGTGCAGAGGCATACCCGTGTGAAGATATAAGCGAGCCCTACGAGGAGGACGGTAAATATCCTCCGCTTCACGCAACTCCTGAAACCGCAAGAGCATTCCGCGTTCCTCTTCGGGCTGTGAAAAATGGAAAAAATCAGTTCACGCTCGCTTTCGAGTCGGAGCAACTTTCGGACAACATTCTTATTGATTATATTGATATTTTTCCTGAGAAATGTAAATAAAAGTTATAAAAACGGCAAAATGCCAAAACGGAGATAGTATTATTATGATGAATGAATATAAAATACAGGCAAAGGCGTACGCCTCATACGACGTAGTCGTTTGCGGTGGCGGTACCGCAGGCTGCTTTGCGGCAATCGCGGCGGCAAGAGAGGGAGCGAGAACTCTTCTTATCGAGCGCACCTTTACGCCCGGTGGTATGCTCACTCTAGGTGAAGCGGGAATAACCAAATTCACCGAGCATTGTAAGGACGTGGATAAATACAAAACCGAGGTTCTTGACGTGCTTGGAACGAAGCCCGAAAGCGTTCAGGTCGTCAGAGGACTTGCGAGAGAATACTGCAAAAGAATGATTGATAACGGCTTGGCGCTCGGAACTCACGGTGAGCCCGGAAGCTACGTTTTCACCGACAAAGAGGCGGCGGTTGCTACTATGATGAATATGCTTGACGAGGCGGGAGTCGAGGTGCTTTACGATACTCGCGTATGCCTTGTAAACAAAGAGGGAAGCGTAATTAAAAGCGTCATAGTCGTTAATAAGGAAGGCTTTTCCGAGATAGCGGCTGATAGGTTTATAGACGCTACGGGAGACGGTGACGTTGCCACTCTTTCAGGCGTTCCTTTTAACCTTGGCGCAACCGAAGCGGACTTGAAGGAGGGGTGCGGAAGAAAGTTAGGCGAGATGATGAATTTCGGCACGATGTATAGAGTCCGTGGCGTTAACTTTGAGAGACTCTTCGAATATCTTAAAGAGAATCCCGATAAATTCCATCAGCACGAGTTTGGAGTAATGTCTTTAGATGACGTAATAGAGAGCTATAACAGAGGTGATATGTGCGTATTCCGAATTAAAATAGGAGAGTTAAGTCCCACGCCTCACCCCAACCCCGTCGTTCAGATATACAATCTGCCGAGCAAGGACGAGGCTATACTTCTCGGTCCCGGATGCGCGTTTAACAACGCAAACGGACTTGATGCAAAAAGCTTAAGCCGAGGTCAGCATTCGATAAAGAACGGCGCGCTGGCTCTCACCAAAAATCTCAGAGAATTCCCGGGACTTGAAAATATAACTGCAACCTATATTCCGGACGTTGGCGTGCGTGAAACCAGACATATAGTCGGCGAATATACCGTTAACGGACTCGACGTTGTGATGGGAAGAAAATTCGAGGACGCCATAGCCTGCGGAGGTCATCCCGTGGATATTCACCCAATACCGCCGGAAATTGAAAGTATGGATATGAATCACTGGAGATTCTATATTCCGTATCGCGCCCTTGTGCCAAAGGGAGTGGATAATCTTCTCGTTGCGGGCAGGTGCGTTTCTGCCACCCGTCTTGCCTCGGGAGCTATAAGACCCACCGCGCAGTGTATAGCTATGGGTGAGGCGGCAGGTATTGCTTCGGCGATGCTGGTCAAATCAGGCGGAGCCGGTCGGGATATAAACGTCTCCGAGCTTCAAGAGAAGCTTGTAGAAAAGGGAGCGATAATTTAAAGTCAAAAATAGCGATTTTAAATAAAGCCGAGATGCTGAAAAGTCTCGGCTTTATTTTGTTTGAGATGCGGCGCGAGTGCGGTTTAAGACAGACTTCGCTTCGCATTTTTTAAGTAACGCTTGAAAAAGCTCTCCGTATGTGTTAAAATATTTAGTGATACTGGATATGCGCGCTTGCGCAAAAAGGAATGGTCATAAATATGAAGATTTTAGTTACCGATGACGAAAAGGAAATAAGAAAAATATTAAAGCTTTTGCTTGAGGGGCGCGGTTACACCGTTATTGAAGCATCTGACGGTGAGGGCGCAGTTGAGGCCCTTACTGCAGACCCGTCGATAGACCTTTGTATAATGGATATTATGATGCCGAATATGTCGGGAGTTGAGGCGGTTGAGAGAATAAGAAATTTTTCGACCGTACCCGTGCTGTTTCTTACCGCAAAATCGCTGGACAGCGATAAGGAAAGCGCATACGGCAGCGGCGGAGACGATTACGTGGTCAAGCCCTTTGGCGCAAGAGAGCTTCTTATGAAAATCGAGGCGCTTACAAGACGTTATAAAAATTATAGCTCCCGTCAGTCGCTCTCGTCGGGCGGAATAAATCTCGGAGCAGGTGTGATGGTCAATCCCGAAACCCGTGAGGTGTTCAAATTCGGGGAGCCTCTTGATATAAGAGATAAGGAAATGGAGCTTTTGATTTATCTTTCGACTAACAGAGGAAGAGCGATTTCATCGGATGAGCTTTACGAATCTGTTTGGGGTGAGATGCCGCTTCCGTCTTCAAGTAACACGGTTACGGTGCATATGCTTAATTTGCGCAGAAAGCTCGAGGACACTCCGTCCTCTCCAAAGATAATAAGAACAGTTTGGGGGAAGGGTTATCAAATTGATTAAGAAAATTAAAGATATTTTAAGCAAGAGCTTTCGTTCTTTACGCTCGGGAATGCTTTTGTCTATTATATTTGCTTTAGTTCTTGGAATTACCGTTTCCGTTTCGGTGAGGTATTTATTTATAAACTGGATAGAAAACGATTATAATTCAAGTGAATCCAGAAAGGCGAGATACGAGGGATACGTCGCTAATTTGCAAGCTTTTGTTGACAAAAATCGGCTTTCTTCCGATAATACTGCCGAAATTACCAATTGGGTAAGAAGTAACAGAAACATATACCTTTTCATATATAAGGACAATCAGCTGTTCTTTGACAGCAGCGTTCAGCCCGAAATAGACAAGAACGAAAACGAAAATGAAAACTCCTCGTCAAATAGCGGTTCTCTCGGTGAAAACGGCGGAAAGGGCGAAGAAAATTCGGGCGGCAGTCAAGATGCGGAAAATGAAAATACCGACGGTGTAACCGGGGGCAGCTCAGGCGGCGCGAATGCGGATGGTGGAGCGTCGGGCGGTGAAAAGGAAGATGCCGAATCCAATAAAAATAATTCTTCCGAGGGTAATAACGGTGGTCTCACCGTCCAATATCCCACAAGAGAAGAGATAATAGAATCCGCTAAAAACAACGGACTTTTGCCACTCACCTTGAGCGACGGAACGCTGTTCGTTTCTCTTGCGGATTTCACCGAATACATTTACTATGACGTTGCGAATATAGTTAGCTTGGCGGTAGGCGTGTTGATTATTATAATCGTTTTGATGCTTTACTTCCAGAAAATACTCTTCAAAATTTCGAGACTTGCAAAGGACGTAAGCGCGGTTTATGAGGTGGATATGAACACGCCCGTTCGTACCGACAAGGGTAACGACGAGCTTTCGGTGCTTACGAGAAACGTCGAGCAGATGAGAAGCTCTATGATTGAAAGCCTTGAGAATGAAAAAGAGGCTATAAACGCGAACACTGAGCTTATAACGTCAATGTCTCACGATATACGTACGCCCCTTACCGTGCTTTTGGGATATCTCGACATTATGAAGAGCAGTACAGACGATAAGATGATGAGCGAGTATATCAAAGCGTCGGAGGCTACGGCTCTCCGTCTTAAAGAGCTTTCCGACGATATGTTCAGATATTTCCTTGTTTTTGGCAGCGGAGAGCTTGAAACGGATATTAACGATTACGACGCGAGAACTATTCTTGCGCAGCTTCTTACGGAGCACGTCTTGCTCCTCGGAGAGCGTGGCTATAAGGTTGATATGCAGCTTGACGATTCGATTAAGGTCGATACCCGTGTTATGACAGACGCCCCGAAAACCATGCGCATTATAGACAATTTGTTCTCAAATATTCATAAGTACGCAGATAAAGAAAAGACCGTAAGCATACGTTCCTATGCAAAACTCGATAAGCTCTTTATAAACGTTAAGAATTACGTCAATAATTCGGTTAACGAGGCGGAAAGAAACGGCGTTGGCCTTAAGACGTGCAAGAAAATATGCGAAGCCATAGGCGCTGATTTCGATTATAGGTCGGAATACGAAAACGGCGAAAAGATTTTCGTGGCAGAGATGGCTATGCCCATAAAGAATTGATACTTCGGCGGTGACGATTATGGAGCTTAAGTTTTTAGACAGAAATTTATTCCACTTGTATTACAGTTGCATTTCTGAAGGTGAAATTGACCTTTCTCGTGAATATATCGATTCGGACTTCGATTTCGGAGACTTCGAGGTTAAGTTCGGGTATTCCTCGGGTTGCCTGATTATGAGATATTATTCCGATGAGGCGGGATATCACTTCGATGCCCCGTTTCCTCTTTCCGACAATGCGGACGTGGCGGGAGCGTTTTTCGCTATATCAGAGTACTGCAAAAGAGAGGGAATAGCCGAAACCGTCGTAGGCGTATATGAGGAATGGAGAGACCTTATGCTTCGCGGCGCGGAGGACTATTATGAGGCAGAGGATGAGGACGGAACGTACCTTATACGTATATACACCGAGTGTATGAGAGCAGAGGAATTGCCCGAGGTTATGGTGGATAACGTTTACCTCGGCGAGTTTGCTATGAAATATGCGGATTCATACGAGAAAATGCTCAAAGATGCAAACTTAAATTGTCATTTTGGATATAATATACTTGATGATATCCCGAATGGGAACGGTGAAGATTTTATAAATTCCGCAAGACGTGAGTTTGAATCCGGAGAGGCTATGACCTTTGCTGCTACCGTTTTTGAGAATGGAGAAAATGTTTTCGTCGGTGAGGGGTGCTTGTACGCTTTTGATGGCAGAGGCGCTTGCGAGGCTTCTTTCAGAGTGCTTCCCGAGAGGCAGAGGCAGGGGATAGGAAGCAAGATTTTTGCGGGGCTTTTGAAAATAGCAAAGCAAGTGGGGCTTCGCAAGGTTATTTGCGAGGTGAAGACGGAAAACGTTCCGTCCTTAAATCTTATGAAAAAATATGCAGCTCCCACTGAAACTCTTAAAGAAAAGGTTTTGTTTGAGTTCGTCTTGGAATAAAAGCCTTTCGATTTTTAGCGCAGAAAATATTTATTTATGAGAGCAATATGAGATAAATATTGGTATATAGAAACTTAAAACGATATTTTTTGAAAAAAAGTGAAAAAAACTATTGACAAGTTCGAAGTTAAGTGTTACAATATATCGGTATTATCGGGTAACAGGGTGAGTTATGCCATTTTGCCGATAATGCAAATTGTTGATATCTTTTAAGGTAAGGCATTTACCGGACAAGATTTCTATAAACTATAACTAAAAGAAGGAGGAAAATCATGCCAACCTTTAACCAGCTCGTTAAAAAAGGTCGTAGCGACAAGGCGTACAAGTCTAAGACTCCCGTACTCCAGAGAGGTTTCAATACTCTTCGTAATGAAGCTACAGATAAGACCTCGCCCCAGAAAAGAGGCGTATGCACCAAGGTAACGACCGTAACCCCCAAGAAGCCTAACTCGGCTCTTCGTAAGATTGCCAGAGTAAGACTTACAAACGGAATGGAAGCTACTTCTTACATTCCCGGTATCGGACACAACCTTCAGGAGCACTCCGTTGTTCTTATTCGTGGTGGCCGTGTTCGTGACCTTCCCGGTGTACGTTATCACATTATTCGTGGTACTCTTGATACCCAGGGTGTTGCTAACCGTAAGCAGAGCCGCTCCAAGTACGGAGCAAAGCGTCCGAAGAAATAATTAAAAGGTACGTTTTCGGACAAAATGTGCTCACGTGCTGTGATGGTATAGATTTTTCTTATCATATAAATCGCAAAACGAGCACTAACGAATTGAAAAACATTCGAGTACCTATGATATCATTATTTTATGAAGGAGGGAAGTACAGTGCCTAGAAGAGGTCAAATTTCCAAAAGAGATGTATTGCCCGATCCGTTGTATAACTCAAAGCTTGTAACCAAGCTTATCAACAACGTTATGTACGACGGTAAAAAGGGTGTTGCACAGAAGATAGTTTATGATGCATTCGCAATGATCGAAGCGAAGAGCGGAGAGAATGCACTTGACGTATTCACGGCTGCTCTTGAGAACGTAATGCCCGTTCTTGAGGTTAAGGCTCGCAGAGTAGGTGGTTCTAACTATCAGGTACCCATGGAGGTACGTGCAGAGCGCAGACAGACACTTGGTCTTCGCTGGATCATCAATTATTCCAGAGCTCGTGGTGAAAATACCATGGCTGAAAGACTCGCCAACGAAATCATGGATGCGAAAGCAGGCATGGGTGGAGCTTTCAAGAAGAAGGAAGATACACACAAGATGGCAGAAGCAAACAAGGCTTTTGCTCACTACAGATTCTAATTAGTATAAAAAGGAGATTAAAGTTTCATGCCAAGAGAGTATTCGCTTGAAAGAACAAGAAACATCGGTATCATGGCTCACATTGACGCCGGTAAGACTACGACGACAGAACGTATCCTTTTTTATACCGGTAAGACTCACCGTATAGGTGAAACGCACGACGGTTCCGCAACGATGGACTGGATGGCGCAGGAGCAGGAGAGAGGTATCACGATTACCTCTGCCGCTACTACTTGCTATTGGGTTCCCACCGCATATCAGAACGACGTTGAGGCTGCAAAGGCTAACAAGTACAGAGTTAACATCATCGATACCCCCGGTCACGTTGACTTTACCGTTGAGGTTCAGAGATCTCTCAGAGTTCTCGACGGCTCTGTAACCGTTCTTTGCGCAAAGGGCGGTGTTGAGCCCCAGACCGAAACCGTTTGGAACCAGGCTAACGAATATAAGGTTCCCAGAATGTGCTACATCAACAAGATGGACATTATGGGTGCTGATTTCTTCCGTGTTGTTAAAATGATTAAGGAAAGACTTCGCGCGAACGCAGTTCCCGTGCAGCTTCCTATCGGAGCAGAAAGCTCCTTCCGCGGTATTATCGACCTTATGGATATGAAGGCTGACGTATATTACGACGACCTTGGTAAAGACATGAGAGTTGAAGAGATTCCCGAAAATATGAAGGAACTCGCTGAAGAGTACCGTAAGAACATGATAGAGTCCATTTGCGAAACCGATGAGGAGCTTATGGAACGCTATATCATGGAGGAAGAAATCACCGTCGATGAGCTCAAGGCAGCTCTTCGTAAAGCTACCATCGCAAACGACATTATTCCCGTTTGCTGCGGTACTTCTTATAAGAACAAGGGAGTTCAGAAGCTTCTCGATAACATCATCGAGTACATGCCCGCTCCCACAGACATTGAAGCAATCAAGGGTGTTAACCCCGAGACAGGTGAGGCAGACGTACGTCACGCAAGCGACGACGAGCCCTTCTCCGCTCTTGCTTTCAAGATTATGACCGACCCCTTCGTTGGTAAGCTTTGCTTCTTCAGAGTTTACTCGGGTGCTGTCCAGAAGGGTACTGCGGTTTATAACTCAACAAAGGATTCTGATGAAAGATTCGGACGTATTCTTCAGATGCACGCTAACGAGAGAACTGATATAGATGTTTGCTACGCAGGTGATATCGCTGCTGTTGTAGGTGTTAAAAACACCACTACGGGTGACACCTTCTGCGATGAAAAGCATCCTATCATTCTTGAGTCCATGGTATTCCCCGAGCCCGTTATCCGTCAGGCTATCGAGCCCAAGACGAAGGCAGGTCAGGAGAAGATGGGCATCGCTCTTTCAAAGCTCGCAGAGGAAGACCCCACGTTCAGAACCTATACCGATGATGAAACAGGTCAAACTATCATCGCCGGAATGGGTGAGCTCCACCTTGAAATTATCGTTGACAGACTTCTTCGTGAGTTTAAGGTTGAGGCTAATATCGGTGCTCCTCAGGTTGCATACAAAGAAACCATTCGCAAGAAGGTTGACCAGGATACCAAGTATGCTCGTCAGTCCGGTGGTAAGGGTCAGTACGGTCACGTTAAGATTACTATTGAGCCTAACGAAACCGGTAAGGGTTACGAGTTTATCAACTCTGTAACAGGTGGTGCTATTCCTAAGGAATACATTCCCGCTGTTGACGCAGGTATTCAGGGCGCTATGCAGGCAGGTGTACTTGCAGGTTACAACGTTGTTGACGTTAAGGTTACTCTTTATGATGGTTCTTATCACGAAGTTGACTCGTCTGAAATGGCGTTCAAGATTGCAGGTTCTATGGCATTCAAGGAAGCTATGAGACGCGCTGACCCCGTTCTTACAGAGCCTATCATGAAGGTTTCCGTAACAACTCCCGACGACTACATGGGCGATATCATCGGTGATATCAACTCCCGCCGTGGTCAGATGGATTCTATGGAGCAGATCGCAACAGGCGTATCCAGGATTTACGCTCACGTTCCGCTTGCTCAGATGTTCGGTTACGCAACCAGCCTTCGTTCTCGTTCTCAGGGACGTGCTGTTTATGTAATGGAGCCCGATGGATTCCAGGATGTTCCTAAGAATATTCAGGAAGAAATCATCAAGAACAGAGCTGCTAAGTAATTAGTTTCGGTTCACCCCGTGGCTGCTTTAGCCAAGGCAGCCGCGGTTAAAACAAAAAAATTAAAAAAATAAAAATACAAATCCAACGAGGATATTTAAAATGGCAAAGTCTAAATTCGAAAGAACAAAACCCCATGTTAATATAGGTACACTCGGTCACGTTGACCACGTTAAGACCACTCTTACTGCTGCAATCACAAAT
>JAFTRA010000032.1 GCA_017462485.1 Clostridia bacterium | reverse complement strand
GCCTCTGTAGCTCAGTTGGTAGAGCAGGGGACTGAAAATCCCCGTGTCGTTGGTTCGATTCCGACCGGAGGCACCATATGCGGATTTAGCTCATTTGGTAGAGCGCCACCTTGCCAAGGTGGAGGTGGCGGGTTCGAGCCCCGTAATCCGCTCCATAGAAAAAGCACCCTGCTTTGAGGGTGCTTTTTCTATGGAGCGGATAGGGGCGTCCACCCGCCATTAACCTCTAGCTTCGCGTCGAGGTTAGCGTGTTCGAGACCTGTCAAGTCGCATAGTCGTTCATTGTCGAGCATAAAGCCTTTCGCGAACTCCTTGCTTTGTTGACTTCCGTCGTGAAAAACAGTTATCAACTGTTTTTCGCTCGTCACCCGTAATCCGCATTACAAATCTTTCAGCTGGCAAGTTATATTATTAAAGCACCCTCAAAGCAGGGTGCTTTTTTTATGGAGCGGTAGAGGCGTCCACCCGCATTAACCTTTATATTAGTTTATTAAGAAAAATTATTTCGCTCTTTTTCCCGTTTTGATTTCTCCGTGTTTTGCTTCATATGATTCGATAAGATCTCTGATAAGAACAAGTATTTGACTGTTGGCACTGCGCCCCTCATAATCTGCAATTACGTGTAATTTATCAAGCATTTCTTGTTCAATTCTGATAGATAAGCTTTTTGTAGCCATAACAAACCTCAATATAAATATATTTTGTATTTACTTTACACCTATTATGTGTTAAAATGCTTAATATAGATACATAATGTATCTAAAATATGTTTAAATTGAGGATGCAAATATGAAGCTGGCTATTGTAGGATCAAGAAAACTCAACCAAATTGTTATCGATGAATATATTCCCGCCGGTGTCACTGAAATAGTTTCGGGAGGCGCAAAAGGAGTTGATACTTTGGCAAAAGAGTATGCGAAAAGGAACGGAATAAAAATCACTGAATTTTTGCCAAAGTATAACTTATATGGAAGAGCGGCACCAATAAAAAGAAACGAGGAAATAGCAGAGTATTCCGATGAAGCCGTTGCTTTTTGGGATGGGGAATCAAAAGGCACTAAACACACAATAAACTTTTTTGAGAAATTAGGCAAAAAGGTGACTGTTATCATCAAAAGTTAAATAAAGAGATAAAAGCACATTGAATGCGTAATTATGATGCTATACAAAAAAAGACGAGAAAAATCTCGTCTTTTTTGTCTTTAATTTACTTTTTGCTGCTAACCTGTTGCTGCCATTTCGCTGCGCTCAAGGCAGCTTGAGTCCCACTTCAGTTCGCAAGTTTTTGGAACTTTTCTAAAAGAAAAGCGGGTTGGAATTCTTAACCCAACCCGCAAAAACTTTATGCTGCTAACCTGTAGCTGCCATTTCGCTGCGCTCAAGGCAGCTCGAGTCCCACTTCAGTTCGCAAGTTTTTGGAACTTTTCTAAAAGAAAAGCGGGTTGGAATTCTTAACCCAACCCGCAAAAACTTTTTGCTGCTAACCTGTAGCTGCCATTTCGCTGCGCTCAAGGCAGCTCGAATCTCACTTAGGTTCGTAAGTTTTCGGTATTTGCGGAGCAAATTGATTTGGATTATAGGCTCCAAATCACGAAAACTTTATGCTGCTAACCTGTAGCTGCCATTTCGCTGCGCTCAAGGCAGCTTTATTATCTTTGAATTCTTCCCGAGCCGTCGCCGCCTGCGAGCTTTTCAACCTCTGCGAGAGTAACCATATTGTAGTCGCCCTCGATGGAGTGCTTGAGTGCGGAAGCTGCAACTGCGAATTCAACTGCGCCCTGTGCGCTCTTTCCGTTCATAAGAGCGTAGATGAGACCGCCGCCGAAGCTGTCACCACCGCCTACGCGGTCGATGATGTGGAGATCGTACTTTTTGGAGAAGCAGTATTCGTCAGCCTTAACGTCGTAGAGCATAGCGGACCAGCCGTTGTCAAATGCAGAGCGGCTCTCACGAAGCGTGATAGCAACATACTCGAAGCCGAATTTGTCCGCAAGCTGTTTAGCAACAGACTTGTAACCGTCGTGGTTGAGCTTACCGCCGTAAATATCGGTAGCCTCTGCTTCGATGCCGAATACATCCTTTGCGTCTTCCTCGTTGGAGATGCAAACGTCAACGTACTGGCAAAGCTCAGTCATAGCGGCACGAGCTTCGTCTCTTGTCCAGAGCTTACCGCGATAGTTAAGGTCGCAGGAAATCTTGATGCCCTTTGCCTTTGCTGCCTTGCACGCATCCTTGCAGATTTCAACAACGTTTGCGCCAAGAGCGGGAGTAATACCGGTGAAGTGGAACCAATCAACGCCCTCGAAAATCTTTTCCCAATCAAAGTCCTCGCGAGAAGCCTTTGCGATAGCCGAGTTAGCACGGTCATAGATACAAACCGAGCCTCTCTGGGAAGCGCCCTTTTCGTTGAAATAGATGCCTACTCTGTCACCGCCGCGAACGATTTTCGTGGTATCAACACCGTAACGGCGAAGGCTGTTAACAGCCGCCTGACCTATAGCGTGCGCGGGAAGCTTGGTAACGTAAGCCGCATCCATACCGTAGTTAGCGAGAGATACCGCAACGTTTGCTTCACCGCCGCCGAACGTGAATTCAACGTGGTCGCACTGAACGAATCTTTCGTAATTGTAGGGCTGGAGTCTTAACATGAGTTCACCGAATGTTACAACTTTCATAGTAAATAATCCTTTCAAATTTATAATTTTTTAAATTTTCGCTGCATATAGTGTATTGTTAAATGCTTTTAAGCTCGTCGAGGCACGCCCTGCATACAAGCTTATCCTTGAATTCGGATACCGAATTGCTGCCTCCGCAGAAGTGGCACCCCTTGTAAAATCTTCTTAAGCAGATTTTTCCATCCTCCGTGAATATCTCGACGGCAGAACCCTCGTGCATATCCATTTTGTTTCTGAGTTCCTTTGGAATAACGATACGTCCAAGCTCGTCAATATTACGAACGATACCTGTTGCTCTCATTTTAGTTTTCTCCCTTGATATAAACTTTGCGATGCCGAGAGATTCGGCAGGAAGGGAAGAACAATTGCCAACCCTCACCATTTAACATTTTACCATATTTTGAGAACAATGTCAAGTAAGTTACTAAATAAAGGAGATATAAAAATGCTTTTAACAGCCGAAAAAAATAATTTACGCGACGCACGCATACTTGCGCTCGTATTTGACACACTTCCCGAGCGCCTTGTGCGTGAAATACTCAGGGTAGGTAGTATGAGGCGTGATTTTCCGTCCGGACTTTCCGAGGTGAGAGTCAGAGGAAGAGGTCGCTCTGCTCTTGTGCTTTCGGGGGAGAATATCCCCCTTATGACAAAGGTCGGAATGGACGAGGTGTCCAAAATATACGACAGAGTTATAGGTGGTTCGGCGTATGCGCACACCGGCGAAACCTCTCACGGTTTCGTTAGTCTTTCTCACGGCATAAGAGTGGGTATTTCAGCGCGCCTTTCGGATAGGGGGCTTGTGTCTGAGGTCAGCTCGTTGGTTTTCAGACTTCCAACCTCACCCTCCGAGAATGCGGAAGAAATCTTTTCTCTATGGAAAGAGAGAAAAGGCGGAGCTTTGATATATTCGCTTCCAGGCGAGGGAAAGACCTCGGCACTTCGGGCTCTTGCGGGGTTGATAAGTCAAAGGCTTGGCTTGAGGGTACTCGTAATAGACGAAAGGCGTGAATTTATCCTCGAGGACTACGAGAGGGTGTCGGTAGATATTCTTTCAGGATACGCAAAAAGCGTCGGACTTGAGATAGCCCTGAGAACGATGTCTGCCGAGGTCGTGATAATAGACGAAATAGGGAATTCGGAAGAAACCGAAGCTCTGCTTTGCGTCGGCAGAGGCGGTGTTCCAATAATAGCGACGGCTCACGCGGCAAGCTTTGATGAGGTTATTAAAAAGCGCAGTGTTTCTATGCTTTTCGACGAGGGTTATTTTAATCTCTTTGTAAGGCTTTACCGTGAGGGCGGAGCCTTTCGCTGTGAGCATAGATACGTATGAGCGGCGGGCTTATAGGAGTTGCCGTAGCAGGCGCTGCGGCTTGGTATTTCGTGTCGGAATATACCGTAAAGGAAAAGAACGCTATCAAAGAATATAAGTCCACCGCTGAGCTTTTGAAATTTATAAGCACGTCTCTTTTGTCAAGCGATTTGCCAATTTCGGAAATAGTAGCGAAATATTTGAGTAAAGACGGTGCCTGCGTGAGCTTTTTAAAGAATACTTTCGTTAATGGAGAGCCTGGCTCGACAACTGTATTTTCTAGGGACAAGATAAAAGAAATATCATCGAATCTAAAGCCGTGCGATGAAGAAAAACTAAAGTCGCTTTTATCGGATTTCGGACGGTGCGGTATAGAGGAGGAAAGACGTCGCGTAGCCGAAGCACTTCTGCATTTTGAGAAAAGAGCAAAAGAGGTTGAGGCTGAAGCTCAAAAAAAGATTAAAGCGGCAAAGCTGCTTTTGGCGGCAGCGTTTATCAGCGCTGTCATATTAGTGATTTAAGTAGCCTTATAAGGCATCGGCGAAAAGGTAAGACGTCAAGCTTTGGAGGAAAAATGGATTTAGATTTTGTATTAAAGGTTGCCGGAATAGGAATGGTGGTGGCTATTAGCTGCCAGATACTTTCAAAGGTAGGAAGAGATGACCAGGGAACACTTGTATCGCTTGCGGGAATAATCGCAATTTTAGTTATACTTTTTGGTCAAATATCCGAGCTTTTCGACACGGTTAGGGGTATTTTCGGTATTTGATATGCAGAAAATACTGAATATTTCAATTGTAACAGCTACTGCCTTTGCGAACACAGAAAGTGGATTTGAAAAGCTTTGCGCCTGCCTTTTGATAAGCGCGGCGCTAGTGGTTATCTTGAAAAATTTCGGATTCAAGGGAGCGCCGCTCGTTGCCGCGGTTGTGGCTCTTGCGTTCGCATCGTCGCTTCTTTCGAGATTTTCCACTCTTGGCGGAGCGCTTTCTTTTCTTTCTTCGTATCCGGAGTCGGAAAAATACGTGAAGGCAGCGGCAAAGGCTGTGGGGATAGGATATCTTGCAGGAATATCGTCGGATATATGCCGTGAAATAGGTGAGGCGGGAATCGGAAAATGTATTACCGTCGGAGCAAGAATAGAGCTTGTTATTCTTGCTGTGCCTTTTATAGAAGAAATACTTTCGGCGGCAGGCTCGCTTGTTTCTTGAAAAGGTGATTTTATATTTGTCTGAAAATCGGCGGTTTGCCGGATAGAAATAAGATTATGAAGAATAAATTGAAGTTAAAAGCATCAGTTGTATTGTGCTTAATTCTTGTATGCGTTTTTTTGCTATGCTCATTTTCAAGCGAAAATGAAAATAAAGATTTGCATAATAAGTCTTTTTTGGAGGGAAGTAACGAAAAAATCTCAAAAGAAAACGGGGATATTTACGGGACAGAGGAAGAGCTTTCAAAAATATACGAGGAGTTTTTATCGGTTTTGCCGAGCGACGTTCCAAGAGATATAAAAGAGGTGTCGGGCGTTGTCTCTGCCGCTTCGGTTTTTGAATATATAGCAGACGTTCTTAAATCCGAGGCGAGTGCAAAAACGTTTTTTTCATTTATTGCTATAGCTATGATTTTCTCGTTGTTTGAGGTTTTATCCGCTGACCTTGGAGAGATATCTCAAACCGTAAAGGCTGCCTTTTCTGTTGCCCTTGCTCTGCCCGTGTTCGAGCTTATGAAAGAAGCGCTCGCTGCGGTTGGCGACGGAATAGGGTCCGGCAGCGAAATTTTCTCAAAGATAATACCGACCGTTCTGGCGGTTACGGCAATAGGTAAGGGGACTGCCACGGCGGCAGCTGCAGGCACCGCTATGAGCTTTGCTCTTTCATTCGTATCCGAGCTTCTCTCGGGGCTTATTTTGCCCATATCATCTCTTATATTTTCGGCGTCTATGCTGTCCTCTTTTGACACGGGCGCGCTGACGGGTGGAATAGTTAAGGGCGCTCGCGGCTGGTTTAACACTCTTATAGGAATATCCTCACTTATAGTCGTATCAACGCTTGCTTGCCAGACGCTGATTACCGCAGCGGCTGATTCCACTCTTCAAAAAGGGGCAAGATACGCTATATCAAATATGATACCCATTGTGGGTGGCGTGGTATCGGGTGCTCTTTCGACGCTTATATCCGGAGTCAAGCTGCTTTCGGGAACGGTAGGAGTTCTTTCCTGCGTAGCGCTCCTTTCGGTTATGGGAGCGCCTCTCGTGAAGCTGCTGTTTTTGAGGTTTTGCGTGGGTACGTGTATTACCGTCACGTCGTTTTCCGGCGGGAGCTTCGGGGAGCGATTTTTCACGTCATTGCGTTCGGCAATTGACACGGTCGTGGCGATACTTGCTTCGTCCTTGCTTATATACGTTCTTGAAATTATTATAGTAACAAAGACTCTCGGAGGGTGATTTTAGTGGGTTCGGCATTATATATACTGTCAATGCTTGCGCTGGTTGCCTTTTCGTCGTTTGCTTCGTACGATGCGGAGCGTGAGAGAAGCTCAAGGTTCGTTTTTGGAATAATTCTGCTCGCGTCTCTCATAACCCCCGTTATAGACTCCCTCTCGGACTATTCTTTGGATTTTTACGAATATGAGTCGGAAAAATTTGACACGGTTACGGATGAAGTAATGGAAAAATCCTTTTGCCGTGGGATAAAGCTGGCAGTTGTCGATGAGTTTTCGCTCTCGGAGGGGAACGTTGAGGTTACTTGCGAGGAGTTTGACAAGAATACGGTTACGGCAAAAACAATACGCGTGACTCTTTCGGGCAGGGCGGCAATTTCTGATATACCGTCTATCCGAAGATACGTTCAGGATATGGAGCTTGGTGATTGCGAAACGGAGGTAAAATTTGAAAAAGACGACTGATATTATAGCTTACCTTAAGGCTGATAAAAGGAGAATATTTGCGCTGCTTGCCGCTATTCTCGGAATTGCTTTGATATTCTTTTCGGGCGGTGAAAAGAAAAGTGAGGGCGGCTCGTCAACTCTGTCGGAATACAAAGAGGAGCTTGAAGAGGAGCTTACCGAGCTCTGCTCATCGATAGACGGAGTCGGAAAGTGTAAGGTGACGGTTACCTTTTCCGAGGGGGAGTCGGTTGAATACAAGGGCTCTAACGTAACCAGGCAGGAGCCGCCGAAGGTTATGGGAGTAACCGTTATATGCGAGGGCGGCGATGAGCTTCACGTAAAGCGAGAAATATCCGAGTGTATGACCGCGCTTTTTGATATAGGCTCGAACAGAGTTTGCGTTCTCAAAATGGAAAAGTGAAAATATTTTTTCGGCGTGGGAATATAACCGCTTTCCACGTCATAAGTTTTAACAAAGAGCGCCGCAGCCAACAGAATACATATCTGCGGCAGAGAAAGGGAGTAATGTAAAATGAAAAACGAAAAGCTTAAAAAATTCTTCTCGTCGAAAGCCGCTCGAAGCATCGTTGTGACGATGGCGGTTGTTCTTATCGGTCTTGCGGTATATCTTAACTACCGTTGGTTCTATGACCCCGTGGATTCACTCGGATACGGAGATAACAATATGGAGGATAACTTCAGTGATTCGGTCGGAACCGATGCCGCCGCGGGAGAGAACGATTATTTTGCCGCCGCTCTTCTTACGCGCCAGCAGTCCAGAGACGAAGCTATTGACGTTCTCACTATGGTAAGCTCCTCGGCAGACGCTGACGAAGCAACCAAGGCAGAAGCGCAGGCAAAGATATCCGCTATTGCAACCGATATTCAGAACGAAGCAAACATAGAAACGCTCGTTAAGGCTAAAGGCTTTGAGGAATGTGTTGCCGTTATAGGCGATGATTCCGTGAGCGTTATCGTAAAGGCTGAAAGTCTCCAGGCGAAAGAGACCGCTCAAATACTCGCTATCGTTTATGAAACGACAGGCATAAGCCCCGAAAAAGTAAGCATCATAAACAAGTAAGGCAGAAGTCGGCGCATTGATAAATAATTGTGAAAGAGTACGGGATATAAAAGCTCGTGCTCTTTTTTACGCAGCATAACCGCTTAAAGCAATTTATACAAATGTGCGCCGTACGTCTGTAAAGTTTTGTATGGTCTTTAAAATTAAAAAGATTGACAAAGCAAATAAAGTGTGGTATTATAATGTCATTATTTATTTTAATTATTATATTGCGCAGCTTGCGCAGAACGGAGTTTACATATGGAAAAGCTTAAGGTTGGTATCATCGGCGCAACAGGTATGGTAGGTCAGAGGTTTATAATGCTTCTCTCCGAGCATCCTTATTTTGAGATAAGCGCTCTTATCGCAGGTCCCAGGTCTGCGGGAAAGAGCTATGACGAAGCGGTGGCAGGCAGATGGAAGATGAAAACCGAATGCCCCGAAAAAATAAAGGTTATGAAGGTTATTTCTTCCGAAAACGTAGAAGAGGTAAAGGCTCTTTGCGATTTCGTTTTCTGCGCTGTCAGTATGTCGAAGGACGAGACAAAGGCGCTCGAGGAAAGATACGCCGGGGCAGAGATTCCCGTTGTTTCAAACAACTCGGCAAATAGATGGACGCCCGACGTTCCTATGGTTATTCCGGAGGTTAACGATTCTCACCTTGAGGTAATTAAATCCCAGCGTAAAAGACTCGGTACGGAGCGCGGATTTATTGCTGTTAAGCCGAACTGCTCCATTCAGTCGTACGTAGGCGCTCTTGCGCCCCTGCGTAAGTACGGTATCAAGGAGGTTGTGGCTACGACCTATCAGGCTATAAGCGGCGCGGGTAAGACCTTCAACGAGTGGCCCGAAATGATAGATAACCTTATCCCGTTTATCAGCGGCGAGGAGGAAAAGAGCGAAAAAGAGCCTCTTCGCGTCTTCGGTGAGGTAAAGGACGGCATTATTGTTCCCGCAGAAGAGCCGGTTATAACTACACAGTGTCTGAGAGTTCCCGTTACCGACGGTCATATGGCAGCAGTTTTCGTTAAGTTTGAGAATACTCCCACGAAGGAGCAGATTCTTGAGGATTGGAATAACTTCGTCGGCAAGCCCCAGAAGCTTGGTCTTCCCTCGGCTCCCGAAAAGTTCCTCACTTACTTTGAAGAGGATAACAGGCCTCAAACAGCCCTTGACCGTGACCTTTACGGCGGAATGGGTGTGTCGCTCGGAAGACTTCGTCCCGATAGCGTTTACGACTTCAAATTTGTAGGTCTCTCGCATAATACTCTTCGCGGAGCTGCGGGCGGAGCTGTGCTCATCGCCGAGCTTCTTTACCGCGAGGGCTACATCACGAAAGTAATAAAGTAGTATGAACGTAAGTAAATATAAAGCGCTTCTCGCCGCAGTGGATATGGGCTCATTTTCCGCCGCGGCGAACAGCCTCGGATATACCCAATCCGGTATGACGCATATGATGAACAGTCTCGAGGAAGAAATTGGATTTCCGATTCTCCAGCGAGGCTATTTTGGCGTTAAGCTCACCGCGAGCGGAGAGAAGATAATACCGAGAATCAGAGAGCTTGTCAACTGTGAGGACGCACTTTTCAACGAGATAGAAATACTCAAATCCTACGGTGATAACATAATACGGATAGGCGCTTATTCAAGCCTTGCGACGCATTGGCTTCCATCAATCGTCGAGGAGTTTGGAAAGCAGTTCCCCGAGGTTACCGTAAATATCCAGACAGGTACGGTTGAGGAGCTTTATTCGGGACTTGAGTCGGGCAGATTCGATATGGTGTTTGGAACAAAGCTTGCGAAATACGGCTTCAAGTGGATACCGCTTGCGCTTGATAAGTTTTACGCTGTTCTGCCTAAGGGTTATCCTTTGGATAATTCCGACGAATTCAGGCTTTCGGGCTTCAACGGAACGAAATTTCTTATGCCGGGACTAGGCTTTGACGATGATATAAGCGCGGTTTTTCAGGAGAATTCGATAAAGCCCTTCGTAACGCAGACCTACGTTGACGACCCCGCCATAATTTCGATGGTGGAACACGGTCAGGGAATCAGTATGCTTTCGGAGCTGATTATTTCCGACAGGAAGGATTCGGCTATGTTCGTTCCCATAGCGCCCGCGGTTTACAGAAAGCTCGCTGTTGCATTGAGAGAGGATTATACACCGACGGCTGTTGCGAAAAAGCTGCTTTCAATAACCAAGGATTACGTCAGGACGGTTGCCGTCGATAACACCGTTCCCTCGGATTGAGCGAAGTAATCACGGGGAGAAAATACACAAAGCTCGGTGTTGATTTTAGCCAACACGGTAAAAAATTGGTGATTTTGAATAAATTTCCGTTCCTATTTTCGTCAGACACAAAGTATTATTCGAGCGCAGCGCTCTTGACTTTTCTATATTTAAAATGTATAATTATTATATATAGACTCGTGTCTGTCGGCTTGGCAGAGACACGAACGACTGTATTATGCGCTAAACCGGATAATAACGCCAAAGGAGAATATATATGAAAAAAATTATATGCCTGCTTTTGATTTTGGTATGTGCTGTGGCATGCGTTTCATGCGGCGGAGTAAAGAAGGTATTCAAAATAGGTACTCTTGAAACCATTAAAGAGACGGTTGAATCCTCGGCTCCCACGAAGATAGTTACCAGAACCGAGTATGTAGGCGTAGACACGCTCTCTTCTATGTATATAACTCAAAAGGACAGAGCGAGCGGAAAAGCTCAGTTTGATTTTGAATATCAGAGATATGCCACGGTAGAGGAAATGATACCCGGTGGTATAAAGACTGTTTCGGGAACTGTTTATTATGCGGCTGACGGAACTGTTTCTTCGGCGTCGGGCGAAAGCTGGAGCGCTGATGAAGCTATAGGCTATCTCTCCGAGAGCCTTAACCTTGAGAAGTCCGGATTCAAGAGCCACGAGCTTTCGGATAGCGGAAACGACCTTAAGGCTTACGTTTCGGCAGAGGATTCTCTTCGAGTTTTCGGTTCAAACATTGACGCTGAGGGTGACATTCTCCTTGAGGTAGATACGAACGGTAAGTACCTTTATAACGTTAAAATATCCTACACCGCAAAGGGAACCGGCGCGACGGTGGTTATAAATACGTCTTACGACTATTCGCTTATCACGCTTGATTAGTCTAAGAGAGCCGAACTAACAAGACTGCGACGATAAAATTTAGTAGCTTTCGTCGTACTAATCCTTGTAAATAACCGAAAGGAATAGAAAAATGAAGAAGATTATTGCCGTATTACTTTTGATTTGCAGTTTTCTCACCGTCGTTTCTTGCTCTAAAAAGGACGAGAATCTTGAAAGATTTGACGAAATGTTCGCATCAAGCGCTCCTACCAAGGCGGTAACGGTTGTTAATCAGACGTTTAACGACTACGTTGAATTAAACAGCGTTTTCACTCTTACCACGGGTACGGTTAACGGTAAGACTGCAACTACCATGGTCAGCGAGGTTCAGACGCTTAATAAGGTTGACAGCGGAAAAACCAACTACATAAACACTCAGGTTACAAACAACTGGTATTACGAGGGTAAGGGAACGAGTACCGATAAGGGCGTGAGCTGGAATGCCGACGGTAAGGATTTTGCTCCTAAACCCGGCACGCTTTCCATGAATCTCAAGGTTGATTATATGGACAGCGTTAACTATTTCTCTGACGCTACCTCCGAAACGATAGTTCTTGAGGTAAGTGCGGAAAACGCTTCCAAGGTTCTTGAGAACTTCATTGATTCCGAAACTGACTTTGAATACGACGTTACCATTACGGTTGTTGCAGCCGGTGAACGTATTTCAAGCGTTGTTATCGAATACGTAATCGACGAGCACTTGATTGGCGAAGACGAGAACGCTATCGAGGTTGAGGATACTGAGTTTGTAATTACGGTTAACTATTCTTACGATATTCAGGCGGTTACCTTTGAGTAAAGGCGTGCGCTGTTAAGCTTGGCTAGGGGAATATACAAGCCCGCTTTGAAAAGGTAAGTTTTCTGCGGTGTATCGGTAAAAATCTTTGTAATATTTTAGACGAGTGAATGAAACGGAGGCAAGTGGTGTCTCTGATGAAAGGAATATTCATAAAAATGAAAAAAATTCTGTCTGTTGTTCTGCTTGTAAGCTGCTTGGTGCTTCTTTGCTCCTGCGCTTTCGTAAACAAGGCTAAGAGAGCTGTTGGTCTCGGCCCAAAGGTTTCGGATTTTGAAGAAGCTATTGCCAATACCGATGCCTCTTCCGTACTTATCGACGTTACCAGCAATACTGCTCTTGGTACACTTAAGACGAGATTTGAGGTTTATTTCAGAGATGACAGTTCAGCTGTTATAAAGTATTCTTACGAGAAATTCAACCCGATAGAAGTGGGCGAGGACGACGAAATAAAGAGTACCGTTAGCGGTACGGTTACACGCAGTGCCGACGGTGTATATTCGGAGGATATAGGCGTTGACCTTTCGGCAGTTACAGCTGCGGTAGCGCTTGACCTTTCTTCTTTCGGAAAGGAAGCTTACATCAATGATGCGGGTGACGTTCTCGAGGTAAAAGTACCTAAGGAAAAGACTGCTGACGTTTTCGGTGTTGATTTCGGAAAGGACGTTAAGCTTAAGATAACCCTTAACGGAGAAGCTGTAAGATTCGTTGAGCTCAGCTACGACGGCGGAAGCGCTTACTATCAGTACGCAAACTAAATAGTGAAAATAGAAATGGCAGAGAAACGCTGATGTTCCTCTGCCATCTTTATTTTTTTGGAAATATAAGTTTTTGATGTTGCTTGATACTGCGCTTTATTTTTCAGTAAGATTCGAAAAAGCTTCGAAATTCGTGCGGTTAAGCGTCAGGGGAGTTATAGATATATAACCGTTTTTGAGAGCCACGGTATCCCTTGCTTCATCGCTTGGAAATTCGTCGGGTATCATCTCACCGGTCTGAATATACATATCGTCTCCGATGGGCTTAAAGCCGTCGTCAAAGTACGGAGAGCCTTGCTTGGTTATCTTTATTCCGATGTGGCTTTTCGGGATATTTACGTTATATATATCGTTATAATCAAAAAGATTATGTTCCTTTATATAATTATATATTTCGTCAAGAGTTGCCGCAGCCTCGTCTCTTGAGTCAGGGTAGGTTGATATGGCGAGTGCCTTGTGCTTCCAATAAGAAGCCTCGAAAATGGCGGCAACCGTGCCCGAGTATATCATATCGACGCCAAGGTTAACACCTCGGTTTATCCCCGAAAGAATAAGGTCGTAGGTCTCATTAAGGCCCACAATTCCGAATCTTACGCAGTCGGCGGGAGTAGAATCGCAGGAATATGCGGTAACGCCCTCGAATATATCTACCTTTTTTATTTCAAACGGCTTTACAAATTCTATTGCGTGACTCTTTCCGCTTTGCTCTGTCTTCGGGGCAACTACGGTGACCTCGCCGAGCCCTTTTGCCCATTCAACCAGAGGGACTATCCCCGGCGCGAAAATTCCGTCGTCGTTGGTTATAAGTATCCTCATAGCCAGCCCTCGTTTTCGGATTTATATTTTCCGAGAAGTTCGTCTGCTTCGGAAAGAAGTCGGTTCATCTCGGCTCTCGAATAAACTGTAGCTCCGGCGGCACAGGCATGACCGCCGCCGTGATAACGCTCGGCAAGCTCGCTTACCGTGACGAATCTTGAACGCAGTCTGACACGTATCTCACCATCTTCGCCCTCAATAAAAGCAATCCAGATAAGGCTTCCCTTGATGGAGTCCATATAGGAAACCGAGGCACTTGCATCTTCCTTTGAGAGCGAGAATTTTTTCTGCATACGCTTCGTAACGAAGAGGGAAACGACACCGTTTTCGGATATTTTCATTTTTTTCTTTGCGTAGGACTCGAATTTGAAGGAGTCGAAGTCCTCAAGATAGAGGTTAGCGTAAAGCGTTTCGGTATCAATGCCGAACGAGAGTAGAATACCCGCAAGCCTTAAGGTCTCCCCCGATACGTCTCTGAATCTGAATCTGCCCGAATCGGTTACCATACCGCAATAAATGTATTTAGCCGCCTCGGGAGTCATTACGAGATTGTCACGGAGCGTGTCATAAAATGCCGCTATCATTTCGCACGCAGACGAACGAAGCTCTTCTACCCACTCAATAGAGCCGTAGCTTTCGACGGGGATATGATGGTCTATTTTTATAATTTCACGGCAGAGCGAAAATTTCTGATTAGATATTCTTTTCGTCGTAGCCGTGTCGATAACTATACCGAGGGCATCTCTATAAAGCTCGTCTGCTATCGGCTCGTCCTCACCGCCGAGAAATGAGAGATATTCAGAAAAATCCGAATTTTGAAGAAGTATCTCTTTGTTTGGGAAAGTTTCCTTGAGGATTGCGGCAAGTCCCTTGGTTGAGCCTACTGCGTCACCGTCGGGGCGAAAATGACGGAACAAAATTATTCTGTCGTATTCTTCTATTTTTTTAAGTATTTGCAAAAGCTTTTCTCTCATTTTGCTAACCTTTCTTTACAAATATGGGAAATTATGACTTTGCTAAAACAACAAGGTCACCGAGCATATGCATAGCCTCGTCGCGCGATTTCAAGGTTGCTCCGCTTGCTTTTGCGTGACCGCCGCCACCGTACTTTACGGCAATTTGATTGATGTTGAATTTATTAGAGCGCAGCTCGGCAAGTACTCCGTCTTCGGTTTCGGTAAAGTTTACCCATATGTTCACGCCACGGATATCGCCCATAGTGTTGACCATTCCGCGAGAGAGCGTGAAGCTATCTACTCCGTAGGTTTTCGCTTCGTCTATTGGTGTGTATATGTAGGCAACACCAAAATCGGCAATATTTATCTTGAGCGTAAACTTTGCTCGCAGTTTTATAAAATCGATGTCGTCAACGTAAAGATTAGAGTAAATATCGTTAGTGTCGAATTTTGCTTCCATGAGGCGAGATGCAAGCCTGAACGTGTTAGAGTTCGTCGAGTCGTATCTGAATCTGCCGGAGTCGGTTATCATTCCCGTATATAGCGATTTTGAGGCAAGAGAATTAAGACGAAGCCCGCACTCAATAGCGAACTCGGTAACAAGACCGCAGCAGCTTTCGTACGACGTGTCCGTTATCTCGATTTCGCATATTTTCTCGCAGAATATATGGTGGTCAACTCTGACGGTCAATGCCGCCGTTTTGAATCTTGGGTCGGATATAAGAGCCTCTGCCGAGGTGTCAAGCACTATCGCGAGAGCATCTTTGTACGTGCTGTCGGGAATGACGTCCATAAAAGCGCCTTCCATAAAGCTGAATCGCTGGGACATATCGCCGACTATATAAACCTCTTTTTCCGGGAAGTTTTCAAGAATAATATTTTTAAGTCCTATCTGGCTTCCGAGAGCGTCTCCGTCGGGGTTCTTGTGTCTGTGAATAATTATTTTATTATAAGCCTTAATGGCTTCAAGCATTTTTTCGAACATAGCTATTCCTTTCGTGTTTAATGTGAAATTAAACAGTCTTACTAAATATTATACTCCTGTGCGGTGCCAAGCGTTGCCGCTTGGTGCTGCGCACTCCGCTCGCATTTTGCGAGCCACCGCGGAGCAATCGTCCTCGGCTCCCTTGCAAACGAGCTTGCAGATGAGCCTTACGTAGATTATACACCAAAAATCGCTCTTTTTCAATTGATTTTGCAAAAATAGGGGTAATTCTCCCCAAATATTTTATAAAAACACCAATAATATTTATTTTTTTTACTCTAAATATTGCATTAAGCTTTAAAATATAGTAAAATATATCCAGTAAATAAAATCCAATTTTTACCTTTGGCGACAGAATGGAGATAAATATGGAAAGAGAAGAATTTGTATTCCAACAGGCTATGGATTTCACGGGCGGTGAGAAAAGGCCCAAAATGGCGATTTGCTATGATTTTGACAGAACGCTTTCACCCGACGATATGCAGACCTTTACTCTTATTCCCTCGTTCGGTGTTGATAAGGGGGAATTCTGGCACGAATCGGATATGCTTGCCGTAGATAATCTTATGGACAATAACCTTGCGTGGATGTACGAGCTTATAAAATACTCGAAGTTCAAGGGAAAGTCGCTTCGCCGTGAGTATTTTAAAGAAATCGGTGCCGACGTTCAGCTTTACCGCGGAGTTCTTTCGTGGTTTGAGAACGTAAACGCATATGCTGCCGAAAGAGGAATAGACGTCGAGCATTATATAATATCCTCAGGACTCAAGGAAATCATTGAGGGAAGTAAGATTGCTCCTTATATAACGAGAGTTTACGCTTCCTCGTATCTTTACTCGGCTGACGGAATTGCAGAGTGGCCCGCGCAGGTTGTTAATTATACTACGAAAACGCAGTTTATATTCAGAATAGCAAAGGGTTATCTTGAAGAATATGACGGAAGAGTAAATGACAGTATGCCGCACAGCGAGCGCAACGTGGACTATGAAAACATAGTTTATATAGGTGACAGCGCAACCGATATACCCTGTATGACTCTCGTTAAGCAAAAGGGCGGTTATTCGATAGGAGTTTACGACCCCGTAACCAATAACAAAAAGAAGGTTTATCAGCTCTTTGCCGATGGCAGACTTAATTTCTATGCGCCTGCGGACTATTCCGAGGACAGTGCGATATTCGCATATATGAAGAACGTTATCGACGAGGTAGCCGCAAAGGAGAAGCAGAAGTCCGAGCAAAAGGTGCTTTCGGAGCATGCCGAAAGATACAAGAAGAGAACTACGCTTGAAAAGCTTCTCAATTCCTCGTCTGACAGCTTGAGTGACGAGGAGAGGGAAGTCATAAAGTCGATTATAGCGAATATGAAATAATGCTTTGAAAACACGTAAAAGGCAAAATAAAAAGGGCGAAGAATGTGAAAATTCTTCGTCCTTTTTGACAAGCATAGATGAAAAGCGTATTGCTAATTTTTGAAATTTAGCGCTTCCAGCAGAAACGAAATCGAAAATTCGCATCCCTTTAAAAATGCCTTTTTCACAAATAAAGCTTCGATATCACACAGCGCATCAACGTATTTTTCTACAGCGCTTATTTGATTGTTGTTAAGTAAGGTGTTTGCTTTTTTGTGTAGCTCTACAGTCTTTCTTGTAAGATTCCGCTCTTCATCCGTGCTTATTGCGGAGCATTCGTTAGCAAGATATTCGTTCCATAGTTTTTCAAGTGTTTCTTTCATTTTTTACCCCCTTTCTTGATAGTTCAAAAGTGAACTAAATATATTATAGTTCAGATGTGAACTAAAGTCAATGCTTTTTAGTTCTTTTGTGTTATAATTTTTAAAAAGCACAAGGTGGTAAAAAATGAACACATATCAAAGACTCAAGGATCTTAGAGAAGATGCTGAAAAAAGTCAAGAAGAAATTGCGAAAATTATAGGTACCACTCAATCCTATTATGCTCAGTATGAAAATGGAAAAAGATCTATTCCGTTTGAGCGTATGGTTGTTTTGGCAGAATATTACAATGTTTCTCTTGATTATCTGGCAGGATTTATCGACACGCCTAGAAAGTTAAAACATATTGGAAATATGTGAAATCTGTTTTGATGTTGTACTCTAAAGAAAAAAGTTTTACAGAATGAATATGTACGAGATATGGTAAAACGAAAATGGTGAAGAATGTAAAAATTCTTCACCATTTTTAATATGATTGTAAATAAAAGTTATTTTTTAGCCGATTTTACGATATCTCCAACACCGTCAAGAACGTATTTTGGACGGTAGGGGAAGTTGTCAATATCTTCTTTTGCAGTAACGCCGCTGAGCACGAGCACGGTGTCAACGTTCGACTCAATGCCCGCTATAATGTCGGTGTCCATTCTGTCGCCCACGAAAGCGATATCGGCACTATGGCAGCCGAGCTTACGAAGTCCGTGGCGAAGCATAAGAGGATTGGGCTTGCCGACGAAGTAAGCCTTCTTTCCCGTAGCTATTTCAATAGGAGCGACGAGAGAGCCGGTTGCGGGCATAATGCCCTTTTCGGTAACGCCAATCGTGTCGGGGTTTGCACCGATAAGCTTTGCGCCGCGGTTTACAAGCTCGATAGCCTTTTCAAGCTTCTCGAAGCAGTAGGTCCTGGTTTCACCAACAACTACGTAATCGGGGTTTATATCGTTCATATAAATTTTCTGGTCGTAAAGAGCCTTTGCAAGTGCTGCCTCACCTATAACGTAAGCTGTGCAGCCGGGGGCCTGACTGTGAAGAAACTCTGCGGTTGCCATAGCGCTTGTGTAGAAGTGGTCAGCCGTAACCGAAAGACCCATACGCTCAAGCTTCATGCTGAGCTCGTGAGGCGTTCTTTCAGGACTGTTGGTAAGAAATACGAACTTCTTGCCGTTTTCAATCATCCAGTTAACGAATTCCTTCGCACCCGGAAGAATGTTTTTACCGTGGTAGATAACACCGTCCATATCGCAGATAAAGCCTGCTTTTTCCAAAATCTTTTCCATACTGCAGAAAATCTCCAATCTTTGTTTTACAAGAGCAGTATAGCATATTGGCACTATTTTGTCAAGCGGGAAACGTTTTATAGAACGCCTAACATTCGTGATGTGGAAAGTCTTTGGCTTTTGTGCGAGTCAAGCGTACGGCTAGTTGCCGTTCTCGAAGAGAATATCCTCTCTTTGACGCAGGGGAAAGCGGATGAGTGTTTCGCCGGCTTTGTTTTCTTCCGTGAGCTTCACTGCGGTTATTCTTGAGTTTGAATAGGTTTTATAAAAGTACTCACCCGTGCTGAGATTTGCTACCGATGTGTACTGTGTTTTCTCATACGAATCACCCCATTTTGCAACGCCCTCGACCTGATATACCGACTCAAGCACGTGAAACACCTCTGACAACTCTTCGTATTTATCGCTCTTTTTTACCGCATTGAATTTCGTGAATGCGGCTCTTACGAATCTTGATGCGGAGGAGGGGTCTGCCGGGAGTCCTATGCTTCCCATTCCGCGACTGTAACGCACGAGACGAAGCTCATCGGAGAATCGGTTCTCAGGCACGGCACTTGTCAAATTTATATAATTATTGATGTTTTGTTCGTGATAGGGATAGGGCGGATTGTTCGTAAGAACGCCTATTTCGTTTTCGTACACCTTAAAGCCGTCTGCCATAGGCTCGGCGGTGAGTGAGTCCTTGCCGTCCGTTATAAAGAAATGAAGCTCTGAGGGCGGAGTGCTTTCGTTAAAGGGCGTTCTGAGAAGACGGGTTTTTAATAGAATCCTTTTGGCATCGGCTACCGTTTTGCAGCTCCCGAGGATAAACGGTATAAGCTCAAATTGCGAGAGATTGTAAAAGTCCTGCTCTTCGGTGTGAAATTTTGCGTTACCAACAAAGTTTAAGCCTGCCATAGCGAGTCCTGCTTCGTTTGCCGCATCGTAATATAAAGGATATCCGTCGAGAACCGCACCGATGCCTATAATAGCCATATGCTCCATAGGTGATTCGCTATGCCGATATTCAAAGCCGTAATTTCTCGGAGTTATGATAACTTCTTCGCCATACGAGCATTCAAGGTCAAGATTTCTGCCGAAGAAGTTGGATTTTTCTTTAAACGATATCGCTGTGCACATAATATATCTCCAAATTAAAGGTATTATATTTAAATTAAAATACTTATTTATATTTTGATAAAAAGGAAGTAATTTATGATAAATCTCTTATGGCTATTTAAATTAGAAACTTATTTTTCCTTTTAAGCTTTAGCTAAAGGGAGAGCAAAATATTTAAAATATGCATTGTTTAATGAATTATATGCATAAATATTCATAGCATTCACGTTCTGTTGCACAAAATATGCGTTGTTTTATGAGTATTTATGTATAAAATTTACAAAAATTAATTTTTTTGCTAAAAAGGGTTGCATATTTATTTGTTTAGTGCTAGAATATGTGCATATAAATTCATCACACCCCGCGGGAATAATTGCTTTAGGCGTGTCAGGTTTAGGTTGATGTTGGCTATTCCGAAGAAGCGTTTCCCGAGGTTTTGTTTTTTGGAGGACACTATGGATAAGAAATCAATTAAAAAAGTAGTACTTGCATATTCCGGCGGACTTGATACGTCGATAATCATTCCGTGGCTAAAGGAAAATTACAATAATTGCGAGGTTATCGCAGTTTCGGGTAACGTCGGTCAGGCAGACGAGCTTGAGGGACTTGAGGAAAAGGCAATAAAGACAGGCGCTTCGAAAATATATATCGAGGACCTTACCGAAGAGTTCGTTGACGACTACGTAATCCCCACCGTTAAGGCAGGCGCTCTTTACGAGGAATATATGCTCGGCACGTCGTTTGCACGTCCCGTAATAGCGAAGAGAATTGCCGAAATAGCAATAAAAGAGGGCGCAGACGCTATCTGTCACGGCTGTACGGGTAAGGGTAACGACCAGGTTCGCTTTGAGCTTACCATAAAGGCGTTCGCTCCCGATATGCCTATAATAGCTCCTTGGCGTGAGTGGAGCATCAAATCCCGCGAGGAAGAGATAGAATACGCCGAGGCGCATAACGTACCCCTTAAGATAAACAGAGAAACCAACTATTCAAAGGATAAAAATCTCTGGCATCTTTCTCACGAGGGACTTGACCTCGAAGATGCCGGAAACGAGCCTCTTTACGAGAAGCCCGGATTTCTTGAAATGGGCGTTTCTCCCATTGATGCCCCCGATACTCCCACTTACGTAACGCTCGACTTCGAGAAGGGCGTTCCCACCGCTCTCAACGGTGAAAAAATGAGCGCAAAGAACATAATCCTCGAGCTTAACAAGCTTGGCGGAGCTAACGGCATCGGACTTCTTGATATCGTAGAGAACCGTCTTGTAGGAATGAAGTGCCGCGGCGTTTACGAGACTCCCGGCGGAGCAATTCTCTATGCGGCTCATAACTATCTTGAAACTATTTGCCTTGACAAGATGACTATGCACGAGAAGCAGAAGCTTTCCATAACCTTTGCGGAGCTCGTTTATAACGGTCAGTGGTTTACTCCCTTGAGAGAAGCCCTTTCCGCATTCGTTGATAAGACGCAGGAAAACGTTACCGGCAAGGTTAAGCTCAAGCTTTATAAGGGCAACATTATAAAGGCCGGTGTATGGAGCGACTGGTCGCTTTACTCCGAGGAAATAGCAACCTTTGGTGAGGATAACGTATATAATCAGGCGGATTCCGCAGGATTTATTAACCTTTACGGACTTCCTATTAAGGTTCAGGCGCAGGTTAGCGCAAAGAACGGAAAGAAACTTATTTAATAACTTACAGAACGGAATTTGTTATGAAAAAAATGTGGGCAGGCAGAACCGACGGAGCGCTGAATAAAATTGCCGATGACTTCAATTCGTCGATACATATAGACTCTGTTATGTATAAAGAGGATATAAAAGGCTCTATGGCTCACGCGGCGATGCTCGAGGAAGCGGGAATTCTCACCGCTCTTGAAGCTGAAAAGATAATTTCTGCTCTTGAAAAAATATCTTCCGATATAGAGTCGGGCGAGCTTCTCATTGATATGGAAGCCGAGGACATTCATATGTTCATCGAAGCAACTCTTACCGAGAGGGAGGGGGAGCTTGGGAAAAAACTCCATACGGCAAGAAGCCGAAACGACCAGGTCGCAGTTGATACAAGACTCTATATGAGGGGAAAATGCCTTGAGATAGACACCCTTCTTGTAAATCTCATAGACGCGATAGTTGAGGTTGCTGATAAGCATAAATACGATATTATGCCAGGCTACACGCATTTACAAAGGGCGCAGCCGATAGTATTTGCTCACCACCTGCTTGCGTATGCCGAAATGTTCAAAAGAGATTTGTCAAGACTCTCTGATGCTGTCGAAAGAATGAATTATTCTCCTCTCGGAGCTTGCGCTCTTGCCGGAACGACCTACCCTATATCGAGAGCCTATACCGCAGAAAAGCTTGGCTTTCTGGGATATACGAAAAACAGTATAGACTCGGTGTCCGACAGAGATTTTGCGGTAGAGCTTTTATCGGTATTCTCGATAATTATGATGCACCTGTCGAGATTTTCCGAGGAGATAATTCTTTGGTCGAGCTGGGAATTCTCTTACGTCGAGCTTGACGATGCTTACACGACAGGCTCCTCGATAATGCCGCAAAAGAAAAATTCGGATATGGCGGAGCTTGTCCGAGGTAAGTGCGGCAGAGTTTACGGCGACCTTATGGGAAGCCTCACAATGCTTAAGGGCTTGCCGCTTGCGTATAACAAGGATATGCAAGAGGATAAGGAATCGCTCTTCGACGGAGCGGAAACGGTTATAAAATGCCTCGAGGTCTTTGCCCCGATGGTAAGAACTATGAAGGTAAAGAGCGAGAATATGTACCGCGCGGCAGAGGGTGGCTTTATAAACGCTACAGACCTTGCCGATTATCTTACGAAGCGCGGCGTTCCGTTCAGAAGTGCGTATAAAACGGTTGGAGAAATCGTTTCCCACTGCATAAAGTCGGGATACGTGCTTGATAATATGCCTCTTTCGGAATATAAGGAGTATTCGGATATATTTGCAGAGGATTTATATGAGGAAATATCTCTTAAAACCTGCGTGGCGAAGAGAATCTCCGAGGGCTCTACGGGCTACGCTTCGGTAGAGGGGCAGATAGAGGATATGAAAAAATTTATAAGTGAGAAATCACGCTGATATAAAATTAAATGAAAAACACTGTTTACAAAAAAGAAAGGTATTAAGGTATTATTTATGAAAAAGTTAATTTGTATTTTACTTTGTTTGGTTATGACGCTTGGAGCTCTTACCGCTTGCGGTAAAAAGGGTAAGACTCTTGACGAGGTAAAGGAAGCAGGTAAGCTCGTTGTTGCAACAAGCCCCGATTTCCCGCCTTTTGAAAGTCTTGAGGATGGCAAAATAGTAGGTATAGAGGTTGAGCTTATGCAGCTTATCGGCGAAAAGCTTGGCGTTGAAATCGTATTTGAGGAAATGGCGTTTGAATCGGTTATCCCCGGTATTCAAGCTTGTAAGTATGACTGCGGTATGTCCGGCATTACCGTTACTCCCGAAAGAGCAGAGAACGTTCTCTTCACAGACGAGTACTGCCTTGCGGCACAGTGCATAGTAGTTACTTCCGATAGCAGTATTGCTTCAAAGGAAGACCTCGCAGGCAAAAAAATATCCGTTCAGACCGCTACTACTGCCGAAGAATTCTGCAGAGAGGCAGGCTACGACGTTGATTCCTACGAAGCAAACGCTGACGCAAAGACCGCTCTTACCACCGGTAAGGTTCAGGCGTGGGTAGTTGACGACCTCACGGCAGCAGCTATGTGCGAGGGTGATGACAGCGTTAAAATTCTCGACAAGCCCCTGACCACCGAGCCTTACGCTTTCGCATTCGCTTTCGGCTCCGAGGACCTTGTTGAAGAGATAGACAAGATACTCGCAGAGCTTATAGCTGACGGAACGGTTGAGGCGCTCTTCGAAAAATACGGCGCGCCCTATACTCCTCCCACAGCAGAATAAAGATATCAGTAAGACAGTCGAACTGACAAGCTTATGAGTTCGATTCTCTTGCCCAAAAAGAGAGCCGAGCTTTAAAGCTCAGGGCTCTCTTCGGCTTTAATTTCGAAAGGATTTTTATAATGAATTGGTTTGATAAGCTTCACAAAACCTTCATTGAGGAAGACAGATATAAAATGCTCTTCGAGGGTTTTGGAAATACTATTCTTATCACGCTCGGAGCGCTTATAATAGGCGTGCTTATAGGAGCGGGAATAGCAATAGCTAAATACTACTCCGACGGGAATCCAAAGCTTAAGTTTCTTAATATGCTATGCGATTTTTATACTACGGTAATCCGCGGAATACCTATTACGGTTTTGCTCCTTATTTTCTATTATCTTATTCTCGTATCGGCAAACGGCGTTACGGTAGCTGTTATTGCGTTCGGTATAAACTCGGGCGCGTATATGGCGGAGCTTATACGCTCGGGCATCAACGCTGTTGACAGAGGTCAGATGGAAGCCGCTCGCAGTTTGGGTATGTCCAAGTGGCAAGCTATGAGAACTATAATTTTTCCGCAGGCTATAAAGAACATTCTTCCCGCTATCGGTAACGAGTGTATAGCTCTCCTTAAGGAGACCTCGGTTGCGGGTTACGTTGCCGTTGTTGACCTGACTCGCGCGGCAAATCTTATAAGAAACAATACTTACGACGCATTCAATCCGCTTATGGTGCTTGCGCTCGTGTATCTATTGCTCGTGGTGGTTATGACAAAGCTGCTGGGAGTGTTTGAAAAGAGGTTATCAAAGAGTGGAAAGCATTGATATAATTAAGGTAAAGGATTTATATAAACGCTTTGAGTCGGTTGACGTGCTTCGTGGCGTCAGCGTAGATATTCATAAGGGCGACGTGCTTTGCGTAATAGGAGCATCGGGCTCCGGAAAGTCAACATTTTTGCGTTGTCTCAACCTTCTTGAAAAGCCCGATTCGGGAAACATAATTTTCGAAAATGAGAATTTGATGGGCAAAAATGTAAACCTAAATTTGCATAGACAGAAGATGGGAATGGTTTTTCAGCAGTTCAATCTCTTCCCGCACCTCTCGATTTTGAGGAACTTAACTATATCTCCTATGATGTTAAAGGGCGTTCCTAAGGAAGAGGCAGAGGCAAAAGCGATGAAGCTGCTTGAAAGGGTAGGACTTGCCGAGCGAGCAAACGATTATCCCGATATGCTCTCCGGCGGTCAGAAGCAGAGAGTTGCAATTGTAAGAGCGCTTTGCATGGAGCCTACGGTTATGCTCTTTGACGAGCCAACCTCGGCTCTTGACCCTGAGATGGTGGGCGAGGTTCTTGACGTTATGAAGGAGCTTGCGGAAGAGGGAATGACTATGATAGTCGTAACTCACGAAATGAATTTCGCAAGAGAGGTTGCTAACAGAGTTATTTTCCTCGATAACGGAGTAATAGCCGAAGAGGGAACGCCTTCTGAAATTTTCGACAACCCGAAGTCCGAAAGACTTAAGAGCTTCCTATCGAAGGTGCTTTAATAAACTTTATAAAGGAATTATTATGATAAATTTAAAAGGAAGAGATTTCTTGAAGCTTCTCGATTATACCCGGGAGGAGATAGAGTATCTTATAGATTCGGCAGCGAAGCTAAAGCTTGAAAAAAAGGCGGGGATTCCGCATAAGCTACACACGGGTAAGAACATAGCCTTGATTTTTGAGAAAACAAGCACGAGAACACGCTGTGCCTTTGAGGTCGCCGCATATGATTTGGGTATGGGAGTGACATATCTTGATTCAAGCGGCTCGCAGATAGGAAAAAAAGAGACTATTGCCGACACGGCAAGAGTTCTTGCGAGTATGTACGACGGAATAGAGTACCGCGGATTCGGTCAGAATATCGTTGAAGAGCTTGCAAAATACTCAAAGGTACCCGTCTGGAACGGACTTACAAACGAATTCCACCCGACGCAGATTCTCGCTGATTTCCTTACTATAAAGGAGCATTTTGGCACTCTCAAGGGTATAAACTTTGTTTATATGGGTGACGCAAGGTATAATATGGGCAACTCTCTTATGGTAGGCTGCGCAAAGCTCGGTATGAATTTCACTGCCTGCGCGCCTGAGAAGTATTTCCCCGATAAAGCGCTTGTCGAAGAGTGTAAGAAGCTTGCTGAGGTAAGCGGAGCTACTCTTAAATTTGAGACAGACGTAAAAGCGGCAACTCTTGGAGCAGACGTTATTTATACTGACGTTTGGGTATCCATGGGTGAGCCTGTCGAGGTTTGGCGCGAGCGTATTAACGATCTCTCTGACTATGCTGTGACGAAGGCGGTTATGCAAAACGCAGGGGAGCGTGCTGTATTTATGCATTGCTTACCCGCATTTCACGACCTTGGAACGACCGTAGGAAAAGAGGTTGGCGAGAAGTTTGGGCTTGAATATCTCGAGGTTTCAGACGAGGTGTTTGAAAGCAAGCAGTCAATAGTTTTCGAGGAAGCCGAAAACCGTATGCATACTATCAAGGCTGTGATGGCCGCAACACTGTAATGCGTGTTAAGAACTTATATAAAAAAGAGCAAGATAAAGCGATATCCCACGTGGAGAAAATCCTTTATTCTTGCTCTTTTTCTTGTAAGCCTCGCACGGTCAAACCGCTTTTATTCAAGCCCTCCCGACTTTATATATTCCGCAAGCAAATCCCTTGCGAAGAAATCGGGGCGGTACGCTTCTATCACGGTAAGTCTGTTTGGAGCGTATTGAGAGGTGTATGTATCAACTAGAACGTAATACGTAGCGTTATCGTCAATATTGTCCTTAATGCTCTCTCCGTATTCACCGTAGGCTATAAAGTAGTCTGAATTAGAGGTTTCGAAAAATTTTGTCCGTAGGTGGTAGCCCTTAATGCTGCAAAGCACGAGTGGGTTATCAAAGGGAAATAGCATCATAAGGTCGGAATAAGTGACCTCGCCCGCTTCAAGCTCGTAGGGGCTTCTTATCGAGATGTATCCGCCGCCGAGGGCAATATCGTATTCGTCACCGTATTGCTTCAGGGCAAATTCATAGTAAAGCTCGGCGACCAGCTTTCGCAAATAAGTGCTTGAGCGGTAAGAGGATGTTGTACCAAGCACTACGTTTGCGTCGGATATAAGTTCCTCGTATTTTTCGAAGAGTAAGTCCATATACGGATCCTCGGCAAAGTCGTCGTACACGTCACTTGAAACTATCGACGTGTCGGTAACGACGGTGCTTCCGTTGGCGAAGTTTACCTTTACTTCCGCGTGGGACAGCGCTTCATTGTCTCCGCCTGCTTGGATATGATAAACTCCGTAAAGGTCGCGGAAATTATACGTTCTGTGCGTATGAGCTTCAAAAACGATATCAACGTAATCACCCGAGGAGAGCGAGGGGTCGTAATAGCCGCGAAGATAACCGTCGGTAATAACCGAGCTTGAGGTTGACTTCGTGTGTCCGTCGTGAAGAGAATATACGATAAGGTCAGCCCCCTCCCCGCGAAGCTTTTCGGACTCCGCCTTTACAAGAGCCGTAAGCTCGCTTCCGACCTTGAAGTAAACGCCCTCGGTCTTGTCCGAGGAGATAGAGGAGTAGCAGTCTCCGATAGCGCCTATAATTCCTATTTCGATACCGCCACGCTCTATCATAACCGAGCCTTGACAGTATTCTACGCGCTCATTCGTTTCTGTATCGTAAACGTTTATCGCTAAGAACGGGAATTCTGCAAGCTCGCAGTTTGCTTCAATATATTCCTCGCCCCAGTCGTATTCGTGATTTCCGAGTGTCATAGAAACGAAGTCGAGCTCGTTCATCCATTCCGTGACGAGAAGCCCCTTCGTCAGATTCGACTCGGCGCCACCCTGCCACATATCGCCAGAGGAGAGAATAATGGCGTTAGGCTCATTCGCTGCCCTTTGCTTTAAGTAGCTTGAAAGCTCTTCGGCTCCGGGTTGCGTGCCACTGTCCGTCATCTTGCCGTGAAAATCGTTAAGCACGAAGAAGTTAAGCTCGGTCAGTACGGAAATCGAGCAGCCGTCGCATTTTCCGTTATTGTCGTTATCAGCGTGAGTCTCTCCGTCACATTCTTTCGAGCCTATATTGGAAGAGCTGCCGCCCGAGCCCGAAGTATCTCCGCTTTGTGACGAGTCCGAACCCGAGGTTTCGTTTTGACTGCCTGATTCATTGCCCATCTCATCGGTGTCGTGCGGCGTTAAAAAATCGCACCCCGAAAGCACGAGCGAGAGTATTAATATTAAAGATATGAGAATCTTTTTCATAGAGGTCTCCATTCTGTAGCCGGGGAATAGGCATAATACGTCTTTGCCCTAAACTCGAATTTTCAGCGCTTTCTTAGGGAAGAGGAATTTTCTTCCCGTTATGCGAAAAGAATAACGATGCCTATAAGCACCGTCACTCTTCTATATATTTCATCATTTTAAGCCAGAAGATAAGGTCGTTTGACCAGCGGCTGACTATGGGATTCTGCTCTGCGAGTCCCATTCCGTGCCATCCGTCAGGATATAAGTGAAGCTCTGTGCGAACGTTATTTTCGTGCAGCCTTGCTACGTATTTCAGAGTGCATTCGGGCTTTACGACCTTGTCCGTTTCGGTGTGCCAAATGAACGTTTTAGGTGTATCGGGAGTCACGAGGCGTATCGGGTTAAGCTCTTCCATCATTTCCTCGCATCTATCTCCGAGGAGATTTTTATAAGAGCCGTTATGACTGTCAAAGTCGGTTACGGGATAGCAGAGTATCTGCGCATTGGGGAACGGACTTACATCGTCAAGAGCGTCTGCTCCCTCACCGTCAATAGCTTTTCTGTAAGACGCGGTAATCTCCGCAAGATGAGCGCCTGCCGATGAGCCCATAACGGCAATCTTTTCGGCATCTATTCCATATTTTTCCGCGTTTCCCCTGACGTATCTTACGGCGCGCCTTGCGTCGAGCAGGGGATAAGGAAATCTTGTAGGAGCGACTCTGTACTGAACAACGAATGCGTCAATACCGTGGCTATTCAAAAAGCGTGCGTATCCCTCGCCCTCGTGAGCCGCTCTTCCGCTGTATCCTCCGCCCGGGAAGATGACGACGGCACCTCTGCCACGCTTATTTTCCGCCTTGTAGTATTCAAGTGTTGGGAAGTGGTGCCCCTCTTCGTATCCGGGAACGTTATCCCAAAGATTTATAATTTCCATAGTCAGCCTTTCTTATAAAAATTATTTTTTGCCGCCCTTTTTGAAGAGCTTGGCAAGAAAAGCGCGGAATTTTCTCCAGCGCTTATTCTGTTTGAGCGTCTGGTCTATTTTGTCTGTATTTATCTGTCTGCCTTGCTTTACTCGTTTTACGTACTGCTCGTAGGTGTACATTTCAACGTAAGCCGCCCATTCGCATATTTCCGTCTTATTGAAGTCCTCCGCCAAGGTGTCCTCCCATCCAAGAACCTCACTGTAATAGTCGTGAAGCATATTCCAGAAGACCTCTTTTGCGTCGGATTTAAGCAGATTATAGATGTGGTAGCAACGGCTGCAAGAGAGGTTAAGGAAGCTCTTCTTAAGCGGCTGATACATACCGCCCTTCATAAGAAATTCCTTGGTTTTCTCAAATGCCGAGGGCACGTGAGGATAGTACTTAGAGAACGTTCTCACACGGCTTTGCTGATTATAAACTCTGTGGTGAACAAGAACCTTTTCAACCTTGCTTATTCTCTCGGCAAAGGCAAGAGCCGAAACCGTGAAATACACGTCCTCAAACATCATAGCGTCGGAGAGAAACGTAATGCCCTTCTCAATAACGAAGCTCTTCCTGAAAAGCTTATTCCAAGCGGATCCGGTGGTGGATTCGAGAATTCTGTCAGGATGCTCGTTTTTTGAGGTAACTACACCGTCATTATATATACGGTTATGCACGTTCGGAATGTTCTCTCTGAATCTTGCTTTTTTGTTTTCAAAGATATCGTATTTGCAGATAGCTATATCGAGGTTCTTTTCCTTTGAGACGTTATAAAGCTCCTCAAGTAAGGTCGGCTCATAGAAATCGTCTGCGTCAAGGAATGCGAGATATTCTCCTCGAGCTCTCTTAATACCGTTGTTTCTCGCGAGACCGGGGCCTGCATTCGTTTCGGTGAGTATTCTTATGCGGTTATCCGCTTTCTGATATATCTTTAGCATATCGAGAGACGTATCGGTAGAGCCGTCGTCAATGCAGATAAGCTCTATCTCACGGAGCGTTTGCGAAAGAATGCTTTCAATAGCGGGGCGTATATATCTGCACGCGTTGTAAACGGGCATTATAACCGAAACCTTTATTTCCCTGTCAAGAATTGACGCTTCGGGATTTACGGTTTCGGTAGCAATTCCGGGGGTTAGGGGCTCTTTGGTCTTGTTATCCGAAGCCTTGGCTTTAGCGTTAACGTTATTTTCACTCATTTGAAATACTTCCTTTGAGTTATTAAATAAATGCAAGGCAAATGTCTATGCCGCATAAATCTTCAAGTTTATTTTATCACTTTAGAGAAAAAATGTCAATAGTAGTTGTAAATATATAAATAATACGACAAAAAGGCTCGCAACTTTTTAAAATTGCGAGCCCACAGGGTAGGGTTTGTTATATGGATTTTACTTAAAGTTTACAAGGGTTAGTACGACGAAAGACGCTTAAATTTATCGTCGTAAGGCTTGTTGATATTGGCTAAATACCGTAAAGCTCAAGATTGGTAACAGCTTCAACCTCTTCGATGAATTCCCTTGCCGGAACTCTTATTCCGCCGACTCCGAGAATAACCAGCTGCTCCTCGTAATCCGAGGTGACGACCTTGACAGTGTTTTTCGGAGCAAGGTCGTATGCCGCGCGCTCAATGTAAGCATCTGCGGTTTGCCTTTCCTTTGTATAGACCACAGTAATTCCACCGCATTCCTCAACAGCTCCGTCGTTATCGCGGCGCTTGTAGGCATCAAAAACGAGAATAAGGTTGCATTTTTTAAAGCTGCGGTAATTTGACATTATGTGAATGAGCGTATCTCTTGCGTGGGCAAGCTCGGCTGCGGCAAGCTTCTTTAGTCTGTCCCAAGCGAAAATCAGATTGTATCCGTCAACTATTATATATTCCTCGCCATTGTCGCGAGGCTTTGACCGCTTATGACTCGTCTTTTCCTCGGGGACTGAATTTTCGCGCTTTTCTGGAGCGATGCGTCTCTTTATCTTTCCGTAGGTGCTCTCGAAAATTTTCATAAGCTCCTTATCCTCGTCGATAGTACCCTTATACGAGGAAGAGACTCTTCTTTGCATATGCTCGTCGGCTGTGGGAGTGCGTACCTCTTCGGGATTTTCGGTGTGCATCTTTTCGTCGGACTCATACCAGGGAACAGAGTACCCGGAGCCGCCCTTGCAGAATACCGAGTCTGCAGTAATCGACGAATCAAGCTCTGGGGAATAACCGAATGCGGCAATAACCTCTTCTGCGTTGTGGCAGGGGGCGTAGCCTCCTGAGGTCACCGTAAGCTTTCCTGCGCCCCTGGTATAAGAGCGAAGCTCCCCGGCGTAGCCTCTCATAGTGGATACGGGACAGGTACCCGAAAGCCTTGCGGTGCTTTCGGTAAATTCCGGCGGTGAATATTCGCCCGACATAGATGATATATCCGTCATAGCTCTGCCGAGCATATCCTGCGGAAGCTCGATTACAAAATCGAAAATCGGCTCAAGCAGAATAATATCCGCCTTCATAAGTCCTTGCCTTAAGGCGCGGTATGTCGCTTCTCTGAAATCTCCGCCCTCGGTGTGCTTTGGGTGGGCTCTTCCGGTTATAAGAGTAATTTTCATATCGGTTATTGGAGAGCCGGTGAGTGTCCCCTTATGCTCTCTTTCCTCAAGGTGAGAGAGTATAAGCCTTTGCCAGTTGGTTTTAAGTCTGTCGCTCGGGCAGTCAGAGGTGAAAACAAGTCCTGAGCCATATGGAAGCGGCTCAAGGCGAAGTCGTACCTCTGCATAGTGCATAAGGGGCTCGAAATGCCCCGCACCGAACACCTTTTCTGAAATCGTTTCCTTATATAAAATCGAGCCGTCGTCAAAGGAAACGTCATATCCAAAGCGGTCTTTTATCACACGGGTGAGGACTTCCGTCTGTATCTCACCCATAAGCTTTACTTTTATTTCACAGCTGGCGCTGTCATAGCGCAAGTGAAGAGCAGGGTCCTCCTCGGCAAGAGGAGCGATATCAAGATACGCACGGTAAACGTCGCAGTCTTTGTTAAGAAACGTCATTTTATAGTCGAGCGGAGTCTCAAGAGTGGTGCTGCTTTCACATTCCGTGCCTATACCAAGACCCGCCGAGGTTTTCGTGAGTCCTGTCAGAGCTACGGTCATTCCTGCCTCGGCACATTTCAGCGCCTTGAATTTATCTGCGGAATAGAGCCTTATGCCCTCTACCTTTTCGGAAAAGAGCTTGCCACCCGCTCCTACGTAATTTATGGTGTCCTTAATCGAAATTTTACCGCCCGTTACCTTGAGATAGGTAAGCCTTGCGCCAGAGGGGTCTGTGCCAATTTTGTAAACCTTTGCTCCCAAAAGCGTGTCGGAATAGCGTTTTTTTAACGTATATCTGTCAATTGCGGAAAGGAAAATATCTATTTTTTCGCACTTAAGAGCAGAGCCGAAAAATGCGGGAATTATGCGTCTTTTTTTAATGGAGAGCGCAATTTTTTCTTCCGGGATAATACCTTTCTCAAAGAAGTCCTCCATAAGATTTTCGTCGGCAGCGGCACATTCCTCAAGAAAGCGCGGCAAGTCCTCTTTTTCAAGGTTAAAATCCACGACTCCCGTGCCGAAGGCTCTTTTTAATTCGTCGAGGATATCTCGCCTTTTTCTGTCGGCAATATCAGTCTTGTTGACGAAAATAAAGGTTGGTATCTTCCTTTTTGAAATAAGGTGATAGAGCGTCATAGTGTGGGGCGTTATGCCCTCCGGGGCGCTTACTACAAGAACGGAATAGTCCTGTATGGAAAGCGAGCGCTCGGTTTCAGAGGAGAAGTCAACGTGGCCGGGCGTGTCAATTAACGTCAGCTCTGTCGAGCCTATCTTCATAACGGCTTGCTTTGAAAATACCGTTATTCCTCGCTCTCGCTCGACATCGTGCGTATCAAGAAAGGAATCTCTTTTATCAACTCTTCCGAGCTTTTCTCTTGAGCCGGATACGTATAGCATAGCCTCTGAAAGCGTTGTCTTTCCCGCATCGACGTGCGCAACTATTCCTATAACGGCGCGTTTCATATTGAGCTCTCCTTTCTTTAATTATGAGCTTGCATTTTGGTGGGGTGTTATACAAATAGGCTAGCCCAATACGTATTTGAGCTAGCCCTGATATGCTTTGGAAAAAGTCATTTTACCTTAATATGCAAGGTGGGATTAACGATAGCGTCGCAAGCGGCAACAGACGTGTCTCTTACGGACATAAGGCGCATACCCATATTTTCAATTATATGTCTTGGCGGAAGGGGGAGGTCTCTCATTTCCTTTGAGTTGATTTGCTTCGACTTTGAGACTATGGATACGTATCTGTCATATATCGTCGAATTAAGAATAGCGTAAAGGCCGAAAACAAGTCTTGCGCACATTTCCTCTTTGCTATCCTTCATATCAATGAAGTTTATCTTGTTATGCGTCGATATATACTGATTTGCCGGGCGCTGACCTGCGAAATAAACGGCTGAGTTTATAAATCTGTCGTCACTCTTTGCGGGAACGCGCTTTATGATTATCATATTTTTGTTTCGCTGGAAGATTGCCGTTTCGGTCGGCATGATATACTGCTTTTTCGCTCGTGGCATAGGTATCTTGATACCGCCGCCTATCATAGACGAGGGGCGTATAACCGGAATGGTTCCGGGAATTTCCTCATCATAGAGAATATCGGCGCATTTTGAGTCTATAACAAGACCCGTGCTCATTTTCATACCGAGAGAGGAAAGCGTTTCGGGGAAGGCTCCTATGTATTTTACGATTTTCGTCTCCTCTATATTCTTCGGGAGGGTGAGCGAGCCGTCATTCTTATCAACAACGAAGCCGTAGGGAAGAGGGGGGAGCTTCGAAAGCTTTGCCTCGGAGCCGTCGTCGGTTGAGGTCGAGATGCTTATATCCGATTTTTCTTCGGAGTTTTCATATGAAATAATTACCGATTTTTTAAGAGGTATAGCTCTTTTGGCGTTCTTCTGTTTTCCAACGAAAAGATGGATACTCCTTATCGAAAGTCTTGACGCAATATCACGTCTTATAGCGGTAAGCGAGGAAGCGCTCGCAACCGTAGTAGGAAGCATAATAACGAGCTGACCGTTTGCCTCAAGGTGAACGGACGCAACCGTAAGGAAGAGGAACGCTGACGAAACCTTAAGCATAGTAACGCAACCAACGCTCTTTGCCTCATCGCTCGATTTCTCAATAAGGTCTATCGGCGGGTTGCATATGATTATATCAAACTTGTCCTCAATAGTGTCGAAGAAGGTTACGGTATAATGATTCTTGACGTCTATGAGATAGTTTTCGGGATATACGGTAACAAAGAGCCTGACGTCATAATCGTGGCGGCACTTTTTCCTTATACGCTCAAGGTTATCCTCAAGCATAGGAAGGAAGTCCTCGTCGTTTTCATAGCAGGTGAGGAATATCTGACGGCAATTCGGAGCGTTTTTGCATATATGCTCAACCACCGCAGTGCTTAAGATTCCCGTGCCTGCGCCCGGGTCAAGAATCGTATAGGCGGTTTTCTCGGGGTCGAGCTTCACCATGCTTGCCATAAGACGCGCGGTGTTCTTTTTAGTGAAAAGTCGTCCGAGGCGAACATTTTCGCTTTTGGATTTTTCTCTTACGAGCTTACTCGTGTTTCTTACAGCGAGATTTAACATAGAGCCTATCCTTTCTTGAATTTATTCTGCGATGCGCACTCTCACAGTGCAAAAAAACGCGGAGAGCGCAAAAGCTTAAGAAAATCAAGGCTTTTTTGTTCTGCCACGGTTTATTTAACTATATTGTAGCATATTTTTACGAGTCTTGCAAGAGATTTTCTATGTTTTTTTAAAAAAATGTTGCAAAAGGTAGATTTTAATGATATACTTAATTTAGATAATTATAACTTCTATTATAATCTTCATCATAAAGCATGGAAAACGGAGGTTTGACATGAGTCAGACAACTGAAAAGAAACATATAAAATTTTTGCAGTGCGGTGATATTCATCTGGACACTCCATATACGGGTCTTTCTGCGGAAAAGAGCGAGGAGAGAAGAAGAGAGCTTCGTAATTCGTTCAGCCGTATGATGCAGTACGTGCGTGACAGGGGAGTTGACGTCGTTCTTATGTGCGGTGATATTTTCGATACCGTTTATGCGACTAACACTACCGCCGAGGTGCTTATAAGAGAATTTAAGAACTGTCCCGATGCGACCTTTATTATAGCTCCGGGTAAGTCGGACTCCTATGAGAATAATCCTATATACACCTCCGGACGTTTGCCCTCTAACTGTAAGGTTTTTGCCGATGACCACCTTTCAAGATTTGATTTGAACGAGCTAAACGTTACCGTTTACGGCTGGGGCTTCAAGAATGATAAGATGACCGAAAACCCCTTGTACGACCGCCACGTTGACGATATTTCGAGAATAAACATCGTCTGCGGATATGCCGACCTTGACGGACGCCTCGGCTCTGATGCTTGCCCGATATCGACGCAGGATTTGAAGCGCTTTGGCGCTGATTACTATGCCCTCGGCTCCCGTCACCAGTCGGGAAATACAGAGAGAATAGGCGCATCCTTCTATACATACTGCGGCTCGCTTGAATGTACAGGCTTTGAAAATCCCGGAATAGGCGGCGCAAACCTTATTATAGTTGACGATAAGAATGGTGGCATATCCATTGACGTTCGTAAGCTTACCTTTGGTCACCTCTCTTTCCATACCGAAGAGATTGACGTAACCGGAGTTGACGCTTATAACGAGATAATCAACCGCATAAGCCGTCTTATCAGCGAAAAGAAGTACGGTATTGAAACCGCGCTTCGCATTGAGCTTGTCGGCGAGCTTGACCCGAGATTTATCGTTCCGAGAAATCTTGATTCCGAGGCGTTCGGACTTTATTCTTTCGATATGATAGACAAGACGCTTCCGCTCTTCGGCACCGAGAAGCTTCGCCGCGATATGAGCGTTAAGGGCGAGCTTTTCAGAAATCTTTTGCCTATGCTCGAGAGCGATAACGAGGATGATAGACTCGTTGCCGCAAGAGCATTCCGAGTTGGACTTGCAGCGCTTGAGAGTCGAGAGATAGACTTTTAATATGCTTTCAATAAAGAGGTATTGAGCAACCAATCGCTTGATACCTCTTTTTTGTATTCTTCGAGACGTATTTTTGCTAAATCGAGCTTTAGGGCTGTTTTTAGAAGAAATTCTGTGATTGTGGCAATAAATAGCGTCTGCCGTTCTCCTTAAAAACTATATATTTTTATAAAAATACTTGACAAAACCGTTTTTATTTGATAAAATCTCATATGTTATTTTAAATAAAGGCGTTTGAGCGGAAAGTAGTAACCGAGTCCGACCGTTTTCAGAGAGCTGCCGTTTGGTGCGAGGCAGTGACGTGCGTTCAGCGAATTCATTCCGTGAGCTGTGGGCTTAAAGCATTTTTGAAATTTGATAACCGAAGCGCATGCGTATTTGTCATCATTTTGATTTTGCGAGTAGGCTTTACCGGGAGCGACCGTTATATCGCAAAGAGTGTAGTTTTGCACTTAATGAGGCTCACAGCCGCGAGGCGTGGGCGAAGCAGAGTGGTATCGCGGTAAATTTTACTGTCCCTGCATTTTCCGACGTAGGAAAATGCGGGTTTTTTATTTATTTATAATAAAATTTTATATACAAGAAGGATTTTAAAATGAAAGAAAAATTAGAAGCGTTGCTCAAAGAGGGTACGGCTAGAATAGAAGCCGCAAAATCCGAGAGCGAATTGCAAGAGGTGAAGGGCGCTCTTCTCGGAAAGCAGGGAAGCGTTACCGAGCTTATGAAGGAGCTGCCGAAGCTTGACGTTTCGCTTCGCCCCGAGATGGGTAAGGCAGTAAACAACGTTAAAAATCTTCTCGCAGAGCAGATTGAGGGTAAGAGAGAGGCGCTTAAGCTTAAGGCGTCTGAAATTGCTCCCGATTTTGACTGCACGATACCCGGAGAGGCTCCGCTTATGGGCGGTCTTCACCCTATAACGCAGATGTGCTACGACTTGAACGATGCCTTTCGTTCTATGGGCTTTGAGGTGTTCGGCGGCCCCGAAATAACGAGTGAATATTATGCGTTCGATAACCTTAACTTCCCTCCGAATCACCCTGCGAGAGAAAGTATGGATACCTATTGGCTTGAAGGTCACGACTCGGGAGAGGCTAACGAAAAGCTTTGCCTCCGTCCTCACCTCACGGGTGACAGCGTGCGCTATATGCAGACTCACAAGCCGCCTTACCGCTTCGTTTATCCCGGAAGAGTTTACAGAAATGAGACAACCGACGCTCGTCACGAGAGAGCATTCTTCCAGTATGAAGCGCTTATAGTTGATAAGGACTTTACCTACACTGCGGGTAAGGTTATGATAAAGAGTATTCTCTCGAAGGTGTTCGGTCAGGACGTTCCGGTAAGAATGAGAGCGGGCTTCTTCCCGTTCGTTGAGCCCGGCTTTGAAATTGATATGGGCTGCCTCGTTTGCGGCGGTAAGGGCTGTAGCGTGTGTAAGCACGTCGGCTGGATTGAAATAATGCCCGGCGGAACTCCTCACCCGAACGTTCTCCGTGCGGCAGGACTTGACCCCGATGAATACACGGGCTTCTACGTTAATATAGGACTTGACAGACTCGTTATGATGCGCTACGGAGTTGATGACGTTCGTCTCTTCCATAGCACAGACCTTCGATTCTTGAAGCAATTCCATTAAGGCGGGAAAGGAGAAGAAAAATGAAATTATCACTTAATTGGATAAAGGATTACGTTAAAATTCCCGATGATATGGACCTTTCGCGTCTTGCTTACGACCTTACTATGTCCACCGTTGAGGTTGAGGGCGCTGAGAATCTTCGCGACAGATTTGATAATATCGTTGTCGGAGAAATTAAAGAGGTGTTACCTCATCCGAATGCGGACAAGCTCAGAGTTTGCAAGGTAGACGTCGGAGCGGATGATATCAAGGATATCGTTTGCGGTGGCTCGAATCTTGAGGTCGGAATGAAGGTAGTCGTTGCTTGCCCCGGCGCTATGGTGCGCTGGCACGGAGAGGGAGAGCCCGTTGAAATCAAAAATACCAAGCTCCGCGGCGTTGCCAGCTTCGGTATGATATGCGCCGCAGTTGAGGTGGGGCTTGCCGACCTCTTCCCCGCGGGTGATGATCACGAAATAATGGATATCACAGCCTTTGACGCTCCCGCAGGCACTCACCTTGCAGACGCTCTCGGACTTAACGATATCATACTTGAGATAGACAATAAGTCTATGACCAACCGCCCTGACCTCTGGGGTCACTACGGAATTGCCAGAGAGCTTGCGGCTCTTTACGATTTACCCCTTGTCGAGTTTGATAAATTTGTGCCCGACGTGAAAGAGGTATATGACGTAAGAATTGCCGATACCGAAAGATGCCCTCGCTATATAGGCGCTAAAATTGAGGGACTTGGAATCAAGCCCTCGCCCTTTGAGATGCAGAGCCGTATCTGGAGAGTAGGTATGAGACCTATCAACGCTCTCGTTGATATTACCAACTACGTAATGCTTGCCGTTGGTCAGCCCACGCACGTGTTCGATTCCACGCATATTATAGACCATATATGCGTAAGACGCGCAGAGGACGGAGAAAAGCTTCAGCTTCTCAACGATAAGGACCTCTCGCTCTCCTCCGATGACCTCGTTATAGCTGATGCCGAGGGCGCTGTTGCTCTTGCGGGCGTTATGGGTGGCGCTAAAGACTCCGTGCTTCCTACGACAAACAGCGTTATACTCGAGATAGCTAACTTCGAGTCGAAGGGAATCCGCAGAACCGCACTCCGATACGATAACAGAACAGAGGCGTCCTCAAGATACGAAAAGGCTATTGATGCCGAACGCTGCGACGTTGCTCTCTCGCTTTCGATGAAGCTCTTCTCCGAGCTTTATCCCGATATGAAGCTCGTTGCATTCAATGATAAATACGAGAAGAAGACTGTTCAGAGCGAGATAGACGTTGAGACCCTGTGGCTTGAGAGAAGACTCGGCAAGCGTATTCCTCCGGAAGTTATTGCTAAAAAGCTTGGCGCTATGGGATTCAAGGTAAGCTTTACAGATACGAATATGCACGTCGTAGTTCCCACCTGGCGCTCGACAGGTGACGTCTCCATAAAGGCAGATATTATGGAAGAGGTTGCCCGTATGTACGGCTATGAGAACTTTGAGGCGACAACGATAACAACATCGTTTGACGGCGCTATCAATCAGCTTGATACTGACCTCATAAGACGTGTTAAGGAATACCTCGCTTTCCGCTCCGGAATGCAGGAAATATTCACGTATCCTTGGATGAGCGAGGAATGTGTTAACGCAATTCTTCCCACAACGGATAACGTGCTTTCTCTCGCTACTCCTCCGTCTCCCACCGAGAGATTTATAAAATCCTCGCTTCTCCCGAATATATGCCGCGCTATAGTTAAGAACGAGCGCAACTTCGAGAGATTCGACATATTTGAGGAGTCGAAGGTCTTCCTTGACGAAAGGTACACCTCGAATTATAAGAACGAAAAGCTTCCTATCGAAGAGCGTCACCTCGGTTGCGCCTTTGTCGGAAAGAGTGATGATATATCGGCTCTTTACCGGCACGCAAAGGGAATTATCGAGGCTATGCCGAGATTTACTCATATGGAAGGATTCACGTTCAAGAAGGAAGAGAAGCCCTATTACGCAGACGAGGTAGTATGGCAGAATATCTACGTTGGCGACAAGAAGATAGGCGATATCGCTCTGCTTTCGAAGAAAGCGGCTCTTGCTTGCGGCATAAAGGTACTTTCTGCTGTTCTTGTTGAGATAAATATGGACGAGCTTGTACCGTTCAAGTCTAGAACTAACCGCTTCGTTCGTATGCCCGAATATCCTATGACCGACTATGATATTTCCTTCCTCGTTGACTCTATGGTTAAGTGGGAAGAAATTTATACGGCGGCTATGGAAAAGGCAAAGGGCGGACTTCTTCGTTCTGTTTCCTTCGTTGACGAATATAAGGGTAAGCAGGTTCCTGACGGAAAGAAGTCTCTTACTATCCGTCTTGTAATCGGCTCTGACGAGAAAACTCTCACCGCAAGCGAGGTTGAAGAGGTTGCAAACGGAGTTATGAAGAAGCTCTCGAAAACCTTTGGCGCGGAAAGAAGATAAGCTGATAACCGCTGTATTTTGTAAACGATTGTTTTCAAATTAAGAGTTTTAAATAAAAAAGGCATTATACCTAAACGCTTTCTATGATAGAAACGGTATAGTGCCTTTTTTGTTATATTATTTTGCTTCGTTCGCGATAGTTAAGGGGTGTATATCCCGTTTTCTTCTTGAAGTCAGCGGAGAAATTGCTGAAATTGTTATAGCCGCACGTTTTGCTTATTTCAAATACCGTATGCTCGGTATCGCAAAGAAAACGCTTTGCCATCTCTATACGATAAAATATTAAATACTGATGTAGCGTTGTGCCGACAGAGGCTTTCATAAGTCTGTTAATATGGTAAGGATGGTAGCCAAATTTTTCCGATATAGAGGTGTTTGAAATCTCTTCGTTATAGTGCTCCCTTATATAATTCATAATACTAGCGATTTTTCGGTCTGTTGCAGAGCTTGAATTGTTTATTCGAAGAAGCTCGGTTATTATAGATTTAAGCTCAGCGGATGCGATTTCTTTATACAAATTTCTTTTTGCGGTCAATTCAGACTCCATTTTTTCGAACTTTTCTTTTAAAAAGTCGCAAGATTCAAAAACGGCACTCTCGTTCAGCACGTCGTAGTCGTCAAAAAACACCCTGTCGCATATTTTCTCCGAGTCGAATTCAGCTTCTTCGGCAGGGAATATAGGTTTTTCGGATTTTAAGTTGCTTTTTGTGTAATCAAAATTTACGGAAACGCATTTAACCTCTTCGTCGGAGGAGAAAAGATACGGAGTTCCCGCAGGAATGATAACGACGCATCCCTCTTCAAAGCGCAGCTTTTTTACGCCGTTTGTCAGAACGCTCCCTTTACCCGAAATTATATAATACATATGTGCGTCGTACGCTACGTACGCTGCATTTCTTATATGATATTTAAAGGTCATTGCAAAACGAACGTGAGGATTTATATGTTCTACTGTCATAAAATGTTCCTTTTTACAAAATTGTTGTTTGATTTTTGTATTGATTATAGCATATAAAAATGATAAAATCAACTTTAGCTTGAAGTTATTATGCTTTTTATTGAATTTTCTTGCTTTGGGAGATATTGTAATGATGAAAAAACTTTCGTTTTTTGCAAGCTGTGACGACGGCGAGGCTTTAGCATTCGTTGAAAGGGAAGATAAAAAAATAAGACGTTTTTCGCTCGGAGCTGAAAGCTTTAAGGATAAGAAAATGCTCAGAATTACCGCTCCGCAATTTGAAACGTCGGCAGGAGATAACGGCTATTATTTGCTCCCGGGTGACGAGAAGGCGTCAGGAACCGCTCTCGTGCGCTTTGCCGCCCGCTCGATGAATGAAAAAATCCGTATAGACAATCCCTCTCTCAGTATCTTTGCCGTTGCAAACGCTGAAGAGGTGTACGTTGTAATGATAGAAAACACCTATCTTTATGTGCTTGAGAGCGAGTACGTTGACGGAAAATACAAGATTTGCGTGGAAATTTTAACCGCCCGTCAACCCGTGTACGACGATATCGTATTTAAAGTTATCACACTGCCTGCTTCTGCCGATTATAACGACGTTGCGAGAGCGGTGAGAAATTACCGTCTTGAAATGGGTGAAATCAGACCTCTTAGGGACAAGTGCGCAGAGAGAGAATCTCTTGAATACGCCCGCAAATATCCGCTTATAAGAATACGTATGGGTTGGAAGCCTGTGCCGCCTCAAATTTTGCATCAGACCGAAGAGAACGAGCCCCCTATGTACGTAGCCTGCACGTTTGCAGACGTAAGATTCCTTGCGGATAAGATGAAGGAGCAGGGAGTAGAGGGTGCAGAGCTTTCGTTGGTTGGCTGGAATGCTAAGGGACATGACGGAAGATGGCCCGATCTTTTCCCTGTAGAAGAGATGCTTGGCGGTGAAAGTGAGCTTATCAAGACTATAGAGCACGTAAAGTCGCTCGGATATAAAATAAGCTGCCACACCAACCACGCTGACCACTACGAAATCGCAAAAACCTTTAATTTAGATGACCTTGCGAGAAATGCCGACGGCTCGGTAAGAAGCCACGGAAACTGGGGAGGCGGTACGTCGTATGCTGCGTGCCCTGTAACACAGCTAAGATATGCGGAGCGTGACGTTAAGGAACTTGTGCGTTTAGGATTCTCGGGACTTCATTACGTTGATTGCCTCAGCATCTGCCGTCCCGATACCTGCTTTGACAAAAATCACAGAGTAACGCTTTCCGGCGCAATCGAAATACTTCGTAAAATAATGAACTTATATACCGAGAAGTTTGGCGGATTTTCCTCGGAGGGAATGAGAGATTTCTCTGTCGGTGAGCTTGATTTTTCGCTTTATAACTGTTTCCGTTCAACTCGTCTTTCATTCCTCCCGAAAGACTATGAAATGGTAGATGCGGTAATTCCTATGATGGAGCTTATATATCACGGTATAGTTCTTTATAACGTTTCATCAGCGACAGTTAACGCTATAATAAAGGGAGATGAAGCTAAATCCACTCTCGCTCTTTTGGGTGGAAAGTCAGCGCTATACATAAATTCAAAGTTCCTCAGCGCAAAGAAAAACGTATTTTCGGGTATAAGCAATAACTGGATGGGTGAGGAAGATATTACATCCGAAAGCCGTGAAGCTCTTACAGAGGCAGCTCGGCTGATTTACGATTCCGCAAAGGAATACGAGGCCCTTTGTGACAGACAGCTGGTGTTTATAAAGAGTTATAAAACTCTTGATGGCGGCATCTGTGTAACGAGATATGAGGACGGCGTTGAGATTGTTGCAAACTTTGGAAAAGAGACTGCTGCTTACAGAGGAAAAGAAATACTTCCCTCAAAATACGTCAGAATAGAGGCATAAAATGAATTATATAAAAATTATTGCCGAATGCATAGGATTTTTGGCTGTTGGTGTCGGATTCGTTATATTTCAGCAAAAAACAAAAAAGCGCCTGCTTTTTGCAAAGCTATGCGCCGATATTTTATGGATAACTCATTTTCTTATGATTGGCGCAACCTCGGGTATGGCGATTACCATAGTCGGAGCGTGCCGCAGCATTACGTTTCTGATTATGGCTATCAAAGGAAAGGAAGAGAACAGAGCGGTTTTGCCGATTTTCATGGTTGCCGGAGTTTTTGCGGTTATAATATCTTGGAAAAGCATATACAGCGTATGCTCTCTTGTTTCCTGCATACTAGGAAGTCTGGGATATTGGCAAAGAAATCCTAATAAAACAAAGCTGCTTTCATTCGGTGTTTGCATATCTCAGATAATTTATGCGATATGTGTCGGTTCGAGCGCCGCCATTATCAACGAAATCATAACTGCTTCGTCTATCGTTATCTTCTTTACAAGATATTTCTTAAAAAGAAAAAGCAAAGACGACCAGTCAGCCTTAACTCAATAAATTAAAAAAGCGTTTGCCGTAATCAATTTGGAATAAAACGGAAAACGCTTATATTTTAATTTTCGGAGACACCACGCTGTGAGGGTTTTTAAAATGAATATTCCGTGATTTTATTGGGGGCGGCGAATTCAGAGAGCCTCGCCTTATCGGTTTTTCAAAAAATCAATTACGCTCGCAGGTAAGATTCTTTGAAGACTCTTATCGTTTTTTATATTATCTCTTGCGAGGGTTGAGCTGATTTCTTCAAGCTCGGGGGAAGCTTTCCAAAGCTCAGTTTCATAGCCGCCGTGATAAAGATTCCATTCTGCCTGGCGTTTTTCATATTCGAGGTCGACGTCGTTGCGGTAGCCCTTTACGATAAGCTCTATTTCGTGCTCACGCATATAGTCGATAACGAGACCGTTCGAGTAGCTTACGAGAACGTTGTCAAGCTCGTCTGTCGCAAGCATAAGCATCTTTACGCGTTCCTCAAGCGTAAAGGTGTATTTTTTATCTGGGTTTATAAAGACCACGGCATAGACTTCGTCGTATTTTTCAGCCGCGCGCTTTATTATATCAACGTGCCCGAGCGTTACGGGGTCATAGCTGCCCGGAATGATTACCGAGTTGATTTTCTTTTCGTTCATAGTTCTATCCATTCTGCCGCCATAGGCGGCCGTCTAAATCGTGGGCGATAAACAGAGCCCGAATAATTAAATTTGTGTCTTAAGCCAATCGTATTACGGCTTGTGGTAGAGAAATATGTTTATCGCGGTTTTTTTGCCGTACTGACGGGATTTCGTTACCTCGAACTCGGGAAAATCGTCGGGGTTTATAACCTCTGTTCCGCTCTCGGAAACCACGATTGCTCCGTCGGCAAGCATTCCCCCCGAGGCGAGTCTACGAATAATGTCAGCAGAGCATTCGAGAGCGTATGGCGGGTCGATAAATACAAGGTCAAAGACCTCTCGCCCTGACGCTTTTCTTATATAGTTTCTCGCATCGCTCACGAGGTAGCGGCACTTTGAATTAAAGCCCGTGGCAGAAACGTTCGCCTTTACAATATCCATCGCCTCGCGCGACGAGTCAACGAACATACAGCTTTCAGCTCCGCGCGATAGCGCTTCGAGTCCGAGCTGGCCGCAGCCTGCAAAGATATCAAGCACACGACGGTCCTCGATATCAAACTGGATAGACGAAAATACCGCTTCCTTTATTCTTTCGGACGTCGGTCTCGTAGCCTCTCCCTCAAGTGTTTTGAGTATTTTTCCTTTGGCGCTTCCTGTAATTATTTTTAACACGGTATAGTACCTCTCATGTGTATTTAAGTGCGATAGATGGCGAAGTCGATGAAAAACAAGACCTAACTAAGTCATATTATTCACTCTTGATTCGCTATTTCTCTAAAGTATTCGTAAACGTTCTTCGCATCTCTTTCGCTGATTCCGTCGATTTCGAGGAGCTTTTCATATTCGGCTATCTTCAAATCCGAAAGACTCATTTTTGAAAGCAGAAGCTTCGCTTTCTTTTTGCCGATGCCCTTTATATTCTCAAGTGACGAACGGGTAAGGCTTTTAAGCTTTGCGTTTTGCGAGTTGAGATAGGCGAATCTGTGTGCTTCTTCTTGAATATTGTAAACAAAAGCGTACACATTCATCTCTGTTGCTATCGAAATCTCTCTTTCACCGTCGGTTATTGCTCGGGTTTTATGATAGTCGTCCTTAACCATTCCAAAGACGGGAATGTCGAAATTCATTCTTTTGAGAATGGGTTTTATTACGTTAACGTGAGCCTCACCGCCGTCAAGTAAAATAAGATTAGGTCTTTCACCGAGCGATGCCTTGCCGTCGCCTATATGAGAAAGCCTTCTGGTTATCGCTTCACGCATAGAAGCATAATCGTCTCTGCCGTCGGTGGTGGCTATTTTAAAGGTCCTGTATTCGCTTCTCTTCATTTTTCCACCAAGGCATACAACCATTGATGCTACTATATTTTCGTCGCCTATATTGGATATATCGTATGCCTCGATTCTTTCGGGTGGGAACTCGAGTCCGAGCAGAGTCGCAAGACGGGAGAGACTTTTATTTTCACGTTCTCCGTCAAGTCTGTACTGTCTTGCTGCTTCCTTTGCGTTTTCGTAAGCCATATCGCAAAGCGCTCTTCCATCGCCCCTCTCGGGCGTGCGAACCGTGACCTTTTTGCCTGCGACGAGAGTGAGATATTCCGAGAGCAGCTCGGTGTCCTCGTCTTCTGCCTTGAAGTCTATCATAACCTCTTTTGGTATTGATATGCCGCCCTCGTAATAATTCAAAATAAGGTTAAGCACGTCCTCGGGCGCTGTCGGCGCCTCGGAAGAGAGCATAAACTCATTCTTGCCGACAAGAGAGCCCTCTCTAATCGTGAGAGTAGCGAGAACGCCCTCGGTTTCCGAGGTGTAAAGGGCGAAGACGTCTCTGTTGATTTTTGCGTCGGCAACCACCTTTTGCTTTTCCGCAAGCTTTTTTAAAGCGGCGATACTGTCTCTGTAGGCGGCGGCACGCTCAAAGTTCATATCCTCGGCAGCTCTCATCATTTCCTCGGTGAGCGAGCTTAAGGTCGAGCTTACGTTTCCGTCAAGCACGTGTGCGGCTGTCTTTACGGTGCTGTTATAGTCCTCCACGCTTATCGCATCCTTTACGCAGGGTGCGACGCATCTTCCCATATCGCGATATATGCAAGGGCGCTCTTTGCCTATGTCCTTCGGGAACGTGCGCTTGCAGGTGGGAAGAGAGAAAATTTTCTTGACCGTCTCAAGCGCTGTGTATGCGGCAGAGGCGCTGCTATAAGGTCCGAAGTACTTGCCGCCGTCACTTTTTCTCTCACGGGTGACGATAAGCTTCGGATACTCGTCCTTCGTTATTTTAATATAAGGGTAGGATTTTGCGTCCTTTAGCTTTATGTTATACTTTGGAGAGTGCTTCTTTATAAGAACGTTTTCGAGGGTGAGAGCCTCTATTTCGGTCTTGCAAACTATATAGTCGAAGTCACGGACAAGGCTAACCATTCTCGCGGTTTTCGGCGAGGTATGATTTTGAGAAAAATAGCTGGACACACGGAACTTAAGTCTCTTTGATTTTCCGACGTATATGATTTTTTCCGAGGAATCCTTCATTATATAAACACCCGGTGCTTCGGGCAGGGAATTGGCTTTTGCGCGGAGCGTTTCGATAATTGACATAGGGTTCCTCCTTTTTTTGTAAGGCTGCCGTATAAAGCTGTAAGCAAAATGGAGGGCAAGAAAAACTTGTTCCTCCATCGATGCATTTTTATTAGGACAGGCTTTACGCCATAGTTTCGAGCATTTTTACGGTTACGTGGTATTTTGTAGGCTCGCCTGCAAGATACGACTCGAACTCGTGAAGCATATATTCGCCCATTCTCGCCACCTCGTCGCCTGCGCTGCCTGCGATATGAGGCGTCAGGATACAGTTCTCCAGCGTGTAGAAGGGGTGATTTTCAACGGGTGGCTCGGGATAGGTTACGTCGAGAAGCGCAGTAAGGTCGCTACGCTCGCTCAATATGCGTACGAGGTCATCCTCAACGACCTGCGCGCCTCTGCCCGTGTTGACGAAAACTGCGTTTCCTCTCATTTTTGAGAACAAATCGTAGTTTAACATTCCGACGGTCTGAGCATTGTTAGCCAAATGGTTGGAAACTACAAACGAGCGCTCGAAGAGGGTAGGAAGGTCGCATTTTTCAACACCGAGCTCTGCTGCCTTTTCGTCGGGCAGGAATGGGTCGAACACGAGAACGTTCAAGCGGTAGCTCTTAAGCATCTCTATAACGAGTCTTCCAATCATGCCGGCGCCGATGATACCGACGGTTTCACCGTAATTGCCGTGGCACTTGTAAAAGGCGCTCTTTGCCGCGCGGTTGCCTTCTTTACGGAAAAGACGGCTCGTTAAGAAGTACCCCTTGTTAGCAAGGATAATCTCGGCCACTGTCATTTCAGCTACGGGAACAGCGTTTGCCGCCCACGCCGAAAAGATATTCACGTTCGATGCAAGGAAAGGACGCGCGAATTTCTGCACCGTGCCTGCTCCGTAAAACACGCACTTAAGGGAGGGGAAGCAGGATTTGATTTGCTCCTCCGAAAATTCGGGCATTCCCCAGGTTGAAAAGATGAATTCAACGTCCGAAAACATCGACGGCTCACGAAGAACGTCGGCCTTCGTATAAATCTTTTTCTCTATCTCGGTGAGCGCTTGCAATTTGCAAATCGTCTCTTCTGCATATACGTGAAATATCTTGTCTGTTTTTTCACAAAGGAATATTGCTTTCATACGTTTTCTCCTATGTAGCCGTAAGAGAATCGAACTCATAAGGTTTTGAAAGATAGATTTTCCCCTATACATCACCGATTTTTTCTTAAATATCCGCATATTTCTCAAAAAAATTGGCTCGTCTATGAAAAAATCTATTATTTCAAAACTGCATTT
>JAFTRA010000031.1 GCA_017462485.1 Clostridia bacterium | reverse complement strand
TTTGCATCTTGCGGCGAATAAATTTTTGATGAATTTTGTCGTGATGAGCCGCAGTAAAGTAACACTTTACAAGGATTAGTACGACGAAAGACACTAAAATTTATCGTCGTAAGACTTGTTAGTTCGATTCTCTTACGGCTACGCCCTGGTCGAAACCGACGAGGAGCTTTTTCTCAAAAAGCTTATTAAGAAGAGTAATCTTGAAAAGGTTAATATCAGCGTAGGGCTTTGTTCTTTTAACTTTTAGAGCATAAATCGACACGCCATAAGACTAGCTTTTATTTTTGAGGATTTTACGATGATGAACAAATCGTTCTATTTTAGCTATAAGAAAATTTTATTTATACTGCTTCCTGCTGTGCTCGTTACCGCGATTTTGCTCTTTGCGCTCAGCTTTTTTGTCGGTTACGAATCCTACGAGAACGTTAGATACGGGGACTCGGATTCAAACGTTATGGATATATATATTCCAAAGAAAGCCTATAAGTGTGAAAATAACGGCTGCGTTATGTTTATTCACGGAGGCTCCTGGTCGGGCGGGGATAAGGCTGAAGAAGAGCTTAGATGCCGCCTTTTTGCAAGCCGAGGCTACGTCGCTGTGACAGTGAACTATACGCTTTGGAGCGAGGAGTCGGAGCACTACACAGTCTTTAAGGTTCTCGACGAGCTTGACGCAGCGCTGGCAAAGACAAGAGAATTTGCTGCAGACCGTGGAATAAAGCTCAATACAGCAGCGTTGTGCGGGTATTCCGCGGGAGCGCATCTTGCGACGCTTTATTCTTATTCCAAGGCTGAAAGCGCACCAATGGAAATTGCGTTTGTTTCGACTATGGCAGGTCCTCTTGATATTCGTTCTGAAATATGGGGAGATGATATGACCGCGCGAATTGCAAAGCTTTTGACGGGTAGAGAAATCACCGAAGAAATGTATTCTACCGCAGAAGCCTATGCTATTCTCGACTCGATTTCACCGGTTGCATACGTGAACGAAAGCACGGTGCCGACGTTGATAATTCAGGGTGGGAACGATTACGTTGTTCTTAAGGAAAACGCAGATTCTCTTGCGAAAAAGCTTTCGGAAAATTCGGTGCCTTACGAGTACGTATATCTTGAAAATTCCGACCACTCCCTTTTGCAAAACCCTATAAAGCATCTGGGGTATTATAAGATTATGCTTGGTTATTGCGAAAAATATTTCCAATAACATATCGTCGTAAAACTTTTTGGCTTGTATTTTGTTTGTGTATAAAAGCCAATTTTGTAAACAATGATTTTCATTATCATAATAAAATATCGTAAAAAAGACAGAGAAACGGTTGAGAAGCCGAAAACTCTGTCTTTTTTAATAAGAATATAAAAGCCCTTTTAAAATGAAGGCAACTGTCAATGTACTTGAAGCAGAAGCTTTCTTTTCACGAAAATCAAACTAAGCTACACCTTGAAAGATAGCGGAAGAAGCCTTCCTCGCGCTCCTTAGTCAAGCCCTGAGTGTTTCCGTTTTTCTGTATCCACTCACGCACCTTTTCGCTAAGCTGCGCACTTGTTCGCTCGGGAACAACGGGGCGCATAATGTTGTATTTTATGAAGAAGTAAGCACGCTCGTCGAACTCGCGGGCGGCAATTTCCTCGCACTCACCGTCGGTCTCGAACTCGGTTAGCTCTTCTCCGTACATATTTTTTAAAATCAGCTTTGCGATAAGCTGATTTCCGACGGCGGAAAAATGAATTCCGTCACTATTGTAGGTTGAGCTTTCGGAAAGCTCGTAGGTCGCATTGAAGTTATCCCAGAATTCTATACCTCTTTCCTCGGAGAACGACTTTAGAAAATCACGAAGCTCATTTAAGGATTCGTTGATTTTTGCGAAGACCTCGGTATTGTAAAACTTGTTGTTTATAGACGACTTTTCCTTTGAGTCAACCACCGTTTCGATATTGTCCGCAGCGGCAAGATATCTGCTCACCGCAAAGGGAGAGCATAGAATAGGCGTTATTCCGAGCTTGCTGAGCTTTTCTATCAGAGAGTTCATTTTTTCCGCATAAATCGTTCTTTGCTTTTCTCTCGTTTGCTCAAGCTTTTCGGTGCCTAATATATCGGAATTGTATTCCCAATATCTTAAATCGTTAACTCCGAAGCAAATTACGGCAACGTCAGGCTTTTCGCAGTGAAGCTCTTCCTCGAGCGCCGTGTGAAGAATTGTAAGCGTGCCGCCCGGAATACCCTTATTGTAAAGAGAAACGTTACGTCCCGTGCGTTTGAAGTAAGTCCTCAAATATTTGAGAAACGTACCGTTTGCGGTAATACTGTCGCCTATAAAAAATATTGATTTTCCTTCGAATCTCATAGTGAACTCCAAAATTTTAGGTTTACAGCTTTTTTATGCTTGCCGCAACTATCTGCGGAGGATAACTCATCATAACCTGACCGCCGTAAAGGATTTCTACGGTGTCTCCTGCTTCAAGGTCACTCTTCTTTATTTTTTTGCCGTTCTCGTCGAGAAAATCCGTTACGTCGGAGATGATGACGAGATGCACGCCCGACGTGTATTCAGCCTCGATGACGTCAACCGTGATTTTTTCGTCGATGGCTTCAATTCTTGCTATCATTTTAAAATCGCTCCCGGGCTTATCGCCTGTATCGTCGCTGTTTTTTGAAGAGCAGGACGAGAGGGAAAGCGACAGCATAAGAAGTATTACAGTTTTTAATATTTTTTTCATAGTTTGCCTCATTTGAAATTATACGATAATATTTTACCATATGTATTATTGTTCGTCAATAATTTTTTTGAATAGCTTGTAAAAATTGCAAGATTTAAGCGTTTTTATCAGTGTGAAACGTTAAGGAAATATATTATCGTTAAAAGTTATTTTTTGCTTGCTTTTTTTAGATGGTTATGATATAATGACATTGGCGAGGCTTTAAAGAGTATCTTATGCCGGCGAAAACAAAAATCATTATGAGGAAATTTTTATGGCAAAAATGGATAAATGGGCGAGAATAAATTATAAGCCTGTCTTACCTCTTGGTGAGAATAACACTAAAATTACAGGTTGCCGTGAGCACGTTGAATTATCAAGGACGGTCGCTGAGGAGGGTACTGTTCTTCTTAAGAACGAGTGCGAGCTGCTTCCGCTCAAAAAAGGAAGTAGAGTAGCTGTATTCGGAAAAGCGCAGATAGATTACGTAAAGGTCGGCGGCGGAAGCGGTGACGTTTTCTCCGAGTACACTGTCAATATATACGAGGGACTAAAACAAAAAAGCGAGTCAGTCGAGGTGTTTGACGCCCTCTCTGAATATTATAAGGAATACGTCGCTCTCGCGTATAAGGACGGGGCAAAAAACGGTATGGTTCCCGAGGCAAACGTACCCGAAGAGCTTCTTCGTGAGGCGAAATCCTTCACCGATACGGCTATTATCACTATATGCCGTTATTCAACCGAGGGCGCTGACAGAAGGAACGATGGCACAGACGATTACTTCACCTTGAGCCGTGAGGAGCGTGAAATGGTGAATGCCGTTACGGATAACTTTAAGCACGTTATAGTTCTTCTCAACGTAGGCGCTATGATAGACACGTCATGGTTTGCCGCAAATGAAAAAATAGATGCCGCTCTTATGATATGGCAGGGCGGTATGGAGGGTGCTCTCGCAGCGGCGAATATACTTGTCGGAGAGGTTACTCCATCGGGCAAGCTTGTTGACACGTGCGCTATGGACTTTGGCGACTATCCCTCGAGCGAGGGCTTCCACGAGTCTCCCGATTACGTTAAATATACCGAGGATATTTTTGTTGGATACAGATATTTCGAGACGGTTCCCGGTAAGAGTGAAAGAGTCGTATATCCATTTGGATATGGACTTTCTTATACTACTTTTGAATTTACCGATGCTGAGGCGGCGGAAAATGACGGTGAGATAACCGTCAGTGTGAACGTTAAAAACACGGGCAAGCGCGATGGCAAGGAAGTAGTTCAGGTTTATTATAGCGCCCCAAAGGGAAAGATGACGAAGCCTGCTCTGGAGCTTGCCGCTTTTGCAAAGACGAAGCTGTTAAAACCTGGTGAAATGCAAACAATTGTTTTAAAATATGCGGCAAAAGATATGGCATCGTATGACGATATGGGTGACGTATGCAAGTCCGCTTGGGTGCTTGAAGCAGGGGAATACAAGGTATTCGTCGGTGCTTCGGTAAGAGATGTTTGTGAGCTTCCGTATAAGTATAACCTTGCAGAAAACGTTATCGTCGAAAAGCTTACCGAGTACTGCCCTCCAAAGAATCTTGGCAAGCGTCTTACCGCCTCGGGCGAGTACGTGAGCGTTCCGGAAAGAGTATATGAAAGCAAGCGCTTTGCGACAGAATACGTGAACGAGTATAAGCCCGCAGAAGAAAGACCTAGGCTTATCGACGTGTATAAGGGAAGCATTACTCTTGACGAATTTATTTCGACGCTTTCCGATGAGGAGCTTATAAGTCTTCTTTGCGGAAAGGTAAGCCAGGGGGTTGCGAATACCGGCGGCTTTGGCGGTGTTTCGCAGGCGGGAATACCTACGCCTATGACAGCGGACGGTCCTGCCGGTGTGCGTATAAATCGAGGAACCGGTGTCAGAACGACTGCGTTCCCTGTGGCTACTATGATTGCTTGCACCTGGAATACCGAGCTTTGCGAAAAGGTAGGCGAGGCGGGTGCGCTTGAAGCTCTTGAAAATAATCTCTCTATTTGGCTTACTCCCGCTCTCAATATCCACAGAAGTCCACTTTGCGGAAGGAATTTTGAGTATTATTCCGAGGACCCGTTCGTGTCGGGTAAAATGGCGGCGGCTATGGTAAGAGGTATTCAGTCCAAGGGTGTGGTTGCGACTCCTAAGCACCTCGCGTGTAACAATAAGGAGACTAACAGAAAAGAGTCTGACTCCGTGCTTTCCGAAAGAGCGCTCCGTGAAATATATCTTCGCGGCTTTGAGATTTGCGTAAGGGAATCGAGGCCCAAACTGATTATGACGGCTTATAACCGCTTTAACGGAGTGAGAGCTTCCGAGAATGCCGAGCTTCTTTGCGGAATCGTAAGAGGCGAGTGGGGCTTCGACGGACTCTTCACTACCGACTGGAATAATGCTGCTTCGCAGACGACCGAGGTCCTCGCAGGCAACGATATTCGTATGCCTCATCATACGCGCTTTGACCTTGGTGAGCAGTATAAGTGCGGTAACGTGTCAAGAAATAGCATAGCTGTGTGCGTAAAAAGACTGCTTGAGATGATTCTTTGGCTTAAATAATTTTATAAACGCAAAAAAGCGTTGCATGGGCGACTTGCGATAAAGCAGGTCGCCCAACTAATTTCACCCTTGCACGCAAGTGAGAATTTCACAATATAGAAAGAGAGAGCATTTCGGTAATTGTTACAACCGATTTGTTCTCTCTTTAATTTCGTAAGCTTGCTAATGCAAAGCAAAATTTACATTTTTTACTTTTTTGGTTGAATTAGTTTTCTTCAGTGCTTGAAATATGCTTAAGATATGCATTGATGAAGCCGTCGATTTCACCGTCCATAACTGCATCAATGTTTCCGTCCTCGTAGCCTGTTCTCGTGTCCTTGGCGAGAGTGTAGGGCATAAACACGTAGCTTCGTATCTGGCTGCCCCATTCAATGTTCGCCTTGTTACCTTGGATATCCTCTATTCTGTCAAGCTTCTCGCGCAGCTTGATTTCCATAAGCTTTGCCTTAAGCATTTTGATAGCAGTTTCCTTGTTCTGAAGCTGGCTTCTCTCGGTCTGGCAGCCGACGACGATACCCGTGGGCTTATGCACGATACGTATAGCCGAGTCGGTCTTGTTGATGTGCTGACCTCCGGCACCGCTTGAACGGTGAGCTGTGATTTCCATATCCTCGTCTTTAATAACTATCGAGTCGTCATCGTCAAACTCGGGCATAACCTCGACCGAGGCAAAGGACGTGTGTCTTCTTCCCGAAGCGTCGAAGGGAGAAACCCTGACGAGTCTGTGAACTCCGTTTTCACTCTTAAGATACCCGTAAGCGTTGATGCCCTCAACCATAATAGTTGCGGACTTTATACCCGCCTCGTCACCGTCGAGCCAGTCAACTAACTTAACGTTAAAGCCGTGCTTCTCACCCCATCTTGTGTAAAGTCGGTAGAGCATAGAAGCCCAGTCCTGCGCTTCCGTTCCGCCGGCGCCGGGGTGGAAAGAGAGAATAGCGTTATTTTTATCGTATTGACCGGAGAGGAGCACCTCTATTCTCTTTTTTTCTGCCTCTTCTTCAATATAAGCGGTCTCGGAGAGAACCTCTTCAACCGAGTCCTCGTCGTTCTCCTCTATCGCCATTTCGCAAAGCGTGTAGGTATCCTCGAGCTTCATAACGAGAGCCTCGTAGCTCTCAACCTTGTCCTTGAGCTGCTTTATCTCCTGCAGCTTCTTCGAGGACTTCTCGGCATCGTTCCAGAAATCCTGAACCATAGTTTCACGTTCAAGGTCTGTAACTCTTTCTCTGGCTTCGTCTATTCGGAGCTGATTTTTAAGCTCCGCAAGAGTGTCCTCAAGAGCGACTAATTTTCTTTTTGCTTCATCAAGAGCAACGATCATTATAAACCTCCAAAAAATTCACGAGGGGCTATCTCGAGTTATAAAAAACTTGACCAGCCTCTTTTCCACGGTTTTGAGTCATTTCGGTTGCATCTGCTCAAAACATAAATTTAACTATAAGATTCTACCATATATTATATTTTTTGTCAATAGTGAAAATATTAAATAGCGTGTTGACATTTATTTTTGGATATGCTATACTTGTGACGTTAATATGCTGAAATAAGAAACAGAGTCTTCGACTGTCTCCGTCTTGCGAGTCGCTCGAAAATTCGGAAAATGAAAGGTAATAAAAAAATGAAAGTAACAAAAGAAACTCTTATCGGTGACGTTCTTGACCACAACGTAGAAACTGCGAGATTTTTCTTCGAAATCGGTATGCACTGCCTTGGTTGCCCTCACTCGAGAGGCGAGTCTATTGCTGATGCTTGCCAGGTTCACGGCACTAATGCTGACGAGCTCGTTGCTAAAATCAACGCTTTTCTTGGCGAAGCGTGAGAGCGCCGATAAATAAAAGACTTCTCGCCGCAGCCGATTTTGTGCGTGACGGAGCGGTTCTTGCGGACGTAGGAACCGACCACGCATACCTGCCTATTTACCTGCTTTCGACCGGTAAAATAGAAAGAGCCGTCCTCTCGGATATAAACAGAGGGCCGCTTGATAAGGCAGAGGAAAACGCGCGCTCGGCGGGATTTTTAAATTCTGTCTCGCTCCATCTTTCCGACGGAGCCGCGAGTCTTTCCGGTATGGGAATCACCGACTACTCGATATGCGGTATGGGCGGTGAGCTTATAGCCGATATAATTGACAAAGCGCCTCATCTCAAGGACGGAAGTATAAGACTTATTCTCCAGCCGATGTCAAAGCCTGAGGCTCTGCGCGAGTATCTCTTCAAGTCGGGCTTTGAGATTTGCGGCGAGCGCTACGTTACCGACGAGGGAAAGCATTACGTATGTATTCTTGCGTCGTATTCCGGTGTAGCGGTGAGCTTCTCAGTAGCCGATACCTATTTTGGCAAAAGGGAAGTATTCTTCTCGGCTGATTGCGATGCTTTTCGCGCCTATATGGCAGGGAGGAAAGCCTCTCTTAAAAGAGTCATAGAGGGCAAGAGAAGGGGCGGAATAGATTCGTTGTTTGAAGAAGAGCTTCTCTCGGAGCTTTGCGAAAGACTCGACCTCGTGTCAAGTTAGAATAAAGAAAGCCGGTTTAGAGTGATTGTTTTCACAAAACCGTATTACACTATATAATTTCTAGCCAACACAAACCTAAATCTAACACGTATTAGGTTTAGGTTGATGTTGACTGGCGAAAGGGATTTTTATATGACAGTCAGACAACTTTATGAAAATATTTCCGACCGTATTCCCGAGGATCTTCGCGAGGAGTGGGATAACGACGGTATTATGTGCTCGGCAGACGATATGGCTGATGTCAACCGAGCTCTCATAACGCTTGACGTTACCGAGGAAATAGTTGATTACGCCATTGATAACGGCTTTGATTTGATAGTATCGCACCATCCGCTCGTTTTTAAGCCGATTAATGCGATTAATCCCGAGAATCATATATCGAGAAAGCTCGTAAAGCTTATCCGCGCTGGCGTTTCGGTTATCTCTCTGCATACCAGAGCCGATAAGGTACGCGGTGGCGTGAACGATTGCCTTGCGAGAATTATAGGGCTTGCGGACATCGAGCCTATAGGTGACGATTGCTTAGCGCGTATAGGTCACCTTGAACGTGAAACGAGTATGGAGGACTTTGCGAGCCGTGTTAAATCCGTGCTGGGTATTGACAAAATGCTCGTTGCCGACGCCTATAACCCCGTATATACCGTAGCGCTCGTTGGCGGTGACGGAAAGAGCTATATAAACGACGCCATAGAAATGGGGGCAGACACCTTCCTTTCCGGAAGAATCGGTTATAACACTATGGAGGAAGCTGCTGAGCTCGGAATCAATCTCGTCGAAGCAGGGCACTATGCAACCGAGTTCCCCGTAACGAAATTCTTCTCGCATCTTATAAACAAAATAGACCCGAGAATCTACGTTCAGATCGTCGGCTCTAACGTGATAAGAACGGTTTAATACAGATAATATATAGAGAGCTTGGCGCATAGTTTTGCCGAGCTCTCTTTTTTGCGTTTGAGGTTTATTTGCGAACAACTATGAAAAGCCATTAGCCTTCTGTCGCATGAGAAGGGGACCACTTTAGTGGTGGATGAGTAGTATGAAAAAAGATTAACCGTAGCAAAAACGGGAGCAAGATGTCTCCCTTGCTGTAAAGTTGAAAATTAAAACAATCTATCTATTCTATCTCTCGTTTCTTTCGTTGGTGGTGTTAAAGGTAATCTCATCTCATCACGGCAAAAACCGCGCTTTTTCATAACGTATTTTATTGGGCTGGGGTTTGTTTCGGCAAAAATCGATTGGATTTTCGGAAGGATAGCCTTTTGAGCAGCGAGTGATTCGTCGCTCCTACCGGTAAAATATGCCCTTGTTATCTTTAAAACTTCGCACGGGTCGGCATTGGAAAGCACCGAAATTACACCTTTGCCGCCAAGAGCAAGGGTTGGATAAATCTGCGAGTCGTTTCCCGAATATAGCGTGAGCCTATCCGAAAAAACGGATAGAGCAGTAAGTCTGTCTGTTGAATCGGAGGCTTCCTTTATTGCCACGATGTTATCCACATCGCAAAGTGCTTCGATAACTGAAATCGAAAGCGTAACTCCTGTCCTTGCAGGCACATTGTAAAGAATTATTGGCAAATCGGTGTTGTTTGCTATAGATTTATAGTGATTTATTATACCGGATTCAGTTCCTTTGTTATAGTATGGAGTAACGACAAGCGCTCCGTCTGCCCCAAGCCTTTCGGCAAGATGCGTGTATTTTATGGCGGTTTTAGTGTCGTTAGTCCCCGTGCCGAAAATCAAGGGGAGCTTGCCTCCGACACGTTCTTTTGCGAACTTGAAGAGCCTTATTCGTTCGTCCTCGGAGAGAGTAGAAGCTTCACCGGTTGTTCCCGCTATAACGAGGGCATCAACGCCCGAACTTATCTGAAAATCTATAATATTTCCGAGCGCGGAAAAATCTATTTCTCCGTCAGAAAACGGAGTTACGAGGGCTGTTGCAACACCCGTGAAAATCAAATTCTTTTTCATAACTAAAATCGAACACCCTCTTGAAAAAATTGCGTATATGGTATATAATATACGTATTAATATTTTATGAAAAAACAAGAATTTTGTTTATTTTTGCAAAGGAAAGACAAGTGGAACTCAAACATACCGAAATAGTGAACGAAAGAACCAAGACCGACCTTAAAACGTCGGATTTTTATTACGAGCTTCCGGAGCAGCTTATTGCGCAGTCTCCGAGCGAGGTGCGTGATATGTGTCGCCTTATGGTTGTTGACCGTAAGGAAGAGGAGACGGCGCATAAGATTTTCCGTGATATAATCGACTACCTTGACCCGCGCGATATGCTCGTTGTTAACTCGTCAAAGGTTATCCCCGCAAGGCTTCTCGGAAAGACCAATAAAACAGGCTCGGATATGGAGCTTCTTTTGCTCCGCGCCCTTGAGGGTGGAGAGTGGGAAACGCTCGTTCGTCCCGGTAAGAGAGCCAAGGAGGGCGCAAGCTTCACCTTTGGAGGTATTCTTCGAGCTACCGTCACGTCTATAGTAGAGGGCGGAAACCGTACAGTAAAATTTGAGTATGATACGGATAAATATAAGAATATCTACGAGGTTCTTGACAAAATAGGAAATATGCCCCTGCCGCCATATATAACGAAAAAGCTTGAAAACAAGAACGATTACCAGACGGTTTACGCTAAAACCGAAGGCTCTGCGGCAGCGCCTACGGCAGGACTTCACTTTACCGAGGAGCTTCTCGAAAAAATTAAGGCAAAGGGCGTTGGCTACGGAGAAGTAACTCTTCACGTCGGGCTCGGTACGTTCCGTCCCGTAAAGGTTGATAAGATAGAGGACCACCTTATGCACGGTGAATATTTCTTTGTCACCGACGAGGTTGCCGAGGAAATTAACAGACGAAGAGCCGCAGGTGGCAGAATTATTGCCGTTGGCACTACCTCGTGTCGAGTTTTGGAGAGTGCTTCAGACGATAACGGCATAGTCCATTCAATGAGCGCGGAAACGGGAATTTTCATCTACCCGGGATATAAATTTAAGGCAACCGATGCCTTAATTACGAACTTCCATCTTCCCGAAAGCACTCTTCTTATGCTCGTATCTGCTCTTGCAGGTAAAGAAAAAATTATGAATGCTTACGAAGAGGCAGTAGAGCAGAAGTATCGATTTTTCTCCTTTGGCGACGCAATGTTGATTGTATAAATCGCCCAATACTGCGTTGTCGGGCGACGCGGTCGGCTCGGAGTAGGTAACTACACCGTCGCCTTCCTTGCGCCCTTACGCCTTGTCTTGAACGATTTATCCTAATCAACACCGCGGCTTGAGGGAACTAATTGCTAGCCTCAACTTTTAACGCTGACATAGATAACTGCGACTTCGTTTCGTTTGCGCCCTTACGCCCTGTCTTGAACGATTTCTACTAATCAACGCCCGCAAATTTAAAAAATCACACAAACCTATTGACATTATGTGTTTTATCACATATAATATAAATGAGGATAAGACAAAGGAGTTGGTTGAGCTGTTTGAGGTTGAGTATTATGAAAAAAGTGACGGTACATATCCTGCCGAGAAATTTATCCTCTCGCAAGATGTAAAAATGCAAACGAAATTATTTCGACTACTTGAATTGCTTGAGTTGAAAGGAAATGAACTGCGTGAGCCATATTCGAAAGCACTTTCGGATGGAATTTTTGAAATTCGCGCAATTCAAGGCAATAATATAACGAGAGTGCTATATTTTTTTGTTGTAGGTAAAAAAATAATACTCACGAATGGTTTTGTCAAGAAAACACAAAAGACGCCGGACGGTGAGATTGAACTGGCAAAAAAATATCGTGCAGATTATGAAAGCAGAAAGGAGAATTTGTGATGGGAAAGAATTTTAGAGAAACATTGAACAAGCAGTTTGAAAACCCTGAATTCAAAAAAGAATGGGATGCTCTTGAACCCGAATATCAAATTATAAAGGCTATGCTTGACACTAGAAATGAAAAATCTATGACACAAAAGCAGTTGGCTGATATTACAGGCATACCGCAAGCCGACATCAGCAGACTTGAAAACGGTAATGCTAATCCCTCGCTTAAAACCTTGCAAAGACTTGCAAACGGAATGGGAATGAAGTTGAAGTTGGAGTTTATTCCTTCTAACTAGTTAAAAACTATTTTACCGATTGGTTTGTATAATGCTGCCAATCGGTAAAATCTTATGTTTAATATACGTCATATACCAAAGAGAATACGGCTAGATTAAAATTTAAAGATAAAGGACCTATATGATATTTGTTTGCCCTAAATGCAGAGGAAAACTTAATATAACCGAAGGCGGTGCGGCAAAGTGCGCTGAGGGACATTCGTATGATAGGAGCCGCTTCGGCTACTATAATCTTCTACTATCCGAGCGTGGCGGTACGCACGGAGACAATAAGGATATGGTGGAGGCGAGGAGAAAGTTCCTATCGGACGGATACTATCAGCCGCTTGCCTCGAGATTTGCATCCATTGCGGCAGAGCTTGCGTTGCCGGGCGGCGTCATTCTTGACGCAGGGTCGGGCGAGGGATATTACACGCTTGCCGTGCGTGAAGCCTGTCAAAAGGCGGGGGTGCGTGTTGCAGCGTTTGATATTTCAAAGGACGCTGTGCGTCTTGCGGCAAAGAGGGGAGCTGCTGACGAATATGCCGTTGCGGGCTCTTATCATATGCCGCTTGCCGACGCTTCGGTTGACCTCGTTATGAATACTTTCTCTCCTCTCGCAAAGGAAGAGGTTGAAAGAGTCTTAAAGCCGGGCGGAATCTTTATGATGGCGATACCGGCAGAAGAGCATCTTTTCTCACTTAAAGCAAAAATATACGAGGTGCCGTATAAAAACAAGCCGGGAGATACCACTCTCGACGGATTTACCCTTATCGGCAGAGAAGAGATAAAATATGATATGAAGCTTGACACGTCCGACGGTGTTCGCTCATTGTTTATGATGACGCCATATGCGTATAGAACGAATGCTGAGGGAAGAGCGAGAGTTCTTTCGATGGACTCGCTCGTTTGCGAGGCTCATTTTCTCGTCCTCACTTACAGAAAGGACCTAGCGTGAAAATAACTTGCATGAAGTTTTTCTGACTTACGGCTATTCACGCAGCGAATTTTTTAATTTGAACGCTTACTAAAAATCGTCGCTTGGGCGATATCGAAAATTCATTGACAATTTGTGTGGTCGTAAATAGCGACGGAATGGAGATAAATATGGACATAACTCACGGAAAATATCTCGGTGTCGATTACGGAGATGTAAGAACGGGACTTGCCGAGTGCGATATATCGGGTATGCTTGCCTCGGGAATAACGACGATAAAAGAGGGCGGAATGAAAAATACGGCGGTACGTGTCGCAAAGGAAGCCGAAAGCCGCTCGTGCAAAAAAATAATTATAGGACTGCCGAAAAATATGGACGGTAGTGAGGGGGAGAGAACTCAGGTCATTCGCGCTTTTGCGGATATACTGGCAACTCTTACTGAAATTCCGATAGATTTCTCCGACGAAAGAATGAGCACTATGGTGGCATACAGATACCTCGGTGCAACCGAAACCTACGGAAAGAAACGCAAGGATGCCGTTGATACACTCTCCGCCGAAATAATACTTCAAGGATATATTGACAAGGAAAGAAATCTCAAAAAGTAAATTATTATTGGCAATTATTGAGTTTTTATGTTGTGGTTTGTGCCTAATATATGCAAAAAAGGAGTACGGATTTTTCGTACTCCTTTTTGTCTTGCCGTTTTCTCAAGATTTAATTATTGCCTATGTAAATCGCTCGTGGGGAGGGGCGTATCAAATGTATAAATACGCAGAATCTCATAAAAAGACTATTTTAAATCTTGGCGAAGAAATCACCGTCGAGTAATAATATTTCCCGGATAAAAATAATATTGAGCGAGAATAAAACTCTTGCTCTTTTCTTTTGTTTGGAGGTTTTGGTTTTTATGCGTTCTTCGTTTTTTGGTTTTATTTTTAAAATTCTTCTCCTTATTTGTACCTTGTCGCTCTCGCTTTCCTCTTGTGCCAAAGGGGAGAGTTCTGCTATGGCTATTATGACGGAGTTTTGTGAGAGGTATGGAAGAGAGGCTGTCATATATTCGCCGTCGGTTAGGGAGGGGGAAAGCGGATACGTCACGGAGGACTTTTTCCTTGCCGTTTACGGAGAGGAGCCTGAGAGCGTGTCGGATTTTGCGGTTGTTTTTTATTCTGACCTTGATTCTATCGGAGAGGCAGCCGTTCTTATATGCTATACCGATTATGATGCCTTGAGGGCAACCGATACGCTTAGGCGGCGCATAGATTTATTAAAAACACTCGGCACGGGCCAGGACACCTCGTCTCTTTCTGATGCGTTCGTTATGCGAAGCGGCAGAGTCGTTGTTATGTGCGCACTTTTCGACAACGGGCGTGCGAGGAAATGTATGGAAAAAATTCTTTGACATCATGCGCGCTTTCCGCCTTGACTTTATATAAAAAAGCGTGTATAATATGTAAGAAAATATACGATAAAAGGATAGAAAAATGATAGACGAGGTAATACTTTGTAAATACGGTGAGATAGTCTTAAAGGGGCAGAACAGACGCAACTTTGAGTCTATGCTTGTGAAGGAGCTGCGCAGACGCGCCTGCCCCTACGGAATATTCAAAATATATTTCAATCAGTCAACCATATACGTTGAGCCGCAGAATGACGAGTGCGATATGGACGGTATGTATGAAACCGCCAAGCACGTGTTCGGAATAATCGGTGTTAACCGTGCGAAAGCGTGCGAGAAAAATATGGCGTCCATAATTGCGACGGCAAAGGAATATCTGCCCGCGAAGCTCGTAGGCAAAAAGACCTTTAAGGTTGACGCAAGACGCTCGGATAAGGCATTCCCCCTGAAGTCGCCCGAAATTTCGCGTGACGTCGGAGCGGCAATTCTTGAGGCTACGGGCGGCAAGATTCGTGTTGACGTAAAAAATCCCGACGTCGTAATAACCGTCGAGGTAAGAGATTCTCACGCATATATTAGAGCAGGTCAGGAAGCGGGTGCGGGAGGACTTCCCATTCGTTCTGCAGGTCGAGGCTTGCTTCTTCTTTCGGGCGGTATAGATTCTCCTGTTGCCGGCTGTATGATGGCAAAGAGGGGACTCGAAATTGAAGCGCTTCACTTTGAATCCTTCCCATATACGTCAGAGCGCGCGAGAGAAAAGGTACTTACTCTTGCCGAGGAAATGTGCGAATTTTGCTCGAAGATACACGTTCATATAATCTCCCTTACGCATATCCAAGAGGTGCTTCGCGATAATTGCGAGGAGGACTACTTTACGCTGCTCCTCCGTATGTTTATGATGCGCCTTGCCGAAAGGTGCGCCGTCGAATATAAGTGCGGAGCGCTTATCACGGGTGAGAGTCTCGGTCAGGTTGCCTCGCAGACGCTTGCCGCTATCGGTGTTACCGATTCTGCGGTGAATATCCCCGTGCTTCGTCCATGTATTGGTCTTGATAAGAGCGAGATAGTTGCCGAGGCGAGAAAGTACGGAACGTTTGAGACCTCAATATTGCCTTACGAGGATTGTTGTACCGTCTTCACTCCTCGCCACCCGAGAACCCAACCCCGTCTCGCCGACGTCCTTCGCGAGCTTGAGAAGATTGACTTCGAGGGGCTTCTTGACGAGGCTTACGCTACTATGACCACCGAGGTAAAACTCGTTTTCCCTGAATATAGGTGATAATATACGAAGTTCGCATCTGTCGGCTTGCCAGCAAGGGCGAACGACTATATTTCAAGGAGTGTGCGAAAATCTCTGATTTTCTACGTGTTGCCGTAAGGCAAAACTGTTAATTTCGGTTTGAGCGAAATTAACGGCACACGGATTATAATATACTAACTTCGCGTCTGTCTGCTCGCAAGCAAGCGCGAACGACTATATTTCAAGGAATGTGCGAAAATCTCTGATTTTCTACGTGTTGCCGCAAGGCAACACTGTTAATTTCGGTTTGAGCGAAATTAACGGCACATAATATAAAAACCCCGAGAAGATAACTTAAAAAAGCTCTCGGGGATTTTTTTAGCAATTGTGAAACTCGGCGGGGGATTTTCCCGTCTTTTTCTTGAAGTAGTTTGAAAAGTAGTGAATCGAGGAAAATCCGCAAAGCTCCGCAATATCTCCTATCCTGTATCCGTCAAGGAGCAATAGCTGCTTTGCAACTTCAATTCTTTTTTCGAGCAGGTCGTTCATCGGACTTATTCCGAAATAAGCATTGTAAAGACTGCAAAATCGGCTGACCGAATAGCCCGAAAGCTGCGCCATGCTTTTAAGAGTCCACGGCTGCGCATAGTTTGCCAGAATGGTCAGCCTTGTACTGTTGAACTTCGCAAAGTGGATACCCAGCTCGTTTTTTTGCTTGTTATCGGCACGCTTAACCTTGACAAACATACGGAAAAGGATATCCGAAATCATTCGTTTGCTGTACTCGTCAGCACGGGATTTTTCCCTCATAATCGTTCGTATATGAGATGCGAGGGCATCGGCGTCACCCATTCTTATCGGGGTATCAAAGGGAAGTCCGAGAACATCTACCTCGCCGTTAGGGTCGTCGAAATATATCCAGTCGTCAGCGAAAATTCCGTCGATATCCCTGTGCCCGTGCGAAACCTTGCTGCCCCTGCGGTGCAAAATTACGTCGCCCGGCTCCCCCTCGTATCGCTTTTCACCCACTACGACGAAATATGGTGTGCGAAAGAGTATCAGAACGTCTGCGTGGCAGGCATTCGTTTTATAAATAAAGCCTGGGCTGTGCGTTGTTTCAACGCCGCAAATTCTTGCTTTCAGCATTGAAGTCCACCTCTTTTTAGTAAGATAGTGCAAAAAATCATAATTTATGATAACATAATACAAAGACAAAGTCAAGTTTATGTTGTAAAATAAAATTGTAAAAACAAAGGAGAAAATCAAATGGAACTTGGTATCAATTTTGGTTATATATGCAGTGACTCGGGCGATAGGTTGCTTGAGACGATAATTGATAGAGCAAAGTATGCTAAAGAACTCGGATTTACGGCTCTTGATTTTTCGACAAATATATACAGAGACGATTGGCGTGAGCGCGCCTACGCCTTCCGCGAGCTTGCGGATAGGAACGGTATCCACGTTCATCAGACGCACTTGCCCTTTAACAGATATAACAGAGCGCGTTCTCACGAGGAGTTTTTACCCTACGTTTCAAGAGCGCTCGAGGTAGCCTCGATTCTGGGAGCGAAATATTCAGTAGTTCACGCTGATGAATACCGCTTGCCAAAGGGCGAGGAATATGACGTCAAGCGGGCGGGCAATTTCATTTACGATTATCTTGCGCCCATCGTTGAGGACGCGAAAAGATTTGGCGTGGGAATAGCCGTCGAGGATTTGTTTGAAGACTTCACCTATGGCAAGCCTCGCTCACGCTACACATCGACTATGGATGAACTTCTCGGCATAATAGAGAGATTCAACGATGAAGCGGTCAGCTGCTGCTGGGACTTCGGTCACGCTCAGGTAGCTTACGGTACAGAAGGAGCCTTTGAAGCTTTTAAGATGGCGTTTCCTTACATAACCTGCACGCACGTTCACGATAACTACTACGATAAGGACTTGCACCTGCCGCCCTTTATGGGAAATCTCGACTGGGCATCGCATATGAAATATATGAGGGAAAACGGATATAAGGGTAACTTTACCTACGAGTTTGTTTACGGCAAGATGCCCCCCGAAATACTTCACGAATATCTTATATTTGTAAAGAAGATAGCGGACTATCTTTTCACCCTTTGATATAAAGTTTTGGAGGATATAAATGACACACGAAAACAAATTTGGTATGTTTGTTCATTGGGGTCTCTATGCCGTAACCGAAATTCAGGACCAGGCATTTGCCAGAATGAATATGCCTCGCGAGGAGTACGAATCGCTTATCCATAGCTTCAATCCCGTGAAGTATGACCCTGAAAAATGGGTATTGCTTGCGAAGAGCGCAGGCATGGAATATATCTGCTTCACCACGAAGCACCACGACGGCTTTTGTATGTGGGATACGAAGGAAACAGACTACAACATAATGAATACCCCTTACGGTAAGGACACTCTTAAAATGCTTGCCGATGCCTGTGCGAAGCACGGAATGAAGCTCTCACTCTATTATTCCTGTCCCGACTGGCACCACGAATATGGATACAATCCCGCATCAACTCACCAGTGGAAAGCAAAGATGGAAAACGGTGTAAACACTGCGGTTTATCTTGAATTCGTAAGACGTCAGGTGAGAGAGCTTTGCTCAAATTACGGTCCGATTTACGCATTCTATTGGGATATTCCCCCGAAAATCAAAGACCCCTCTTTCAACGAAATGATACGCGAGCTTCAGCCCGGTATTTATATTAACGACAGAGGCTATGACATAGGAGATTTCTCCACCCCGGAGAGAGAATACCGCTCTCAAGACGGTCAGCGCTTTACACGTATGACGGAGGCGTGCAACTCTCTTGGTGAACAGAGCTGGGGATACCGCAGAAACGAAGATTTCTATTCGCGCCGTCACATTATCACTGCGATAGACAGAATTATGGCTATGGGCGGAAGCTACGTTCTTAACGTAGGCCCTGACGCGAACGGAGAAATTACAGAAGAATACGCCTCACGCTTGAGAAAAATAGGCGACTGGTACCTTCGTTGCAAGGAATCGCTCGTTTGCCACGAGGAAGATACTTTCGTTTACGGCATAAGAAACTACAAGCCGATAGTTACGAAGAAGGGCGGAAAATCCTACTTCCATTTCCCCGACGGAATTCGTTCTTCGTCGATAGCGATATGCTACTTCCCATCAATGCCTAAAAGCGTTAAGCTTCTCAACACGGGCAAGGACTTAGGATATGCGATAGATATGCTGCCCGAATACTTCACCGGAAGCGGTATTGCAATGCCGTATCTGCATATAACGGGTATTCCGGTGGATGAGTTGGAAAACGAAGCTATAGTCGTTGAGATAGAATGGTAATAAATGAGGAAAGGAATTTAAATTATGAAAAGATCAGAAATAAATTCAGCTATAAAATGGGCAGAGGGACTCTGCCGCAAGCATCATATAACTCTTCCGTTCTTTGCCTCACTCCCCGCAAATAAAGAGGAGTTCTTAAAGCCATCGCGCGTTAATATTGTAAAAACTATGCTTGGCTGGGACGTTTCCGACTTTGGAGGAAACGATTTTGAAAGACTCGGTGCGGTGCTTTTTACCGTTCGTAACGGAAGCGTAAAAGAGGCAGGAGTAGGCACGCCCTATGCGGAAAAGTACATATTTTTAAAGGACGGCTTAGAGCAGGAAATTCCTCTCCATTATCATAATGAGAAAACCGAGGATATAATCAACCGCGCGGGTGGCGTATTCTGCTGTCAGCTTGCGGCAAAGGGTGAGGACGGAAAGCCCGATTTCACTAAGCCCGTAAGAGTTCTCCGTGACGGAGAATACTACGACGCAGCTCCCGGAGAGATAATAGAAATCAGCACGGGTAACAGCATAACCCTCGAAAGAGGCGTTTATCACCGTTTCTTTGCCAAGACAGGCTGCGGAGACCTCGTGATTGGAGAGGTATCAAAAATAAACGATGATAATACCGATAACGTATTTGCCGTTGTTCGCGAGCGCTTCTGTGGAATCGAAGAGGACGAGCCGCCTTACAGATTGCTAGTTAATGAATACACGAAATAAATTGCAGCTTCCGGATGCACAAAATTAAAAAATAAAAAAGATTGCCTATGGCTTTTGCTTAGGCAATCTTTTTGCTGTATATGGAAATAAACATTTACAAATTTTGAGCTTTAACACAAAAACAATGTAAAATTCCGGGTTATTATTTATCTTCCGTGGGAGTGTCCGTGTGCTTTTTGCGAAGACGCTGGCAATACTGCGTGCAAAGCTTATCCATGCACTCGGAGCACTTAAGCGCCATGTTGGATTTTTCCCAGAATCGCTCCGGGTAGAGAAATACGCACACTTCCCATACGGTTAGCACCGCTACTGAGAAAATGAAAAGCGAGAGCGAGAAAAATCCGCCCATAAAAACTATGGGTGAGAACATCATAAAATGGTCCCAGTTGAAGATTCTGCAGGTCGTACAGCACTTGTTTCCCATCATAAGACGGAACGGGCACCATATAAGAACGCAGATAAGGTCAAAAACGTAGAAGAGTATGGATATCATAAGCAGATGGCTTTTTGACAGCACGCCTGCGTAGTACATACTCGAAATAACGGCAAGCAAGGCAATCCAGAGCAGCATTACCCTGTATGCCGATTTTGTGGTAGAAACAATGTAGCTTTTTAAGGCATCCTTGTTTATCTTTTCTTTAGCTCTTATGAAGTGAGCGCGTAGATGCTTTTGCGAGCCTATGGGAATAATTTTTCTTGCCGGTATAACCTGAAATACCATATCAACAATCCACACAGCCCAAAGCAGATGGAAAATAGAGAATTTTTTAAAGAAATTCCAGCCGTCAAGCACTTCAAATTGGTCTTTTCGGAATATAAACAAAAGCACGCTGATAAGAAGAACTACGCATCTGCCTATAAAACGGACTATGTATTTTCTTCGCAGAGCGGAATTTCTATATTTTTCATTATTGTTATTGGACATTACAATCTCCTCTTTGTACGATAACAAAATTCTAATAAAACTTAAACACAACCTAAACATTTTAGCACGAAACCCCTCGAAAATCAAGTGCTTTGAGTAAAAAATGATGACTCTTCAACAAAAACGAAGCCAAAATAATAAAACTGTATTTAAAATAATATTGACAATCGTTGAAAGTTATGATAGAATACTATGGCAGGAATCCGAGAAAAAGTGATTCATTTGCCTTTTCCGAGGAGTAACCGAGATTTTGGCAGCAAAAAGAGATGCGGCGTGTGGTGCGAGCCGCAGCAAAGAGCGGCGAACGTAGCGGAGAAGTAACCGGGAAGAAAAGCATATATGTTCGCTTTACGAACGTAAAGTGCCTAATAGAACCCGGCGTGATTTCGCGTTAAGAAAATTTGAGGATATCGGTGCTATGCGCATAGATCTCGATTTCAGTAAATACCAATCCGAATTGAATTTAAGTTGGTATTGGCCGGACAATCGTTTTCTCTTTTGCATTTTTGCCGACGTCGAATTCGGGTGGTACCGCGGAAATTTTTGTTTTTTCGTCCCGAGGTGAGAGTGATTCTCGCCTCGGGCTTTTTCTTATTAGCAAGCAAAATAACAATATTATTTCGCAAAGTGAGATAGCATATAGACAAGCGTTTCTTGTCAGCGATATGTTGATGCTCTGTATCAACGTTTAAATGATTACAATACCGAAAGGAAACAAATAAAATGAGAGAAGAACTTGCAAAAAATTATGACCCCTCGCAGTTTGAGGACAGGATTTACGCAAAGTGGTGCGAAAAGGGCTATTTTGCGCCCGACAGCGATGAGAAAAAGCCCGCTTTTTCGATAGTTATCCCGCCGCCAAACGTAACGGGTCAGCTTCATATGGGACATGCCCTTGACCAGACCCTGCAGGATATTATCGTAAGAACGAAGCGTATGCAGGGTTATTCTACCCTCTGGGTGCCCGGAACCGACCACGCGGGTATCGCAACGCAGATTAAGGTTGAGGAGAATCTTCGTGTCAACGAGGGACTTTCAAGATACGACCTCGGACGCGAGAAATTCCTTGACAGAGTTTGGGATTGGAAGCATCAGTACGGTAACAGAATTATAAATCAGCTCAAAAAGCTCGGCTCGTCTTGCGATTGGAGCCGTGAGAGATTCACTATGGATGAAGGCTGCTCGAGAGCAGTTCGAGAGGTATTCGTAAATCTCTACGATAAGGGACTTATCTACCGCGGACACAGAATTATTAACTGGTGCCCCCGTTGCCTTACGGCACTTTCAGATGCAGAGGTAGAGTATAAGGACCAGCCCGGCTTTTTCTGGCATATCAAGTATCCTATCAAGGACGAGGACGGCTACGTAGAAATTGCTACAACACGTCCCGAAACTATGTTTGGTGATACAGCCGTTGCGGTTAACCCCGATGACGAAAATACCAAGCATCTCATTGGCAAGACGCTTATCCTTCCCATAGTTAACAGAGAAATTCCCGTTGTTGCCGACGATTACGTAGAGATAGGCTTCGGTACGGGCTGCGTTAAGATAACTCCCGCTCACGACCCCAACGACTTCCTCGTAGGTCAGAGACACAATCTTGAGCAGATTAAGGTTATGAACGACGACGCTACGATGAACGCTTACGCCGGCAAGTACGAGGGTATGGACAGATATGCCTGCCGTAAGGCACTCGTGGCAGACCTTGAGGCAGCGGGCTATCTTGTTAAGACCGAGCCTCACGACCACAACGTAGGCACCTGCTACCGCTGCGGAACTACGGTTGAGCCTATGACCTCTGACCAGTGGTTTGTAAAAATGAAGCCTCTTGCAGAGCCTGCTATCAAGGCCGTTGAGAATGGCTCTATAAAGTTCGTTCCCGAGAGATTCTCGAAGAACTACTTCAACTGGATGAACAATATTCTTGACTGGTGCATATCCCGTCAGCTTTGGTGGGGACACAGAATTCCCGCGTTCTACTGCGATGCCTGCGGTCATATGGAGGTATCAAAGACCGACGTTACCGTATGTAAGAAGTGCGGCGGTGCGGTAAGACAGGAGGAGGACGTTCTCGACACCTGGTTCTCATCAGCGCTTTGGCCCTTCTCGACTATGGGCTGGCCCGATAAGACGGAGGACCTTGAAAGATACTATCCCACAAGCACCCTCGTTACAGGCTATGATATTATTACCTTCTGGGTATCCCGTATGATATTCTCGGGACTTGAGCATATGGGAGAGAAGCCATTCTCGACCGTTCTTATCCATGGCCTTGTAAGAGACGCGCAGGGCAGAAAAATGTCAAAATCCCTCGGAAACGGTATCGACCCCTTGAAGATAATAGAGCAGTACGGCGCTGACGCGTTGAGATTCGCTCTCGCTACCGGTAACGCTCCCGGAAACGATATGAGATTCTCCGACGAGAAGATAGAGAGTGCAAGAAACTTTGCGAATAAGCTTTGGAACGCATCAAGATTTGTTCTTATGAATCTTAAGGAGAGCGACGAGGAGCTGCTTAAGCTTCCTGCCGATGCCGAGCTTGCACCCGAGGATAAGTGGATAATTTCTTCACTCAATAAGCTTGCCAAAACGGTTAACGAAAACATTGAAAATTACGAAATAGGCGTTGCTCTGGGCGAGATATACTCGTTCACCTGGGATACCTTCTGCGACTGGTATATTGAGATGGCAAAGAGCCGTATTTTTGCTGAGGGAACACCCGAGGCACTCACTGCAAAGAGAGTGCTCGTGTACGTTCTTTCGGGAATCTTAAAGCTTCTTCACCCTTATATGCCATTCATCACCGAGGAAATATTCGAGGCTCTTCCTCACACCGAGGAGTCTGTTATGATAGCTCGCTATCCCGAGTACGACGAGACCCTTAACTACGAATCCGACGAGGAAGAGGTAAGAAGAATAATCGGCTGCATCACCGCCATCAGAGCACGCAGAGCAGAGATGAATATTGCCCCCTCGAAGAAAGCGAAGCTCTTCGTCGTTACCAAGTATAAGAGCACGTTTGAGAATGCAGGGAAAATGCTTGAAAAGCTTGCTTCCGTTTCCGAGCTTAATATAGTTGAAAGCTATGATTCCGACGATGCCGTAGCAATAGCTACCGATTCGGGTAACCTCTATATTCCTCTTGCCGACGTGGTTGACTTCGAAAAGGAAAGAGCGAGACTTACGGCAGAGTACGAGAAGAATGAGGGAGAGATACTCCGTCTGGAAAAGAAGCTTTCAAACGAGGGCTTCATAGCAAAAGCTCCCGCCGCGGTAGTTGAGGGTGAGAGAGGCAAGCTAGCAAAATATATTGAAACCAGAGCCGCTCTTACGGAAGCGCTCTCAAAGCTGAAATGATTTTATGAAATACGATTTTAATGCAGACGAAAAAACTGTAAAAGAGGTGCAGGAAAAGGTTGTATATTCGGGCAGCTTTTCTGATACTGAAGAGATTTCTCACCTTGTGATAGAGGAGGGAATCGAGGAAATCTCGGAGAATGCGTTCCGTGACTTTGAAAACCTCTTGTCCGTAAAGCTCCCGAAGAGCTTAAAGAAGATATCCGCCGCCGCATTCTCGGGGTGCAAAAACCTTACCCGTGTTGAGTTTTGCAATGGAATTCTGGAGATTGCCGATGAGGCATTCGCCTTTTGCTCGTCTCTTACCTCTGTAGTTATGCCCGACAGTATCAAGAGGATAGGAGAGGGAGCATTCGAGGGGTGCGCCTCATTGACGAAGCTCAAAATATCCGAGTCCTGCGAGATGATAGGCTCAGGAGCGTTCGCCTTTTGCTTTAACCTTCGTGACGTCGTAATACCCGATAGCGTTTTGCTCGTTGAGTTCAATGCTTTCGCCTCTTGCTTCTCGCTTGAAGGAGTCAAGCTTTCGCACGGAATGGGAATGATAGATGAGTCCTGCTTTGAGGGTTGCCGTTCTCTTAAAGTGGTAGATTTGCCACCTAAACTTTACAAAATTGGCAGAAGAGCCTTTAAAGGCTGCACATCTCTTGAGTCGCTTATACTTCCTATAACGCTTCGTGAAATAGGCTTTGACGCTTTTTCGGGCTGCTCCAAAATGAAGCGTATAGCTATCCCGAAGGAGCTTCGCGAAATAGAGGACGACGATGCCTTTTCAGGCTGCGACTCGCTTGCGGAGATAACTTATGCGGGAAATAAGGAGTCTTGGGAATACTTAAACCACGGCAAGACCTTAACCGTGCAGAGAAGCGACCTGTCCTATTACTCCCCGAAAATTCACTTTCTTGATTTAAAGCGTGAGTTTTAGCCTTCTCCTGTGGGAGAAGGGGGACCACTTTAGTGGTGGATGAGGAGTTAGCCTTAAATCATCCACTAGCGGAAGTTAGTCCCAAAATTTAAAAGCAGATTTATAATTTTTTGATACCAAGTATACGAAGATAACTATGGTTTGAGTTTGTTGCTTTCTACTCATCCACCGCACGCGGTCCCCCTTCTCTCGCAAGAGAAGGCTATCCTACGCCGGTAATAAAGAGGGTTGGGAGTACTTAAACCACGGCAAGACCTTAACCGTGCAGAGAAGCGACCTATCCTACTACTCCCCGA
>JAFTRA010000030.1 GCA_017462485.1 Clostridia bacterium | reverse complement strand
GTACTATAAAGACGGAAAATCTGCAAATGTGCAAAAAAGAAAAATACGAGAAACACCGAAATGTTCTCGTATCTTTCTTCGCCTTCGCAATGCTCGTAGTTCTTAATTCTCAGAAACTGTCCTTAAGAACGAGCAGCAGAAGCTTGTCGGTTTTTGGCCTACCCGAAAGGATTCGAACCTTCGACCTTCAGAGTCGGAGTCTGACGCGCTATCCAGCTGTGCCACGGGTAGAAATAAATATTAAATTGTTGTTTTCACTCCAGGACCGCCCATAGGGCAGTGACCTTCAGAGTTTGCCATTCGGGATTTTTTCTCTGTGATATTTTGATTTGTTTGTGCTGTTCTTTACTATCATCTCCGAATTGGTAATATTCCCTGCGGGAATGCGGATCGTCTGACGCGCTATCCAGCTGTGTACTGACCACTTCCGTGTCGCAAGCTATCGCCTGCACAAGTCTCGGCTCTGCTCGCTCGCGTACGTGGGACTTCGTTTCAAAAAACGCTTTTTAAGCATTTTTTGTGCACTCACACGGGTAGAAATAGATGAAAGTATCTTTCTCCGACGGTTAATATTCTATCATTTTTATTTCTGTTTGTCAATATAGAATAATAGAGAAAAATCTCGAGTTTATCCTTTCTAAGATTGACTTGGCTCGCAAATTATGATATACTTAGGCAAGAGGAAATAATAACTTTGGAGACAGATTATGATAGAAAGAGAATTCAGAGAAATAAAAAGACGTTTCAGGCCCGAAAAGAGTAATATCTCAAAAATCGTGGGCTGCTTCGTTAATTCAAACAAGCAAATAATCGCAAAAATCGAGCAACCGATTCAGTTTTCCGATTCGGTCGTCAGTGAAAAGCTGCTTAACGTTATGAAAAAGACGCTCTCCGGAGGTATCGGAACTAATCTTTGCGAGATTGCTTTCTCCACAAAGCAGGTCGCCGAGAGCGAGGAGCATCACCTTTTGATGAAATTAAGAGACTCGGAGCTGAAGGATACCGACGCTACAAGCCTATTCTATTCAAAGGTCGTTGAGAGCCTAGGCTTCGACGGAAATTACGTAATCCTGCTTGCAAACGATATTTACGATGTTTTTGAGAGAAAAAACGATGGTGAGGAAACCTCTTCGTCCGAAAGATTCTCCTATATTATATGCTCGGTTTGCCCTGTTAAAAACACGCCCGAGGCGCTCACCTTCAAGGAGGCTGACAGCCTTTTCCACACGCTTGATGCGTCTGCCCTGCTCGCATCTCCCGAGCTTGGCTTTATGTTCCCTGCTTTTGATGACAGAAAGACTAATATTTACAGCGCTATTTACTACAAGAGAAGCATTTCCGAGAGCTATCCCGAATTTTGCGATAACGTATTCGGCAAGGAAGCTCCTATGCCACCAAAGGCTCAAAAGGCGGCATTCAATGAAGCATTAAGCGAGGTGCTTTCCGAGGAATGCAGCTTTGACGTTATAAGCTCGGTGCATACTCAAATCTCCGAAATGGTAGAAGCTCATAAGGAGTCGAAGAATCCTGAACCGCTTACCATAACTAAGGCAACTATAAAAACGGTGCTTGAGGGCTGTGGAATCGGTGAGGAAAAGGTCGAAAAAATCGGAGCTATACTTGACGAAAGCCTTGGTACAAATGCCGAGATTACTCCTAAAAACATAATCAATACGAATAAATTCGAGTTATCTCTCCCCGACGTTACTATCAAGGTGAATCCTGACAGACGAGAGCTTGTTTCCACGCAGGTGATAAACGGTGTGAAATACATACTCATTCGCGCCGAAGAGGGCGTCGAGGTCAACGGAATAAATATTGTGATGGACGGCGAGAAATAGCATCAGTCAAACAAAAAAATCGCATTTCACCTCGAATCAAACAAAAGAATGATAGAAAAAACAAAAATCTCGTTATATCCTATAAACAAAATATAACCTTATAAGGATTTTAACTATGACAAGATTATTTGATGAGCATATACAAAGAGAAGTAAAAAGCTTAAACGGAAAATGGAGTTTCAAAACCGATAAAAGCAAGGTCGGTAAGGAGAAAAAATGGTTTCTCGGCTTGAGCGATGCAAAAACCGTTATGGTGCCGTCTGTTTGGAACGCCGAATTCGGTATGCTTTCGTACGAGGGCGCTGCGTGGTATGAGAAGAGCTTCTATTACAGCGGCGGTAATTTACGCCTTTGCTTCGGCGCTGTTATGACCGAGTGCGAGGTGTGGCTTGACGGTGAATACGTAGGAAATCACTACGGTGGATTTTCGGAATTCTCATTTATAATTCCTGACGTTTCCGCGGGTACGCACTGCCTGACGCTTATGGTGGATAACAGCTTTGGCGCTCAATCCATACCGCAGAAAAAGGTTGACTGGTACCATTACGGCGGAATTATAAGAGACGTAACGGCAGAGACGCTCCGAGGCATTTCTATACTTAACCACAGGCTCGAATACGACCTTAATCTTGACACGGGTACAACCTGCGCCAAGGCTTACGTTGAGCTTTACAATTCCGAAAACGAAAGCGTCACCTCACCCCTCAGCTATAAAATAGGCGACAAAGCCGGCTTCGCCAAGCCCGTAACGCTCTCCGCTCACGAAACGCTCGAAATAGAGAGCGACGATATAGTTATTGAGAACGTGGAGATTTGGGACCCCTCGAGCCCACGGCTTTACGATATTTCGATAACTACCGACAGCGACGATTTATTTGACAGAGTAGGCTTCAGAAAAGTGGAGCTCTCGCCCGAGGGAATAATTCTCAACGGAAAAAATATAGAAATCCTCGGTGTTAACCGCCACGAAGAGCACCCCGATTTTGGCTTTGCGTTCCCGAGTCAGCTTATGCAGCGAGACCTCGATATAATAGCCGACCTCGGCTGCAACTCGATACGCGGCTCTCACTACCCTGCTTCACGCACGTTTATGGATATGCTTGACGAGCGCGGTGTTCTCTACTGGAGCGAGATTCCGATGTGGGGCTGGGGCTTCTCTCCTGCGGCGCTTGGTGACCCCGTAGTCGTTGAGCGTGGACTAGAGATGCACCGTGAGATGATAAGGTACTATTACAATCACCCATCAATAATAATCTGGGGTATGCACAACGAAATACACACGGAGTGCGAGGTTTCCGTACCTCTAACGAAAAAGTACTATGAATTTTTGAAGGCGAGTGGCGGTAACAGAATAGTTACCTACGCAACAGATAAGCCCTTAAAGGATCTCGCTCTTGAATACTGCGACCTTATTTCAATCAACTCCTATTTTGGCTGGTATGAGGGCGATATGTATGAGTGGGAGAAATTTATAGAAAACGTTCGTAAAAGACGAGACGAGCTGGGACTTGAAAACAAGCCTGTTATCTTCAGCGAATTCGGCGCAGCCGCCCTTTACGGACATCACACCTTTGACAATATTCATTGGACCGAGGAATATCAAGCGAACGTTATTGAGCACGCCCTAGGGCTGTTCCATAACGACCCTATGTGCTGCGGATTCTATATCTGGCAATTCTGCGACGTAAGGACCTGCCTTGAAGCAGGCATAAACAGAGCTCGCGGATTTAATAACAAGGGTATCCTAAACGAATACAGAAAGCCAAAGGCGGCATATTACAAGGTAAAAGAGCTTTACAAGAGCTTTAAATCAAACAAATAAAAGAAACTCCTCAGAGCCTTTCTCTATAGGACAGTTTCAAAAGAATACGGCATATCTCTAAAGAGGCATGCCGTATTTTTGTTTTTTATCTAATTCTGTATTGAAAATTTTATACAATTTTCTGAAAAACATTTACAAATGCTTGATGATGTGATATAATAAAGGCGCCAAACAAAACCAAATAACTATTTCAGGATGAACGCCCTATTTTTTTAGGGGGGTCTTATACCCTTTTCCATTTTTGCGAGTCAGATTAAAACAGGCAAAAACGCTTGCTCCGCTGACTTGCATACGGTGTTTATCCTTGTAGTTGGTTTTGTTTGGCGACATTGGGGCGGCGTTTTTCGGTGCGTGGCTTCGGTTGCGCACCTTTTTGTATGCTTAGGCAAAAAATTGTACTAACAAGTTTACGGCTATGGGGGGATATATGAAAAAATCCAAAACGGTTATAGATATTACCGGCGTAGAGCTTACGCCCGTAGAGGCTAGCGTTTGTCTTGTTAATGGAGAAGAAGGATTTGAGTGTTGTTGCGACGAGTGTGACTACTATTTGCTTTGTTTTCCCGAAGCCGATCCGGAAAGCAAAGAAGAAAATAATGCCATAGATTAAAAAAGGACATAAAAAGGTTCAAAGTGATATGCACCCCAAAAAGTTAGACACTTTTTGGGGTGCATATTTTCATTATAAAAATATAGCAAAACGAAAATTTTTATCACAAAATTAAAAATTCGTATCGCAGTTGAAGCTACCGGCGGTTATTACTCCAAAGCTCCCGCAGTTTCAGGGTCTCCGAAGTTATCAGCGCCAAAGAGGTTGGCTATCGTTTTGGGAATCTGCGTATTTTCCACAGTCTTTCCGTCAAAAAACTCGCTTCCTTTGCCGTAAGCAAAAATCGGAACAGCGAAATCTGTATGCTCTTCGCTATTATATTCAAATTCGCCATCCTCATTTGGGAGAAGCTTTCCTGTCTCGTGGTCAGCCGTAATCAGAATAAAGGTTTCGGGGTTATAGAAGGCATACTCCATAAATACGGCTATTATCTGATTGAATCTCACAAGGGCGAGAAAAGTATTTTCCTTATCGTTATTATGAGAGTGCTTATCTATATGAGCTTCCTCATACATCATAAAGAAGCCCTTTTCGTTGTTATCAAGCGTATCGAGAACGCTGTTCACAACTCTTTCAATATCTGGAATTCTGTCTTTGGTATAGAAATCGTAACCGCAATTTATAACAGTACCATAATTTCTTGAAAGCTCCTTTTGTGACTGCCTTATAAGAGCGGAAGAGCCTCTGTTATCAGCGTGAGCCGAGAAAGCGGCAGGGGTTGCACCGGTCTGCCCCTCGGTTGACATAACAGCCGTACTCATACCAAGGCTTGACGCAAGCTCTGTAATCAGCTTGACGTCGTTAAGGTTTTTATCACGGCCTATGTTTCCGTTCAGGGTTTTATATCCTGACGAAAGAGCCGTTCCCGCCGCGGCACTGTCCGTCACGCCCGAGAGCGACTCGGTTCTCGCATAAGCGTGGCTCGGCAAAAGATAGCCGTAAAAGATATTTTCATTATCGCTGAAGTTTTGGTTCTCAGGAATTTGCATCTGTTCATAAAGACGCGTATGGTTTTCCCCCATTCCATCGCCTATTAAAAGTATATAATTCTTTGCATTTTTGGTTATTGGCTCGTGGATTTGCACCTCTTTCGGAACGTTAGATGAAAATTCATATCCCACGATATATGTATCAACAAAATAATAAGCGGCAGCCGCTATAATGAAGTAATCGCCCTCGAGCGCAATTTCCTTTTCTTCCGCAAGGATTGAAAATTCCAAGCCCTCGGTATCCGCATTAAGCCTAGATGAAATCTCCCTCGACGTCTCGCCCACAACTATCTCATACTCGTATATATCCTCGTCGGTGTCCTTGCGTATAGGAAGCGCAAGAGAGGTGCGATTGCTGATCTCGGACTGTATGTACTCGGCGGCGCGCTTACTGTAATCGTAGTCGCTCTCCGAATAAATTATAGCATACTCGGAAAGATTAACAGAATTTAACACGGCATTAGGGTTAGAGTTAATCTCATCATCAGTATTTTTATTGCAGCCCACAAAGGTGAAGAGTAGCGCTGTCACGATAAACAGCAAAAACATTCTTTTCATAGTAAAACTCCTTAAATTAGCAAGAGTGATAAATGACAAAACGTGAAAAATAAGTCTATGAGCGAGTTAGGGTTATTTTCTTAAATCTTTAATTGCTTCAAATATTCTTTTTTCTCCGGTGATATCCTAAAGCTTTCTCTTGCTTTAGAAATGGTTTTATTGTGTAACCACGAATGCAATAGATTATTTTCAAGAATTTTAATCGTCGCATCGTACTGCTTTGAGAGAGCCGTCGCAAAATACCAGGCAATCATCATATTTACGTAGTATTCCTCACTTCGAATATGCGCAACATCATAAAGATAATCTTCCTTAAAACGCTCGTCGAGATAAAAGACCATCAGCATTTCAATTCCAAAACGAAGGGTATAGGCTTTGTCAGACTTTAACCAGCTTTCGATATGATGTATGAGCCTATCCGTGTTAAGCTTAAAGCACTTTGGACGCATTGAATCGCACGTAGCCCAATTATCGACATACGGTAAAAAACGCTCCACCTCAGAGATACATTCATCAAAATCCTTAATTTTCTCAATAAGGAAAGCGTGAAGATTATTCTCCTCAAAATACTTATGCGGAAGCTCCCGCATAAACCTATCTGCTTCATCATCGTTCATTCTCTTTGCAAGCTCGCGCAAAGTGGGGATTCTTATTCCTATCATATTCTCCGAAGCTACGTTTGGCACGAGCTTTGAAGTAAATTCGAAATATTTACCGTCCTTTAATGAAAGAAGTCTATCTCTTACCTCAAGCATTTTCGCCATCCTCGGTTTTGATAAGGATAATGTCCTCTAAATTTGCCACGGTGAAGGGGTAAAGCTTATTTTTCTTTGAGCTATCCATCATAAAGACGGACTTTTTAGAGCGTTCCATAACGGTTTTTCTTATGTGTATTTGCTCCTCGTTGCTGTCGGTGATTTTTTCATCGTCAAAGCCTTTTCCAGAGAAAAACGCAACGTCAAAATTGAAATTTTCTATGTACCTTACAGCATCGCAGCCGATAACAGATTTTTCAAAATCATCTATCTTGCCGGGCGCTATTTTAACGTTTACTCCGCTTCGTGACAAATCAAGCGCCATCATCAAGGAATTGGTTACTACGACGGAATTTCTATATTTCGCTATTTCGGGGACAAGGTGCCTGCAGGTGGTAGAGCCGTCAACGAATATGAGCTGGTCCTTATCAAGAAAGCTCATAGCCTTTTTGGCAAGCTCTGCCTTTTCTGCTTGGAGCACGTCACGGCGAAGCTCATATGATACGTCTGTATTTTCAGGGCTTAAGGTAACTATACCGCGGTATTTGGTAACTATTCCCTCGTCCTCTAAAAGCTTGAGTTCCCTTCTCACCGTCATCTCCCCGATAAAGAGAGTACCTGATATTTCCTTTATACTTTTGCTTCCCGATTTCAAGAAGTCTATAATTTCAGTCTGGCGTGAATTCATAAAAATCTCCATTCTGCTTTATACATTTTTATTCTATCACAAATAAACAAAAAATACAAGTAAATATTGAGATCGACTTTTTATGGCTAGCTGTATGGAATAAATATCTCAATTTTAACATAATATTAGTATTAAGAGAATCAAAGTAACAAGTCTTACGACTAGCCGTAAGAGAATCGAATTAAAATTTGATGATATTTTTTGAAAATGAACGAAGGAAAGTAAGACTTTTCGAGAAATAGCGCGGATTTTCATCGCTTTAGGCATGCTTGATTTAGGTTGGTGTTGGCTGCTAGATTTTGGTTAAAACAGTAATGGGGTGATTTTTTGCTAAAGAATTTATGGAACAAATACAAGTCTTACGTTATATCCGTACTTATTGCGCTTGGGGTTGGCGCACTTTCCGCGCTATTGACCATGGGGCAAATAAACGTTTTCGAAACGGTCAAAAAGCCGCCTCTCTCGCCGCCCGCATTTCTTTTCCCGATAGTATGGACCGCGCTTTATATTCTTATGGGCATATCCTCGGCTATGATATATAATAAGAGGAGTCAGAACGAGGACGCTGTCAGAAATGCGCTCTCCACTTATGCCTCGAGCTTAATTGTCAATTTTGCCTGGAGCATTATATTCTTTAACTTTGGAGCGTATCTTCTTGCGTTTATATGGTTGTTGCTACTGCTAGCGCTTATCATTAAAACAATAGTTGAATATTTCAAAATAGAAAGAATAGCAGCGTACTTGCAAATTCCATATGCGCTCTGGGTAACCTTTGCGGGATATCTTACGCTCGCTATATACATTTTAAACGGCTGATTTTATTTTTTAAAATCCTATTGACAACTATCCTTTGCTGTGCTATAATAAACGTACTTCACTAAATTAAACCGTCGATACGGAGATAACGTCATTCAAGACTACACAGAGAGCCCGTGGCGCTGAGAGTCGGGTTAGAAACTGTTTGGCAAATGGACCGTTGAGGGTGCAGTCAAATGCGTTTTGGCGCAGAGTATTCTGCAACGTTAGCATGCGTTAATTGCAAAGGATATGTTAGTATCCTATAAGTGCGTAGTTATCTACGAATCAAGGTGGCACCGCGGATTTTTCGCCCTTGACAGAGCTTGGAGTAGGTCTGTCAAGGGCTTTTTTGTATATTTTTGTTTACAATACTACATATTTTATCAAGGAGAAATATAAAAAAATGATGTTAAACGAAATCAATTATGACACTTATTTTAAAACCTATCCCAACAGTGACGGATACTTTGGAAAATACGGCGGCGTGTATGTTTCGGACGAGCTAAAGCGAGCTATGGAAGAAATAACCGATGCTTATTTCACTATATGTAAATCGACTAAATTCATTGGAGAGCTGCGCAGAATAAGACGTGAATTTCAAGGCAGGCCGACCCCTATCTCTCACCTTGAAAGGCTCTCCTCCTCTATCGGCAACGTCCAGCTTTACGCAAAGCGAGAGGATTTAAACCACACGGGAGCGCACAAGCTGAATCATTGCATGGGCGAGGCGCTTCTTGCGAAGTATATGGGTAAGAAAAAGGTCATAGCAGAGACAGGTGCGGGACAGCACGGAGTTGCTCTTGCAACAGCGGCGGCGTATTTCGGACTCGAATGCGATATTTATATGGGCTCTGTTGATATTGCGAAGCAGGCGCCGAACGTTGCGAGAATGAAAATTCTCGGAGCGAACGTCATCGAGGTAAAAGACGGACTTGCAACTCTTAAGGAAGCCGTTGACGCTGCGTTTGACGCATATTCGAAGGAATATGACTCCTGCATTTATTGCATAGGCTCGGTAGTAGGTCCTCATCCGTTTCCTATGATGGTAAGGGATTTCCAGAGCGTTGTGGGGATTGAAGCGCGAGAGCAATTCCTTTCTATGACAGGAGAGCTTCCCGACGCCCTTGTTGCCTGCGTAGGCGGCGGCTCTAATTCTATGGGCATTTTTGCGGGATTCTTGAACGACCCCGTCAAAATTTACGGTGTTGAGCCTCTCGGTCGCGGCGCGGAGCTTGGAAATCACGCTGCTAGCTTAACCTACGGAACAGAGGGCGTTATGCACGGCTTTAACAGCATTATGCTTAAAGATGAAAACGGAGAGCCCGCTCCCGTTTATTCGGTGGCAAGCGGCCTTGATTATCCCTCGTCGGGCCCCGAGCACGCATTTCTTCGTGATGTGGGAAGAGTTAAATACGACGCAATTTCAGATGATGAAACGATTGACGCATTCTTTAAGCTTTCAAGAATGGAAGGCATTATTCCCGCTATTGAAAGCGCGCACGCGGTAGCATACGCTATGAAGCTCGCAAAAGAAATGAAGCGCGGCTCTATTCTTATAAGCCTCTCCGGCAGAGGCGATAAGGATATGGACTATATAATTGAAAAATACGGCATTCGATAAAAGTGACTGCCTTTCGAATAAAAGCAAAAACCATATAACCTTTTTGTGTGCAAAGGCATAGGCGATAAACGCCTTATGCTAACGAGTTTTGCTCCGCACAACATCGCTCTAGGGACTCGCTGCCTGACCATTCGCGAGTCGCGTTCTATCTCCTGCGTATACTCGGCTCTGCCCGCTCGCGCTCTTGGGACTTCGCTTCGTAAAAACAACACTTAGTTGTTTTTACTTGCTCACCCTGGACCCACTGCATACCGCCAGCGGCGGTATATGGCGTTTGCGTGGGAATTCCTTG
>JAFTRA010000029.1 GCA_017462485.1 Clostridia bacterium | reverse complement strand
GATAGCTCTCTATTTTTATAGAGGGTTTTGTGACTATACCCATTTTCACTTGCTAATAATGGATTTGGCAAAAATGCGATTTCCGCTTAGCAAGTGATGGAGAGTATCTTGAGTTTGTTGAGAATTGTGTGGCAACAATGGGAACGCATTTTTCGGTGCGTTGACTTCGGTTGCGCACCTTTTTGTTTATGGAGGATATATGTATGACTAAGTCCAAAAAGATTATAGATATTACCGGCGTAGAGCTTACGCCGGGGAAGCCTGACGTATGTCTCGGCAACGGGGAGTTGGGCTTTGAGTGTTGCTGTGACGAGTGCGACTACTATTTGCTTTGTTTTCCGGACTTTGATTTAAACTGTCCTTGAGGGCACAAAGCATTATGCGACAGGCTTATTGTAAAAGCTTGCCGTTTTTTTTTTGCACAGTGGCGTCGTTCCTCTTAACGAAAACGTAATTTTAGCAAAAAATGTAAGTAATTTTGTACAAATCTACATAAAAGTCATTTATAATTTGCAAAATATTGTGTATTTTACGAGAAAAATATTGAATTTTTTTGATAAAAGTATTGACAAAAAATAAATAAAAAGTTATAATGTACTATATCACACACGGAGTAGCTTGAATTCGATGAAAGAAACTGAACTCTCGGAGCTTCTCGAGATGGTAAAGGGCAGAGAGAATGCAGACGAGGCTTTTTCCGAGCTTCTTTCCCGTTATATGCCCCTTATAAAGAAGCGGGTAGCTACATATTTTGACTGTGCCTCGGACGTGTCCGAGCCTATGCAGGAGGCTAGTATAGCCTTGCACAGCGCAGCCGTAACCTACGATGCAGATAAATGCGACGGAGTTACGTTCGGACTCTACGCCGGTGTGTGCATATCGAATAGACTTAAGAGCCTTTTGCGTAAAAAAGTCAGAGATTCCGATAAAACCGAGCATTTTTCGGAGGCGGAAAAGCTGCCGTCCGAGCTTGACGTTGAGTCGTCTGTCGTAACTCACGACGTGTGCGAGCGTGTTATGACCCTGGCAAAAAATCTTCTCTCTGGCTTTGAGTACGAGGTCTTTCGTATGGGCTTTGAGAGATATACCACAAAGGATATTGCGGCGGCGCTCGGTAAAACACCGAAGTCCATAGACAATGCGAAGTTCCGTATATCCCAGAGGCTCCGTACGAACCGTGAGATTCGTGAGATACTGTTTGATATTTAATCAGTTTATATGCCCAAGTAGCTTAAGGGAGAGCGTTGGTTTACAAAGGCGTCGGTTGGAATCCGTCTAAGGGCAAAAAATAAAACCTATTTTAAGTGAGGAAAAGCAAACATGTTCCAGGACAAGACATTGAAGTGCAAAGATTGTGGCAATGATTTCGTGTTCACCGCAGGTGAGCAGGAATTCTATGCATCAAAGGGCTTTGAAAACGAGCCTTCCAGATGCAAGGAGTGCCGTGCTGCAAAGAAGAACGCGCAGAAGGGTGCAAGAGAAATGTTCTCTGCTGTTTGCGTAGAGTGCGGTAGCGAATGCCAGGTGCCCTTCAAGCCCACCGAAGGTAAGCCTGTTTACTGCAGCGCATGCTTCGCAGCTAAGAGAGAAGCTCAGAACTAATCTCTTAGGCGAGAGGAAATATACGAACTCGCCCTAAAGCCTGAATTTTCAGCGCTTTCGGCGCTTATTTCCTCCGCAAAAAAAGAGTCCGAGTGCCAAGAGAGCCTCGGGCTCTTTTTTTGCTTTTTACTCTGAGAGTGAATAATACGCACCTCTTCTAAGAAAAGGAGTTTTCAAAGCTTATGCAAAAGTAAATAATATAAAATATTTATTAAAATTTTAAAAGTGTCTGTACAAATCCGAAAAAATATGATATACTTATACTGTAAAATTATAGCTGTACGAAAAAAAGGACTTGAAAATGGAAAACAGAAGCAGCAAAAAGAATAAGCGTTTTGGAAGCGCGCCATCGAAGGATTTTGAGAGAAAGAACCGTTCTCCGAAGCATTTTTTTGAAGGATTTGATGAAGAAATGCCGAAAACCGACGGGCTCGTTATAGGAAGAAATGCCGTAAAGGAGCTTCTTTCCGACGGACGCGATATAGAAAAGATATATATACAAAAGGGCGAGCGTGAGGGCTCTATAAATCTTCTTGTCGGACTTGCATCCGAGCGAAAGATACCCATTATAGAGCTTGAGCGTCAGAAGATGGATAAAATGTGCGGAAATTTACGCCATCAGGGAATTATAGCTATGGCGTCGGAGCAGAATTATTCGTCCGTTGACGAGATACTTGCTTACGCCGAGGAGCTAGGGGAAGCGCCGTTCGTCGTTTTGCTTGACGGTGTTGAGGACCCGCATAACCTCGGAGCTATAATCAGAAGTGCTGAATGTATGGGTGCGCACGGTATTATTATTCCGAAGCGCCGCGCCGTAGGTCTTACTCCCACGGTTGCTAAGGCATCTGCGGGCGCAATTATGCATATGAAGATTGCGAAGGTTACGAATCTTTCGCAAACGATAGACGAGCTTAAGGAAAAGGGGCTTTGGTTTTACGCCGCCGATATGGACGGAGAGTCGCTTTACGAAACGAAGCTTTCGGGCGCTGTCGGAATAGTTCTCGGCAGCGAGGGCGAGGGAATATCCAGATTGGTTAAGGAAAAGTGCGATTTCGTCGTATCCATTCCAATGTACGGAAGGGTTAATTCGATGAACGTCTCCTGCGCCGCGGCTGTAATTCTATCCGAAGCCGCGCATCAAAGAAAAGGATAGGAGGTGCAGTGAATTGATGGAAAAAGATACTGAAAAAATGAAAAATCTTATAGAAAAAATCAAGTCGGAATCTTCTACCTCAAACGTCAGTCAGAATGCCGACGGCGCTTTGGAATTTCAATTCGATGCGCCAATAGCTAAAACGGGACTCGTATTTGAGGAAAGCGAGGATGCCGAGGCTCCCGATGAAGAGGATATTTCCTTTGATATCCCCGACTGCACGGGAAATGCTTTCAACGTTCTCACGGAAGCTCCCGAGGAAATAACCGAGAGCGCAACCAAAGAAGAGGAGAGCGAAAGCGCGTTTCGTGACGTTAACGACGAGGAATTTATAATTCCCGACGTGTTTGAAATAGCGGAGGCTTCGGAGAGAAATGCCAATCCCTCCGACGATTACGTATCTACGATATGGAAGGCTTACGTGCCGAGATTTACCGAGGTCACAAATGACCCCTATCATTTTTCCGAAAAGAAAAACGATGTCAACTCGGTTGAGGACAATTCGGTCGATTTGGGCACCGACGGAGCCGTGGCTTCTTTTGGAAAAGCCTCTCAAATAAAGGTATCCGTGCGCAGCTCTGGGGTTGACAGAACTGATATAAACGACCCCACGGCAGAGATTGAAACCGTCGTTCCGGAGGCAGTTGTCGTCAATATAAACGGCAAGAAAACGGTGTCGGGAGATACGATAAACGTTTTCAAATTCTCGGATAAAAAGAACGAAGAAGAGGTAGTCGATAATATAAGCGACGAGGAGCTTGAAAGACGTGAAATAAGCGGTCTTACAGGTCATAAGTGGGAAGAGAAAATTCCCGAAGAGGAAGCTTCTGCTTCCGAAGAGGCTCCCGTTTTGGAAGAGAGCTTTGACGAGAAAGAAAAGACGGTAAGCTATTTCTCAGATTATGAGGACAGACCTTTGCCCGAAATGGTAAAGATAGGTCCGAAGATAGTTCCCGAAAAGCTTCCCGAGGGCTATGAAAAGGATTCTCGCTCGCAGGCGAGTGATACGAGTGAATATAATTCATTCTCCACAAGAGACTCCTTTAAGGATAAGTTCCTTGATTCCATTATGGCGGTAAAAATCCGTTTCATAGTTGCGATTCTTTTAGGAATTGCTACAATAGTATTCGATATTTTTGAGAAAAGAATATGCGCGTACTTCGGCTTTGGTATGAATTTCAGCGCGCCTGCCGTGATAGACGCTTGCTTTATCGCAAGTATATTCCTTATCACGCTTCCCGAAACCTGCCGAGCCTTTAAAAATTTGATTTTCGGAGTCGTTACGCCCGAGCTTCTCAGCGCCATTGTCGGAATCTCGATTTTTGCATACGCCTGTGCTATGGCATCTATCGCTCCGGTTGCTTATCCGCTCTTTGCTTCGGTTTACGTAATAACTGCAGTTAATAGCATTTTTGCAACTCTTTGTTTACATTCTGCGAACTTTTCGGCATTTAAGGTCATATCCGAAAAGGGAAATAAGTCTGTACTTGACAAATCGCTTACCAGAAATTTAGAGCTTGAAAATATGGCTCTTGACGGAGTAATCGACGAGTCGAAGTCAAGATGCGCGCGTGTGTTTACCACGCCGTTCGTATCGGGATTCTTTAGGAACTCTTCGAAAAACTCCGAGAAGACTAAAAACAATCTTTTAATACTTGCGCTTGGATTTGGCGTAGCTCTCGTTATGGGTGCCGTTATGTTCTTCGTAAAAGGACCTGTCAGCGCGCTTTCCTCGTTCGCTTTGGTGGTATCTCTTTCCGTGCCCGCATTTTCAATTCTTTGCCATAAGCTTTCTTATTACGATGCGCAGCGTGAGGTTGCCCTGGATAATAGCGCGATAGTCGGTGAGCGTGCGCTCCTCGATTACTCTGCGGTTGACGTGGTTACCTTTGAGGATACCGAGGTGTTCGGCCACGATGACGTTACCTTGAAGAGTGCTAGTGACAGAAGAAGCGACTATATTGACACTATGCGTAAAATGTCGTCTCTCTTTGCCGCTCTTGGCGGACCTCTTCAGCGTGTGTTCGAGAACGCTCTCAATAAGAAGTATTCCCCTGCCGAAAACGTAGTTATAGAGGACGACGGTGCCGAGGGGTACGTTGAGGGAGAGCGTGTTATGGCGGGAACTGCCGAATATATGAAGCGCCACGAAATAAGAATTCCCTCGTCAGGTGATATCAAGGTTGGTAGCACAAGGGTGATTTATGCCGCTTCCGATGGTGAATTCTTCGCCACATTTACCGTTCACTATTCATTCTCCGAGGAATTTGCCCTACTGCTTTCAGCTATGAGAGAGCGCGGAGTCGTTCCACTCGTTTATACCAGAGATTTTAATATTAACAACGACTTTATGCGTATGCTTACGGGCGGAAGCGATATCATCAGAGTAATGAAAAAATATACTCCCGTCGAAGAGCCCAAAGTATATAGCAAAATCAATTCAGCTATGGTTACGACGGGTGAGAAGACAGCCGCTATAAATCTCATTCTCTCCGCAAAGCGCTACGCTCATTTTCAGTCGCTTGCCGCTGTAATGGAGCTTTCGGCAGCCGCGGTCGGCTCCGCTCTTGCAGTCGTTATAACGCTTTGCAATATGACCGCCTCGCTTCCTACGGCAATTCTTTCCGTATGGCAGCTCGGCTGGAGCGTAGCTCTTGCCATAGCAAGCAGAAGAACCTTCAACATTCGCAAAAAGGATAGAAAAAATGCAGAATAATAAAAACATATCTTCCGTTCTCAAATCTGTCAGTAAGCCCGGAAGATATATCGGTGGAGAATATAACAGCATAATAAAGGATAAAAATGACGTAAAATGCCGTTTTGCGTTTGCTTTCCCCGATAGCTATGAAATCGGTATGTCAAACCTCGGTGTCAGAATCCTTTATGACGTTCTCAATAAGGAAAAGGATATCTGGTGCGAGCGTGTGTATGCGCCATGGCCCGATATGATTCAGAAAATGAGAGAGTACGATATCCCGCTTACCGCAGTGGAAAGCGGAGATGCCGTAAAGGATTTCGACCTCGTTGGATTCTCGCTCCAGTACGAGCTTTGCTATACCACTGCTCTCGTTATGCTCGAGCTTTCCGGTATCCCGATTTACAGTAAGGACAGAAAAGAAACAGACCCTATAATTATTGCCGGAGGCCCCTGCGTTTACAATGCCGAGCCGGTTGCCGACTTCTTTGACCTTATCAACGTAGGCGAGGGAGAAGAGGTGCTCGTTGAGATTTCACGTCTCTACGTAGAAATGAAAGAGGACGGAAGCTACACGAGAAGCGCCTTCCTCAGAAGAGCATCTAAAATCGAGGGCGTATATATTCCCGCATTCTATGACGTTTCGTATAACGAGTCGGGAACCATAAAGGAATACCGTCCAATTTACGATGACGTTCCTACGAAAATCAAAAAGCGTATAATCGCAGACCTCGATACCGTATCTTACCCCGAAAAGCTCATTATGCCTTATATAGAAACTGTTCACGACAGAATAGTTCTTGAGGTTTACAGAGGCTGTATCCGCGGCTGCAGATTCTGTCAGGCGGGTATGGTTTACCGCCCTATACGTGAAAAATCCCCCGAAACCCTATGTAAAGCGGCTAAATGCCTTTACGAAAACACGGGTTACGAGGAAATATCTCTGATTTCGCTCTCTATCAGCGATTATTCGAGATTAAGAGAGCTTACCGACGGCTTGCTTAAATGGACCGATGACGCGCACGTAAGCCTTTCGTTGCCATCGCTCCGTCTTGACAGCTTCTCCGAGGAGCTTATGCAGAAGATTTCAAGCGTAAGAACGGGAGGACTCACCTTCGCTCCCGAGGCGGGAACTCAAAGACTTCGTGACGTTATCAATAAAAACGTTACCGAGGACGACCTTCGCCGCTCTGTTGGTATTGCTTTTAAGGGCGGAAAAAACAACGTTAAGCTGTACTTTATGAACGGTCTTCCCACCGAAACCGAAGAGGATATCGTGGGAATAGCAAATACTGCGAAAACCGTAGTTGACTGCTACTTTGCGCTTCCGAAGCCCGAGCGTCCTAAGGGTGGCGTAAGCGTAACTATAAGCGTTTCCTGCTTCATTCCAAAGCCGTTCACGCCTTTCCAGTGGGAAAAGCAGGATAGTCTCGAAGCTCTCGAAGAAAAGCAGAAGCTTCTCAAGGAGTCTATAACGGACAGAAGAATCCGCTATACCTATCACGACGCAAAGGTTTCAAGAGTAGAGGGAATACTCGCAAGAGGTGACAGACGCCTTGCCAAAGCCATAGAGCGTGTTGTGAAAAACGGTGCTGTCTTCGATGCATGGGATGAGTATTTCGATTACGATAGATGGATGTCAGCCCTAGAGGAAGAGGAAATTGACCCCGACTTCTATACAACGCGCGGATACGCTACCGACGAGGTTCTTCCGTGGGATATTATAGATGCGGGAGTGACTAAGGAATATCTGCTTCGTGAAAGAAATAAAGCCTACGAGGCTAAAACGACGCCCTCGTGCGCCGAGCATTGTAACGGCTGCGGAGCGAATAAGCTCGGAGGTAAGAACGTATGGTGCAAGTAAATAACACTCCGATAACACTCCGTGTCAAGTTTTTCAAGGTAGGCAATCTCCAGTACATATCGCATCTTGACCTCGTTCGCACTATGATGAAGGTCATAGTACGCGCGAAGCTTCCGCTTTGGTACACCGAGGGATTTAACCCCAAACCGAAAATCACCTTTGCTGCGCCCCTTTCAATAGGCACCGAAAGTATGTGCGAGTTTATGGATATTCGCCTTACCGAGAAGATATCTCCCGCCGTTGCTATGGAGCGCCTTAACGCCAATATGACGGCTGAGATGCAGGCAGTCGATGCCTACTACCCTGACGAAAAGATGACGGCTTTGAAGTGGCTCGCTTATGAAATAACCGTGAATACCAAGGGAGCGGACGAAGCGCTTGCCACAAAATGCAACGAGGCGCTGTCCCTCGAGGAGCTTCCGATACTTAAGAAGACGAAGAGCGGAGAAGCGCTCGTAAATATAAAGCCGCTCATAAAGAGCGCTACGGCAGAGCTTAGGGGAGAAAAAATTGCAGTTTCGTGCATTCTTTCTGCCGACTCGTCGGCATTCTTAAACCCCGAATACGTCGTAAAGGTCTTGCGTGAAAAATGCGGAATTTTAGCATCTGAGGACCTTACCTCTGAAAGCTATGCAATTATGCGTACCAACGCGTACAAGGAAAATATGTCGATTTTCCGCTAAAAAATACTGTCGGCATTTATGCCTGCAAGCCGCTTGAGGTGCCTGAGTGCGCCAATCAAGCGGCTTTTCGATATTATCAGCGTGTCATCGTCCTTCGCTTGTATTGCTCCGAGTATTTCGCAGAATTCGCTTTCTATGTTCGTGAGGTCGTCGTGACTTACGGTTATTCCTATATATTTCTGCCGTTTCATATAATCGTCGTATATGTCATTGTAAGCCTCTGCTTCCGAAATTTCATTAGGAGTTTTCTCGAGCCTCTCGATAATTTTCTCTACGTGATAAGAAACTAAAAGGGAATTGGCGATTACGATGAGAATAACCAGAAGAAGCGCCACGCAGGATATTACGACGGTTTTCATTCTTTTTCTTCCTTTATTATTATATTAGTAGCTCCGTCATCGTCCACGGTCATAAGGAACACTTTGTCGGGGCGTATTCCGTCAAGGTGCTTCGATAACCAAGCTCTGTCAAACCCGCGAGCCTTTAGGGTCTGGTCAATTATCTCTCCGTCGCTGATTATGATATAGCTCATTTGCGAGTCCTTTTTCAAAACCGAAATTTTGCCGTTCGCCTCAAGAACGCAGTATTCAACGTCTCCAATTCGCCCCGCGCCGTTTTGCCTCAATGCCGCAAAAAATTCCTCGATTGAAATTCTGTTTTCACGCAGCTCGTCTTGGTTTAGCTTTCCCTTTCTTATTAAAAAGGAAGACTTTCCGTCAAATATACGCTTAAGAAGTCTTGATTTATTTTTAATAAATGAAATTATGATTTCGCAGGATACTATAAATATGACGGGAATTATCGCATTCATAAGAGGAATGTCGGGGTCGTCTATCGGAATTGAGCATATTTCTGATACCAAAAGCGTTGTAACAAGCTCTCCGACCTCAAGCTCGCCGATTTCTCGCTTGCCCATAAATTTCATAGCGAGTGATAAAAACGCGAAAATTATAGCTGTGCGGAAAAATATAGATGTCATCTTCACCTCATACACGAAAAAGTTATTGATAACGGAAAAACGTATCTTCGAAAGAAGTCATTCTATAACTTGTGGGATAAGACGGGGCAGTTTGTAATTACATTATTTGAATGCCCAAAAATAAAAATTCAAAAAAATCAAAAAAAGTTTTTAAAAAAGGGTTGACAACGCAAATTTTTTGTGATAGAATGATTAAGCACATTTCGAGACGGACAAGTTCTGCCTTGAAAAATGTAAGACTTGCAGTAAGCTGCGGTCTTGAATTCGCATAGAGCGAGTTCATTTGATCTTTGAAAATTGAACAACAAAGAAATTTCTGAACAGCACTGAAAAGTGCGAAGGAATCTCGAAAATAACTTTGAAAAACTCATTACAAAGTAAAAAGAAGAAGCTAAGATAAAATAGCTCTAAAGAAGATGTTTAG
>JAFTRA010000028.1 GCA_017462485.1 Clostridia bacterium | reverse complement strand
GCGTTGTCGCTTTTCGAGAAAAGCTCCGCAAAAGCTTTCTTGCAGGGTTGTAGCCCTTTATAACAATTATAAATCCAAGAATAGCTTTAAGGGCTACAACCCTGCAAGGAAGTTTTTTGCCAAGCTTTTTTTCAAAAAAGCGGAAATTGCGTCCCCCGCGTCCCCTCGCATCCCCGACAAATCATAATTTGAAGGCTTAGGCTACAATAGGTAAAATGCATAAAATCCGTTTGTTTTTTATTTGGCAAATAGCAACATATGCCAAACTTAACTAAATTCGTAAATATCGCTTGACATCTAAAAAAAATAGCGTTATAATATAGTAGGTTAGCAGAGACTAACCGAGTTAAAAGACTCTATTGCCCTACGGTTTCGGAGTCTTATAAAAACTTTCAGGAGTATTCTTATGAATTTGCGCGCTGCTGAGGAAGGAAAAGAATATATCATTCAGCGTATCGAGACCGACGACGAAGAGCTTGACGCATTTTTGTTCTCTCTCGGCTGCTACAGCGGTGAGCCCATTACGGTTATCTCTCGCCAGAAGGGCGGCTGTGTCGTTTCCATAAAGGACGGAAGATACAATATCGATAACGCTTTAGCTAAAGCGATAATCGTCTGATTTTTAAAAAATAATCCGCGGATTATTTTTTTGGCGTGTGGTTAGCCGCAACTAACCAGCAAAAAACGCATTTCAACAGTAAAACTGTGAAAATAAATTTTACTTTTCAAACAGGAGGAATCCAAATGAGAATTGCACTTGCGGGAAACCCCAATAGCGGCAAGACTACAATGTACAACGCCCTCACGGGTAAGAACGAAAAGGTTGGAAACTGGGCGGGAGTCACCGTCGACAAAAAAGAGCATCCAATCAAAAAAAGTCTGTACAGCGGCAGTGAGGAGCTTATCGTGGTAGACCTACCCGGAGCTTACTCCATGTCACCCTTTACCTCTGAGGAAAGCATAACCAGCGCTTACGTAAAGAACGAAACCCCGGATGCCCTCATAAACATAGTCGATGCTACAAACCTCAGCCGTAGCTTGTTCTTTACGACGCAGCTCCTTGAGCTTGGTATTCCCATGGTCGTCGCTCTTAATAAGTCCGACGTCAACAAGAAAAAGGAGACGACCATAGACGCGGCTACTCTTTCGGCAAAGCTCGGCTGTCCCGTTGTTGAGACTACCTCAACCGCAGGAAAGGGTATCAAGGAATTGGTCGCTGCTGCCGTAGCCGTTCTTGGAAAAGCTCAGTCTGCGCCCTACGTTCAGAAGGATATCGACCTTACGGACAAGAAGGCGGTCGAGGCAGCTGACAGAAAGCGCTTTGATTTCGTTAACGGCATCGTTAAGGACGTTGAATCCCGTAAGGTTTTTACCAAGAATAAGAACGCGCAGGACAAAATAGACGCAATACTTACTAACAAGTGGGTCGGTATTCCGATATTTGCGCTTGTTATGTACGCTGTTTTCTGGATATCTCAGGCAGGACCTGCCGTTTGGCTCGCCGATTGGCTGGTCGGACTTCTTGAGGGCGGTCAGGAAATGCTCGCTGAAGCTATTGCTTCCGACAGCATCTGGGCTTCTATACTCGTCGACGGTATCGTTGGCGGTGTTATAGCGGTCATCGGCTTCCTCCCTCTCGTTATGGTCATGTACTTCCTCATCGCTCTTCTTGAGGACTGCGGTTATATGGCGCGCGCTACCGTCGTGCTTGACCCCATCTTCAAAAAGGTCGGTCTTTCGGGTAAATCCGTCATTCCCTTCGTTATCGGAACGGGCTGTGCTATCCCGGGTGTCATGGCTTGTCGTACTATTCGTAACGAGCGTGAGCGCAGAGCAACCGCTATGCTCGCTCCCTTTATGCCCTGCGGTGCAAAGCTTCCCGTTATCGCGCTCTTCGCAGGCGCATTCTTCTCCGATTCTCCTTGGGTAGGCGCTTCGATGTATTTCGTAGGAATTATCCTTATATTCCTTTGCGCTCTCCTTGTTAATAAGATAACCGGAAATAAGAACAGAAAATCCTTCTTCATCATTGAGCTTCCCGAGTACAAAGTACCCAGCTTTGTAAAGGCTCTCGTTTCCATGTGTCAGCGCGGTTGGGCTTACATAGTTAAGGCAGGAACGGTCATTCTCGTTTGTAACTTCGTAGTACACGTAATGCAGACGTTTGATTGGAGCTTCCACGTTGCCGAAAGCGCAAGTGACTCCATTCTCGCAACAATTGCTACTCCCTTTGCTTACCTCTTTGCTCCCATTATCGGTGTCGTCGCTTGGCAGATGGCAGCGGCGTCAATCACGGGCTTTATCGCAAAGGAAAACGTAGTAGGTACTCTTGCAGTCTGCTTTGTCGGACTTGAAAACCTCATTGACACCGAGGAGCTTGCTCTTATGGAAGGCGCGGGCGCTGAGGTTGCTTCAGTGTTCGCTATCTCCAAGGTTGCGGCTCTCGCATTCCTTATGTTCAATCTCTTCTCTCCGCCCTGCTTTGCGGCTATCGGCGCTATGAACGCCGAAATAAAGAGCAAGAAGTGGCTCTTCGCGGGCATCGGTCTTCAGTTCGGCGTCGGCTACTCGGTAGGATTCCTCGTATATTTCTTTGGAACACTTTTCACAACACAAAACTTCGGTTCAGCTTGGATGCCTGTAGTCGGTTGGGCTATCGTCGCTCTATTCGCTGCTATTCTCACTACACTTGTTATCAGAAAGAACAAGCAGCTTAAGGCTGAGTATGAGCTCAGCGCTGCCGCTAAAGCAAGCGCCAAGGAAACCGTTAACGTTTAATAGGTAAGGTATATGTTAGCAGATATTATAGTTATTGCCGTAATCGTGCTGATAATAGGCGGAGCGTCCGCTTACATTGTCAAAGCGAAAAAGAGCGGTAAAAAATGCATCGGATGTCCTGATAGCTGTTCGTGCGGCGAACACTGCAAGGGATGTTCAAATAATAAAAATTAATTTGCGCAGTTTTTGACTAATGCTGTCCTTGAGTTTAAGGACAGCATTTTTCTTTATATCATATAATATATTTGAGCAGTATCCGAACCGCACTTTTAAAAAAAGGAACCCGTAAGAACCACAACAGGTTCGTCGGGTTTCCACCTTAAAAACTACCGTACTCCAAATTAAGCACAGCACTACATTTCATCAACCATAATATTTATTTTTACGAGTTCTTTGGGGGTATGGGGGCTTTCTCCGAAAGAAAGCCCCCGAAACCGCGTCCAACTGCGTCCTATCGCGTCCAACTGCGTCCCATACTAACTAAGTTCATTTTTAAGATGCTCCATTATTTTCTTTTCCTCTCTTGAAATCTTGACCTGAGAGAGACCGAGGGCGCAGGCGACCTGTTGCTGCGTCATTCCTCTATAATATCTGAGCGTGACTATTTTCTGCCACACGGGTGGCATTGACGCTATAGCCTCGGCAAGAGCTATTTTATCTATAATACGCTGGCTTTCCGTCAGGCTTTCCTCATCGGTCAGCGTATCCTCAAGCTGAGGTCCCTCGTCATCTCCGTAGGCATTATCGGAAAGAGACGCCATCGGCGACGTTGCGTCGATAGCCATAGCCGCCTCCTCGGCACTGACGCCGCAAAGCTCGGCAAGCTCGGATATATGAGCCTCTCTCCCCTCCTCCGACATAATTCGATTTTTACAGTTGATAAGCATAGCACCGAGTCGCTTATAATACCGTCCGACCTTTATAGGACCTTCGTCTCTTATATGCCTGCGAATTTCTCCGAACACGAGCGGCACGGCGTAGGTGGACAGTTGAGTTCCTCGCTCGAGGTCAAAGCTCCTGATTGCCTTTATCAAGCCGATAGTACCTATCTGCATCAGGTCGTCAAGCTCAACTCCTCTGCCGCAAAAGCGCAGAGCTATTTTTTTTATAAGTCCTCTGTTTTTTTCAATCAGCTCGGACGTGGCGCGCATTGCCTCGTCGCTCTCTCCGCCGTCCTCCCTCGCTATTCTTATCAATTCGATATTATCCGAAAAATCACTTGTATAAGAAGCGCTCACCGCCTCTCGCTCAGCGCTCATTTCCCCTGAAGCCGCTTGAACAGCGTTACCGTCGTACCCTTTCCGCATTTGGAATATACCCTCACTTTATCACAAAAGCTTTCCATTACGGTAAAGCCCATGCCACTCCGCTCGTTCTCAGCGTCCGTTGTATAAAGCGGCATACGCGCCTGCTTTACGTCGTCGATACCACAGCCCTTGTCCCTGATGTCTATTCTCACTATTCCGCCCTCGCAAAGCTTTACCGTTATGTAAATAATACCAACCGTATTCTTATAGCCGTGGACGATGCAGTTGGTAACCGCCTCGGAAACGGCGCATTTGATGTCGGCTATCTCGACGGGTCTTGGGTCAAGCTGGGCGCAGAACGCCGCGACGGCGGCTCTTGCCATTCCCTCGTTCACCGAAAGCGACGGAAGCTTTATGCTCATAACGTTGAGCGCCTGCGCCGTAAAGCTGTTCTTACTTCCCTTTGGCTTCATTTTTAGTTCTCCTTTCCCTTGACTTGTTTGCCTTTCCCTGCGAGCCCGACGCGGTTTCTATCTTCACCATGCGTTCAAGCCCCGCAAGCCTGAATATCTTCATTATCCTCTCGTTAGGATTGCTGACTCGGAATTCGCCGCCCAATTTTTGCATAAGCGCGTATCTGCCCATAACGAGCCCCAATCCCGAGCTATCCATAAATTCAAGCGCTGACAGCTCAAGAACGGTCTCTTTAGGTGAGAGACGGCGTATTTCCGTGTCAATTAGAGTTCTGACAGCCACAGCGCCGTGGTGGTCAAGCTCTCCGCAAAGACTCGCAATAAGCGTATCGTTTTCCATACGCAATTGCAGCTGACAATTATTTTTAGCCATTTTATACCTCCGTTATTTTTTACTAACATATTCTACCATATATATTCCGCAAAAGTTGTCGTTATGCGTCCGATAAAAAAATTTAATATTTTTTAAAAAATCTCTTGACAAATGAGGAACGGTGTGATATAATATCATCTGTTATCCAAAGACAGCAGGTTTACGGTAAAGGCTTCATGCTCTCCTGCCGAGGAGCGACATCAATTTATTCAATACTTATATTGTGTGATTTTGTGTCTTTCTTCGGATGAAGCTATGCCTTCCCGTAAGAAAGATTTTTTCTTTCTCCTGCAAAAATTTCACAGGAGGTAAACTAAAGTGCCAAGCAAATCGATTCTTGAGCAGAAGCAGGCTGTAGTTGCAGACCTTGCCGAAAAGATGAAGAATTCTCCCGCGGGTGTTGTCGTTAACTATCAGGGTATCACCGTTGAAGACGACACAAAGATGCGTAAAGCTCTCCGCGAAGCAGGCGTAAGCTACATGGTTATGAAGAATTCTCTTACGGGCAGAGCTTGTGACGAGGTTGGTCTTTCCGATATGAAGCAGTACCTCACAGGTATGACCGCTATCGCTATCGCTAACGACGACGCAGTTGCTCCCGCAAAGGTTCTCAAGGAATATGCTGAGAAGATAGAGTCCTTCCAGATTCTCGCAGGTTACCTTGATGGCAAGGTTGTTGACGAAGCAACAGTTAAGCAGCTTGCCGACATTCCCTCAAAGGAAGTTCTTATCGCAAAGTTCCTGGGCAGCATCAAGTCTCCCCTTTACGGTCTCGCATACGCCCTTCAGGCTGTTGTGGACAAGGACGGAGAGGCAGCTCCCGAAGCAGCAGAGGCTGCTACAGAAGCTCCCGCAGAGGCTTAAGCTATTATCTGCGAACTAAAACAGCGTGAATTCAGACACGCACAAAAAAATTTATTAAAACATTCCATTAAGGAGGAACATTAAAATGGCATCTGAAAAGATTACAAACATTCTTGAAGAAATCAAGACACTTACTATCATTGAGCTCGCTGACCTCGTAAAGGCAGTTGAGGAAGAGTTCGGCGTATCCGCAGCAGCTCCCGTTGGCGTTGCAGTAGCAGCAGGCGCAGCAGCACCCGCAGCAGCAGAAGAAAAGACTGAGTTCGACGTAATTCTTAAGTCCTTCGGAGCTAAGAAGCTCGACGTTATCAAGGCTGTTCGTGAGATCACCGGTCTTGGACTTAAGGAAGCTAAGGAAATGGTTGAAGGCGCTCCTAAGGCAGTTAAGGAAGGCGTTTCCAAGGACGAGGCTGAGTCTGTTAAGAAGACTCTCGAAGAGGCTGGCGCTGAGGTTGAGGTTAAGTAATTTAACCCCCACTGAACATAAAAACCGCAGGGATTTCAATTCCCTGCGGTTTTTGCTTTTAGCTTATAGGAACAAATGGCGATTATCGGACTGTCCGCTATGTTCGCACTCACCTCGTGTCATCCTGAGCGTATGCACTTTATTGGGAGCACTGAACTTCAATTCGAAGGATCTTTGCCGCCCAAGCGGCAACAACTAACTTAGGTGGGTAATTCTTTATACTTTAAAAACTCTCCCAATATATACGGTTAATAGTTGCTCCTTACGTCGCAAAGATTCTTCGCACTGTTTCTTTAGCTCTCCACCAAAGTTTCATCTGCTCAGAATGACACGGAGAAAGTGCGTACATATCAAACAATCCTATAGATCATAAATAATTCCAAGAACAATACATAACACCATACCAATTTTGCAAAACGTATTGACAAAAGGAATATTTTGGTGTATAATGTAGGTACAAAAATAAAAGGCAGGCTATCGTACCGCAAATACGACAGCCCTGCACAGAAGTGTACCGAGCACTCCTATACAATCGGATAACCGACGCCCGAGGAATATTATAACACAATTTTCTCCATTTTGCAAGAGGTTTTCGACATATAGGTTTTATTGTTATGGAATTTTCCGTATTCAAGGCACTTCTGAGGGCTTTGAGTACGGATTTTTATATTCTCAAAGCAAAACTACTTGAAGTTCTCCGACGAGGGCAACAAGCCGTGATATACACTCACCGCAAATGTTTGTATATCTTTGGGTGACCGAGCACCCCACGTATTCGTTGCGCTACCGAATTAAAGGCAGATAGCGTAATTGACAGAAATTTGTCGCGCGTGGGGTTCAGAGTATTCTGACTCCCGTGCGGCTTTTGTTTTCGGAGGGCTTACGTCTGCCCCTCTGCGCGCAAGCGCAGAGGTTCGGCGGCAAAGGGCTCTCCGCGGATAACAAATAAATCCGAAAGAGGTACGGCAATGCAAAAAGGCGCATTATCAAGGTATAGGAACGAGGCAAAAGACTTTGAGTTTACCCCTTCCACTTTCTATCAATACAAAAAACAGGATATAGTCTGGAAAAAGCTCTGGCACTTCTTAACTCTTATACCAAGCCTCAGAGCCGACGTCGTCGAGTGCGAAAAGATGATGAATATTCTCAAGCAAATAATACTTTATGCGGACGCTCAAGTGCTTTTCGTCAATATTTACTATGATGACGAAAAAGACAAGCTCAAGGTAACGCTGACAGGGGATATGAGCATACATATTCCGAGCAAACTATTCGAAGCCATACGCTACGCCAATATGACGTTTGACCATGACGATGATAATAATACGCTGTTGCTGTCTTTTCCCACGTTTAAAACAGAATAGATGTGATCAACGGTAATTCAGGATAAATAGCACGCAGTTTCAGAATGCTTTCAAGTCAAAATCTGCTTTTTGATGCTTTTAGGGGCTACCTCAAATACAAATTTGAGGTAGCCCCTAAAAATTTAATTATTATCCGTATTTTCTTGCTTTGCCTTTTTTCTTTCGTCTGCCTTTGCGGTAATAGCGCCTATAAGATAAACCGAAAGAATTATAACGCCGATAACGACGAAGATGCAGAGCATTCCCTGCCACATAAATTTAAGAGAAGCGATAAAATTTTCAATATTAAGCGTCATGATATACTCCTTTCATTAAAGCATAAAGCTGAGTATAAGTCCGCCCGCGATAACGGAGGCGATCTGACCCGATACGTTTACACCGATAGAGTGCATAAGCAGGAAGTTCTGAGGGTCTTCCTTAAGTCCCATCTTATGAACGACACGTCCTGACATGGGGAATGCGGAGATACCCGCCGCACCTATCATGGGGTTGAGCTTTTCCTTGGAGAAGAGGTTGATAACCTTCGCTACGAGGATACCGCCCGCGGTATCGAATATGAACGCGAACAGACCAAGTCCGAGGATAAGAAGCGTATAGGGAGAGAGGAACTTATCTGCCGTCATCTGAGTTGCAACGGTAATTCCGAGGAAGATGGTAACGAGGTTTGCGAGAACCTTCTGAGCCGTATCGGAAAGCGAATTGAGAACGCCGCACTCACGAATGAGGTTACCGAACATAAGGAAGCCGAGAAGGTCAATAGACTCGGGAGCTACGAGACCCGCGATTATCGTGATAATTATCGGGAAAAGTATTCTCGTGGTCTTGGAAACGTTCTTGGGCTTGTAGGGCATGCGGATAAGTCTTTCCTTCTTGGTGGTAAGAAGCTTTATTATAGGAGGCTGGATAACGGGTACGAGCGCCATATAGGAATACGCCGCAACCATAATTGCTCCCGTGATGGTAGAGGAATCGCCAAGCAGCTTTTGCGCAACGACTATTGCCGTAGGTCCGTCAGCCGCGCCGATGATACCGATAGACGCCGCCTCCTCGGGTGTAAAGAAGAGAGACGCAAGCGAGAAGGTAAAGAAGATACCAAACTGCGCCGCCGCGCCGAATATCATAAGCTTAGGGTTTGACAGAACGGGACCGAAGTCTATCATTGCTCCGATACCGATAAATAGAATAAGTGGGAACAGCTCGTTTGAAATACCCGCTTCAAACAAGGTCTTGAGAGCGCCCTCATAAACGCCGGGGATATTTACGATAATAGCGCCGAAGCCCATGGGCAAAAGAAGAGTCGGCTCCATTTCCTTTTTGATCGCGAGGTAGATCAGCAATCCACCGATGAGCCACATTATCACTCTTTTTAATCCAATGATAGTAAATAGCTCAACGACGCCTTCATAGAGAATTTCCATTGATGTTAAATTTCCTTTCTTTTAATTTTCCGAGAGCTTGCTGACACAATAAAAAAAGCTTTTATACGGCAAAGCGCATAAAAGTCTTGTTTTAAACCTTGGTTTACGGTGATCCGGATTAAAAAATCGTTTTGACGAATCAACCACCACGACAGCGCCGTGCAAACTACTCCCTTTTATTACATATTATTATACCCCCAAATGCAGCTTTTGTCAACTGTTTTTTTCTATTTCGACAAATTTTTT
>JAFTRA010000027.1 GCA_017462485.1 Clostridia bacterium | reverse complement strand
TGCCCTTGCGGGCAAGTGAAGTTTACTTCGTAAGTGAAGTGATCCTGCGGATCGTGAAGTTTTGCCTTCGGCAAAGTGGGCAAACTTAACTTCACTCGTGCGATAGCACGAACTTCACTGCAAAGCAACTTCACTTTCGCACAAGCGAAAACTTCACTAAATTTGCATTTGTGGCTACAAAAGCAGTGCTTGCAAAGAAAAGAGGACGATGAGCTTCATTACAACTCTTCGTCCTTTTCCTGTCGGTAGGTAACGTACTTTATTACATTTCAAAAACTGTCCTTAAGAATACGCTCCATATGCATAGCGCTTCCTCTTTCAAGTAAATATGCGCTGGCGCTCTCCCCCCTCTCGAAAAAATCGAAAGAAACGTTATATAATTTTTCGTTAAAGTTTGTGATTAACTTGATAATAATGATAATCACCCGGCTTAAAGGCTACATAATCGAGCTTTGGAAAGCTACGGCTTTACCGAGGATTTTTATATTTTCAAGCTCGTCGTTCAGGTAAACGAGGGGCGCATATCGGGGATTCTCAGGAGAGAGGATAAGCTTGCTTTCGGCAGGGTAGAAATATACTCTTTTGAGCGTTGCCTCGTCGTTGATGATAACTGCCGCTATCTCTCCGTTATCGACAGAGCTTTGACTGCGTATGAATACTATATCCCCGTCGTATATGCGTGCACCAATCATAGAGTCACCGTGCGCTCGCAGGCAAAAATCAGCGTCTATATTTCCGTCGGCAGCTGCAAAGCTTTCGTGTACCTCGTCGGCATATATTGGTTTGCCGCAGGCAATATCTCCGAGTATCGGCAGACGCTTTATTCTTACCTCGTCTTTTGACTCGTAGTCGTTTATAGTGTACTCGGATTCGCTGCTCCAGCCCATCAGTATGGCAGGAGTCGTTCCGAGAGCTTCGGCAAGGGCAACTATCTTTTCCGAGGGAATATTTGCTATAATTCCGTTTTCGTAGCGGTGAATCGTCTGCTTGCTCGTTCCGAGCGCTGCAGCAAGCTCCTCGAGGGTCATTCTCTTTGCCTTGCGGAGCTCCTTGATTTTCTTTCCTATCATAATAATCTCCATTCTATCGCAATATGCGACCACATAAGTCAGCGCCGCAAAATTCCACAGCGCAAAACAAAAATAAAAGCTTTATTATATACCATTGTCAGAAAAAATATTCGCAGGCGAATAACTCACATTTGTGAACATTTCTCCCGTTTTCGACGAAATACGATAAAGTCACCTATATTGTAACACGAAGTAACTTGTTTTGCAACGGATTTGAGAAAAAAAGTTGAAAAAAATTTGAAAAATCACTTGACAAGTTACTTTTGTTGTGTTAATATTGTCACATAACAGGTGACTTTCGTCGAAAAGTTGCTTATGGAGTGACTCGAAAATGGGACAAGCGAAGCCGAGTGCAGACGGTATTTGCAAGAATATCCCGAAAGAGAGGTGATAAAAAATAAACATCAGGTGAGGGATTTAGAAAAGAAATCTTCGACTAACGAGAGGGCAAACACGTTTGTCGCTATTTATCTTTACGTTAAATCTACCACCGCAAGAGAGGAAGTGAAAATATGACGTACGTAAACGACGGTGTAAGCGAGCCGGGGTTTATCAGAGACCCGGAAGAAATAAGGGCGGATATGCAAGAAATATCACGCAAAATTGGTGAAATAAACGACAAGCTAAACGCACGTGAGCTTGTATGCAGCCTTATATCATACGATGCGGAAAAGTCCTTACCCGCGGCGGCGGAGAGGCTTTCTGAGCTGCTTTCTGCGGCAGGCGAGGCGCTCGACGAGCTTCGTGCGCTTGAGGCGTCGCTCGAAGCGCTTAAGGGGGAGTTCATTGACAGTATGTATAACCATAAAAGCACGCTGTGAGCTTTGGGATTTCTGTTTTGTAAAGGGGGGATTTTGTGAAAAGCGATAGAGAAAAAAACCTATCGGATATCGTTGTGTCCTTATGCGCGGATTATGAGAGAAGAAAATCCGCTATTCGTGAAAGGTCGGTCGAAGGGCGTGTTCTTGCCGAGTATATTTACATAAATTCAAAGCTCTTATGGGCGGCGAGAGAAATTTGCGGTATGGAATTTGCCGAAAGATTTATTTTGGATATAGGAGGGCGCATAGGCTATGCGAAAACGGAAATGGAGGGCTATTCCGAATGTACCTATAAAAAACATAAGAGTGACATAAAGATAAATATGATGAAAAGACTGAATTTAATATAAGAATAATGTAAGCTTATTTCGAAATCCACTCGTTACTAAAATTTTAGCTCTCCGCCAAGGTGCGACAAATTTTTTGTTATCGTTTTGCTAAAATACTTAAAAAGGACGCAACGCCAAAGAAAAAGGGAAGCCTCGGCGCTTCGTCAGCGGACTCTTTGGTAAACGGGAAAGCTCTGCTTTAATACCGAAATTTCAGCGTCAGAGGACGGAAAAATGAAAGAAGCAAAAATGAAAATGGAGGGTGGCTCGCTCTTTGTGTATATTACCTGCGAGATAGACCACCATACCGCAAAGAAAATACGCGAGAGCGTTGACACAGAGCTTGCACGGGCTATGCCTAAGGAATTGATTTTCGATTTTTCGGGCGTAGGATTTATGGATAGCTCGGGAATAGGGCTTATACTCGGCAGGCTCGAAAAGGCGCAGAGTGTCGGAGCTACTCTCGTTGTGAGAGGACTTTCTCCGACTCTGCGGAAGCTGGTTCGTATATCGGGTATTGAGAAGCTGAAGAGCCTTTCAGTCATTTGATGCGGCAGGACGTAGGTTGTGCGACAAATTCTTTTAAAGAGGAGAAACAAAATGAAAAACATAATAAATGAAATGAAGCTCAGACTTCCCGCGATAAGCGTGAATGAGAGCGTTTGCCGAAGCGCAATTTCAGCGTTTCTTGCGGAGCTCGACCCGACGGTTGAGGAGCTTGGTGATATACGCCTTGCGGTGAGTGAGGCTGTAACGAACTGCATAGTTCACGCATACCGTGATATGCCTCGTGGCGAGGTTGGGAATATCTACATATCTGTCCGCCTTTATAACACCCGTGAGGTGTCTATAGAAATATCCGATAACGGCTGCGGAATCGAGAACGTCGAGGAGGCTATGCGCCCGATGTTTACGACGGGCGAGGGAAACGAGCGCTGCGGAATGGGATTTCTGGTTATGGAAAACTTCACGGATACCCTTTCTGTAAAATCAAAGGTTGGCAGAGGTACTACCGTACTTATGAGAAAATTCTTAAAGCAGCCCGAGGAGAACGTGAGCGATCTTATCTCCTCTTCGGTTAAAGGAGAAAAATGAACCTTACCACAAAACCCCTGCCAAAGCGTTCTTACGATAAAAACCCCGAGCTTATCCGCCGTTACCGAGAGGGAGACGAGGCGGCAGGCGAGGAGATAGTAGTCTTGAACAGACCCCTCGTTTGCGGGATAGCCAAGCGCTTTTCCTCGCGCGGCGTTGATATTGAGGACCTTATAGCTACGGGAAATATAGGACTCGTCAAAGCGATAAATACCTTTGATTTTTCGAGGGAATGCGCCTTTTCGACCTATGCCGTTCCGCTTATTTTCGGTGAGATACGCCGCTTTTTGCGTGACGACGGAATGATAAAGGTATCAAGGGAAGAAAAGCGTCTTTCGGCTATGGTTGCTGCTGAGCGTGAGAGACGTATGGCGCAGGGAGAGCCCTCGGCAATCTCTGATATAGCCGCCTCTCTCGGTATATCTGCCGAGGATGCTGCGTCAGCGCTTTTTGCAGGCGCTCCGATACGCTCTCTTGACGAGCGCGCCTACCTTGACGACGACTCGGTAAGCCTCGGTAATACTATTTTCGACGAGGAAGAAGAGGAGAAAAACTTCGATAAGCTTAATTTAAGGCTCGCAATAGAGAAGCTTGACGAGTGGCAGAGAAAGCTCATAATTCTTCGATATTTCAAAGACCTATCGCAGACCGAAACCGCAAAGCAGCTCGGTGTCACGCAGGTCAAGATTTCGAGGGAGGAGAAGAAGATTCTCGCAAGGTTAAAGGTGGAGATGGAATAAAATGTTAACAAATTGTGAAATCTTTGGAAAGCTATTGATTTTTACCTACGTGTAGTATAGAATATATCCTGTAGATGTTAGCACTCTATGCCGAAGAGTGCTAACGCATTTAAGAAAAACGCTTAGCGATGAAGTCTTTGCCTAAAACGGCAGTCAAGACGGTCGCTAAAAAAGGAGGAAATTATAATGACGCTTAAGCCTTTATTTGACAAGGTAGTAATTAAAAAGGTTGAGGCCGAGGAGACCACAAAGGTAGGAATTATTCTTACCGGCTCGGCAAAGGAAAAGCCCGATATGTCCGAGGTTGTTGCAGTAGGCCCCGGCGGTATGGTTGACGGCAAGGAAGTAAAAATGGTGCTCAAGGTTGGCGATAAGGTTATCACCGGTAAGTACAGCGGAACAGAGGTTAAGCTTGACGGTGTTGAATATACCGTTGTAAGCCAGTCCGATATACTCGCGGTAGTTGAGTAATTTTTAGTTGAATACAGAATAAGCTCTGTTAAACAAAAGGAGAAAAATATATGTCAAAGGAAATTCTTTACGGTACGGATGCAAGAGCCGCTCTTCTTCGCGGTGTAGATAAGCTTGCCGATACCGTTAAAATAACACTTGGCCCAAAGGGCAGAAACGTAGTTCTCGCAAAGCAGTTCGGCGCACCCCTCATTACTAACGACGGTGTGACTATCGCAAAGGAAATCGAGCTTGAAAACGCCGCTGAAAATATGGGCGCGCAGCTCGTTCGCGAGGTTGCTACGAAGACTAACGACGCGGCAGGTGACGGAACGACTACCGCAACTCTTCTTGCGCAGGCTCTTATCCACGAGGGTATGAAGAACGTTGCCGCAGGCGCAAATCCTATGGTGCTCCGAAAGGGTATCTTCAAGGCTGTTGAAGCCGCAGTTGCCGAGCTTGCAAACCAGTCTAAAAAGGTTTCCTGCAGCGAGGATATCGCAAGAGTAGGCGCTGTTTCCGCAGGCGATGAGAACATCGGAAAGCTTATAGCTGATGCTATGGATAAGGTAAGCGCAGACGGCGTTATCACCGTTGAGGAGTCCAAGAGTGCGGAAACTTATAGCGAGGTCGTTGAGGGTATGCAGTTTGACCGCGGATACCTCTCGCCCTATATGGTAACCGATACCGATAAGATGGAGGCTGTTCTTGACGATTGCCTTGTTCTTGTCACGGATAAGAAAATTTCGAATATTCAGGAAATTCTTCCTCTTCTCGAGCAGATAGTTCAGTCGGGCAAGAAGCTCCTTATAGTTGCCGAGGACGTTGAGGGAGAGGCTCTCACTACTCTCGTGCTTAACAAAATAAGAGGTACGTTCACCGTTGCAGCAGTTAAGGCTCCCGGATTTGGTGACAGACGCAAGGAAATGCTCCGCGATATCGCAACTCTTACGGGCGGTGAGGTTATCACCAGTGAGCTTGGACTCGAGCTTAAGGACGCATCTGTTGCAGAGCTTGGCCGTGCAAGACAGGTTAAGATTACCAAGGAAAGCACTATAATCGTTGACGGTGCGGGTGACAAGGCAGCTATCGCTGACAGAGTAAATCAGATAAGAAGCGCTCTTGCGGTTGCAACGAGCGAATTCGATAAGGAAAAGCTTCTTGAAAGACTTGCAAAGCTTGCGGGCGGTGTTGCCGTTATAAAGGTTGGAGCTGCTACCGAGGTTGAGATGAAGGAAAAGAAGCTTCGCATTGAGGACGCACTCAACGCAACCAAGGCTGCCGTTGAAGAGGGAATCGTCGCAGGCGGCGGAACTGCTCTCGTTAACGTAGTAGATGCTGTTGAAGCAGTCGTAGAAAGCCTTGACGGAGATGAAAAGACGGGCGCGGCAATCGTCGCAAAGGCTCTTCTTGCTCCTATGAAGCAGATTGCGGATAACGCAGGCGTTGACGGTTCCGTAATTATCTCTAAGATTCGTGAGTCGGGCAAGGTAGGCTACGGCTACGACGCATACAAGGAAGAGTTCTGCGATATGATGGAGGCAGGAATCGTTGACCCTGCCAAAGTAACCCGCTCGGCTCTCCAGAATGCCGCTTCTATCGCATCTACAGTGCTTACCACTGAGGCAGTAGTTTCGGATAAGAAGGAAGATAAGCCTGCAGCGGCAGCTCCCGCAGGCATGGACGGAATGTATTAAACCGGGCTTTCTTCTTGGAGTTTTTTATGAGAAACAAAAATAATAAGCATCTTGGAATAGAAATTGATCCCGAGCTTCATTATAAACTGCATTATATATCAAAGTATTACGGACGCTCCGCTAACGGAGAAATACTTTATCTCATAAGGCAGGAAATCAAGAACTTCGAGAAAAACGAGGGAGAGATTGAATTTCCGAACAAAACGGAAGAGGGATAAGGAAATAAAAAGACGGGCGAAGACACCGAAAATCAATGTGTCCTCGCTCGTCTTTTTATTCTAAGAAGACAAGACTATCAGTCTATAATAGCTCCGTGGGAGACGATGGCAGCCTGAAGCGCCTTGACGTCGATATCCTTGACAGAGATGCCGTTATCTATTGCCATAGAAGCGGCAGCGCCTGCCGCCTGACCCATAGCCATAGCTGCGGGCATACACCTGAGTCCGCCTGCCGCCTGGGATTCGCAAGAAATCGTTTTTCCCGCTACGATAAGGTTGTCGCAGCCGACGGGAAGCATACTTCTGTACGGAATATAGTATCTCTTCGCTACCTCAATCTTGAAGTTGCCCGAAATACTTGCGTTTCTCGGGTGAACGTCCATACCGAAGCCGTAAACTGCTATGCGGTCGTCAAATTTCGTGCCGCAGGATACGTCGTTTACGGTGATTTTATAAACACCGTCAATATGTCTGCTTTCTCTTACGCCAAGAACCGAGGCAACCTTGAGAAGCTGTGCGTTCTCAAAGCCGGGCGTCTTGTCCGTGAGGACCTTGTAAGCGTCAAGCACCTGGCGGCGAGCTTCACTGTGAGCATCGGTCATACTCTTCGAATTCGTTGCGTCAACACCGAAAACTCTGTAATGGTTTACCGAATATCTGCCCTCTTCGGGAGTTCTGTACGCCTTGACGGGAAGCTCGGGGCGCTTGTGATACTCGTTGTAGCGCTCGTCGGACACACCGCCAACCTCAAACATAAGAGTTCCGGGCTGGGGAATGCCTGTTTCCTCGTCACCCTTGTACGTGTGAACTCCTGCGGCTGCCGCAACGTCAGCGTTACCGCTCGTGTCAAGGAATACGTCGGCAGAAACCGATATAAGTCCCTCAAGAGCCGCAACAATTATTGCCTTTATTTTTCCGTTTTCGGTAACGCAGTCGGTAAATCTTGCATAGTGAAGAAGCTCCGCGCCCGACTCTCTTACCATACGGTCGAGAATTACCTCAAGCATAAAGGTATTGACGGGGGTAACGTGGCGGTGGTATTTCTCTATAAACGAGGTATGTATGGAGGGTGAATCGGCCGCTTCGGGAGAGATAACGCCGCCGACCTTCTCGAGCTCGTCAACTATTTCACGAAAGATTCCGCCAACCGTAAGCTCCTCTCCGTCCCTGTCATAAACCGTCATAAACGGGCTGACGAGAGAGGTCGTAGCCATTCCGCCGAGCATTCCGTAAGCCTCGATAAGAATTACCTTTTTGCTTTGCCTTGCCGCCTCTATTGCCGCGGCAACGCCTGCGGGACCTCCGCCGATAACGGCTATATCATAGTGACCGTAGGACTCAACCTTTTTTGAGTAATCAATATAATTCTTCATAAAAAAGCTTCCTTTTTAAAAAGTATTGTTTACTTTTAATCACTTATCGTAGGTGAAAGTGAAGTCTTCCCAAGGAATGTTTACTTCTTTTTTGTCGATTATAATTTCATCAACGTGCATAAGGAGAGGGAAGTCGCCCACGTTAAGCTTACCTCTCTGGCTTGCAACCTTAACCGCGCGTGCAACACGCTCCGCAACTACGAGAGACTCAAGCGTTACGCCGTTAAGCTCCGCCTTCGCCTCGTCAATGTTAAGACCGCGGCCGAGAAGAATACCGACAAGACGTGTTCTACCACCGTAAACGGTAACGTAGAGGTCACCGTAGCCAACCGTCATATTTTCAAGGGTTGCCGCGCCTTGATAGTCGAGAAGCTTATACATCTCCTTAACTGCCTGACCGAATATAGCAGCCTGGGAGTTGAAGTGAAGCTCGCTGTCAATACCGAACTCTTTCTGATTAAGACCAATAGTAAGAGCGATACCGAGTGCGTATCCGTTCTTAAGAGCAACGGCGCTTTCAATACCCGTAACGTCGGTGGAAACGCTGATATGATAATAGCTCGTCTGCATAATTTCCTTGAGCTTATTAAGAGTCTCGACGTCTTTTCCGCAGAAAGCGACTTCGGTCTGGTCGTGAGCTACGAGCTCATAGCTTGTGCAAGGGCCGCCAACCGCATTGAGTGAGAGCTTCTTTCCGAGCTTGTCGAGCTTCTCTTGCCATACGTCAGGATAGGTGAGAAGTCTGCCGTCTGGAGTGTCAACGAGCCCTTTTGTAACAGTGAGAACGGGAATACTGTCGGGAATCTTCGGGAGAATAACGTCGCCAAACCAGTCAACGCCAAAGCTTGAAACGCCTCCGATTATCATATCAGAGCCAAAAATTGCTTCCCCGACCTCTTCAATCTGATAATACTTAACGCCCTCTGGAAATGCCTTGTTAAATTTTGGGTGCTTGCCGTTTTTTTTCGATTCGTCGATAATCTCTCTGTCAAGATGAGTACCTACGAGTCTTACCTCGTGGCCGTTTTCTCTTGCGGGAAAGGCAAGAGCCGAACCCATCATTCCTGCGCCGATAATAGTTACTATTGCCATAATATTTCACCTCTCGTGTTTTGTTTTTTGCAAAAGTTGTTGCAAAATAGTGTCTTTTGATGTACAATTACATTATACATACTTGCTATACAAAGTCAATATTTGACTCGCTTTTTGAAAATCACGAGAAAAAATGAAAGAACTTTTGCAAAATAGCTTAATCGTGAAAGAGGAGGTTTTTTAGTCTCTCTTTTGGGAAAAGTGATTGTTTTTTCTGACGCAAAAAGCGATATATTGACGCAGTTCTGCGTCAATGCGATATTGCTCGCTCTGCGAGTAGCGATATTATCCTGCAACGCAGGATAGCGATATGCTTGCTTAGGCAAGCGTGAAGGAGGACAAAGGAATGGAAAATTTAGCAAGACAAGAAGAGATTCTCGACTACGTAAAGACACACAAGTTTGCGTCTGTTGCATTAGCCTTCTCCTGCGGGAGAAGGGGGACCACTTTAGTGGTGGATGAGGAGTTAGCAAAAAAATAGCCGTAGCTATATGTTTCTAAGGCTGGACACCTCATCCGTCAGTCTGCGACTGCCACCTTCTCCCGCTGGAGAAGGCTTGTGAAAAGAAAGGACAAAGAAATGGAAAATTTAGCAAGACAAGAAGAGATTCTCGACTACGTAAAGACACACAAGTTTGCGTCTGTTGCGGAGCTTGCCGAGATGCTTTATACGTCTCAGGCAACGGTAAGGCGAGATATAGAAAAGCTCGAGGCAAAGGGCGCTCTTAAAACGGTTTACGGCGGCGCGGTAGCCGTCGAATACGAAAAGGAGCCTATCCCTATATACATAAGAGATAAGGAAAACTCTCCCAAAAAGGAGAAGATAGCGGCGGCAGCGGCAAGGCTTATCAAGGATAACAGTACGGTGATATTCGACTCATCGTCAACTGTCAGACGAATGTGCAAGTATATAAAGAGCCGCAAGGGGCTGACCGTTGTGACTAATAATCTCCGAGTCTGCTCGGAGCTTAAGGATTCTGACGTGAAGGTTGTCTGTACGGGTGGAACGCTCGTTCAAAAGAGGGAGTGCTTCGTCGGTCACTTTGCTGAGGACTTTATCCGTCGCATTCGCGCGGATATGCTCTTCTTCTCCTCGCAGGGAATATCCGACACGGGCGACGTAACCGATTCCTCGGAGGAGGAAATTGCGCTGCGCCGTGTTATGCTTGATGCCGCAAAGGAAAAATATTTTCTCTTCGACTCCTCGAAAAAGGGCAAGGAATACCCGTTTTTGCTCTGCAACGTATCCTCGCTCGACGGCATACTCTCCGACGATTGACAGTAGCGTGTAAAATAAGAATTCAAGTCAACCTTATACAAAGAAATAAAAATCAGGCGAAGATACCATCGGGTGTCCTCGCCTTTTCGTATTATATCTGCAAAACATCAAGAATCCTTGAGTTTTACATAAAGCTTTTCGATAAAAGTTAAATTACCATAGGTTAAAGCCAAGGCTAAATCTTATATTTTTCACGCATTTCTCTTGGTGAGACGCCGAAAAATTCCTTAAAGCATTTTCGGAAGTAGGCGCTAGAGCTAAAATTCAGTATTCGGCTGATTTCCTCAACACTGCGGTCGGTTGAAACGATAAGCTCCTTGCTCTTTTCCATAATGACGCTGCGCTTTATATCACCGAGGCTTTTATCCGAGTGGTGCTTGAACGTGAAATAAAGGCTCGATTCGCTGACGGCGCACGCTTTTGCGATTTCCTTTACCGTGAGGCCGGGATTTTCTGCTATGAGGCGGCTCGCCTTCTCAATAAGCTCGGTATGCTTTCCGCCGTGACGGTAGGTCATATTCGGCATAAGAAGCCCCACGAGCGTGTAGAATTTTCCGACCGTTACGCAGTCTAAAGCAGGTTGAAGCGCAATCTCTTTCATCATCTCAACCGCCTCATCGGAGTGGGAAATTACTTGCGGCGGATAGTATTTTCCATCGAAATTCGGCATAAAGACGAAGCCAAGTGAAATAAACTCTATTTGCGGCTCGCCGTACCAATATGAGCGATATTTGCATCCGCTTGGAATGAAAAATATATCTCCCTCGCATAACGTTACCTCGCCGTCGGCAGAAACGAGTCTTGCGTTGCCCTTTGTCATATAGGCGAAGTAGTTTACGTGGATACCGTTTGTGTTATCTGTAAATTTGTAATTTACAAAGTGGAAGGTGTTGAAAACGAAGCTTTTGTAGAAAATTATATCGTTAACCATAGAATCACCTCTGTTTTTTTGGAGTTTTTTATGCGTTTTTTCATAGAATAACACATTTTTATTCTCTTGTCAACATGCTAAAATAAGTATATAAGAACTTGCGAGGTGTTTTTTATGAATTCAAAGCAAATAATTTTTACAGAAATAAATACAGCGAAGCTCCTTGATAAAGAGCTTCCCGAGCTTTCGTCGCACGAGGTTATGGTTAAAACCGCTGTCAGTACCGTAAGCGCAGGCACTGAAAGAGCAAATATAACCGGCGACCCGAATATAAACGCAAGAGGCGCTGCGGGAGTACGTTTCCCGAGAGCGTCGGGTTACAGCAGCTCGGGAACCGTTATAGCCGTTGGCTCAGACGTCAAGGACGTTAAGGTTGGAGACAGAGTTGCGCTTTATTGGAGCTGCCACAAGAGTATAAACGTAGTTAATGAGAAAAACGTTGTCAAAATAGAAGACGATAACGTAAGCTTCGAAAGCGCCGCTATGAGCTTTATATCATCTTTTTCGATGGCGGCTATAAGAAAAACCAGACTTGAGGTTGGCGAGAGCGCTATGGTAATGGGACTTGGAATACTCGGTATGATAGCCGTGAAGCTTCTTCGCGTTGCGGGTGCTGCGCCCATCGTTGCCGTTGATCCGAATAAAAGACGCCGAGAGATTGCCCTTGCAAACGGAGCCGATTATGCTCTTGACCCCTACGAAGAGGGATTTGCGGAGCGAGTAAAGTCACTCACCGACGGAGGCGTTAACGTAGCCATCGAGGTAACGGGTGTTGGAGCCGGCTTCAACCAGGCTCTTGACTGTATGGCAAAATTCGGAAGAGTAGCGCTTCTTGGCTGCACAAGAAACTCTGATTTTACCGTTGATTATTACAGAAAGATACACGCTCCGGGTATAACCGTTATAGGAGCGCATACGATAGCTCGTCCCGAGGAAGAGTCTCATCCGGGTTGGTTTACGCACAGAGACGATATGAAAGCGATACTTAAGCTTATCGCCGGGGCGAGACTTAATCTTGAGAGCCTTATAGAAGAAACGCACTCACCCGTGTCGTGTTCTGAGGTTTACGAGAGGCTCGTTTACGATAAGAATTTTCCCGTTGTAGTTCAGTTCGATTGGAGAGGGATAGATGATTAGAATAGCGCAGATAGGCACAAGCAAATACAGTCACGGTAACGAGATTTTTGCTACCGTAAAGAAAAATTCCGACGTCTTTGAAATCGTGGGCTACGCTATGCCCGAGAGAGAGAGGGAAAGACTCCCATTCCGAATGAGCGAGTTCGAGGGATATCGGGAGATGACTGTCGATGAGATTCTATCCGACCCGACGATTGACGCAGTATTAATCGAAACAGACGAAATATATCTGACCAAATACGCTCTTATGGCGGCAAGGGCAGGTAAGCACGTGCATATGGAGAAGCCCGGAGGAATATCGCTTTCCGATTTTGAAGAAATGATATCTGTTATGAAATCAAACGGTAAGGTATTTCACACGGGGTATATGTATAGGTATAATCCCGTGATAAGCGATATCATAAAAAGAGTGCGCGCAGGGGAGCTTGGAGATATTATAAGCGTAGAAGCGCAGATGAGCGGCTGGCGCGGCAAGGAGCATACCGAGTGGCTTGAAGTCTTCCCGGGCGGAATGATGTTTTATCTTGGCTGTCACCTCGTGGACCTGGTATTGCAGATTCAGGGAAAGCCTAAGAGAATAATACCTTTAAATAAATCTACGGGAGTTTACGATACCGGTGCGAAGGATTTTTCCTTTGCGGTGTTTGAATACGATAGGGGCGTGTCTTATATTAAGACAACTCAGGCAGAGCGAGGCGGATTCTTAAAGCGCCGCCTTATAGTAACAGGAACTAAGGGAAGAATTGAGTTGTGTCCCCTTGAAGTCAGCGTGGAATATCCGCTTCAATATACCGAATACAGCGAATGTATGAGCGCGGAATGGGGCGCTGTATCCAATAGCGGTCGCTCGGAGGTGCATGATAGGTATGACGCTATGATGCTATCCTTTGCTAAAATGGTGAGCGGTGAAATGGAAAATCCATGTGATTACGACTACGAGCTTGAACTATTTAAGACTATTAAAAAATGCTGTGAATGAGGTAAATTATGAAAGCAATACTTGTAAATGAAAATAAAAGTTTACGTTGGGATGACGTAGCCGACCCGATAATGAAAAGCGGAGAGGTTCTTGTTAAGATAGAAGCTGCGGCACTAAACCGTGCTGACCTTATGCAAAGAGAGGGCGATTATCCGCCGCCGAAGGGTTGCCCCGAATGGATGGGACTCGAGATTTCGGGAGAAATTGTCGCAATAACAGATGAGGCAAAGGAAAAATCAAGCTGGAAAATAGGCGATAAGGTTTGCGCTCTTCTCGGGGGCGGCGGCTATGCTGAATACGTTACCGTAAAATACGACATGCTTATGCCCGTTCCCAAAAACTGCTCTATGGTTGAGGCTGCGGCAATACCCGAGGCGTTTGCAACGGCATATCTCAATCTCTTTATTGAGGGCAGAATAAAGGAGGGGAATACTCTCCTTATGAATGCGGGGGCTTCAGGACTTGCCAGCGTTATAATTCCTATGGCAAAGGCGTTCGGCGTAAGGGTAATAACCACAGTTCTTACCGATGAGATTAAGGAGAATATAAAGCACCTCGGTGCAGACCGTGTAGTAGTAACGGCAAAAGAGGATATATCTCTCGTCTTAAAAGAGGAGCTTGAAGCAGGTAATTCTGTTGACGTTGCGATAGACTGCTTGGGCGGTGAGATTATGGGTAAGTGCATTCATTACCTTACCCACGGCGCACGTTGGATTATGATAGCGGCGCTTGCGGGAACAAAAACCGAAATCGACCTCAAAAACATCTACGTAAGAAACGTAAGAATTATAGGTAGCACGCTCCGCTCACGCACCCCCGAGATTAAGGCGGAAATACTTGCGGGTATAGTTCGTGACGTTTACCCTAAAATAGAGTCGGGAAAGGTCAAGCCCACAATATACAAGGTGCTTCCCATCACCGAAGCCGAAGCTGCGCACGATATCCTCTACCGTGGGGAGAACGTCGGCAAGGTCGTGCTGACAGTTTAAAACAATATAACGGTCAATATCAAACCAATTTAATTTTTGGAAAGATATTGCCCGTTATATTTTTATTATCTCTTGTACCCACTAGTTTAATTCTAAATTATTTTACGCTGCTTTGCTATGCAAAGTTACGAAAACTTGCTAAACTTTAGTGCAACGCCAACCACGGAAGGTTATGCGGCTTTGGGGAGTGCTTGCTGATTTGCCGCGTTTAACATATTTTCGATAAATATTCCATAACCTTCCGTGGGGTCTGCCACCATCACGTGCGTCACAGCGCCGACGAGCTTGCCGTCCTGGATTATACTCCATTTCGGCGCAAGTGCGCTTCGCGCCCTTGGCACTTCGTGCTATGCTCGATTAGTATCGAGCCGCCGAGGAGCAATCTGCGGCATTCGCCCTGATAAGCGAGCTTATCGATGCGAATGCTCTTGATTATCG
>JAFTRA010000026.1 GCA_017462485.1 Clostridia bacterium | reverse complement strand
TCTATCGCCGTTTCCTCGCTCACCGTACTTTTGTACGGCTGTTGCTCGTACTCTATTTGGTGAAAAGATTTCATCTTTTGGTGCGTCACACCATACTCACTTACAGTGAGTCACCAAAGAGCAATCTGCGCTTGCTCGCTTGATTATCAGCCGACGATTTCTGCTCTAAATCAAGCGAGCCCCAAATGCGCTTCGCACTAAGAATTCAGATTTTTTGACCCAAAAGTCCCAAAAAACCTTGGTACATCTGAATTCTTAATGACTCAGCCCCTTTGATGTGTTTATGCATTTTATTCAATAAAACGTATTAACCGAAGTCGTGTCTGCTGCCGCAGTCTATCCCCGCACTTTCAAAAAGACGTACTATCTTCTCTATTTTAGCAAAACAATCCGAATCCTCTAATTCTTCATTTTGAATAATTTCTTTTATTTTGTTTAGAGTCTTATAGCACTCCTTTTCGATAATACTATCAAAATCGATTTTTTCTGATAGTGAAATTTGAAAACGTTCGCTTTTTAAAAAACTAATAAACAACTCTTGAATAAGCTCCATAAAAACAATCTCCTTTTTATATGGGGATTATATCCCCTTAATAAATAAGATTATAACCCCCATAATAATAAATGTCAATATGGAGGTAAATAAAATGATTGTTTTTGATAAGCTTTGGGATACTATGGCGAAGAAGGGCTTAAGTACGTACAGGCTTCGCGAGGATTGTGGTATTGACAGCAAGACTATCCGCAGATTAAAAGCAAACGAGAACATTGAGAGCAAAACGCTTAATAAGCTTTGCTCGGCTTTGAGTTGCAAAATTGAGGATATAATGGAATATATTCCGGATAACGAAGCTTGATTTTGAAATAGTATTGTCTGACGAAAAAAACGTAGAATCTCAACCTTAAAAATGCATAAAATCAGAGCGGAGCTACCACACATGGAAGCTCCGCTCTTTCCGTTCTGCTTAATATAGCAGCTATTCATTATATTGCACCTTGTTATGTTATAGGTCAAATACTGCAAAAGACGATTTATTCTTCTTCCGCCTCGAAGCAATATACGTTACCGTAGCTCCAGTTGTAGTCACTTCCGTTGTGACGGTCGAACGTGAGCCAGAAGTAACGGGTTCTTGAGCCGACCTTGAGGGGCATTACGCAGCCCCAACCGCGAAAGCCGCCGTCAGGGTGGCGGAATTTCGCAAGCTTCATTCCGTCCTTGTTATAAATACGGTATTCGGAGCGGCGGTCGAAGGTGTTTCCGCAAGCGAAGTGAAGCTCTCCGTTAACCCTAAGGAATGAACCGCCGGTTTCCGAGGACTCCTCCTGAACGCCTGCGCCGATGTAGGTGAAGCCTCCAAAGGGGTCTTTGGATTCAAAGAATGCGTAGCGGTATTTCTTTATCTCTTTGTCTATACGGCATATTGCGAGAAGCCAACGGTCACTCTCCGCATCGTAAACGAGATCGGGATCTTCGTCTCGTCTGAATCCTACGAAGTCCTCAAACCTGTCACCCTCTTTGGCTGAATCCATAAGGGTAACGTCGACAACGCCTACGCCGAATCTGGGGTCTGCCTCCAGCTTGCCGAAAGCGAGAATAACCTCGTGCTCGAAAGCGCTCGTCCAAACGTACCACTGCTTGTCAACTCTGTTATAAACTATTGAGGAAGCGATATATCCGCGCCAGAAGCCGTCACCGTTATCGAAGAAGAGAACACCCGTCATCTCAAACTGCATAGTTCCGGGAACCCATGAGAATATGGACTGATAGTTGCCTGCGTGTGTGCGAATGGAGGCAGTAAAGTAAACCTTTCCTCCTTCTTGAATGACGGTGCCGTCTTCATACTTAACGGCACGGAAGTCGGCTATCGAGACGCCGTTGTCAAGCCCTGCGGTAACGCTTGAAACTATAACCTCGCCCGATGCAAAAAGTGACACGTCAGCGTCCTTAAAGGTCTTATATCGGTTAGACTCGGCAAATGCGGGCTCTTCAATGGTGATAAAATGCTGAGCCGCACCGTTTTGTCTATAGTAAATATCGAAGAATCCGGGGCGAAGCGTAACGAGCCAGGGGGAGCTTTCGGTAAAAGCTTCGGGAAGCTCTATCGACTCGGTATGCTCACCGCATACGTAAGAAAGGGTTGAGGCTCCGTTAACTCTTGCGGTTGTTACGGTTGCAACCGCACCAGGCAAACGGAAAACAAAGCCTGCTTCGCCGCATACCTTTTCGGTCTTTATTTCATAGGTTGCAAAGGGGAAAAGCTGGCAGAAGAAACGCTCTGCGCTGCCTCCCTCGACAAAGTAGCGGTTTGCCTCTACACGCTCCGAAGCTCCCTCGCTCTTTTTGATGAGGGGATACAAATCTCCGCGAGTGTCGTTTACGAAATCCTTGAGAAAATTCATTTCCCCAAGCAAAATTTGCATATTTTTATACATTGAAATGGCAAATTTTCTCTTGAATTCGGTATATAAAGGGTTCATTCTGGTCTGCTCCTTACTGTTTTTTTGTTAATTGTTGTTTACAATTTTGGTTATATTTCAACCGAAAGTCCGTCGTATGCGGCATCTATGGGGTAACAATCTTCCAGCGCGAGCTTTGCTTTTTCTATATCACCGTCGGGATTCATGCCGTAATAGATGTGGTTTATAAGCATACGTTTTGTATCTACACTGCGAAGAACGTTCAGTATAGGCTCGCTCGCAAGGCGTGCGTGAGCGCCCTCCATTATAAGCAGGTCAACGCCGTTCTTTACGGCTTCCTTCGGGAAGTCTATGAGGTCGTGGCGCAAATCGCCTGTAAAGAGTATTCTTTTTCCCTCAGCCTCGACGAGAAGCGAGTGCGAATCCGCAAAATGCTTCGTCTTATATGCGGTAACCTTTATATTGCCGTCGTCGAATATTTCCCCCTCGAAGTAATTCTCGAACGAGATTCGCTGGGTACTGTCATTCGTTTCGTGTCTGTTTCCGCCAAGCTTGAAGGAATGAAGGTCTCCGCCGCCAAAAAGGAAGGTTCTCATGGCTTCGTATGGGAAAAGCTCGGGACCGTGGATTTTGACCTTTACTCCCTCAAACTGCTTGAAGCTCTCCATTTGATTGACGAATTCCACAAGCCCGAGATAGTGGTCTGCGTGTGAATGAGTTATAAAGACATCCGATAGCGTGTTAAAAGGAACGTCCTCTTCCTGCAAGAGCTTCATAATAGGCGCTCCTGCGTCTATAAGGTAATTTTTATTTCCCACGGTGAGAAGAGTCGAAGAGGTAAATCTATCCTTTTCGGTAATTCCGTGGCTGGTGCCTAAAAATGTAATTTTCATAAAATCTCCGTTTCAGATATCAAAGCCAAGCGGCTTCCTTTAGTTTGTCGTAGGTGTCGGGGAAAACGATGGCGTCAGAGAAGTTTCTGTACCCCTCGTAAATGAGGTCCTCACTGACTGTTATCTGCCCCTCGTAAATGTCTTTCACCTTATCTACAAAATCCCACTTGCTGTCGGGCTCGTAGAGAATTCCCGCGCCGCTGTCGAGTATATCGGTGTGTCCCTTTATTTTGCTTGCGAGAACGGTTTTTCCGCACCCAAGTGCTTCAACTACGTTGAAAGGCAGGCCCTCGCTCTTCGATGGGCTGACGTAGAGGTCGCAGTCTCTCATGTAATCAAGCGGATTGTCCTTTTTACCTAAGAAGACAACGCTGTCCTCAACACCAAGGTATTTCGCTCTTTCCATAAGATTATCTTTTTTTACTCCGTCTCCAAGAAGCCAAAGCTTTACTTTCGGTATTTTTTCTTTAAGCCTCGGCATAGCCGATATAAGAAATTCCTGATTTTTTCTATCGGAAAGCTCGCCCGCGAAGAGCAGAACAAAGTCGCCCTTACTCGAGTGCGCGCGCCTTATAGCGCCTGCGTTTTCCTTGAACACGGGGTAGGGAACACCCATGCCGAACACAGGTATGATGGGGCCGAGGGCAAAGCCTTGCTTTGTAGCTATACGCAAATCCTCGTCGTTCATCGTAAGCACCGCGTCGGTTTTTCTGCGGAGCAGCTTTTCCGCAAGTGTGAATATGTATGCTCTGAAGGATTCTTTAATTGTTCTCGGCGTTTCCGAGAAGAGATAGCCGTGAACGATGTTCACTATTCTCGGTCGGCCTTTGTTCTTTATCGCATGGCGAATATGGAATGCCGCAAGTGAGGTGTTCAGTATAATGAGGTCAAACTTCTCTTTTTCAACAATAGACCTTATCTCTTTTCTGCACGCTTTGTTGACTTTTGAGAACATCTTTTTATCAAAAGGTATATTGAAGTCAACACCGTCGCCGTTTGCCATAGTCATAACCGTGTGCCCCTCGCGCCGAAGCTCCTCTATATAGGGGGTGTGGAAATGAATGAGGTGAGATGCGGTTGATGCTGCATAAAGTATTTTCTGGTTTTCTTTTACGACTTTAGTCGTAACGGGGTTTTTAAATCCGAGCTTCTCCCATATGACTTGAAGAACGCCGCGCTCCTTTTCACCGTTCGGGTCCTCGGCATATTTTTCGTATTTGTTAAACGCTTTAAATGGAGTTTTAAGGAGAATTATAATATCGAGCCATATGCTCCAGTTTTCAATGTATGAAATATCCTTTTGGATACGTTCCTCAACCGACGTATCTCCGCGAAGACCGTTTACCTGCGCAAGTCCTGTAACGCCGGGCTTTACGTAGTGCTTTATCATATAAAGCGGTATCGTTTCACGGAACTCTTCGACGTATCGTGGTATTTCTGGTCTGGGACCGACGAGTGACATATCACCCTTGAGAACGTTAAAGAACTGCGGAAGCTCGTCGATTGCCGTGCGTCTTATGAAGCTTCCGAACTTCGTCGGTCTGAAATCTCCCTCGGTAGTCCATTCCTCCTCGCTTCCAGCATCAACGGGCATAGAGCGGAACTTAAGCATAGTAAAGGTTTTCCCCATCTTACCGACTCTTGTCTGCTTGAAGAAAACGGGACCGGGTGATGTAAGCTTTATGATAATAGCGGTCGCTATCATTACCGGAGAAGAGAGAATTATCAGGAATATCGAGCCGAAAATATCCATAACTCTCTTGATAAGCTCGTTTCCGAGGGTGTTAAGAGGGTTTGCGTGGGCATTGACGATAGGAACTGTTCCAATCTGCTCGATTTGCTTTATATCCTTGAAGAATCCGTAAATTACGGGCAGGAAATAAACCTTGATGCACCTGTCCTCGCATATGTTAACGAGTTTGATGAGGTGGCGCTTGTCGTACGAGTCTATTGAGAAGACAACGTCTGTCGGACGGTATCTGTCAAGCACCTTGATGAAGTCCTTGAACGAGCCGAGCTTATCGCAACCGACGTCGAGGTCAATTTTATCTCCGACGTAGCCGAGAATCATTACACCGCAGCCCGGGTTATTAGCAATCTGCGTTATGTACTCTTTTGTAGAAGCCGTGTTATCTCCGACTATAAGCGTTCTCTTAAGGGTGTACTGTCCTTTTCTGAGAGCCTTTATTACGTAAATTATCAGCTTTCGCTTTGCCACAAGGAAAGCGGTGCTTAGAGCGATATATACCGCCGCCCAGATGCCGAGGAATGTTCGCTCCCCCTCAACTCCGAAGAGAACTATAACCGCCATAATTACAGCAAGAGCGATAAATTTTGCCTTAAATATGTTGGCGGTTCGTTTTCCGGGAGTGTAGTCTATCGTTGGGTTGTAGTTGTTTATCGTTTGATGGGTAAGAGATTCGAATATAATTATTGCGAGCATTGCCGCAATCATTAGAGGCTCGTTGGGATAAACCGGGGGATTTGCGTTTGCAAGGCAAGCGAAAAGAAATGCCATATTGAACGTTAAGGCATTTATTATCATATCAACGTACGTTTCGAGCATCGGTAAAAAACCGCGTCTTCCTACAGGCATAGTTCCCCTCCTTTCCCATGTGCGCGTGCGCACTGCGATATTTTGAATTAAATCTTTAATATATAATATCATGCTTTTTGTATTTTGTCAACTTGTTGTTGACAGAGTCCCTAAAAAATGATAAACTAATACCGTAAGCAAGACTTGGGTAACTTCCTTGTGTTAGAGACCGGTTAACGAGAGCGCGTTTCGACGATATGCTTTCGGCGGTATCTTTTGATTTTGCCCGAAAAAAGAAAAATGAAAGAGACCTTTATGAAATTTTTAAAGAACGTAAGTGAAATAGAGAGCCGCATAGGTTACGTGTTTCGGGATAAGGGATTGCTCAAGCAAGCCTTTACCCGTGCGAGCTTTTGCAACGAGGCAAACAGATACGAGAAGCAGCCTTATCAGTCAAACGAGGTGCTTGAATTCTTTGGAGACAGTATCCTTTCGGCAACCATAGTAACGAGCCTTATAAAAACAAAAACCGAAAGATATACTCACGGCATAAGAAGCAGTCTTGACGAGGGTGATTTTTCCAATATACGCTCAAAGCTTGCCGATAAAAAGAATCTTTCGGAGAACGTTCGTCGTCTCGGCCTTCAGGAATATCTTATTATGGGCGAAGGCGACGCAAAGATGGGTATAGAAAACGAAAGGTCTGTTATGGAGGACCTCTTCGAGTCAATAATCGGTGCGATTTATATTGACTCGAACTTTGATATGAGCGCCGTTACCGCATCTGTGGAGCGAATGCTCGATTTGTCGGTTTACCTTACGCGAGCAAAAGCTCCAATGCAAAGCTATAAGAATCTTTTGCAGGAATGGTGCGTGGATAAATCGAGGCGTATGCCCCCACCCGTGTATGAAAAACGCGCCGAAAAGGGCCCAGACCACGATAAGACCTATACGTGTGTATGCATCGTTGACGGTAAGAAAATCGGGGAGGGGAGCGGAAGAAGCATCAAGCTTGCGGAGAGTGCCGCCGCGGAAATGGCTCTCAAAAAGCTCGGAGTTATTTAATATTCGGTAGAATCTTACGCGAAGTTCCGCGGGAAAACATTGATTTTTTGCAGTGAATATGATATAATGAAAGCATATAAAAACTCTGACACGGTTCGTCTTTTTGACTTCTTTGGAGGTTTTACAAAAAACTTAAAGGAGGTTCTCTTATGATTTGGGGAATTTTAGCGGCTGTTGCCGTAATCGTTATCGTTCTTTTTGCTCTTGGTTACCTGAAAGCTCCGCCTGATACTGCGTACATAATTTCGGGTCTTGGAAAAAGAAAAATTTTTATAGGTAAAGCCGGCTGGAGAATGCCGTTCTTTACACGTGTAGATAAGCTCTCGCTCAGCGTTATGCAGGTTGATGTAAAAACCAGCGAGGCGGTTCCCACAAACGAATTTATAAACGTTACCGTTGACGGTGTTGCGAATATTAAAATTTCTTCCTCTCCCGAGCATCTCGAAAGAGCGGCAGAGGCGCTTCTTGGAAAGACACGTCTTGAGCTCGTCACTCTCGTTACTCAGGTGCTTGAGGGTAATATGCGTGAGATAGTGGGTTCGGTAGGGCTAAAGGAGATGGTTCAGGACCGTCAGGGCGTTGCAAAAAAAATAACCGAAAACGTTGTTCCCGATATGGAAAAGCTTGGCATTGAGGTCGTAAACTTTAATATTCAAAACTTCAAGGATGCTGCCGGAACCATTGAGAATATGGGTATAGACAACGTTGAGCAGATAAGAAAGAATGCGCAGATTGCCAAAGCAAACGCTCAAAGAGATATTTCTATTGCTACCTCGAACGCGCAGCAGGAAGCTAACGCAGTTAAGGTAGAGGCTGAAAAGAAAATTGCGGAGCAAAATGCAGATCTTGCTGTTCAGCAGGCGGATATGAAGGTTCGCGCCGATACAAAGAAGGCAGAAGCTGATGCCGCATACTCAATTCAGCAGGAAAATCAGCGTAAAATCGTCGAAATCGCCAAGACCAACGCTGACATAGCTCGCCGTGAAAAAGAGGCAGAGCTTGCGGAGAAGGAGATCGCAATCAAGGAGCGTCAGCTTGACGCCGATATCAAAAAGCAAGCCGACGCTATGAAGTATCAGGCTGAAAGACGTGCTGAAGCCGATCTTATCAAGCGTCAGAGAGAAGCAGAGGCTTCGGCTTATGAAGCGCTTAAGGAAGCTGAAGCAAAACGCGCCGAGGCGGAAGCTCTCCGTTATGCGATGGAGCAGGAGGCTGAGGGTATAAGAGCAAAAGGTCTCGCGGAAGCCGAAGCAATAGAAAAGAAAGCGGAAGCGCAGAAGAAAATGGGCGAGGCATCGGTACTCGAAATGTATCTCACGGCTCTTCCCGAGGTTGTTAAGAACGCCGCATCTCCCTTGGCGCAGACGGATAAAATCGTTATGTATGGCGACGGAAATTCGACGAAGCTTGTTCGCGATGTAATGAACAGCACCGACCAGGTGATTGAGGGCGTAAAACAAACCACGGGTCTGGACCTCGGTAGCATTTTGGCGGGATTCGTTGGAGCGAAGCTTGTTGATGGCTCGAAGAATGCCGGTGATAACGATGATGCGCCGGCAGAATAATTTCACCGCGCAAAAAGTTAAATGCGCGATGTGTTGACTTAAAATCAAGCAAAAAATCAAGAGGAGCTAGATTGGATCTCGCTCCTCTTTTTTGCGCATTTACAAAGTTTTATTTACAAATAAGTGGCAATGCATTGAATTCAAGATAGTTGATAAAACCTAAAATAGTTCTCAAAATAATGATTCTGTAAGCAAAAATGCAAACTGTAGCTTTTATCTTCTTATAAGCTCGTAGTGAGAGTTCATCTCCCCGTGTCCCTCGACCTCGAGGGTGATGGTGAATACGTTGTCGAGTGAAGAGTCAACGACAAATTCAAATTTGCCTATCATTTCATTTGAGCGAGCAGGACAGAGCGATGAGGAAAATTCACCGAGCGGTATATTGCCGCCTGCGTTTTTTAAATAAGCCTTAACCTTGAGCGACGAAAGCTCGTCGTCGGAGTCGTTAAGGATAAACACCTCTGCCGAAAGCTTATCGCCGGTGAGGAATCTGTTCTTGTAAGTTCTGATGCTCGCAATCTTCGGGCGCAGAGCCTCTTTAACCGCGTAGTAAGCAGGCTTTATTTCACACGGCCAGCCTACAAGACTGTTTCCGGCGGCGCAGGGCCAAGGCTCGTTGAAGTCCCAGTTTATACCCATAGAGCAGTGCGGCCATTGGCGGCGCATCTCCTCAAAGAGAGACTTGTAGCTGATGCTTTGCATAAGCATACTCTTCTTTATAAAATCGTCAACGCTGTCGTATCCGCCGAAGTAGTATCCTATCTCACAGGGGCGAGCCCAGGAGTCAGAGTTCCATGCCGAGAAAGCGTGATGCGCAACCCATACGGGATTTTTGTCGGAAAAATCGTTGTAGTCCTCTTCACTCATAATATACTTCTTGATGTATTCGGGTGAAGCGCAGCCCGAGCTGCCAAATTCGGTGTATGCCGTGAAGTAGCTGCGTGTGAGAACGGTGATAAATTCCTCACTCTTCTCGCAGGCTATCGCACCTCCAAGCCCTGCGTCGTCCGAAGACGCTTCTCTTTTGTCAAAGAGAGTGTGATACGTACCGTGGCCCATTCCAAAGAGGGGTGAGGTTGCGTTGAAGGGAGTAAATCTGTCAAGCTCGTAGCAAAGAGAGTTGAGCATACGAAGCGGATGCGACTGGTCCGTAAGTCCCGACCAGGAATTGAAGAGCTCGTTTCCGCCGCACCAAAGGGTTATCGAGGGATGCGTACGAAGATTTTTGATTATATAAGATGCCTCGCTCTTAAGCACCGAGAGGTACTTGTCATCATCGGGGTGAAGGTTGCAGGAAAGCATAAATTCCTGCCATACCATAATACCGAGTGAGTCGCAAATATCGTAGAAAGAGTCGTGATTTATAAATCCGCCGCCCCACATTCTGACGATATTCATATTCGCATCGTGGACGAGAGTCAGAAGCTCACGGTAGCGCTCCTCGGTCATAAGAGCGGGGAAGATTTCAATATTTACTAAATTTGTTCCCTTGGCGAAAATTTTTCTGCCGTTTACCTCTATTGTTGCGGGAGCTGCATATCTTGTTTTCGGGAATGAGTTCTCCGTAGGGTTGGTATCGTCGAAATTGCGCAATAATTTAACACGTCTGAAGCCTATTTTGCGTTCAACTCGTTTTTCATCGTTGTATGCGGCGAGCGTATAAACGGGGTGCTCTCCGTAGCCTACGGGATACCACAAAAGCGGATTTTCAAGAGTGAAGCTCACCTCTGCCTCAGATGAATCTGTAAAATTCTTCACCGTACTGTAAACAACAGTTCCGTCCGGTGCTAAAAGCTCGAGATTGAAGCTTCCGTCGCCAACCGTGTTAACTTTTGCCGAAATTTCCGCAAGCTTGAGGTCATCAGTAAGACGGTAGGATGCGTCAAGTGACGTCGGAGCCGCGCCGTGTATCTCAAGATAAGCGTCCTTCCATATGCCCGAGGGAACGAGTCTTGGGTGCCAATCCCATCCGTAAGACGAAGCGGGTTTGCAGGACGCGACGGCCTCTTGACGAGAATTCTTTTTCTTTGCCTTTTCGTATTTTGGAATGGGGTAAATCACCACTTCAAGTAAACTATTATTTACATTATAAGCGGTTACGTCAATTTTTGTCGGTGTGAACATACCCTCTTTATGAAGAATTACTTTGCCGTCAATTCTGACGTCAAACTCATAATCTACACCCTCAAAGACAAGGTAAGCGCGTTCGCTTTCGGAAAGCGTGAAATTTAGGTTGGTCTCATAGATGAAGTACTCGTCCTCGCACCAGGCAAAGTTCTTGTAATTTTCCCCAAAATAGTAGGGCGGATAATTTCTTTCCCTTGCGTAGTCAAGTCCTGCCGCGCCCGGCACGGTGGCTTTGATTTTTTTCTTTGCCGGGGAGCGATAAGCTTTTGGTGTGAGATAGGTACTATTTAAATGTCCCTTTTTCATCGCATTCCCTCCAAAAGCATTTTTTTCACGTTATATCACTCAGGTATTTTGTTGTCAAACATATGCTTTCGGGGGCTTTTTGTCAAAATGTCAAATATAAGGGAGAAAAAGTTGTGCAAAATGATATGGGAAAAAAGAAATATATAAAAAAGGGCAGAAATTGTGTTGACTTGTATTTCTTCATTATGTTATTATTAATAAACAAAGAAAGGGCGTCTTGCGCCTTGACGGAAATTTCGGCATTCTTGTCCCTGCCGATACCAGTGAAAGAGAATAGAAAATGTTTGATATACAAAAGGCCGGCGTAGGAAAGAGAATTTCCGCGTTTATACTTGATTTTATACTCTTGCTTGTGCTTGTCACGGGAATTGCGTTCTTGCTTTCAGCAATTTTCGGCTTTGATAAGCAGATGGAAAAGCTTGAGGGCTACTATTTGGAATATGAAGAAAAATACGGAATTGTAATTGATATCACCGAAGAAGAATATGAAAAGCTAACGGCAGAAGAAAAGGCGAATTACGAGCTTGCTCAAAGCGAGTTTGAGAAGGATGATAAGGTTGTCGCTACCACGGGTTTGCTCTTCAATTTAACCCTCGCAATAGGCTCTCTCAGCTTGTTATTCGGATTTATGGTACTCGAGTTTATGGTGCCGTTATTTTTGCGTAATGGGCAGACCGTAGGCAAAAAAGTGTTCGGAATTGCTCTTATGAGAGATGACGGGGTGAGGGTAACTCCCGTTATGATGTTCGTCCGCTCTATACTCGGAAAATGCACGGTTGAAACCATGGTTCCCATCTTCATTATTTTCCTTATCCTGCTCGGCAGCGCGGGAATTTTCGGGCTTATCGCTCTTGCGCTTCTTCTGGTGTTCCAGATAGCGCTCATAGTAAAAACGAGAACTAATTCCGCTATCCACGATATCCTTGCTTATACGGTGGCGGTCGATATGGCAAGCCAGATGATATTCGACACCAAAGAAGATATGATAGCATATAAGAACAAGCTTCACGCAGAGAATACGGACAAGGCTTCGTACTAAGCCCTCGGGAAATGCTCCCGATAAAAATGTTTTTAAATACAAAATATAAATTTGACTTTCAGGGAGGCTATATGAAAGTAGAACTTCAAAATTTGACGAAAATCTTCCCCAGCCGCAACAAGAAATCCAACGAAGAGGTAGTGGCTGTGAGCGATTTCAACCTTACCATACCGGACGGTAAGCTTGTAGGTCTTCTCGGCCCTTCGGGCTGCGGTAAAAGTACAACTCTTTATATGATAAGCGGACTGCAGAAGCCCACGGCGGGTAAAATCTTCTTCGGTGATGAGGACGTTACCGAGCTTTCTCCCGAAAACAGAGGCATAGGACTCGTTTTCCAGAACTACGCGCTTTATCCTCATATGACGGTTAAGCAGAACATTCTTTTCCCTCTCCAGAATCTTAAGGGTGCGGATAAGATGACCAAGGAGCAGATGCACGAGCGCGCTTATAAGGCAGCAAGGCTCGTTCAGATTGACGAGCTTATGGACAGAAAGCCGAGCGAACTCTCCGGTGGTCAGCAGCAGAGAGTTGCTATCGCCAGAGCGCTTGTAAAAATGCCGAGAGTTCTTCTTCTTGACGAGCCTCTTTCCAACCTTGACGCGCGTCTGCGTCTCCAGACCCGTGAGGAAATCAGAAGAATTCAGAAGGAAACCGGCATCACCACTATTTTCGTAACTCACGACCAGGAGGAAGCAATGTCTATCTCCGATGTTATCGTAGTTATGAAGCTTGGCGTTGTTCAGCAGGTGGGCAAGCCTCAGGAAATTTACGATAATCCCATAAATCTCTTTGTAGCGAAGTTCCTCGGAACTCCCCCTATCAACGTGTTTGACGGCAAGGTTAAGGACGGCGCTCTCTACATTGGAGAAGAAAAGGTTCTTGACGTTGGTAAGGTTAATGACGGCAGAGTTTTCGTAGGCGTTCGTCCCGAGGGCTTCGTTCCCGCGGAGGACGGTGCGCTTACCTGTAAGCTCTCCAACGTTGAGGTTATGGGACGTGACGTAAGCATCGTTTCGTCAAACAAGGCAATGCTTTCTCAGACTATTCGCTCGATTGTCGATGCCGACTATAAGATTAGCGTTGGCGCTGAATACGTAAAATTCAACCTCAAGCCTCACAAGGTGTTCCTCTTTGATGAGTACACTGAGGAAAGAATCTATTTCGGCAGCCAGTCTGCTCCTACTCCCATAGATGAGGAGATGTAATATGGCAAACGCTAAAGAAAAAGTGAAAGGATGGTTCATCGAGGGCTTTGTAAAGACCTTTATCGTAGCGTGGATTTGGCAAACCTTCTGCGTTAAGTGGGTTTGGCAGACGTTCTGCGTTAAATGGTTCTGGAAAGCTTTCTGTGTGAACATCCTCTATAAGAAATTTGATAGCTACAAGGCTTGGCTCTATCTCTCACCCGCTATAATACTTCTTCTGATATTCACCGTATGGCCAATCTTCAATACGCTTCGTATGGCGTTCTGGGAGAGATACAATATGCTTCAGGAGATAGGCGGAACGCTTAAGTTTAAGCTCGGCTTTAAGAACTTCGTTGACGTTATTAACTACCCGAGATTCATTCAGTGCCTTAAGAACACCTTGCTTCTCTGCGTTCTTACGGTTCCGCTCTCAACGATACTCGCTCTCGTTATCGCTGTGTGCCTTAACTCGATAAAGCCTCTCAGCAGATTTCTTCAAACGATATTCTTCCTGCCATACGTTACCAACTCTATCGCGATAGGAATGGTATTCGAGGCTATGTTCAATATCGTAGGATATAAGACACCCGAAGCATCGGTCGGTATAATAAATACCGTAATAGGATTCTTTGGTATAGAGCCGATAAACTGGATAAACCAGGGCTCTGCATACTGGGCGAATATTACCGTTCTTGTAATTTACATCGTGTGGAACGCGCTTCCGTTCAAGATACTTATACTTCTTGGCGGATTGCAGAGCGTTAATAAGCAGTACTACGAGGCCGCGAAGGTTGACAGTACGCCGAGACTCCGCGTTTTCACTAGAATCACCGTTCCGCTTCTTTCTCCTATGATAGCCTACGTTGTTATCACCGGCTTTATCGGAGGCTTCAAGGAGTACTCCAGTATTGTCGGTATATTCGGAGAGGATATGCAGGCAGTAGGCGGTGAGTCTTTAAACACAATGGTAGGATACATATACGACTCTCTTGCGCGAAACCAGCAGGGACGCGCCAGCGCTGCGGCTCTTATCTTGTTCGGCATCATATTTATCGTAACTATGATAAATCTTGGCGTCAGCAAGAAGAAGACGCATTATTGATAAGGAGGTTGCTATGTCTGATACGAAAAAAATCGTAACGATGGTTGAGCAGGACATGAAAAAGGTAACCTCAAAACAGAGAATTGTAAAGATAACTGTTCAAATTCTTCTTTATCTCTTCCTCTGTACGATGGCTCTGATAATCGTATTCCCGTTCTATTGGATGATAATTTCATCGCTTAAGACTACGGCGGAGTACAGGCTCCCGGTTCCCACTCTCTTCCCACGTCAGATAATGTGGACTAACTACCTCGAGGCTTTCACAGCAGCAAATCTCGGAAAGCTCTTTATGAATACCGTTTACGTAGGTATAGTTTCCACTATTCTTTCACTCGTTGTCACCGTTCTTTCGGCGTTTGCGTTCGCTCGACTTGAGTTCAAGGGCAAGAATACGCTCTTTGCTCTTCTTCTTGCGACGATGATGATACCGGGTGAGCTTTTCACAATTACTAACTATGTAACTGTAACCAAATTAGGCTGGATTGATACTTATACGGTACTTATCGTGCCGTTCCTCGTGAGTATTTTCTACATTTATCTTCTAAGACAGAATTTCATGCAGATACCGAACGAGCTCTACCTTGCCGCAAAGGTTGACGGTACGAAGGACCTTAAATATCTTTGGAAGGTAATGATTCCTCTCTCTCTTCCCAATCTCATCTCGATAACCATACTTAAGATGATGGGAGCGTGGAACTCTTACGTATGGCCGAGACTCGTTGCGAACACAGACCACCAGCTTATAACTAACGGTCTTCGTAATGCCTTCACCGATATGTCGGGTCAGGCGAATATCCCCGTTCAGATGGCAGCCGTAACGGTTGTATCTATTCCTTTGTTCCTTGTGTTTATTTTCTTACGCAAATATATTATGAAGGGTGTATCCCGTTCAGGAATAAAGGGTTAAGTTTTGGTACTCTTTTTGGATATATCTTCCGTTCGCTCGCTTGACTTATGTAAATAAGCCTGCGCTTCCGAACAAAACCTCTATCTCAAAAATAGCACCAAAACGCAGACGGTACTCACTTAAATTCGTTTTATTGGCAAATGCTTTTAAAATACAATAAATTCAAAACGAAAGGACGTAAAAAATGAGAAAAATTCTTCTTTCTCTCCTCGTTCTCGTAGCGATGCTTGTTAACGTGTTCGCTATGACAAGCTGTAATATGTTTGGCAGCGACGACGAGGAAAATTATGAAAAGGCGACATACGACGTACCCGCAGAGGGCTACGACGGAAGCGCTGTAACTATTGAATTCTACAGCACTATGGGTAAGAAGCTTCAGGCTGTTCTTGACACCTATATTGCGGAGTTCAACAAGATTTATCCCAAAATTACCGTTAGTCACACTTCCGTAGGAAGCTATGATGACGTTCGTGACCAGATCAAGACGCAGCTTACGGCAAATAATCAGCCTAATATTGCGTACTGCTATCCCGACCACGTTGCAGCATACAACGTTGCGAAGGCGGTTGTTCCGCTTGATAACTTTATCGATAGCACAATTACCGTAACCCGCGCTGACGGAACTAACGAAACTCTCGGTCTTACCGCAGAGCAGAAGGCAGACTTCATCGAGGGCTATTACAAAGAGGGTACAGGTTTCGATAAGGCAGGCACGATGTACACTCTTCCTCTTTCCAAGTCCACCGAGGCTCTTTACTACAACAAGACCTTCTTCGATCAGAACGGACTCTCTGTTCCTAAAACTTGGGATGAGATGGAAGCTCTTTGCAGAAGAATCAAGGAAATCGATCCCACCTGCGTTCCTCTTGGATATGACTCCGAGGCGAACTGGTTCATCTCTATGTGCGAGCAGTACGGCGTAGGCTACACAAGCCTTGATAACGGAGGAAGCTTCCTCTTCGATAACGAAACTACCCGTGAGTTCGTTAAGGAATTCCGTACCTGGCACCAGGACGGTCTTGTAACCACAGAGGAAATTTACGGTGGATACACATCCGGTCTTTTCACCTCGACCGAGGGTCAGAGATGCTATATGGTTATCGGTTCTACAGGTGGCGCATCCTACCAGACTCCTCCTACAACAGGTGACGGCGTATCTCTCTTCGAGACCGCTATGGCAACCCCTCCCTCAGTAGATCCCGCAAATCCCAAGGTTATTTCCCAGGGTCCCTCTCTTTGCCTCTTCGAGTCAGAAAATAAGCAGGAAGTAGTTGCATCCTGGCTCTTTATGAAGTTCCTTACCACTAACGTTTCCTTCCAGGCTGCATTCTCTATGGAATCCGGTTACGCTCCCGTAATCAAGTCTGTTCAGGATAATGAGGTTTACAAGAATTGGCTCAATTCCGCAAGAGGAAAGAACACCGAGGAAGGCCCCGCAAACATTACCGCAATGAGTGTTAAGCTTGCTCTCGCTCAGGAAAAGGCATACTTCGTATCTCCTGCCTTCAACGGCTCCTCCGATGCTCGTGACCAGGTTGGACTTATTATGCAGACCATTCTCGTGTACGAGGGTGATGACGTTGACGGAGCAATAGATAAGGCGTTTAAGGACGCAATTGCGGAGTGCGAATATGCTCTCGGTTAAATCTTACCTTTATGTGAGGTGAAAAATATGAAACACCTTTATAAGCTTTTACTTCTCCTTCTTGCTCTTACGATGGTTATCGCATTCTTTACCGCTTGCGATATCTCGTCGATTATTGGCGGGGACGGAGATGATGATACGTCTAATACAGACGAAAATAAAGACCTGAACAAAAACGAACCAACTCCCCCGGCGCCGTGGGTTGACTACGTTTCCGGTGTTAAGTTCGACGCGAACTCGGGTAGAGTATATGCCGAGGTTACCGTTAAGATTTTCGTTGACGGTGATACCACTCACTTCAACGTAGATAAATCCATCTCCGAAACGGGTGTTCTCAAGGCAAGATACCTTGCTGTAGATACCCCCGAATCTACAGGACAGATAGAGCCGTGGGGTAAAAAGGCGTCTAACTTTACTAAGTCAAAGCTCTCGGAGGCTACTTCAATAATAATAGAGTCGGACACCGCGAAGTGGGAGCACGACTCAACAGGTGAAAGATATTTGGTTTGGGTTTGGTATAAAACAGCAGATTCGGCTGAATACAGAAACTTAAACCTCGAGCTTCTCCAAGAGGGACTTTCGAAGGGCTCCAAGTCCTCGAATAACAGCTATGGTGAGACGGCTTCGAGCATAGTGGCGCAGTCGCTTGCTTACGAGCTTAACGTATTCTCAAAGGGAAGAGATCCCGAGTTCTACTACGGAAATGCTCACACTATAACTCTTAAAGAGCTTAAGCTCAACATAGAGAAATATAAGGAAACGACCGTAAGCTTTGAGGGCGTTGTCGTTAAGAATGCGGCTCAGACGGCTTACATAGAGGAATATGACGAAGTGACCGGCACATATTTCGGTATTCAGGTTTATTACGGATATAACCTCAACTCTTTTGGACTCTCGATTCTCTCGGTAGGAAACAGAGTTCGCATAGTAGGCTCCGTTCAGTATTACGAAACAGGTGGAACCTACCAGATATCAGATATCAAGTATAACGCTATGATACCCGACCACGAGGATAACGTTCTTAAGATAAGCTCCGGTAATGCGGCTTCTTACAGAGATGTTGACGTACCAACTCTCCTTTCGGGTAAGCTCAGCTACGAGGTCACCATTAAGGGTGATGACGGAAGCGAGACCACAGAAACCAAGACGCTTGATTACGGATTTGTCGGCATGCACAGCTCCGCGTCGATGAAAAATCTTACCATTAAAGATGTTTATACCACCAAGGATGGAAGCTCCAAGGGCGCGATGTCCATCACCTGCGAGGACGAAAACGGTAACGAGGTTGTCCTCAGAACGATAGTTCTTAAGGATGCCGAAACCGGTGCGACTATTACAGAGGACGCGTTCCCCGTAGGCAGCGTTATCGACGCAAAGGGTATAATCGACGTCTTTGACGGTGAATACCAGCTTAAAATATTCTCGGAGTTGGATATAACCTTCCATTCCGCAGAATAACTATAAGTATTATTTTTAAGCTTATCCAAGCATAAAATCAAATAGGGTAAGAGGGATAGGTGGATTTAGAGAGAAAAACTGAGATGCTTTTATCGTCTTCTTTGTCATTTTTGCTTTCACCCAAATGCGCCATCCCCAGCCAAAGCGCAAAGTTTTTAAATCGGTTTTTCAAGTTTTAAACTTAAAAAATAAAACACAAAAGAAAGGAACTACCATGAAAAAACTACTTGCATTAGTTCTCGTTATGGTACTCGCAGTAACCGCCTTGACAGGTTGCTCTCTTGATACGGTCAAGGGCACCTTCAATAACGCCAAGGAAAAGGTTGTTGACACCTTTAACAACGTTAAAGTGACTGTCGGCGGCTGGTTCGGCATCGAGTTCCCCGAGGATGACGACGAACCCAAAGTTAATCCCAATCTCGCAACTGCGGGCGCGCAGATCTACCATCTTTATAAGGACGTAGATTCAAAGACCCCCGCAAACTACAACCTTGTCAGCGTAGTACCCGTTGAAGACGATAGCTTCAACGTTGTATGGACTGTTAGCGTTGATAGTATCACGATTAAGGACAACGGCAACGGCACAGTAACCGTTATCGTTCCCGAGAATCCCGACACCGCTATTGAGTACACTCTTACAGCTACTCTTACAGACGAGTTCGGCAACAAGGTAGAAAAGACCTTCAAACGTATCGTTCCCGGCGTGAACGTTTCGTATAAGGAAGTTGACTACGCAGGCTACGTAGCAGCTCTTGATGATACGGGCATTATCGTAAAGGGTATCGTTTCCGGTATTTTCTCCAAGTCTGTTGCAGGTTCCTATAACGCAGTATACGTTCAGGACCTTAACGGAGAGGGCGGTTATTACATCTATTCTCTTAAGGACGGAAAGGATCCCGTTAAGGATCTCGGTCTTCAGGTAGGTATGACTGTTTCCGTAAAGGGTCTCAAGGTAAATTATGACAGCGGATACGATTCCGATCCCATAGTTTACGAAGTAACCGACGGTGAAGTTACTATCACCGACTCCACCATCAAGGCTGTTCCCGAAATTGACCTTACAGCAGCTTACACCGCTGCAGCTGACCTCAAGGATGCCGCTCTTCTTTCGAAGCTTGGCGCATACGTAACCATCAAGGGCGTTACGATTGGCGGTCAGAAGACTGATAACGGATATTACTACTTCAATATCGGCGAGCTTCAGTCTTACGTAAGAATTTCTTCCTCTACAAACGCTATTTCTGCCGCTGACCAGGAAGCATTCAAGCAGGTACATACCGCAAACAAGGGCGCAACCGCTGACGTTTCCGGTATCGTTACTCACTATAAGGGTGCGTTCTATCTTGTACCCGCAACCAAGGATGCGTTCAAGATAACCGAGACTATCACATATACTCCCGCAGAGCAGGTAGCTAACGTTAAGACCGCTCTTACTCTTGAAACCGATATCCGCAAGGATACAGAGCTTACCCTTCCCTCAACTCTTCTTTATGATGGCGTAACTATCACTTGGACTGTTGACGGTGTAGCAGCTACCTCCGATAAGCTTTCTCTCACTATTGGCGATGAAGTTAAGACTATCACTCTCGTAGCTACCATCAGCGCAGGCGAAGGCGACGCTAAGGTAACCGATACAAAGGAAATTGTAATTAAGGTTGCAAAGAAGATATCCAAGATTGAGCTTACCGATAGTGTAACTGCCGACTTTGGAACTCTTGCAGAAGATACCGGCTACGCAGAGCGCATTACCGATAACGGTTGGGTTATCGCAAATGCTGCAACAAAGGATAATAACGGAGTCTTCACCTACGATATGGTTATTATTAATGGTAAGACCTCTGCTGTCGGAACAATTACATCTCCCGTATTCGTTGGTAAGCTTTCTTACCTCACCTTCAACTTTGGTCTTCCTTTCTCTGAAAGCAATGGCGTAAATCTTACCGTTTATGTAATGAAAGAAGACGGAACCGAGCTTGCAAAGAAGGATGTTGTAAGTAACATAGCTAAGGGCGAAACCTCTTCGTTCGAATGGACTCTTGATACTGCTATTGAAGGCGAGTTCTACATCTACATAGTAAATAATTCTCCCTCTGAAAGCACTAGCAATAAGGACCGTACTGCAATCTGGGATCTCACCCTCTTTGCTAACCTTCTCACCGATGAGAATAAGGTAGATAATGAGCTTGAATCTATCAAGCTTCCCATGGATACCTTCACTATCGATCACTCTATCGCTCTTCCCGTTGCAAAGACCGAGGGTCTTACTCTCACTTGGTCCGTAGCAGAGAATGCTAACGTTAAGGTAGTTGACGGCAAGCTCGTTGTAACTATGCCCGAGGCTGACGCTACCGTAACTCTTACCGCTACCGTTTCGGTAGGTGAGGGTGAAGCAAAGGTAGAAAAGTCTAAGGACTTCACGATTACTCTTGACGTTCCCAACTGGACTCTTTCGGAGCCCGTAACAGCTCCTGCGGCAAACGTTGCTTACAAGCTTGTAGTTGAGCAACTTAATCTCGGAAAGGTTATCTTCTTCGACGGAACAATGGGGCAGTACAATCCCAATGCTTCCGACAAGCTTATAGATGCAGCTAACGTTTATGCAGAAATCGTTGACGGCGGCTTCAAGCTTTACTTCATTAACGCTGACGGCGAAACCAAGTATTTCGAGGCTTATAGCAGCAGCAATAGTGCTGGAACAACATTCTACGGAAACCTTAGATTTAAGGATGAAACCGCTACTGTATTCAGCATTGATTCCGAAACCGGCGCAATCGTAACCTCTCTTACCTACACCAAGAAGGTAGATGAAGTTGATACAGAGGTTACCACTGTTTACTATCTCGGAAGCTACGGCACTAACGCTTATCCCTCACTTTCCGATATCTACTACATCACCGGCGAGAAGGCTTCATCTGTTGGAGTTTCTAATTTCCTCGCATACCTCGCAACCTATACTTGCGAGCACGAGTATGAGAAGGAATGCAGCGTTGACTGCCTTGTTTGTGGAGATATTCGCCCGGTAGAAGACAGCAAACACACATACGATAATGTTTGTGACGTTGACTGTAACGTGTGCGGTAACAAGCGCGAAGTAGCAGAGCACAAGGACGTTAAGAACAACGAAACAGGTGCAGATGGCGCTGACGGCAAGTGCGACGCTTGCGGATATCTTATGACTGAAATCGAGCTCGGTAGAATCAACGAAACCATAGAAGAAATCACCGTTGCTACCGAATATACAAAATCTATCCAGTTCAAGCTTCCTGTTGTAGGAACAAAGTGGAATAGCGTTTCTATCACTTGGAAATCCAGCGATGATACTGTAGTCAAGGTTGTTGACGGTCTCGTTACCGTTGATCTTCCTGCAGATTACGGCACAGAGGTAACTCTTACAGCTATCTTTGTCTGCGGCGGAACAACCTTCGAGAAAGATTATACGCTTACAATCTCCGAAGCTCCCGCTTTTGATATGCTCACCATTATCTCTCCCGTAGTGAATACCCCCTATAAGTTCTATCTCTATCAAGCAACTCTTGGCAAGAATATTTACCTTGCAGGCGGACTTGACGGAAATTATTTCGCAGCTACCGATAAGGCTGCCAACGCTGTTGACGTATATCTTGAAGCAGTTGAAGGCGGATACAGAATTTACTACAAAGACGGCGAGACCAATATGTATCTTGACGTTTACGAGTATAGGTCAGGCAGCGTAGGTGTTCAGCTCACCGATACTCCTACTTGCACTTGGGTTTATGACAAAGATCTCGGTATCTTAGTTACCAACGTCCTTGGCAGTGATTACTATCTCGGCACTTTCGGCGAGAACGGTTACATCAGAGCTTCCAAGACGAGCTACATCACCGGCGATAATGCGGCCAACGTAGGCGTATCCCAGTTTGTAGCTGCATTCGCAACCTATACTTGCGAGCACGAGTATGGTTTCAAGTGCGGCGAGACCTGTCTTGGCTGTGGCTTTACAGAAGTTCATCCAGACGAAGAGCACGACTATGCTAACGCTTGCGACGTAGATTGCGGCGTCTGCGGTAAGATTCGCGAGGTAAATCCTCACGTTGACGAGAATCCTGCTGACAGCAAGTGCGATATCTGCGGCGAATCCATGGCAGAAATCGAAAAAGCAAGAATCGAAGAAACCAAGAAAGAAGTTTCCGTAGCGAATTCTGCTCTTGCAGGATCTACTATTACTCTTCCTAACGTAGGCACGTTGTACACCAACGTTGAAATCGCTTGGTCTGTAAGCGACGGCGCAACCCTCGCTGATGACGGCGTAACCGTTACTTTCGGAAAAGAAAAGGGAACTGTAACTCTTACAGCTACCTTCGTTTGCGGTTTGACTGAAGTAACAGAAACCTACACGGTTGACGTTGTTGTAACCTCTAACGTTACATCTCTTGTAGCAGGCACCTATAAGCTTTATTCCTCGAAATACGGCGTATTCTTCAATGGCACTGTAAACGGCAAGCTTCAAGCTTCCGAGAACTTTGCTGACGCTGTTGATGTAGAGCTTGTTGCTGTTGAGGGAAAAGAGAACACCTATAACATCCTTGTGGGCGGAAAGTATCTTGTTATGACAGGCGAAGGTGCAACAAACCTTTACTTGAAGGACGCCTTGACAGAAGGTGAAACAACCTATTATGGCGAATGGTCATTCGAAGCTGAAACTAAGTCGATATATAACGCTTGGGATGGCGATAACGACGGAAAATATAGATACATAGCAGCGTATAATAGCAATGGTACTACTACATTCCGCGCTTACGAGCCTAGCTGCGATTACGTTTCTCTTGTAATTGTAAACTGTAATCACCCTTACGCTACTAATTGTAGCACCGAGTGCTCCAAGTGCGATGGCGGTACTCGTGTGGTAGATGCAAACGCTCACCAGTATGACAACGATTGCGATACCGACTGTAACCTTTGCTCGTTTGAGCGTACCGTTGCTGACCACTATGATGGCGAAGATGATGACTTCCTTTGCGACTCTTGCCAGAAGCCTATGACCGAGGTTGAAAAGGCAGTAATAGCAGAGACAAAGGCAAATCTTGTTGTTCCCACAAGCTTCACTAATTCTAAGGTATTCAGCCTTCCCACAAAGGTTGGTAAGGTAGATATCGTTTGGTCTTCTAACAATGGCGCTGTTGTAGTTGAAGGCGGCAAGGTTACCGTTACTCTTGGTGATGCTGCTATCGAAGGCGTAGTTCTTACTGCTGCTATGACCTGCGGTTCTACTACCGAGAATTCTGAATATGCTCTTACTCTTGCTGCAAAGACTACTCCTCTTGCAGTAACCGATTATGCGGTTCTCGAGGAAGGTAAGCCTTATAAGTTCTATCTCTATCAGGGTAATGCTAGTCTTAGCAAGAATCTCTACTTTGCAGGTGCTACCGAATCTTCAAGTGTAACCTATCGTCTTGCAACTACGGATATGGCTGCTAACGCTGCAGACGTTTACGTAGAGCTTGTAGAGGGAGTAGAGGGCGCTTACAGACTCTACTTCAATAAGGACGGCGTTAAGACTTACATCAGACTTTATGAGCGTTCGGCGGGAAGCGGAAGCATTGCTCTCGTTCCCGAAACCGATGGTACTCCCGCAGAGTACTTCACTTATAACGCACAATACGAAACTCTCGTTTATACGAGTGAAAATGATATGTACTTCATCGGTACGTATAATAATTATGTTACCTTCAGCGCATCTGCAAGCAAAAATATCGCAGGTAATTACCGTGCGAAGCTCGCAACCTACGAGTGCGCTCACGCTCACGATGCTGACTGTGACGTAGATTGTAACGCTTGCGGCGAAGTTCGCGAGGCAGGCGATCACTCTCCCGCAGGTGAGCAGACCGACTGTACCGTAGCAGTAAACTGCACGGCTTGCGGCGGCGTAGCAATTCCCGCAACCTCTCACCAGCCTGCCGGAGAGCAGACTGACTGTACTGTAGCAGTCAATTGCTCCGTATGCGGAAAAGAAGCAATTCCCGCTAAAGCCCACACTCCCGCAGGTGAGCAGACCGACTGTACCGTAGCAGTAGAATGCTCCGTATGTGGCGGCACTGCAATCGAGGCAGGCGAGCACGTTTATGACAGCTCCAACTGCTGCGACAAGACCTGTAACAAGTGCGAGAATGGAACTCGTGAAGTAGAAGGTCACGTTGACCTTGTAGGCGCAGATGGCGTAGAGGGCGCTGACGGCCACTGTGACAAGTGCGGCTGGGATCTCGACCTTGAGACCAACTACGATACTCCCCTTGTTCCCGCATCCGTTGACGAGGAAGAGGCTGCATAAGCTGTCTGAATCAAAAAACTTATTCAAGCTTTGGGCTTTATAAAAGTCTGATTATCGGCTTGATTAAAAATTAAAAAGTTGGCGTGATACTCGCATAGTCGGGTATCACGCTGATTTCTTTGTAAACTAATTACTTATGCTTTTTAAATCAAACAATCATTCTGTTCACTTTGGGAAAGAACAGTAATTTTCTTCTTTTGCATAATAATTTGCGGTAAAAAGATATGAATACGAATTTTCACCGCATATTATACTTGACGAACTGTTTTTTTTGTGCTATAATTTGCGGTGATGAGGTGTAAATACGAATTTTTGTCGCAAAGGAATTGTTGTTATGATTGAAAGGAAACAATATTTAGAGCAGCTTATATCCAAAAAAGATAACGGAATGATTAAGGTTATCACCGGTATCAGAAGATGTGGAAAGTCCTATCTTCTTTTTGATATATATCATAAATATCTTAATTCTGTTGGTATAGATGATTCGCATATTATCGAGCTTGCTCTTGATGATGATGAAAATATCAAATATCGAAATCCGATTGAATTAGGAAAATATATACGCAGTATGCTTATTGATAAAGATAACACATACTATATTTTCCTTGATGAGATTCAGAAGGTCAAAACTGTGAAAAACCCATATCTTGACGATGAGAGCGAAACGGTAGGATTCGTTGACGTTTTATTGGGACTTATGAAAAAGAAAAACACCGACGTTTACGTAACGGGGTCTAATTCTAAAATGCTGTCTTCGGATATTTTAACCGAATTTCGCGGAAGAGGAGACGAAATTCGTGTTCATCCTTTAACTTTTGCGGAATTTTACGCTGCATATAACGGAGATAAGCGTGATGCCTGGCAAGAATACTATACCTATGGAGGAATGCCTTATCTTTGTTCGCTCAACAATCATAGAGCCAAAGCGCAGTATTTATCGGGACTTTTTGATAATATTTATCTTTCGGATATTCTTGAGCGCCATAGCATTCGAGATAGAAACATGCTTGACGATATCTTAAACGTCGTATCGTCGGCTGTTGGTTCGCTTACTAATCCGGTAAAAATTGCCGATACGTTTTCAAGCGCGCTAGGAGTGAAAATAAGCGCAGATTCGGTTTCCAGATATCTTGATTACTTTATTGATGCTTTTATGATTTATAAGTCTCAGCGCTATGACATAAAGGGAAGAAAGTATATAGGCTCACCTCAAAAATATTATTTTGCGGACGTTGGTTTAAGAAATGTGCGCTTGAATTTCCGTCAGACTGAGGAAAATCATATCATGGAGAATGTTATTTATAATGAGTTGATTACCAGAGGCTTTAACGTTGATGTCGGTGTCGTAGAATTTAACTATAGAGGCGACGACGGAAAAAATAAAAAGACTAATTTAGAAGTAGATTTCGTTATTACTGATGGAAGCCGCAAATATTATATTCAGTCTGCGCTAACGGTAGGCGAAGAATCTAAGCGTTTGCAAGAGGTACGCCCTTATACAAAAATTGCCGATTCTTTTAAGAAAATCGTTGTAGTTAAGGATAACGTTATACCTTGGCATGACGAAAACGGAATACTTTATATAGGAATTGAGAGATTCCTTTTAGATAAATCCGCAATCGATTTATAATGCTGCCCCTCAGGGAAAGAATCTTCGGAGAGCAAAGTTCACTTCGTGAGTGTAGCGACGGAATAGTGGGCTTGCGAGCGTCAGTTTCCCTGACGGTGAAGTGATGGGCAAGCTTAACTTTGCTTGATGCTTTTCATCGCAAAGCGGCAAACCTCACTGCATAGCAACTTCATTTTCACAACAGCGAAAACTTCACTAACAGAAAAAGAGATAACATTTCGGCTACTAACCGATTTGTTATCTCTTTCTGCTTGTTATAAGGACCTGTTACGCAGAACCTTGTTATTCGCTATGCTCATAATAAGGGTTGAGGCTTAGCCCATAGTGCGTTTGTTTGGTCAAATGCGATGCTCGCGCTTAACGTTTTTGAAATTTTTCGCTAAGAACCGCACCCATTCTATTCTTGCTCTGTTCGTTTTTATGAGTGAATTAATGCCATTTGCTTTCCAAATATCGCACCGTATTCCAAGCCTTCTCCTGCGGGAGAAGGTAGCGGAGCGGCGTGAGGGTATTAAATGACAGTCCGGTAGACTGTCAGACCCCGAGCGTGACCGAGCCGCAGCGAGAAGACCGCTTGCGGTGGATGAGGAGTAGTCAATATACGCAATCTGCAGCAAAGCACGGCTCATCTCATAATAGTTATTACATCGCCAGAGTCTGCGCTTTTATGGCAAGCTCTATTGCATTATACGCTTGCTCAACGGACATTGAAAGCTCGGTACCCTCACGTGAATCTTTGATAATGTTGGAGTAGTAGGGGCAGCCAACCTTACCGGAAACCGACTCGGTGAACACACCGTCGTCTGTGCAAACAAACACGGTATTTGTAACCTTTTCTTTACCTATATCACAGTTTTTGCGAAGCTCGATATAGCCCTTTTCTCCAAGAATAACGACCTTTCCGTCGCCCCAGGTCTGAATACCCGCGGGGGACATCCAGTCGATTCGCACGTAACCCGTAATGCCGTTGTCCGCCGTGAGAGTGGCATCTCCGAAATCGTCAAAGCCGGGATACTGTTTGTTGAAGTAGTTCGCAACTCTTGACGAGGTAACGGTAGCGTTATTAGTGCCGGAATATTCAAGGAACTGATGGAACTGGTGCGAGCCGATATCTATAAGAATTCCACCGGTTTTCTCGCGTACCCAGAACCAGTCGGGGCGTGAGTCGGGATTAAGTCTGTGTGGAGCAAATATGTCGATATGAGCAACCTTTCCGATAACGCCTCTGTCTATAAGCTGCTTTGCGAAGATGGCGGATTCAACCGCTACGAACTCGCTGTAATAAACGAAAAGTCTCTTTCCCGTTGCGAGCGAAACGGCCTTAACCTCTTCAAGCTGTTCAAGGGTTATCATAGGCGCCTTGTCGGTGAAAACGTGTTTTCCCGCTCTCATTGACTTTATTTCGATTCCGGCTCTGTCGCCGGGAATAGCCGCAGTAGCAATAAGCTCAAGCTCCTCTACTGCGAGAAGCTCTTCAAGGCTATCGCAAACGGTAATATTCGGGTATTTTTTAAGGAATGTATCTAGGAGCGCTTTGTCTGGCTCGTAGATATGAGTCATTTTTGCGCCTGCGTTTATAAGTCCTGCGCACATGCCGTATATATGTCCGTGATTAAGTCCGGTAACGCCAAAGTAGAAAGGCTTCTCGGGTGGCGTAGGAATATGCTTATTGTATGAAAAAACTTCTTCTCTCGTCATCTCATTTCACCCACTTCTTGAAGGCTTCGGTTTCGGAGAGCATCTTGCCCTCAGCGTAGCATTCTGTCATAGCCTCGGCAAGTCCGTCAACGTAGAGAAGACCTTCATTTTCTTTAATGAATTCTTCCTTAACCTCGTAAATGGGGAAGGTCTGCACCGCTTCGATGCATCTTGTGTGAGCCGCGGCGGTGTAAGGCGAGCAAACAGGCTTGAAGTCCTGGGCCTTGCAGCCGTTAATAGCAACTCTCGCTTTCTTGCCGTCGGAGCCGCCTGAGAAGGGGTTTCCGTAATGCTTTTCTTCTCCGTTCTTGAAGTACGCAACGATATCCTTAGTGTTTTCGTCGTATTTAACGGTTGCGTTTTCAAACTCGTAGTCGAACATGGGATTTCTGTTTATATTGCTGGAGTGAGCCGCAACGAAGAGACACTTTGCGCCGTTTTCAAGCTCGAAACTGATTGTAGCGTTATCGAAGTTCTCAATAGCGTTAACACGGATAAGGTCTGCCTTAACGCAAAGAGGCTCTGCGGCAAGGTACTCCTTTCCGCAAACGAAGAGCATATTGTGTATGTAGTGAGCGCAAGCGTTTGCGGCAACGCTGTCGTTTATAACGGTGCCGTCCTTTGCCTTAAGCTTTCCTGCCCAACCCGAGCCGCGTGTGAAGTATTCCTTCTTACGAGGCCAGAGTATTCTCGTTTTTAATGAAACGGGAGCGCCAAGCTTTCCCGAAAGAACGTCTGACTTCAAGCCAAGAATTGCGGGAGCATAGCTCCACTGGTATCCTATCATAACGAACTTGCCAAGCTCTGCCGCACGCTTTTCGATAACCTCGGCATCAGTCGAAACACCCGAAAGAGGCTTCTCGCAAAGAACGTTCGAGCCGTGCTCGAGAGCAAAGAGCGTCTGTCTTGTGTGAAGATGAATAGGCGTGGTAATTATAGCGAGGTCTGCGGAATGCTCACGGTAGAAATCTTCCATATTCGAGTACAGAGGAATTCCTCTCGTTTTTATTTCCTCGTAGTAGGGAGATCCCTCGGGGAACGGGTCAACAGCTCCGACTATCTCAAAGTCACCCTCGGTGTCTGCAAAAAGGGCTTTCCAATATACGCTTGCGTATCCGCCGATACCGACGCATACTATTTTAATCTTGTTCTCCATAATATCTCCAATCTGCTCGTTGCGAGCGATTTTGTAAATAAACATTTGAATTCGAGTGTGTTTTTTGTTATTTTTCGGTGCGCTCTCTGTATTTACCCCATACCTTTTCAAACCATAAATCACGGCTTTTCGGAATAGGTTTCACGTCTATACATTCGATTTTAAGTTCATCCGTTTTCTTGACGGTAACGATTTTTTCTCTGCCGCTTGCCACCTCGGGCACAGGGCATCTGTCCATAAAGTTGCCGCCCGAAAGCACGAAGCCAGAGCCACGAGAGCCGAACTCCTTTGCCGTGTAGCTTATAACCTCTGCGATAGCCTCTTGCATACGGATTATATCGAGGTTTTTGAAGAGGTGCGGGAGCTCGTAAATTTCACGCCACTTGTTATCTTCGGTGAAGGTGAGCTTGTCACTCTTGATATCGGCTAGAGCCTTCTCCATACTCGGAATATCACGGAGGAAGGCGAAATTCTGACTCATACGCTTGCCGTATTTCTCCCTCTGTGCGAGAACGGTGGATTTATCCGCTTTGGTTGCCGCTATAATAGCATCGGCCTCTGCCTTTGCCGCAAGAGCGATTTCCTCAAAGCGCTCGGAGTGCTTATTATTGCTGTCGTAAACGATATGCTCGGCGGCTCTCATACTGCCTACCTGGCAGGAGTTAAGCGCGGTTCCGCCGGGACGGAAAATGCCAAGACTTCCCGCAGCTTCGCCTGCGGCGTAGAGTCCCGGAACGTTAGTCTGCCAGTTGGAGTCGATACGGATACCACCGTTGTTATGCTGTGCGCATACCGCAACGCGCAAGGGGTCTTTAGTGATATCTATGCCGTGGTCCATATAGAGCGATATAGCTCCGGGGTTCATCTTTTTAAGGCGCTCGATAGGGAGAGGAATGAGTGCGTCGGAGTTCTTAAGATATCCGTAAGAAACCTCGTCAAGTCCATCGAAGCCACCCTCAAGTCCGGTAGGCTCACGTCTGAAGTCCATAAATACGTCGCGACCGAGAATAACGTTCTCGTGGTAGATTATAAGGTCTATATATGATGAGCCGTGTATCTTTCTGACATCAAAGGGCCACTCGTATCCCTTGAGGAATACGTTCTTGAGCGCTTCCTCGGGAGTCGCAAAGTAGTCGAGAAGAAATTCGCGCTCAACACCGTCCTTATCAACCGAAATATAGCGGGGAAGCACCTGCTGATAGGTACCCGAAACGTTCCATCTGAAATCGGTAGAAGCGAGTCCGTACTGCCACTCGGAAAGATTTCCGAATACCGCGCCGGCCTCAAGAGCAAGTGAGGAGTTACCGGTGTGCGAGGTGGGGTAAACGTTGTCCTTGTATACTGCAGAGGGGCCGCCCGTAGCAATAACCACGTTCGGAGCGTTCACCGCAATATACTCTACCTCGCTTGTATTTTTTGTGTTAATAGCAAGCACGCCTGCCGCCTTACCGCCCTCTGTAAGTATCTTGATAGCCTGCGCTCCGTCGAGAATGGCAATACCTTTTTTCTCGACTGCCTCTTCAAGCACCTCGGTCATTTTCTTCGAGGTGTAAGGTCCTATTGAGGTAGCTCTGCAATAGGGGTCGTGGTCGGTTTTATAGCCCACGTACTCGCCGTACTCGTTAGTAGGGAAGCGCATACCGAGATTAACGAGCTTCATAAACGACTTCGCGGAGTTTGCCGCCTCGGCAAGAGCAACGTCACCGTCCATAGCGCCGCCGGAGAAGAGGGTTTCTGCCATTCCGAGAATACTGTCGCCATCATCACCCGCAAGCGAGAGCTTGTAATAGGTCTGCTTGTCGCTTCCGGTGTTTCTCGACGTGCCGGCAAGCTTGCCCTCTGTCATAAGGGCAATATTTTTCATACCAAGGTCAAAAAGCCAGTCGGCGCAGTTGTATCCGGCGCATCCCGAGCCTATAACTACGGCATCAAATTTGTATGTTTTCATGTTTTTTCCTTTCGTAACGTTTGCGGAACGAACGTAAAGAGGTGCGAGTAAAGCTCGCAGCGATATATTTGCTTAGAGTAGCAGATGTGATATGCTTGCTTCGCAAACGCGATATTATCCTGCGCCGCAGGATAGCGATATGTTTGAAATTCGGAAACGCCGATTACAAACGACGAATATGGAAGCCGCCGTCTGCGTTAAGAACGGTACCCGTTCCAAAGTCGAGAAGTCCGCTTGCTGCGGCGATAACGCAGTTCGCAACGTCCTCAGGAGTACCCCAACGCTTGATAGGAGTGATACCCTCCGCAATAAGCTTGTCGTACTTTGCGGAAACAACGTCGGTCATAGGAGTCTTTATGATTCCCGGGCGAACCTCGAATACGGGAATTCCAAACTCTGCGAGCTTATCCGCAAAGAGAAGCGTAGTCATAGAAACGCCTGCCTTGGATATGCAGTATTCTCCGCGGCTCGTGCTGGAGGTATAGCTCGAGTTTGATGCTATGTTAACGATTCTCGGAGAGTAATCGGGAAGATTCTTCTTCTGGCACTCTATCATAGCGTTAGCAAAGGTCTGGCACATAAAGAAGGTGCCCTTTGTGTTAATGCCAACCACTCTGTCAAAGCTCTCCTCTGTCGTCTCAAGAACGTCGAGTCTTACCTTGCAGGCAACACCTGCGTTATTAACGAGAAGGTCTATTCTTCCGTATTTTTCAAGCGCAAAATCGCAAAGTGCCTGACGGTCCTCTGCCTTTGAAATATCGCACTTGAAGTAAACTTCATTTTGCATTTCGGGGTGAACGTCGGAATAAATAACGGTATATCCCGCTCCTTTAAGTCCGTCTGCAATTCCTTTTCCAATGCCCTGATACGAGCCTGTAACAATAGCTATTTTTGACATGCTACCTTCTCCTTATATAATTTTTTATAGTAATCGTTGAATACGGCGCAGCCCGATACGCACTTCGCGCGCATAAGAGCCGTGCATTTAGAGCAGGCAACGCAGCATTTTCTTACGTCAAACTTGCCTGCGAGCCAGTCTCTGTAAAACATAGGATATGCGATAGAGCCTCTTCCGAATCCGACGAGGTCTGCTGCTCCGAGATTTATCATTTCCTCGGCGCGCTCCATAAGGTCGGCGCGGTAGTAGGAAAGTCCCGAGCCAACGAGAGTCAAGCCGGGGAACTTGTCTTTAAGATGCTTCTGCACCGTGATAAATCTTGCAAGTCCCGTCTCGGGTGTCTCGGGCGCAACGTAAGCTCCCTGACGGAACGGACGGTTAATATGCGGATTGTAATAGGGGTTGCCTATCGTGATATTTATCATTTTGATTCCGGCAGCCATAAGCTCTGCAACAAGCATGTCGGTCTCGGTAAGGTCAAGATTGTTTTTCTCGTCGGTTCCGAATCCGTAGGGCTTCGGTACCATATCAGCGGCGCCGAGTCTTGAAACGACGAGCAGTCCCTCGGGCGCTGCCGCAACAACGGCTCTTACGCTGTCAAGGTAAAGACGTGTTCTGTTTTCAAAGCTTCCGCCGTATCTGCCGGGGCGGTCGAATGCAGAAAGAAGCTCCTGGAAGAGATATCCGTGGCAGCTCTTAACGTCAACTCCGTCAAAGCCCGCTTCATAGGCGAGAAGAGCCGAATTAACGTATTTCTCGGGGAGAGTATCGAGATATTCGTCGGTAACTATGTTATCATCGGTAACGGGGCGTTTCTCCTCATATATAGGGTGGCGGTAAGCAATCATCGGAACAATGCTCTGCCTGCCCGAATGGGTAAGTTGCAAAATAATTATCGGATTTATACCGCACTCCTCGGAAGCTATCTTACGAAGACTTGCGACGAAGTCCTTAAAAATCGGAAGATTTTCCTTCGTTAGCATCATCTGACCCGGATTGGTTCTTCCCTCGGGGCAAACTGCGTTTGCCTCCATCCAGATAAGTCCCGCGCCCGACCTTGCGGCATTTTCATATTTTGCTACGGTAAGGTCGCTCGGAGTTCCGTCACTGTTGCAGTCGCAGCCCTCCATAGGCTGAAAAACGATACGGTTGGGTATCGTTCTGCCCTCAAAGGTTAAAGGTTGATTTAATACGCTCATCTTTTCACCTCGTATATTTATTTATATATTTGGAATATATCTACAAGCTTATGATATCACACGATTAAGCAAATTACAATATCTTTTTTACCTAAAATATTGCTTTTCGTGCAAATTTGTGTTAAAATGCAGACAAAGTGACGGCAAGCTCGGCTTGTCCGTGAGAAAAACAAACGGTGAAAGGTAAAAAATGGAAAGCAGAAAACACCTGACGCTTGAGGGTGAAAATATACGAATTTCATACAGAGAGCAGTTCACTCCCGGCGAGGAGATTTTTGAGAATCATTGTCACGCGCGCTATGAGATGATAGCTGTTTTTGAGGGCAAGGTCACGATAGTCGTTGATAAGGGCAAATATACACTTCGACAGGGCGAAATAGTAATTATACCGCCCCTGGTTTATCACAGCGTTTTTGCCGAGGACGAGCTGACTTATAAGAGAGCGACGCTTCTCTTTGATTCTTCACTTATTCCGAGCGAGATAATGAGTGATTTTACCGAAAAAACGGGTAGGCAGTCGGTCTCGAAGCACGGCTCTCTCGATGCGCCTCTCCAAAGTCTTAAAAGCATTTTTGCAGAAGCGGAGAGGGAAAAGTTCCTGCCGCTTGCGAAGAGCCTGCTCACAGAGATAATTTATATCCACACCTACAAGGACACCTCGGGAAAAAAGGAAAAATCTCACCCAACAGTCAAGGCTATAACAGAGTATATAGACTTGCACATAACCGAAAAAATATCTCTTGAGGGGATTGCGGATAGCGTATTTTTGTCGAAGTCAACGGTGAGCCACCTGTTTGCTGGCGAGATGAAGATTTCGGTCAAGCAGTACGTTCTTCAAAAAAAGCTCTCCTATGCCGCAAGGCTTATCGAGGAGGGATGCTCGGCAGGCAGAGCCGCTGAAGCGGTAGGCTACGATAACTACGCGAATTTTTATAAAATGTATAAAAAGGTGATGGGCGTTTCACCGAGAAGTCGAAGAGTATGAGCCAACGCTTTTAATTTATGGATAAATTAACCGCAGCTATTGACTTGCGGTAAGCGTTGTGCTAGAATGAAAAAAGATAAAATCCTACGGAGGAAGAAGTTATGAAAATCAGTATTTGCAACGGAGAGCTGGAGGCTCGCTTTGGACTTGAAAATACCTTTAAAATGATGAAAGCGGCGGGATTTGACGCCGTTGACTTCGGTCTTATGGGATATTGGAGAGGAACCGATGAAGAGGTTAAGAAATTCCGCTGCTACGGTATGAGTGACGAGGAGAAGCGCGCTTATTATCTTGGCATCAAAGAGATTGCCGACAGAAACGGAATCGAAATAGGTCAGACTCACGCTATTTTCGGAAACCCCGGATTCCTCAAAAACCCCGAGCTTTACGAGAAGTTAACAAGGGAAAATATATGGGCTACTAATCTTCTCGGTTGTAAATATACCGTAATTCATCCGATAGCTACCCCCGGCAGAATATATGACGAGAAATACGATGAGTGCCACAAGGTTAATCTCGAATTCTATCGCAAGCTTTTACCAGACCTTGAAAAATATGACGTTAAAATTGCGATTGAGCCTATGTGGGTTTACGATGCGGAGAAGAATATCCGCCCCACCGTCTGCTCGCGCCCCGAAGAAATACTTCAGTTTATAGAAGAGCTTGGAAGTGAGCATTTCTGCTCCTGCCCCGACCTCGGTCATTTTGCCTTGACTGCTCAAGACACGGGTGACACCGTAGGCGGCGCTTTGCGTAAGCTTGGCAGCGCGGTAAAGGTAATTCACGCTCACGAAACAACGAATAATCTGGATGCTCATACCAAGCCCTTTACATACGGTAGTATGGATTGGAAGGATATCGGAGACGCCATTCGTGAAATCGGCTACGACGGTAACTTTAATTTTGAGGTAGGCGGAAATTATTTCAAGCATTATCCCGATAATCTCGTTCCCGAGGCCCTTCGCCATCTCGCAGAAATCGGTAAGGCGATAATCGGAGAAAAGTAAAGCGGCGGCACGCACCGTAAGGCGTACTTCGAGGCGGATTTTGTAAAAATAAATTTGTCAAAAGAAAGCTCCTCGGGTGTTGCTTTTGAGTCCTCTGTGTGCTATAATTGTCCTGTTTGATTAGGCAAGAGGGAGTAATACGAACTAGCCCTAGACTCGAATTTTCAGCGCTTTCGGCACTTATCACTCTTGCGAAGTTGCAACTACCAAATAAAAGAAGGTCAATGATATGAAGCTCAGTAAAAACGCAAGAAACGCCTTTATGCTCGGCGCTCTTTGCTCAATATCCTATTTTGCGGTATATATCGCAAGAAACATTCTCGGAGCTGTTACTCCCAAGATAATCGAATCGGGGGCCTTTAACGAGGTTGAGATAGGCGCAATGTCCTCGTTCTATTTCGGAGCTTACGCCATAGGCCAGCTTATAAACGGCATGGTGGGTGACAGAATTAAGGCAAAATATATGATTTCGGGAGGACTTGTGCTTGCGGGTATAACCAATTTTGTTTTCCCGTATCTCACAGTATCTCCGACTGCGGCAACGGCGGTTTATGCCGTAACGGGCTTCTCGCTCGCTATGATATATGCCCCTATGACGAAAATCGTTTCCGAAAATACAGAGCCGATTCACGCTGTACGTTGCAGCTTTGGTTACACGTTTGCGTCATTCTTCGCAACTCCCGCCGCAGGTCTTCTCGCAACCTTCCTTGCGTGGCAGGCGGTATTTACCGTCTCGAGTGCGGTGCTCGTAATAATGGGAACCGTAGCATTCGTATTCTTCACTCTCTTCGAGCGTAAGGGAATTGTAAAATACGGTCAGTATAAGCACGAGAAGGAAAGCGGAAGCATTAAGAGCCTCTTTGAGCACGGTATCGTAAGATTCTCCGCAATCTCCATTATAACGGGTATAATACGTACGTCGGTTATATTCTGGCTACCGACCTACATAGCGCAGTACCTTGGATTCTCCTCTGAGGAGTCGGCAGGTATATATACGGTGGCAACCTTCATTATATCTCTTATGAGCATCATAGCTATAGTTGTTTACGAGCTTTTCGGACGTCGCCGCGATTTTACAATGATGGTTATGTTCGCACTCTCGGTGCTCTTCTTTGCCTTGACTTACTTTGTTTACTCACCTGTTCTCAATATAATCTTTATCGTGCTTGCAATTATGGCATCAAACGGCGCGGCGGCAATCCTTTGGAGCGTTTATTGCCCGAGCCTCAGAGATACGGGTATGGTTTCAACTGCCACCGGCTTCCTTGATTTTGTAAGCTATATGGCGGCAGCCGTTGCAAACGTTGTCTTCGCAAATGCCGTAAACGGCATCGGATGGGGAAATCTCATTCTCGTCTGGACGGGAATAGTCGCATTGGGACTTGTCGTTATGATTCCTTGGAAAAAGAAGGCTTTGTCTGATAAAGCGGAATGAATAAAGAATATCTCAACAATAATTAACGTCTGTTTTAGGAGGGCTGTTTATGGGCTTCAAAAAAGATTTTGCGTGGGGTGTCGCAACCTCGTCGCAGCAAATAGAGGGTGCGTATCTCGAGGGCGGAAAAGGGCTTAACATATGGGACGTGTTTTCACACGAGCCAACGAGAATTAAGGATAGAAAGACCTCTGACGTTGCCTGCGATCACTATCACCTTTTCAGAGAAGACGTTAAGCTTTTGCGTTCTCTCGGAGTCAATTCTTATCGCTTCTCGATAAGCTGGAGCAGAATTTTCCCAAACGGAGTAGGAGAAGTCAGCGAGGACGGTGTGCGCTTCTATTCCGAGCTTATCGACGAGCTTATTTCTAACGGCATCGAGCCTTATATAACGCTTTTCCATTGGGATTATCCCTACGCGCTTTACAAAAAGGGCGGTTGGCTTAACGACGAGTCTGTGGATTGGTTCAAGAGCTATGCCGCAAAGGTAGTTGAGCTTTATTCGGACAGAGTGACCTATTTTATAACCTTTAACGAGCCGCAGTGCTTCATTGGTCACGGTTATCTCCGAGGAATTCACGCTCCCGGCATAAAGCTTCCGTATAAAGACATATTTCAGATGGCGCACAACGTTATGAAAGCACACGGGGCGGCAGTAATCGCAATGCGTGAGGCGGCAAAGCGCCCGATTAAAATAGGATACGCTCCGACGTGCAGCGCGCACTATCCAGCAACCGATTCCCCCGAGGATATCGAGGCGGCGAGAAGAGCGCTATTCGATTCTCCCAAGCTTTCCGAGCAGGTTATGTGGAGCGCTTCGTGGTGGAGCGACCCCGTTATTCTCGGCAAATATCCCGAGGACGGTCTTGAGCTCTATAAGGATTACCTTCCCGAAATCACCGAGGAAGACCTTCGCCTTATGAATCAACCTCTTGATTTTTATGCGCAGAATATATATAACGGCAAGGAAATAAAATCCGGCGAGAACGGAGAGCCCGTTGCCGTTAAGCGCCCGAGTGATGCTCCCGTCACTGCTCTCGGTTGGTCCGTGACTCCCAGATGCTTATATTGGGGACCTCGGTTCTTTACCGAACGCTATCGTCTGCCGTTCTATATTTCCGAGAACGGCGCCGCAACGAATGACGTTCTTGGCGCAGACGGAAAGGTGCACGATGAGGATAGAATTAAATTCCTTTCAACCTATCTTGACGAGTTTGAACGCGCGGCAGACGACGGCGTAGATATAAGAGGATATTTCCTTTGGTCCTTTATGGATAATTTTGAGTGGGCGGAAGGATACGGTCCTCGCTTCGGTATCGTTTATACGGATTACGAAACTATGCGGAGAATCCCCAAGGACTCGGCATATTGGTATAAGAATTATATCGAGCAAAAGAGCAAAAAATAAAAGCGTTTTTAAGCTCTTCTTTGATTATTAATCTACAAAATGTAAATAATAGTTATAAAATAAAAGCAAAAAGTCTGCAAAACCGTAAATTTGGCTGCAGACTTTTTCTTTGGTGGAGACAAGTGGATTTTGATGGAAAGCGTTAATATGCCTTCGCACGCCTCGTGAAAACAAGCTTTCGTCGGCTTTGCTTGGTATGCCCACCACATTCGCGCACGAGCCGAGTGTGAACATAGCAAGGTTGTGAAGCTTTGGTGCGAACAAAGATAGTAGCGCGAGGTGCTTCGAGAGTGTCCCCACAAAACAAAAAGGCACCCATAGCGGTGTCTAAAACAATGATAGAATCTGTCGACAACTGGATTTTGCTATTCGTCGGTCGGACACGACGAATGACGCAATATTCCGTCAAAGACGGAATGCGCACCACATTCGCGCACGAGCCGAGTGTGAACATAGCAAGGTTGTGAAGCTTTGGTGCGAACAAAGATAGTAGCGCGAGGTGGTTCGAGACTGTCCCCACAAAACAAAAAGGCACCCATAGTGGTGCCTTTTTGTTTTGGTGGAGACAAGTGGACTCGAACCACTGACCCCTTGCATGTCAAGCAAGTACTCTAACCAACTGAGCTATGCCTCCGAATGCTACGTGTAGCATTATACACGATTGGCATAGATTTGTCAAGACGTTGCGGTAAATTAGGGTCATATTTTTATTTCGGTGTCCTTTGCGGAAAATAAGCAACTGGTTGACATAAACTAAAAATTGTCTCAATCACACGTTGACTCTTTCTACCGTAAAGGTTGCATTTTTATAGAGCGTTATGAGATTGCCGCCGAGAGAGTCGCGCTCGTAATAGACCGTTCGTCCGGTTTTAGTTCCGTAGCAGAACTCAACGCCCATATAATTTATGAAGGTGTTGTTTCTGTGATCATGACCGAAAAAGAGGGCTTTCGTGCTGCCCAAGGCAAGCAACGTGTCAAAAAATGAGGTATCTCTGCTCTGCGTTCTTATCTCGTCTACCTGTCTGCCTGACCCTATCGATGAGTCGGATTCGTAAGCCTTGTGAGCGTCATAGGTCTCTGCTATCGGGATGTGGAAAAATACGAAGCTCGGCACGGTGCCTCCGTTTTTACCACCGATTTTGGCAACGGTATCTTCGTACCAATCCACTTGAGTGGCGGTGAAGCTATTGTCTGCGCTATCCATAAAAATTAATGAGAAGACGGTATCTCCGCCGTGGTTTATTTTATAATAGTAGTTACCGTATCGCTCTTCTATGTTTCCCTCTTTAAAGAGACAAAACTTACTGCTTTCGTATGCTTTACACTGCTCTTCGGGAGAAACGGCAGAACGTATATCGTGGTTACCGAAAACAAGAGCCCAAGGAATCTCAAAACTATCCATAAAGCTTATAAAGGTATTGAGCACGGCTTTTGAGCTGTTGTTCGAAATGTTATCACCGGTCAGCACTATAAGATCCGGCTCCGTTTTCTTTATAACTCTTTCGACTGTTGGGTACGCTATAGCTGACTCGACAAGATTTGATGTTTGAACGTCGGAGAGCTGCAATATCTTCATGCTATCCGTCTCAAAAGAAATCGTTTTTTCTTCCTCATTGACCAAAGCCGAAGTACCGTAGGATTTAAAATTGGTAACCGCAAGAGCGTAATATCCGAAAAGTATGAAAAGCGCCGCAAATACAGATGTCAATGTGATTACTAGTCTTTTTCTCTTTTTTGAGACCATTTTACCGTATTCTCCTGTAAATCTTTATTAATCTATGGCAACCTAGCCAACACTAACCTAAATCGAATACGTTTAAAGCCATATAAATCCTCACTTTTTAAAATTCACCACGTGAAAACTTATTATATATTGGTCGGATTATCTATGGTTGATTATAGCACAGTTTTAAAAAAGTTTCAATACAATGTTTGCATTATACGCGCGCGCCGAGTCCGCATACAGAAATCACCAAAAATCGATCAAAACTTAATAATTTGTTAATATCTTCGTAACATATTATCCATATATCTTTGCTATAATACTAAAGTGACCTAGAATGCGGTTAGCAGTATCGGTCCTATGCGCATTTCATTTATAAAAAATTAAATATTTATTCGGACCATTAGCTCAGTTGGTTAGAGCTACCGGCTCATAACCGGTCGGTCCTAGGTTCGAGTCCTAGATGGTCCACCAAAAACAACCAAAATCGAACCCGCAAGGGGTTGGTTTTGGTTGTTTTATTCAAGACCGAAGGGCTTGTGTATGGCATCAATTCGCAGAGCGAATTGCATGGAATTGCGGCTTGACCGCGAATGGCATCAGTCGGTAGGCTGAATTTCTTCGACTTCGGTCTTGATTCCATACTCGCCTTTAGCGAGAGTCCATACCGCAACAGGTTGCGGATTCCATTCACGGCTCTGCCGTGATTTGGTACGGAGGGGTGTGAAGATGAAACGAAACTTACTATTAGAGTACAGCGAAGAATTGGCTATTAAAATAGCAAAGCTTTGCTCCGAATACAAAATTGACTCCAATACCGTATTTCAGATCAAAAAATCCTCGTCAAGTGTTTTTGCCAATATAACCGAAGCTCAATATCCGCAAAGCCTTGCAGATATGCATTCAAAATTTGAAATTGCCAGAAAAGAATGCGCGGAAACCGAAAGTTGGTTAAAGTTGATTTTCGCATCCGGAGTCATCGACGAGCAAACCTTTAAAAATCACCGAAATCTCTGCGGAAGAATAAAAAGAATGCTCACCGCATCGTGTATTACAATAGAAAATAAGCTTAAGCAAGGTTAACGCCTTGCTTTTTTCTTTTAGCGAAGCCGAGCCGACTTGTAGGGGGACAAGCACACGCCACGGTGCCAAATGGTATAAATCATTCCACAAGGCTTGAAAAAATCTTTTGTTTGCGATATAATAGTTGTGTAACATATTCCCGTTTTCAGGTTGTGCTGACAAAGATGTTGTTTTTTACTTGTCACAGTATGTTTTAAGCTACTCAGATCACCGTATCATTATTTGTATTGATAAGATAGAGGAGTCCAATATGAAAATTGCAAAAATACTTGCTGTATGGTTCACGTTATTCGTTTCGCTTCTGCTTATCAATTCCTGCAACGAGGAACACGTACATCAGTTAACCGAATGGATTGTGATAACAGAATCTACATGCCAATCACAAGGCGAAAGTATGCGATATTGTACGGAAAAAGGCTGTGGTTTTTCCGAAAACGCAACAATTGAAAAGCTTCCTCACACTCAAGTGCTTGATGAGGAAGTTCCTGCTACTTGCATATCCGCTGGTTATACGGCAGGGGCGCATTGTCAATATTGCGATGCCGTTCTGGTTGAACGATTTGAAATTGCTATGCTTTCGGAGCATAATTACATCGATGGAATTTGCAATATGTGTTATTCTTCGAAGGAGCTTGTGTCGAAAGAGTTTGATGACCAAATTCCGACATTTTACATATACACTAACGGAGCAACGATCCCGGATAGAAGCCATCCCAACTACAAGGATTATGCAGAATGTCAAATAAGTTTGAATGATGGAAGTCTTATAGCGTTTGACGAGACGGCAAAAATAAGAATTAGAGGAACATCTTCTCGTTGGTTTGAAAAAAAGGGGTATAAGATTAAATTTTATTCCGCCAAATCACTTGAGGGTTTACCAGAAGCGAAGAAATACAACCTTCTTGCATCCTATCCTGATCCATGCAAACTTAGAGATTACCTCGCTCTATCTATAAGTTATACAATGAATAACAACAGCGATAGGTATGCGCCTTTGCCTATTTTATCAATGGTCTACATCGATGATGAATACCGCGGACTTTATTTCCTTGTTGACGATGTCGATTCCGGAAAAAACAAGATTGACCTTGATAAATACACATCAGAAGATGTTGAGATACCATTCATTCTTGAGATGGATACTATAGCATATAGAGAAGGTATTGAAGGGGTTAACTATTTTTCGCTCGGAACAACCGATGTGTTCGATTATGACGGAGACGGTTGGACGGATTTGCTTTACGTAATTGATTCGGATGATAATCTTACCGAAGCACAATTTGCCTATATTGAAAATTATATAGCCTCTTGTAGAAACGCTTTGGTTGAAGGGAATATTGACGAGTTCTCAAAGTTAGTTGATATTGCTTCCTTCATAGATTATTTTCTGTTAGGAGAATTGTTCAGAAATACCGACATGGCTGGTAGATCGGTATATATGTATCGTACCAGCAAAGATAGCAAGCTCATTTTTGGTCCTTCGTGGGATTTCGATTATACCTGCTCACGCCCGTACACTCTCGGCCCAAACATTGATTATACGCTCGATAATGCAAAGGATCGTTTTACGAACTACGATTGGTGGGCGTTGTTTTTGAATATTCCAGAGGCTAAAGAGTTGATTAAAGAACGTTATACCTTGTATTTAAGAGATATTTATCTGCATGAATTTGAATCTGCCAAAGAATTCTTCTACTACTATGAAGATAAGATTAAAGCGGATTCTGCAATTTGGTACAACGATGATGCAGAGGATACCGACGCTCTTGTTGATGATAACTTTTTATGGACTTTTAAATATTTTGAGTTGCGGCTTGAAATGCTTGATGAGTTGTTTTTGATTCATTAAAAAGTTCGACTTTCGTTAAGCTTGCTCCACCAACAAAAGAGAGATAGCCCTTGCGGTTATCTCTCTTTTGCTTATGAAACACCGAGGTTTGCGCTATGTTTCGACCGGTTTGAGCCGCAGGCTACATAATCAAGCGCGAGCGAGTCTATGCTCGCACAAGCGAGCCAAGCGTAGTGCGTAGCACCAAGAGCGCGAAGCGCACTTCTGCCGAATGGAGTATAACCGGTCGGTCCTAGGTATTGCCACTCGCGGTTAATTTACAATGGTCGTTCCGCTCTATACAAACCGAACTTTCATGTGCTCGTTTGGCAAGATATCGCAAAGCGAATATATATAGTGAAGTTAAGCTTGCACACTTTGCCAAAATCAGAACTCTACTTATCCGTGATGGCAACCTTACCTTTAGCATGGACAAGCTCTATTCTTAATAATGTTTAATAGTCCATTTTCTTGAAAATATGCGTTTTTTGTGCTACAATAAGCTTGTTATTCAAATGTATGCGTGCCCCTGCAAACGAGGAGAGTTTTATGAAATTTGAGATGTGGTCAATATGGCATATTTTATATATCGTTTCACCTTTTGTTATATTCCTTTTAATTTATTGCAATATGAGGAATCGCACGCATAAGGCGATAAATACAGTCGGTTATATCCTCGGAAGTATTTCTATATTGATTCTGATTGTGAGAAACGTCGATATCTTCACAAGAAGCGGCTGGGACGTTGAGGTTATACCTCTTCAGGTTTGCCATATCGGTAGCATAATAGCAGGTCTTGCTTTGATTTTTAAAAGGAATTGGTTAATTCTAACAGCCTTTTGCTTTAATACAATTCCCGCTTTGTTGGCAATGGTTTTTGCCGATTCGCTTGCCAATTACGACACTATATTCAAAATAAGGGCTCAGGCGTATGTTTGGGGACATATTTTAATTGTCGTGTGCGCGCTTTACGCTTTGTTGCTTTGTCGTCCGAAGCTGAGTAGATACGATCTTTACAAATCAATGGGTTTTGTGGGGTGCATGTCGTTAATTGCTATAGTATGCAATTCATTATTCAGAGCAGCGTTAAATTGGACACCAAACTACTTCTATTTGTTTGATTATAAGGGAACTCCGCTCAAATTCCTTTACAACGTATTCCCATCTTCACATTACGGCTGGTTTGAAATAAATTGGTTTTATTGCGGTGTTCTTTTAGTCGTTTTTATAGGTGTTTTTATAGGAATGTATCACCTCGCAAAATTACTTGTTAAAGCCACTTCAACATAGGAGAAAGTCGTTCGACTTTCTTAAAGCACGCTCCACCAGCAAAAGAGAGATAGCTCTTGCGAGCAAGCATTTTTGCTTGTGATAAAATATTAAATAAGTGATTGCAATCTTCAAAAAACAAACGAAGGTTAATTTGGACACTGTGCTCGCAATCACGCATATGACGGAGAAAACTATGGAAGAAAGACGAGAGATAAAAGCTATTTCCGATAAAAAGTTAAGAGAGATAATATGGGAAAAAATTACCGTCTCCAAAGACGTTGAAGAACAAGTGCTGACAATGCCTTGGCACTTCGGCAAGGAGTCCGATGAGAAAAGCGAGCCCTTGAAAATAACGGTTAAGCACGTTAAGCTGCCGAGAAAAAGTGTCGGTCCCGAGCGCCAGAGGAGTCTTGGCTCTGTTGTTGACACGCAACAATACGAAAGCTTTGAGATTTCAGACGGAGGAAGAGCTTTTATTGAACTCGAGCGCAAGGTCGGGGATATAACACCATATTTGCCGAGAATCAAAAGGATACTTTACAAGACGGGTATGAACGAATTGCGAGGCGGTCGCATCATAACGAAGACGTATGACCTCTATTCACCGTGGATAACGCTCCACCACCTTGACGGATTCGTTACCGCTATCACGATAATAGCTAATCTCGATATACTTCCGCCTTTTACAAATAGCAAGTGGTCGTCAGAAGCAAGGGATATTGAAGAAAAACAGCTACTGGAGGGCAATTTATGAATTCTGAAATTGAATCGGTTCTCCACGAGATCTACGACGTCAGGAGCGGATTTATTATTCCCGGCACGTTCTGGGACGGAGACGGCTGCAAAATACTTTTTGAGCAAGAAGAGGACAAGAACATACGTTTATCCTCCTGTGAAAATTTCGAGGCATTTACCGAGCAGGTTTTCATAGATAATTTCGAGGACTACACCGAATACGTGTCAAAAATTAACAAGCGATTCGGTACAGCGTGGGATTCAAAGCGCAGACAAATATATATTCGCTTCCGCCGCAACGACATGAGCATCGCGGAGGCTGTAACAAGGCTTCACGGCGCCATGATGCTAATAGCCGCGCTGGATTGGTATTTATATGCTTGAACACCATGCTTTTGCATTGTATGATGATTTTTATTAAGTTCCGTTTCATAGTTCGACAGAGCGAGGAAAACTCGCTCTGTTTTTTCTTATGGTTTGATTTTAAAAAAAGATATATTTCGAGCAATAAATTTGTATTTTAGCAAAAACAGCAAATAAAATCATAGAAATTGTGGTTTTCTTGCTTTATAATAAAGAAAAAAACAATTTGGAGGAATTACCATGGAAAAGAAAAGATACGCTCACGTCGGTATAGGCGGCAGAGCCAGAATGTATTATCAGGCAATTGCGAAGACGTATTCGGAAACATCCGAGCTCGTTGCTTTTTGCGATATAAACCAGACGCGTATGGATTATGCCAATCGCACGCTCGTAGATGAATTCGGATATCATGCCGTTCCTACCTATATGCCCGAGCAGTTTGAGCAGATGATAGAGGAGACAAAGCCCGACGTGGTTATAGTTACCTCGATAGACCGCACTCACCATAGATACATAATAAAGGCTATGGAAATGGGCTGCGACGTTATTTCCGAAAAGCCTATGACGGTTGACAATGATAAGTGCCAGGAGATAATAGACTGCATAAACAGAACGGGAAAGAAGCTTCGCGTTACCTTTAATTACCGCTATGCGCCTCATAACACCAAGATTCGTGAGCTTATTATGAACGATACAATAGGAAAGGTTACCCAGGTTCACTTTGAGTGGCTTCTCAATACCTCTCACGGCGCCGATTACTTCCGCCGTTGGCATAGAGATAAGAGAAACAGCGGAGGCCTTATGGTGCATAAGGCAACACACCACTTCGACCTCGTTAATTTCTGGCTCGGAACCTATCCCAAGCGTGTTTTTGCCTTCGGAGACCTTAAGTTCTATGGCAGAGAAAATGCCGAGGAGCGTGGAGTAACCAAGTTCTATTCCCGTGTTCACGGTCAGAAAAATGCCGAGGGCGACCCGTTTGCTCTCGTTATGAAGGGCAATAAGCAGCTCGAGGAGCTTTACCTTAATGCCGAGGCTGACGACGGATATATCCGTGACCAGAGCGTTTTCGGAGATAATATCAGCATTGAGGATACGATGAACGTACTCGTTCAGTACGCTAGCGGAGCGCAGATGTCCTATTCTCTTAACGCCTACTCTCCTTGGGAGGGATTCCGTGTTTGCTTCACCGGAACAAAGGGCAGAATAGAAATAGAGGTTACCGAGGCGGTTTACGTTAATGCAGGTGGTGAATCCTCAAAGGAAGGCGTCGTTAAGGGAAAGAAAATTACTGTTTATCCTATGTTCGGAGAAGCGTATAACGTACCAATCGAAGAGGGCAAGGGAGGTCACGGTGGTGGCGATGCGGTTCTTCTTAACGATCTTTTCGGTACGCCCGAATACGATAAATTCCAGCGCGCCGCATCACACGTGGACGGTGCAATGAGCATACTTACCGGTATTTCCGCAAATAAATCTATGGCGTCCGGCCAGCCTATAAACGTTGCAGATCTCGTTAAGTTCTAAGATGAAAAATTAAAAACTGCTTTAAAGCGCAAAAAGGCACCCTTTTGGGTGCCTTTTTAACGTTAGCTATTAGTTATTTAACTTCAAAAATCTCTTCAAAAGATGTACCGAGAATCTCCTTTAGTAAAATTATTTCATCGGGATATAGGTGCCTTTGTCCTACTTCGATTTTTGCAACGGCGCTTCTTGTAATGTCGCAACCGTTGGTCTGCAGCTTTGCTGCCACTTGCTCTTGAGTGAGTCCGGATTTTTCGCGGAGCTTTCGAATATTTTTTCCTATTTTCTTTTCTATTGCTTCATTCATTTATATTTACCTCGCACCTATTTAAGAGCAAAACTCTTGACATTATTATAAATACGTGATAGAATTATATTGCACTTATATAAGTGCAATGTGCGGTTTTAGGAGCTTTATCATGGAAAAAATAGTAATAATGAAAGAAATAGACAATTTGAGGCATTTGCAAATTCCGAAGGAAATCCGGAAAAGACTGGGTTTGGGTAAGAACGTCGAGCTTGTTGTAAAACAAGATGGATTGCTTATTTAAAGCATACAGTACTACTTGGTAAGGGTAAACAAAAACGAAGAATAAATTGGTGCCGGCGCATTTAGGCAAAGTCTCTAAAATTCACGGTTACTGAGCCGCAGTAGCAAACCCAAGTTTTCTAAAAACTTGAGCTAGCTTTATCATCTTTTTGGCACGTTATCTCATATCTTTTACTCCGAGACTGACGGATTTTGATAACTTGACAAACATTATATGTTATGCTAATATGTAATTAAGGAGGTAATACGCTATGAAAAACAAAATTTTTGTACTATTCTTAATGCTTTTTGTTATTTTCGCATTCACGTCCTGTATGAGTATGGGAGCGGATTACGACAACGGCGCACCTATGTATCCGAACGGTAATTACAATACCGAGGATTATACCGAGATAATCGAAAACGGATTTATCAAGACGGAGAGCGCCCCCAGCAGTTATTTCTCCATAGATGCAAACACCGCATCTTATCCCAATTTACGCAGCTTAATTAAAGGTGGGTACTCCAATATTCCGAAGGATGCTGTAAGAGTCGAGGAGATGCTCAATTATTTTAACTACGATTACCAAACGCCAACTGATAGCTCTGTGCTTTCTTTGACATCGTCGGTGTTTGATACACCCTTTAACAGCGATACAAAGCTTATGACCATAGGACTTGCCGCACAAGAGGTTGAGTTCTCAGGTGTGAGAAACAATCTCGTTTTTCTAATTGACGTGAGTGGCTCGATGTACTCCGAGGATAAGCTCCCCTTGGTTCAACAGGCGTTTATGATGCTTGCCGAAAATCTGAACCCTGAGGACCGTGTATCAATCGTTACCTATGCAAGCGGTGATTCCGTGCCTCTTGCGGGTGCTTTTGGATACGAAAAGCAGAAGATAATGGCGGCTGTTGAGGACCTCACCGCAGGAGGCTCTACCGCGGGAAGCAAGGGTATAAGGAAGGCTTACGCTCTTGCCGAGGAATACTTTATTGAGGGTGGAAACAACCGCGTAATACTAGCCACAGACGGTGATTTCAACGTAGGTACAGTTACGACCTCGGGGCTTGAAGCTCTTATATCCCAAAAACGCGAGAGCGGTATATACTTGTCCGTGTTCGGCTTTGGAAGGGGCAATTTGCAGTCTGAAAAAATGGAAACGCTGGCTCTTAAGGGCAACGGAGTTTACAGCTATATAGATTCAGTTAATGAGGCAAAACGAGCTCTCGTTGAAGGCGTAGGCGGAACTATGATTACGGTAGCCAAGGATGTCAAAGCTGGCATAACCTTCAATCCCAAATACATAGAATCGTACAGACTCATTGGATATGAGAACAAACTGCTGACCGAAGAGGAATTCAACGACTCTAATACCGATGCCGGTGAGCTTGGAAGCGGTCACACGGTTACCGTAGTTTACGAGATAAAGCTTACAGATAAGGCGCTTGCGGCGGGAGAGAAGCTTGCGGATGTAATAGTAAAATATAAACCTACCGAAAACGTAGGCGGAGATGCCACGAGCGAGCAGGAGATTACGCTCACAGTTGCCACAGATGCTTATCATGCCGAAATGACAGATACTGACGCATTCGTTGCATCTGTGATAGAGTTTGCGCTGATTCTGCGCGACTCTGAGTATAAGGTTGACAGCGATCTTAACGCTCTGATTACAAGGCTTTCGGACCTTGATCTTTCGGGAGATGAGTTTAAGATGGAGTTCAGAGAGCTTGTGATAGCTTATAGCGAGAAAACGGAAAATTCCGAAGTAGAGTAAAGATACAAATAAAATAGCAGGAGACTGGGGCTAGCCAAAACACATTTTACTGTATTTGGGCTAGCCCCGTACTTATTACTGATAAACTTATTCAAAAATAATTATTTAAAACTTATCAGTAATAAGTATGTAGATTATTAGTAATTAATTTGTTTGTTTCAGTATTTTGCATTGACAAGATTCAAAACGTGTAGTATAATCTATGTGTAGTTAATTTTTAAAAGTGAAAATTAACTGTTCTGACTTAAGGCAAACATCGAAAACATAAAGGTTTTCGCATATTTCTTGAAATATACCGGCTCTTAAGGAGCATAATCTTTCTAAAAAGGAGTCTTGCGTTATGAAATACAGCGCGGAAAAGAAAAAGACAATAGTATTATATATGCTCGAAAAAATTTCTTCCGGAACCGGTAGTTTGACAAACATTGTTGCGGAAACTTTTGAAATCAGCCCAAATACAGTACACACATATATAAATGAATTGTTAAGCGCAGGGATAATAGAAAAGAAAAAGCGCGGTGAATACAAGCTTGTTACAAACTATAAAGAATATAGCTTTAAACGAAGCGAAGGTGATTTGAACACAGATACTATTGCTTATGATATATGCTTAAGCGAGCAAATAAGTCATTTAGGCGAAAATGTTAAACAAATATGGATGTATGCTTTGAGCGAAATGGTAAACAACGTCATAGATCACTCGAACGCAGAAAATATGCAGGTTGTGGTAGCTCGCAATTACCTCGATACTTACGTTGCAATAACAGATGACGGCGTTGGGATTTTTGAGAAAATAAAGAAGCATTTTTCACTTTCGGGCCTCGATGAAGCAATTTGTGAGCTCTTTAAAGGAAAATTAACTACCGACGAGGAAAATCATTCCGGCGAGGGAATATTCTTTACGTCAAAAATGATGGATAGCTTTTTGATTTCTTCAAGTGGCAAAATATTTACCACTTCTAAATACAGCAACGACAACATACTTGACCTTGGAGAAGCTGCGACGGGAACCTGCGTATTTATGTCACTATCCAATTTTACAAAGAGAACCGCACGAGAGGTGTTTGACCTATATTCCGATGTGGACGGCGGATTTGCAACTACTCGTATTCCTTTAAAAAACATTTTTGATTCCGCTCCCGTATCACGTTCACAGGCAAAGCGTGTTTGCAATCGTTTGGAGCAATTTGAAGAAGTTATTCTTGATTTTGATGGGATAAGCTGGATGGGGCAAGGTTTTGCTCATCAAATGTTTGTAGTTTATAAAAAACTTCACCCAGACGTATCTATAACTCCCATAAATATGAATGAGAGCGTGGTAAGTATGTATAACCACGTTTTAAAAACCGTTTGATAATATTGGCTTGCTCGATGTTACGATAAGGTAGAAAGCGAGGTAATCATCTTATTATGAAGCTTTATATTTTTGGAAGCTGCTCGGGGACCGAGCCGTTTGAGGCGAGGCATCATACGGCGCTTGCGCTGGAAATTGGCGGAAGATTTTATTGGTTTGACGCGGGCGAGAGCTGCTCGTACACAGCGCACCTCTTGGGCGTGGATTTGCTGAGAGTTTCGGATATTTTCATTTCTCATCCGCATATGGACCACGTTGGAGGTCTCGGCAATCTATTATGGACCATAAGAAAGCTTTCGAGCGTGAAGGGTGAGCTTCCGCAGTTTGGAGACGTTACGGTATATACACCGAATACGGATACATTCGACGGTATTCTCAAGGTGCTTAGGCAAACAGAGGGAAATTATAAATGTAAGTACCAGACGCTTTCGAAGAAAATCACCGATTCGACTCTTTTGAACGACGAAAATATAAAGGTCGAGGCGAAGCATAATCTTCATTTACCCGAAACGGCAGAGGGCTGGCAGTCTTTCTCCTTCCGTGTTACAGCGGAGAATAAACGAATCGTTTATTCGGGCGACCTTAAGGATATTTCCGATATTACAGAGTATCTAGAAGAGGGCTGCGACCTGCTCCTTATGGAAACGGGGCATCACTCCGCAGAGAAAATCTGCCGTATTATCGCAGATAAGAAATATCCCGTAAAGGAGCTTTGCTTCTTGCATCACGGAAGAGAGATTCTGAACGACTATGACGGAACGCTTAAGCGCGCAAGAGCAATTAACCCAAACGTTAAATTTGCTAACGATAAAGATATATTAGACGTATAATGTAAACTTTAGTTTTATTATTGCGGATTTAAATCTTTCAAAAAAATTAAAATCACCGCAATTAAGCGTGAACACTTCGTTAGGAGTATTACGCTTGATTGCGGTGATTTTGTTATTCTATTTGCATTTTTGTGCGATAGGTGTTATCGCACAAGTCTTTGATTAAAGCTTCTGCTGGTTTTGCGGACGATGGCATAGACGGTAAACCAAATGATAAAATACGTCATAACGAACGCAAGACAGAAGATAAGCAATACTATAGGCTCAAAGGGAATCCACGAGTTAATGATATAGCAGAGCGAGTAGGCAAAGAAGAGGAGCGAGAAGTGACAAAGAAGCGACTTCGTTATAGGCCACTCTTCAATTTGGTTGAAGACCGATGCTCCCGCTTGAATAAAGGCGAGAATATAGGTAGAAATGACGGCGAGGAAAACCTCGTCTCCGCCGAGAGAGAAGTTGTCGAGCGTGAACTCTAAAATGATAAATACGATAGAGGCAACTATCGGACCGAAGCCCCCGAACATAAGTCCTCTATGCAAAAAAGCTTTAACGTGTTTGTTCATAAAATATACCTTTCTGTTTTTTTGATAAACTTTAAAATAATTTCGGTGGGAATATATCTCCATTTGCCGAAACACCACCGACGTTGCTAAAATCCGAGTTTTTTCTTGACTGCTTTTACCTGGCGACGTGATACGTAATCCTTGTGTCCGTTCTTAAAGAATACGGTGAGCGAAGCGCCCGGGGAAACGCCGAAGCTGCTGACTTTCGTTATGTTTGCTACGGTGGATTGATTGATTTTGACGAAATCGTCAGAGAGAAGCGCTTCAAGCTCGTAAAGACGCATTTTGACATGGAATTTTCCGCCGTCAAGCAAAGCATAGAGCTTGCCGCCTTCTATGAAAAAGCAATATACGTCACTCTCATCAATTCGTGTCGCGACGTCGTCCTTGTATCCAAGAATTACGTGGGATTTCTCGTTGAGAACGAGCTTTTCGATTTTGTCCGTAAGGGCGCTTTTTTCGTGAGCGTAAATCAGCACCTCTTCCTCACGGCTTTTATCGAGCTTTAAAGTGAATTTCAATTTTTTCTCCTTTCGTTGCAGGCTGAATTCAGGTTGCAAATACAGTTTATATCAGCATCGCAAAAAATCAAGCGCTTTTAACTGTTCGGTTCAAAAAATCAAGCAAGCGGTCAAAATGAATTATATCGGTAAAAGGATATTTAAATAAACAGCACGGACAGAGAATTCAAGGAATCTCTGTCCGTATATTATAGTTTTATAGAGGATAAAAGCAATAAATGTAAATGTTTGTTTATATTTATTGTGTTTTTGAAAGAATTATACTTTCTTATAGAAGGTATTTCCGCCGATAAATTCTCGAACGAGACTTGTCGGTGGGATTTCGTCATCGGCATCGGCTTCGTGAACGAAGTTTAGTATCTTTACGACTGCGCGCACCTCGTCGTAGCACTCCTCCTCAGGCTTAACTGCGAGGAGCAGCGGGAAGATGTGCTTTTTAAGCACCGCAAGCTCGTAAAGGGTGGAGCTGTTAAAGATAACGTCAGCGTTTTCCTGGAACGGAAAAATCCATTTTTCCTCTCCTCGTCTTACCGAGTCCCACATATCGAGAGTGCTTTGCACAGACGAGTTTCTCGTCTCGAAGTCACGCACTATACGGCGCAGTAACCTCAAATAGCTCGTCGGGATTCTGTTGTGGTCGTCAAGGTTAAGAGGCAGAAGCGGACTGACGTACATTTTGAATATAAGCTTTTCGTCAAGTCCCTTTGGCAACAGCACGGGATTCATAGCGTGCAGTCCCTCTATAATAATGACCGACGATGCGTGCAGCTTCATTTTTTTACCTATCCACTGACGCTTGCCGAGCTTGAAGCTGAAGGATGGGATTTCTACCTCTTCGCCCGAAAGAAGAGCGGCAAGATGCTTACCGAAAAGCTCGGTGTCTATCGTGTTGATGTGCTCAAGGTCAACCTTTCCGTCGGGACCCGTGGGAATTTTATCGCGGTCCATATAGTAATCGTCAAGGCTCATAAGTATCGGGCGCTTGCCGTGTACCTTAAGCTGCGTCGCAAGGCGGTTTGCCGAGGTCGTTTTACCTGAGGAGCTTGGGCCTGCAAGCATTACCGCCTTGGCACCTCTCTCGCATATCATATCGGCAACCTGAGAGAAGCTCTTTTCGTGCAGAGCTTCGTTAACTCGGATAAGCTCTCTGATTTTACCGCTGTCAACAAGACCGTTGAGGTCTGCGACCGTCTCACATTCCATAAGCTCGCCCCAGTCCTTTCCTTCGGTATAAACACGGAAGAATCCGGGCAAATCACGGTAGTGGGCAACCTTGTCGGGATTCAGCGGATCGGGGAATATGAACATAAATCCGTCGTCCTTCGGGAGAATATCCCAAACCTTAAGGAAAGAGGTTGACGGAGCCATTTCTCCGTAATAGTAATCTGCAAAATCACCGTGTGTGTAAACGTCGATTGTGGGTGAGCTGCGGTACGCAAGAAGCGCCGCCTTGTCGTCTTCACCGTGCTCGGTGAAGTATTTTATTGCCTCGTCGGTTGAAATTCGCTTTCTTTCAAGGGGTATGTCCTCATCGACGATTTTTTGCACCTCGCGGCGAAGCTCTTCTGCGGAGAAGCTATCAGCGCCAATTACCTTTATATAAAGTCCAGAGCCAACGGTACAGTTCATTTTCGCGTGAGCACCGGGCCAAAGCCTTTGTATAGCGAGGAAGAGAACAAACTGCGCTGTGCGTCTGTAAGCGTCCTTTGCTCTTGGGTCGTTATATTTCAAAAGCCTTATGACGCCGCCCGATGCCGCCATAGCGCGACGAGTCGATTCCTTATCCGGAAGGACGTCTTTTTCACGCACGGGTACATAGTTAAGAGTGAAAACGTCACCTGCTATTTTAGCGACCAATGGGTCAGAGGAGAGCTTTCCGCTGAAAAGTCCGAGCCCTTTCGCTATATCTAAAAGAGATTCACCGGGCTTTGCCGTTACCGGTGTCTTATCTATTATAAGCTTCATTTTTTCTCCTTTCGTATATTGAGCGTTATATCATTATATGTAATAGGCTTGAGAATAGAAAATAAAAAGGTTGACTGACGGCCAAATATAACCGGTAGTCAACCATTTATGGTGGTTTGTAGAAACACTTGCCCCTATTACAAGAATATACCTATGCTATTTCACAATCCTAATTTAGCATAAAGTAAACAAAAAGTCAAGACTTTGTTGAAAATAATTTGTTGATTTTTGTTAATAAAAAAGAGATAAATCTATTGCAATTTATTACCGAAATATGTTAAAATGTCACCGTGAAGACCGTTTTTATAGGAGATGCCTAAATGAGAAAAATCTATTTGCTTGAAAATAAAGGATTTTCTGATTTTTTGCCGTGCGATGCCGGAAGAGAGGATTGCGAGCCCGGATACAAATTCGGACCGCGCATAAGAAATTACTATCTTATTCATTTTGTGCTGTCCGGAGAGGGAAGCTTTACCACACCGAGAGGGGAGTGCAAGGTGAAAAGCGGCGAAGCGTTTTTGATAAAACCGGGCGAAATCACCGTTTATGAAGCGGACAGTAACGCCCCGTGGGAATATATTTGGCTCGGATTCCGCGGAAATCTCTCGGATAGGTTTGCGATTCTTGGCGACGTTTTTGAATATCCACGTTATATAACAGATGACCTTGAGGGAGCATTTGCCACCGAGCTTGGCAGGGAAGAGGCGCTTACTTCGGTTATCTTTAAGCTTGCCGCCTTGCTATTCAGCGAGCATGCCGGCAATGACTATCAAAACCAAGTAAAAAGCTATATAGACACGCACTATATGGAAAACATTACTATTTCGGATATTGCGCAAACGCTTTCCTTAAACCGAAAATATCTTGCGAGAATTTTTAAGGAGAAAAACGGCATATCAATGCAGGAATACCTGATAAATAAAAGACTCTATGAAGCAAAAAAGCTTCTTTTGCAGGGCTACACGGTTGAAGAGTCGTCATATATGGTCGGCTACAGCGACCAGTTCGGTTTCTCAAAAGCGTTCAAAAAACGCTACGGAATATCCCCGGTCAGATGCAAGGGGAAGGGATAGCCTTCCTAAGATTTAATATTACTAGCAGCCGTGAAGACTTTTCTCATACAAGATTTTATAATTCGCTCCAAATAATTGAATAATAGTTTTTGTAATCAATTGCAATTATATTATACTCAACAAACAAAAGGCAAAAAAATATAAAAAGTTCAAAATCACGACGGGGGAAATTGTCATGATTTTGAACTTTTTTTACTAAAGCCGGTTTTTGAAAAGAGCGGTTGTTATCAGTAAACTATAACCGTGCCGTCTTCCTTGATTTCAACCTTGCCGCCTGTTTTGACGGTGTTAAGGAACTCTTCACCGAGGTTATCAATAGCAATAACGTCGCTGTCCTCCCAGATTCTCGCAAGAACGATTCCGCTTGCCGCAAGGCTGTCAATATGCTCGGAGAAGAGGAATGCCGAGGGGTTAATCTTCATAGAGCAAACAGTCTGAATAACGAGACCGCCGGTGGTCGAGCCTATCGTGATGGGCAGGCAAAGAGCCTTGCCCGTGATATTGAGTCCGTATATGTCGGAATTGTTCTGGTCTGAAACGATAACGTGGTCGTCATTGTGAAGAGCGCTTTTTTGGAATGTGGCGAGCGTGTTAACTCCCGCGTGCGAAACTACCGCTTCACCGCACCAGTTGCCGCCTGCTATAACTCTGCCGTGGAATTCTTTCATATCAGTTCAACTCCTTTCCGCATATAACGTCGCAGATATCGTCGTCTTTGAGGTATTTTGCTACCGAATAAGTGCGGAGCTTGTTACTGTTCGTAATGATGGCTCTGCCCTTGGTCATTGGGTTATTTGTATACATAAGTGGGCAAATGCTGGCAATTTTTACGCCCATCGAGATAAGCTTGCCGTATTTTTCGTCCTTCATAAACTTCGCCTTTACGTCGGGCGGAGTAGTCATAATCGTGCGTACGGCAACCTTTTTTCTGCCCGTAGCCTTGAGACCTGCCTCAATTTTGTCGCACCAGTCAGAAAGCTGCTTGTATGTAAGATGAGGGCAGCCTATGAAGCAAAGGTTAGGCTTTGCGTCCTTGTTCTTCCACATAAGCGGATATGACTTATAAACTCTTTCAAGCTCCTCGTCGGTGATTTCATAAACCTGCGCATCGTCCTCTATGAGAGAGTCACCAAGGCGCTTTGCTTCGGGAGTGAGACCGTCAATATGGTAGAGACCTACCGCACCGTTGGACGCTGTTGCCGCGCCGAAGTCCTTAAGGTATGAAATAGCGTCGTCGTTTATCTCATTTCCAAGATACTTGTCAAGTCCATATACGTAGGGAACGTCTTCCATAACCTTCATACCGATAGCGCTACCGAGTATCTGCGCCTCGGGCTTCTTCGTGGTGTTTACGATTACCTTCCACTTCGCGCGTCTGCCTTCGTCGGTGAGGAGACCAAAGTAGGGAACGTATCCCGCTATGAGTCCGAACAGCTCTATCATTCCGCTGTTACGGTTGCATCTTGCGCCGAGAACGGAGTTTGCGTAAACCACAGCCGAGCTTTCAGCCCAAGAGAGAATATCGCCCTCTTTCGGAATATTGCCTACCTCGTCAAGATAGCAGGCGCAGGAGAAAGCTTTTTCGTTGCGAAGACCAACCTTTTTAAGCTGTTCCTCGTAGTCCTTCTGCTTCTTATACATTACGTGGAAGCCTATTTTTTCAAGAAGATTGCATTTTACGTTTTCGTATTCGAGAGGGCGGGGGTCAACGGTGAACTTTCCCTCGGTTGTGAGCCCTGCGTCGATAAGCTTATCCATAGTAGAGAACAGGGGCTTCATCAAGGCGATTCCGAAGCTGGTAACGAGATGACCTTCCTTGTGAGTCACGGGAACGAGCTTTTCAGCGCCGAAAATATCGCCGTACATAACGAGAGTTTTTAAGACCTTTGCCATTGTCTCTCCGCGAGAGCCGTTCAGTATCGCAAGCTGCTCATCGGTGAGTTGCATTTTGTATTCCATAACAAAAATTCCTTTCTAAAAAATCTCTGTTATAATTGTAGCACAAATTCACCGCTAAATCAAGAAAAATTTCTGCGCTTTAAAAAGAGTGTCCGTAAGGGTCGTAATTCGTGGCTTCAATCCTTTCGCATACTCTATGCGAGTATATCAAAAAAAGAAGTCTTTTTCGAAAAAGACTTCTTTTGCCTAGGGGTTATTTCATTTTACTTTGTATAATCTCCAGCGCGCGATTTGCCTCTCCTTCGGTGGCTGCCTCTATTCCGTCGAGGGCGTAGGGAAGTCCAAGCTTCTCGTATTTAACACGCCCGAGTAGGTGATAGGGCAAAACCTCTACTTTTTCGAGGTTTTCCATACCACGAAGAAATTCTCCGAGAGCCAAGAGGCACTCGCTGCTATCTGTGTAACCCGGAAGCAACACGTAGCGGATACGCATAGGAATTTTTTTCTCGTTAAGGTATCTTGCAAAAGCAAGAGGGAAAACGTTTTCGTGTCCCGTCAGCGCACGGTGGGAAGCGTTGTCCATATGCTTTATGTCAAGCATAACGAGGTCGGTAAGTTCAAGGAGCGTGTCAATTTTTGCACGCATACCCTCGGTGAAGAATATTCCCGAGGTGTCAAGGCAGGTATGTATCCCATTTTGCTTTGCGAGAGAGAACAGCTCTATAAGGAAGTCTATTTGCATAAGAGGCTCGCCACCTGTGGCGGTGATTCCGCCGCTCTTGTAAAAGGGAAGGTTTCTCGTCATTCTCTCAAGAACCTCTTCTGCCGTAAGCTCAAGCTTTGCGTCGGAAATCTCCCACGTGTCAGGGTTATGGCAGTAAAGGCAGCGCATGGGACAGCCCTGGAAGAATACTACGAAGCGAATTCCCGGGCCGTCAACCGTGCCAAATGTTTCAATGGAATGTATTTTTCCTTTAAGCATATCTTAAAGCGCCGAGTGGAAGGTTCTCGAGATAACCTCGTCCTGCTGCGCCTTGGTAAGCTTGATGAAGTTTACGGCATAACCGGAAACTCGAATGGTGAGCTGGGGGTAAAGCTCGGGGTGGCGCTGAGCGTCAAGGAGAAGCTCCTTGTCAAAGACGTTAACATTAAGGTGGAATCCGCGCTTTGCGGTATATCCGTCAAGAAGCGTAACGAGATTGTTTTCTCTCTCCTCTTCGTTCTTTCCGAGGGCTGAGGGAACAACCGTAAAGGTGTTCGAGATACCGTCCTGCGAGTCGGTGAAGGGAAGCTTCGATACCGAAGCGAGAGAGGCAACCGCACCGTTTTCGTCTCTGCCGTGCATAGGGTTAGCTCCGGGAGCAAAGGGCTCTCCTGCTTTTCTTCCGTCGGGGGTAGAGCCTGTATTTTTACCGTAGGTAACGTTAGAGGTGATGGTAAGGATAGAGGTCGTTATCTCACCGTCTCTGTAAGCCGCATTCTCACGAAGATAGCTTATAAAGGTGTGGAGAACCTCCTTTGCAATAGAGTCAACTCTATCGTCATCGTTACCGAACTTGGGGAAGTCTCCCTCCACCTTGTAGTCGGTTACGATACCGGCTTCGTTTCTTTCCACCTTAACCTTTGCGTACTTGATAGCCGAGAGCGAGTCGGCAACAACCGAAAGACCTGCGATACCGGTAGCAAACCAACGCTTAACGTCTCTGTCGTGAAGAGCCATCTGAAGTCTTTCGTAGGAGTATTTATCGTGCATATAATGGATTATATTGAGCGCATTGACGTAAACGCGCGCAAGCCATCTCATCATATCGCGGTATTTTTTCATAACGTCGTCGTAGTCGAGGTAGTCTCCCGATACCGCACGGTACTCGGGGCCGACCTGCTGACCTGAAATCTCGTCAACACCGCCGTTTATAGCGTAAAGCAAGCACTTTGCAAGGTTTGCTCTTGCACCGAAGAACTGCATTTCCTTGCCGACTCTCATCGAGGATACGCAGCAAGCGATAGCGTAGTCGTCACCGTGAACGGGGCGCATAAGGTCATCGTTTTCGTACTGAACTGCGTGATGCTCGATAGACACCTTTGCGCAAAATCTCTTGAAGTTTTCAGGCAAATGCTCCGACCAGAGAACCGTGAGGTTGGGCTCGGGAGCAGCGCCAATGTTGTTGAGCGTGTTAAGATATCTGAAGGACATCTTGGTAACAAGCGGCTTACCGTCGGTATCAAGACCGCCGATAGACTCGGTTACCCAAGTGGGATCTCCTGCGAAAATCTGGTTGTAATCGGGAGTTCTCGCAAAGCGTACCATACGAAGCTTCATAACGAACTGGTCGATTATTTCCTGAACCTCTTTCTCGGTGATAATACCTGCCTTGAGGTCACGCTCGGCATAAACGTCGAGGAAGGTAGAGGTTCTTCCAAGGCTCATAGCCGCGCCGTTTTGCTCCTTAACAGCGGCAAGATAAGCGAAGTAAAGCGCCTGGGTTGCCTCTCTTAAGGTGGTTGCGGGCTTCGAGATATCGCAGCCGTATATATTCGCAAGCTCCTTAAGCATTTCGAGAGCTCTTATCTGCTCGGAAAGCTCCTCGCGCTCGCGGATAACCTCGAGCGACATAGTGGATACGGTGGTATCCTTCTGGAACTGCTTGTCCTCAATAAGACGGTCAACTCCGTAAAGAGCAACTCTGCGGTAGTCGCCTATAATTCTTCCTCTGCCGTAAGCATCGGGAAGACCTGTTATTATATGATTTGAACGGCACTTACGCATTTCGGGAGTGTAAGCATCGAAAACGCCTGCGTTATGCGTCTTTCTGTGCGTAGTGAAATACTCTATAACCTCGGGGTCAACCTCGTATCCGTTATCGCGGCAAGCCTTAACAGCCATACGTATTCCGCCTGCGGGCATAAGCGCGCGCTTTAACGGCTTTTCGGTCTGAAGACCCACTATCTTTTCCTTTTCTTTATTTATATAGCCTGCGGGGTGAGAGGTTATCGTAGAAATAACCTTTGTATCCATATCAAGAGCGCCGCCTGCGGCAATCTCCTCTTTCATAAGCTCGCTGACCTGTCCCCAAAGCTCAAGAGTATCCTCCGTGGGACCCTCAAGGAACGAGTCGTCACCGTAGTAGGCAGTGTAGTTCTTGTGAATAAAGCTTCTTACGTTGATTTCGTGAACCCAACGGCCTTCTTTAAAACCTTTCCATTCTTCTCTCATTTTTCGTTTCCTTTCGATAGACCGGCTTGAGCTTTAGGATATAAGGCGAAGCTCAAACCTATGATAATTAAATTTTTAACAATCAAAAAACCGACCGTACGGCACATAAGACTATGCCCGAACTGTCGGCTGAAAATATTAGATAGCGGTAACCAAATCAATATGTTGATTTTACAGCTAGCCTACCAAGTGGGCATAATCAACCGTGCGGGAATCGGCAAAACCGAAAGAGCCTCGCGCTCTTTGCACGGCTGCTTGAGATTATATAATCTCACGGCCGAAGTATATTATAGCATTTCAGAGTGTAAAAGTCAATATCGAACGCTAAAAAAATATATTTTTCGATAGAAAATTCGCTCTGCTGCGTGATTTTGCCAAAAACAAGTAGAAAAATGCGGAAAATACGTGTTCTGTTTGCTAAAAAATGACAAAAATGTTAAATATTTTTTTAAATTCCTTGACAAGTGTATAAATATATGCTAAAATGTTTATATAAAAGCTTTTTATTTAAAATCTTTTAAGGAGACAGACAAAATGCCCGAAATTAAGTATGAACTTGTAGAAAAGATCGGTATCGTCAGCGAGGGTAACAACGGCTGGAACAAGGAGCTTAACCTTATCAGCTGGAACGAAAGAGAGCCCGTTTACGATATTCGTACGTGGTCTCCCGACCATGAGAAGATGGGTAAGGGTATCACCATTTCCAAGGAAGAAGCAAAAGCTCTTCTTGAGATGCTTAAGACTCAGAATCTCGATTAATTTTTTGCTAAAAATACATACCCCCGGGTCCCACCGACTTTCAAAGGGGAATTTTGGCGGGATAGCGTGAGGTATGCCCACAATTAAAATGCGCGTGTGTGAGGTTGGCTCAAACGTAGGTTTGAGCCAACCTTTTTTTTCTTACATGGCGGCTTTTGATAGGTCCCCTGTATTCTCGAGATATATCAAAAGCAGCTAGCCAATACCAACCTAAATCGAATATGTTTTAAGAGACGTATTTTTTGCATAAATGCGTCAAAAAGTCTTGCAATATTCCTATATTACTTCACCTTTTTGACTTTTTCTGCAAAAAATCACTCTAAAGTGATATACTTCGTTTTGCCGCTTAAAAGTGAGTGGCTGTATAAAAATCCGCCATATTGTAAACAAAGAATTACAATATAGCGGATTTTGTTTTGATTATAAATAAAATCTTATTCGGTGCGGAGCGCTACAACGGGGTCCTTCTTTGCTGCGCTCTTTGCGGGGATAAGTCCCGAAATCAAGGTGAGAAGCACCGATATGATAACGAGAACCACAGCGTCGCTTATGGGAAGCGCTGCGATTGAGGAGTAACCGATAAGAGGCTTGAGTATGGCGTTTACTACTGCAGATATCAGATACGTAGCGAGAACACCGAAGATACCCGCAAGCAAGCCTATTATGAACGTTTCTGCATTGAAGAGGTGGCTTACGTCCTTCTTTCTGCCTCCGAGCGCTCTGATAACGCCAATCTCCTTGATTCTCTCAACAACTGAAACGTACGTTATAATTCCTATCATAACCGTAGAAACTACAAGAGATATCGAGGTGAACGCTATGAGAGCGTAGGAAATTACGTCTATCATCGTGTTTATCATATTGATTATGAGCTCGAGCGTATCGGTAAAGGTGATATCTGTGCGCTCGTCTCTTGTAAGGGTAACGTCACCGTAGGTGAGGCTGCCCTCGCCGTTCCAGGCTTCAAGATAGTTGGTAACGAGGTTTTTATCGTCAAATGAAACGGGATATATCGAAACGTTGTTCGCAAGGTCGTTTCCACCAAGATTTCTTATGAACTTTTCCTTGGTAGCCTTATGGTCGAATGCTGAATTGCTACCGCCCATCATAGAGCCCATCATATCGCTCATAGATGATGTGGGGCCAACCATACCCATTGCGGTTTTTACTTCCTCGGGCTCGTAAGCTCCGTTGTCATTTGCGTCGTAGTTGTAGGTATAACTGTAGGGAAGATAGTAGGCGTACATAGCCGTAGCATCTACGCTGCTTTCGTCTATACCGTTAATGTAGTCGAATATCTCGGAATTCTTATTCTCGGAAAGCACGTGCTGGGTCAGAGCCTCGGTATAGTATATGCCCGATTGGATGGAGCCGTAATTTACGTTTTCCTTTGTGGTGAGAATACCTACGACGGTGAGCTTAAGGCCCTCAGCCTTCTCGGTATCGGTGAAGCTATCTGCGTAAGCATTGTATCCGAAGCTTGTTACGCTTTGATTCGTTCCGGGAATAGTCGTCTCGTTTTTCTCAAACGTGACGTCATTGGGATACCAAACCATTTCCTTGCCTATAAGCTCGTCGTATGCAAAGGAATCGCGATAAACGCTTTCGTCGTAGCTGCCGTCCTCACTTGTCGCTTTCTTGACTATTTCGAGGAACTCCTCCTGCGTATAATATCCGAATCTTGCGAGAAGCAGGTCGGAAAGCTCGTCGTCAGAATTAAGAACGAGCATTATTTCACCTTTTCCCTCGGGGAAGTCTCCACTGACAAGGTCGTATTGCGAGAGCAGATAATCCTTATTGTTTGGCATTTGTGCCATAGAGGGCGCAAGCGCTGTAACGTAGCTTGCGTAGTCGGAGAACTCGGTCTCCTTAAGTATCGAGGTGTACATAGCCGTGATGGCGGAAACGGACGTAAGCTTCTCGTCGGTCTCGGAGTCGAGCTTGAAGCCCGTGTATATGCTGTTGTTCATATCAATGCCGTAGCTAAGGAGCATAGCGTTGTAGTATTCCTCGGGCATTGCCTTGATATAGTCTATATATTCTTTTGTAATGTTGTTTTTAACCATTATATCCTCAAGTCCCTTGTCCATCTCGGCGAGGTACTCAACGAGAGAGGATATATATACTCGGTTAGGCTTCTTTATGATTTCAATTTTGTCACCGGTGTCCATCATACCCGTAAGGGCGTCGAGGTCGTAAGCTGACTCGGTGATGGTTATGGGGTTGCCCGAGAGCATATCGTCCTGCATAGAGGAGATGTATCCCTTGATACCCGCGGAGAACGCAAGAACCATCGCTATACCGATAATACCTATCGAGCCGGCAAATCCAACCATGGCGGTTCTGCCCTTTTTCGACATCAGGTTCTTTGCAGAGAGCATAAACGCCGTGAAGAAGGACATCTTTGCCTTTTCCTTCTTGCTCTTCTTTTTTCGAAGCTTTTGTATAGCTTTTTTTGCTTTCTTACCGTTCTTTACGAGGGCGAATCTAAGTCCGTTGTTCGTCGTGTTTCCTACGATTGCCCCGACGCTATCGGGAAGTGTGGGAAGCTGCTCGCTCTGCTCATTGTTCTCGGCTTCCTCTTCCTCGCTGGAGTAGGGAGCGGTATCCTCTATCACCTGACCGTCGAGAAGTCTTATGATTCGGGAAGAATATTTTTCGGCAAGCTCGGGGTTATGTGTTACCATAATAACGAGTCTTTCGCCCGAAATCTCTTTGATAAGGTCCATTATCTGAACGCTCGTTACGGTATCAAGAGCACCGGTCGGCTCGTCGGCAAGAAGAATCTCGGGGTCGTTTACGAGCGCTCTTGCAATAGCGACTCTTTGGCACTGACCTCCGGAAAGCTGGTTTGGCTTCTTGTAATACTGGTCCGAAAGTCCGACTCTGTCGAGAGCCTTCTTCGCACGTCTGATTCTTTCCTCGCGGCTGATACCCGCTATCGTGAGCGCAAGCTCGACGTTGCCAAGCACCGTCTGGTGAGGAATGAGATTGTAGCTCTGGAAGATGAAGCCTATGCGGTGGTTTCTGTAAACGTCCCAGTCTCTGTCTTTGTAGGATTTTGTGCTACGTCCGTTGATAACGAGGTCACCGCCGGTGTAGTGGTCAAGACCGCCGATTATGTTAAGAAGCGTCGTTTTGCCGCAGCCCGACGGACCGAGTATAGAAACGAACTCGTTCTTTCTGAAAGCGACCGAGACACCTCGTAAGGCGTGTACCGTCTCAGAGGCGGTGGCGTAATCCTTTTTGATTTCTTTAAGATTAAGCATTATTTTCTCCGTTTTTAAAAAATTACGGGGTTATTTTACCATATAAATATGAACATTTTACTACGAAGCGTGCGATATTTTATAAATATTTTTGCGAATTTTGTTCTTATTTATAACGTAAAAGCAAAAAAGCTCGAAACGTACATAAGCTACGCCCGAACTATTTACTATTTTATCATACCGCAAGTGGCTTTGTCAATCGCCTTTTTGAAAAACCGTCACTATGCCAAGAAAATTCATATTTTTATACAAAATTACAAAAATGTTCACATAAACTTTAATAAAACTATTTATTTTTGCCAAAAAATATGGTATAATCAAATTGCGGAAAGGAAGCGCGCCGGCGAATGAATTTGTCTTTCGTAGTACGGTGTGCAAAGAGCAAGCGGTCTTTCCGAAACTCAAGAAAGGAATCTCCCGCGGGGAGAGAGGTAAAGTTTATGAAGATTACGATTTACGGAAAACAAATGAGCGTTCGTGAAAGTCTTCAGGTGCTTATCGAAAAGAAGCTTCAGAAATTCGATAAGTTCTTTGGCGAGGATACCGAGGCTTTCGTAACCTGTAAGGTTAGAAAGGGCGATAAAATTATAGAGATTACGATAAATTACGGAACAACCTTGTTCCGTGCCGAAGAGGAAAGCGATACGTTTATGACGGCACTTGACCGCGCGGTAGAGAGCCTTGAGAGACAGATTCGTAAGAACAAGACACGCCTTGAGAAAAAGGTTAAGAGCGGAGCTTTCGTGATAGAGGCTGAGGATGATGACGAGTACGTTGAGGAGCCCGAGTTCAAAATCAGAGTCAAGAGCTTCCCGTTCAAGCCGATGTCGCCCGAAGAAGCTATCCTGCAGATGAATCTTCTCGGTCATACGTTCTTTGCGTTTACGGATGCCGAAACCTCTGACGTTTGCGTTGTCTATAAGCGCAAGGAAGGTGACTACGGTCTTATCGTTCCCTCTGAGGAGTAATAAAGCCTTCTCCGGTGGGAGATGGGTGACCACTTTTGCGGTGGATGAGGTGTTACCTTCTCTGGCGAAAAGACTAGAGTAATGAAATTGACTATGGTCTTACCGTTTTCTCTGAGAGTAATTGACCGAATCATCACCGAATATTTTAAGAGCATACTAACCCACTGAATGCGTGCTTAAAAACATTTGCTATATAATTTTGTCCGGACTGATTTTTTCAGTCCGGATTTTTTAATTCATATGTCTAAAATTCGTCAAAATGACAATTATAGTTGTCAATTAATGGGTATTTTCTCTGATTTATAAAAAACAAAGCGTAAAAAACTTATGTGTCTGCGCTTCTTATGGTGGTATATTTGCAGTTACAAAAGTGATGTTATTTGCTACGCTCATAATGATGTTGCGAGCTTGTGCTCGCAGTGAAGGTAAGTTTGCCAACTTTGCCAAGGGCAAAACTGACTCTCGCAAGCTCGCTATTCCGTCGCTGCGCTCCTTACACTCACGAAGTGAACTCTACTATTGAAGATAACTTCACTTGCCGGTTAGGGCAAACATCGTTTAGCGCAATGCTCTACCAAGAGTATCACGCTAATGGCAGAGCTGTCTTTTTGCTCCGCATCTTCATACCCGCAAATTTACTGGTAATGTGAAATGAATTTTTATTTATGAAATGTTAATAATTATTCTTTATAATAATATGCAAAATGCACAAAAGCGAAGTATAAATATTGTTAAAAGGGGAGAAGTTGGAAACGCTCCCTTGATTTCTTAAAAGCTTTATGATATTATATAGGCGGTAGAGTAGAGTGAAACGTGGCTTCGATGTTCATCGATGCCTTCTGTCAGTGAAAAGCCGCGGGAGACGTGAGCTAAAAGAGCTTATTGGTTCCCCTCTCCTGCGGATACGGGACGCTCTGACGGACACGAAGCTACCTAAAACTCCGTTCCCCCAGTGCCGTAAGGGAACGGCAAAATAAACTCGGCAAATTAGAAAAGGAGAAATATGAAAAGTAAAATCATTTGTTTGATTCTTGCTCTCATCATGTGCTTGTCTTGTCTTGCAGGCTGCTTCGGCAATGGAGACGAAGAAAACAAGGATGACAAGGATAAGATTGACAATGAAGAGCTTGATCCCGGTTGGTGGGATGAAATTACATACGATGCATCTGAGCTTACCTTCCAGATGACCGAATGTACTAACAACCAGGAGCTTCCTTCGGGATGCCACAGATACCTTGCAGGCGACAAGGAGAGCAAAAACGAGGATATTGACGATTACGTTGCTGAAAGAAATGAAAATGCCGAAAAGTATACCAAGGTAAGCGTTAAATATCAGTACTACTCAGACTTGGCAAGTAAGTACGGTTTCTCTAACGCAAGAAACGCAATCGAAACCGATATCATGACCGGTAAGGCTTCCGCGCCCGATATGTATTGCAACTTTTTGACGGATATGCTTATCTGCTCTCTTAAGGGTTGCTTTGCAAACCTTCTTACAGCTAAGGCAGATAACTTCTTCGACCTTAACTACAAGATGGAATACGACGGAAACACCGAGTATATGCCTTACATGGCAGAGCTTATGGGCTCTCTTACTCTTAACACCAGTAAGTTCTACGTTATCGCTTCCGACTATTATCTTGACCTCATTCGTGCGTTCTTCGTAGTTCCCGTAAACGCAGAGCTCTTTAACAGAATAGCAGGTGAAGTTATAGGTCAGGACCTTAACGGCGACGGCGCGATTGACATCGAGGACTTCTTCGAGGAGGTTAAGCCTTGCGACTGCCTTAAGTGCGAGGTTGATGAGAACGGTCAGCTTGTAAACGAAAGCTGCAAGGGTAACTGGACCTATGAAAGAATCGTAGATTACGCTACTGCTATCTACGAGCAGAGCACAGGCGATCCTAACGGTAAGGAAGGCGAGGACGTAACCGATACTCTCGGTTGGGCTCTCGGTGCAAACGGTCTTCCCGCAGCCGGTCTTATCTACACCTCTACCGTTACTATTATCAACAAGGAAGACAATGGCGACGGTACTTATGCTTACTCTTATCCCTCTGACAACCAGAGCCTTGTAAACATTGTTAACAAGATCGACTGGATGATGAAGCAGGACGGTATTTACCACGTAACCGGCTCTGACGCTACCGGCACTCTTAAGGAGAGCACAGTTCTTCTTGGTATCCGTCAGAAGTTCACTACCGATAGTCTTCTCTTCGGTGGTATCATTCTCGTTGGTTCTCTTGAATATCCCGTATATCAGGATATGAAGAATGACGAGCAGGGCGGCTTCGGTGTTGTTCCCGTTCCCGTATATCAGCAGGGCGATGCATACCTTACCCAGATCCACGTTGTTGGACGTTGCGGCGCTATCAATAACTTCTCTACTAAGTTCTCTCAGTGCTCTGCATACCTTCAGTATCAGTCCACTAACTCTACCGAGATACTTAACGAGTTCTATGACTACAACCTTGTAGCAAGCACCGCTGCAGGTGTTAAGGGTAACAAGGAAATGCTTCAGTACATCCGTCAGAACGTTCGTACATCCTTCGATAAGCTCTACGAGGACGCTATCACGTTCATGTACAGTGAGACTGTTGCAGACGGTAGCAATGATACCAGATACCACGCTAGACTTAGCCAGACCGGTTATGAATACGGAAGCTCGATCGCTACCGAATATGCAAACCAGCTCAGCTTCAAGTCCAGCTCTCTTGAGAAGCTTGAAACACTTTACGAATCGTTGCCCGCATAAGTTTTGCTTCACAGTGGTAAAAATTTAAAATAATTAAAGCTTACTAGCTTTAGCGGCTGCCGCGGAAATTCCGCGGCAGCTTTTTTATAGCCTTTCATTTTTGCTTGACATAAGGCACCGGATTAGATATAATGTATATGATGAAAAAGCATAGTAGCAGACTAATATAGCTTAATAAGAAAATAAATAAAGGAAGATAAATCTAATGACGCCAAAAATTATTCTTGCATCCGCATCTCCGAGACGCCGCGAGCTGCTTGGTAATGTCGTAGCCGATTTTACGGTAAAGGTAGCCGAAACGGACGAGAGCCTCGACTCCTCGATTCACCCCTTGCGTGGCGTAGAGATACTGTCGGAAAGGAAGGGCAGAGCGGTGCTTGATGAGCTTTCCGCTGAGGAAAGAGATAGCTTTTTGATAATTTCCTCGGATACGCTCGTTGAGCTTGACGGAGAACCGCTCGGTAAGCCTGCCTCGGAAACGGAAGCAAAGGAGATGCTCCGTCGTCTTTCCGGCAAGAGACATAACGTGCATACAGGCATAGCGTTGCATTTTTCCGGCAAGGTGTTTTCAGGCGTGGCTACAACCGGCGTTTATTTCAAGAATTTAACCGAAGACGAGATAGAGGACTATATAAAAACGGGCGAGCCTATGGACAAAGCAGGAAGCTACGGAATACAGGGACTTGGCGGCAAATTTGTTGATAAAATAGAGGGCTATTTTGACACGGTAGTGGGCTTCTCAACGAATCTTTTCTTGAAGCTACTCGCCGAGGCAGGCGTTGGATTTCTAGCCGAAAGAGAGTAAATTAACAAGTCTTACGGTCACAGGAGAGTGAAAATGATAAGAAGTAAGAAAGCAAAACGCGAGAGACTTGCTTTGATAATAGAAAGACTCAAAGAGGTTTACCCGAGCGCCGAATGCGCGCTTCTTTACGAGGGCGACCCTTGGAAGCTTCTCGTTATGGGGCGGCTTTCAGCACAATGCACAGATGCCAGAGTTAATATTGTTTGCAAAGAATTGTTTGCAAAATTCCCAAATTCTAAGGCTATGGCGGAGGCTGACGTCGAGGAAATCGAGAAAATAGTAAAGCCCTGCGGACTCTATAAAACCAAAGCGGAGAGCATCAAGCGCTCATCTGAAATTATAACCGAAAAATACGGCGGATCTCTGCCCGATACTATGGAAGAGCTTCTCCTTTTACCCGGCGTTGGCAGAAAGATTGCAAATCTCATTTTGGGTGACGTTTTTGGCAAGGGGGCTATCGTCTGCGATACGCACTGCATAAGAATTCTCGGCAGACTCGGTATGTACCCTGAGACGCTAAAGGACGCAACGAAAATTGAATTTATCCTGCGTGACCTTATGGATATTTCGGAGGGAAGTGACTTCTGTCATAGAATCGTTACCTTCGGGCGAGAGGTTTGCTCGGCAAGAGCGCCGAAGTGCGACGAGTGTCCCATTTCGGATTTATGCGAAGCTCGGCTTCGTAAATAGTTCGCAAATATTGATTTGCGAACGTATCTTATCGGCACGCAGTGTCGATGAGATATATTGATGCAGAGCATCAACGTGAGAACGGAGAGAAGATAGTATGCCAAGGATAAAACTACCGATAATAGTAGAGGGAAGATATGATAAAAGCGCAATACTCGGGATTTTTTCGGCAACCGTAATAACGACCGACGGCTTTGGAATTTTCAATTCGAGAGAAAAGCAGGCGCTTATTAAGAAAATAGGAAAAGACGGAATAATTCTCTTAACCGACTCCGACGGGGGAGGTAGGCAGATACGCAGCTTTGTTTCGGGACTTATACCAAAGGAGAAAATATACCAGGTATATATCCCGAGAATAGAGGGAAAAGAGAAGAGAAAAACGCACGCGGGAAAAGAGGGTGTGCTTGGCGTTGAGGGAGTTGGAGGTGACGTGCTGCGACGGCTTCTTATGCCGTTTAGTGCCGATACGTGTGAAATAAAGCGGGGAAGTATTACGAAAACCGACCTTTTTAACCTCGGACTTACCGGAAAAGATAACTCCACCGCTTTAAGAGACTCGGTTGCGCTTGCGCTTGATTTGCCCGAAGGAATGAGCGCAAAGGCTTTCCTTATGGCTCTAAACATAGTCACGGATAAGGATGAGCTTCTTGAGATTTTAAATAAGGTGACGTAAGTGGAGTGCTTGATTGCCTTATCCAAGCTGTATAAAACAACCACAGACTACATTTTAGGGTTAACAGATAAAGAATAATAGGCTTCTTCGGTGGGTAGCGAAGCGGCGTGAGGGTATTGAGCTTAAGTCTTCTCCTGTTGGAGAAGGGGGACCGCTTGCGGTGGATGAGGAGTAGGCAACGAAGTCAAACCGCAGTAAAATGTTTTATCCATAGTAAAACACCTCATCCGTCAGTCTTTGACTGCCACCTTCTCCCGCTGGAGAAGGCTTTGATGTGTTAAAAATTTCACGATAAATTATAATTTACTATTTACTTTTATTAAAATATGTGATATAATAACGGGTGGTGGTATATTTTTACCGCCCAAATGAGTTAATTTTAAAAAATTATTATAAAATGGAGGAACCACAAATGGTAGAAAGAAAGAAAATTTCTATGGATGGTAACACAGCCGCTGCCCACGTATCCTATGCGTTTACAGAAGTTGCTGCCATCTATCCTATCACCCCTTCAAGCCCCATGGCTGAAGTAACGGACACCTGGAGTGCATCTAACAAGAACATCTTCGGCGAACCCGCAAAGAACATCTTTGGCGAGAATGTTAAGGTTGTTGAAATGCAGTCCGAGGCAGGAGCTGCAGGCGCAGTTCACGGATCTCTTGCATCCGGTGCGCTCACGACCACCTACACTGCTTCGCAGGGTCTTCTTCTTATGATCCCCAATATGTATAAGATTGCCGGAGAGCTTCTTCCTTGCGTTATTCACGTTTCCGCAAGATGCGTAGCTTCCCACGCTCTTAACATTTTCGGTGACCACTCCGACGTATATGCTTGCCGTCAGACCGGTTTTGCTATGCTCGCTGAAACCAACGCTCAGGAAATCATGGACCTCGGCGCAGTTGCTCACCTTGCAACCATCAAATCGAGAGTTCCTTTCCTTAACTTCTTCGACGGCTTCCGTACCTCTCACGAGGTTCAGAAGGTTGCTGCTTGGGACTACAAAGACCTCGCTGAAATGACCGATATGGACGCTGTTAAGGCATTCCGCGACCGTTCTCTCAACCCCGAGAATCCCGCTCTTCGCGGCTCTGCTGAAAACGGAGATATCTTCTTCCAGCACAGAGAGGCTTGCAACCCCTACTATGACGCTCTTCCCGCAGTTGTTGAGGAGTACATGGACAAGGTTAACGCAAAGCTTGGCACTAACTACAAGCTCTTCAACTACTACGGCGCACCCGACGCTGATCGTGTAATGGTCGCTATGGGCTCTATCTGCGACGTTGCTGAAGAGGTTATCGACTATATGAATGCGAACGGTGAAAAGGTTGGTCTTGTTAAGGTAAGACTTTACCGTCCCTTCTCGGCAGAAAAGCTTGCTGAGGCTATTCCCGCTTCTTGTAAGAAACTCGCTGTTCTTGACAGAACCAAAGAGCCCGGCTCTCTTGGCGAGCCCCTTTACCTTGACGTTGTTACCGCTCTCAACGAGACCGGCAGAAAGAACATTGAGGTTGTAGGCGGCAGATACGGTCTTGGCTCGAAGGATACCACTCCCGCGTCCATCTTCGCTATCTTCGCTAACCTTGCAGAAGCTGCTCCCAAGAACCACTTCACAGTTGGTATCGTTGACGACCTTACCGGTCACTCTCTTGAAGAGAAGGCAGCTCCCGACACCTCTCCCTCCGATATGATCCAGTGCAAGTTCTGGGGACTTGGCGGAGACGGTACCGTTGGCGCTAATAAGAACTCCATTAAGATTATCGGTGACCATACCGACAAGTATATTCAGGCATACTTCCAGTATGACTCCAAGAAGACCGGTGGTATTACCATTTCTCACCTTCGTTTCGGTGATTCTCCCATCAAGTCCTCTTACTATATTAATAAGGCTGACTTCGTTGCTTGCCACAATTCCGCATATCTTACCAAGTATGATATGATTTCCGACGTTAAGCCCGGCGGAACATTTCTTCTTGACTGCCAGTGGAGCGACGCTGAGCTTGATGCTCACCTTCCCGCAAGCGTTAAGAGCTATATCGCAAACAATGACGTTAAGTTCTACACCATCAACGCAACTCAGCTTGCAATAGACCTCGGTAACGCAAAGGTTAAGAACACTGTGCTTCAGTCTGCATTCTTTACTCTTGCAAAGGTTCTTCCTATCGACGAGGCTATTGACTACATGAAGTATATGGCAACCAAGTCCTATCTCAAGAAGGGACAGGCAATAGTTGACCTCAACCACAAGGCTATCGACGCAGGTAAGGATGCTCTCCACCTCGTAGAAGTTCCTGCTTCCTGGAAGGACGCAGGCAAGACTGCTCCCGAAGCAAAGGTTACCGGAAACAGAGCAGACCTCGTTGACTTCGTAAACGACATCGTTGTTCCCGTTGGAGCAATGAAGGGTGACTCTCTTAGCGTTGCTACCTTCGCAAAGTATGCTGACGGTACGTTCCCCCAGGGCTCCGCTGCATATGAGAAGAGAGGCGTTGCCGTTACCGTTCCCCAGTGGAATCCCGAGGCTTGTATCCAGTGTAACAACTGTGCGTTCGTATGTCCTCACGCCTGCATCCGTCCCTTCGCTATGACAGAGGAAGAGGCTGCTGCAGCCCCAAAAGAGACAAAGTTCGCTGCTAAGCCTGTTATTAAGACTAACTATAAGTTTACTATGGCGGTATCTCCCCTCGACTGTATGGGATGTACTCTTTGCGTTAAGGCTTGCCCTGTTAACAACAACGCAAAGCTTGGCACCGCTATCGAAATGAAGCCTATCGCTACTCAGCTTGATCAGCAGAAGGCTTATGACTACGCAGTAGCAAAGGTTGCAGAGAAGAGTGAGCTCGTTAACGTTACCGTTAAGGGCAGCCAGTTCAAGCAGCCCCTCCTTGAGTACTCCGGCTCTTGCGCAGGATGCGCAGAGACCTCTTACGCTCGTCTTATCACTCAGCTCTTCGGTGAGAGAATGTATATCTCGAACGCAACAGGATGCTCTTCCATTTGGGGTGGCTCCGCTCCCGCAACTCCTTACACTGTAAACAATGAGTCCGGCAGAGGTCCCGCATGGGCTAACTCGCTCTTCGAGGATAACGCAGAGCACGGTCTCGGTATGTATATCGGTCAGAAGACCATTCGTGAGAAGCTTGTAAACAAGGTTCGTGCTATGGCAGAGTCCGATAAGGCATCTGACTCCTTCAAGGCTGCTGCGGCTGAGTACCTTAATACTCTTAACGACGGTAAGGCAAACGAGGCTGCTACCAAGGCTCTTATCGTAGAGCTTGAGGCTGCTGCAAACGCAGGCTGCCCTGTAGCTCCCGAGGTTCTTGCAGAGAAGCAGTACCTCTCCAAGAAGGCAGTTTGGATCTTCGGTGGAGACGGTTGGGCTTACGATATCGGCTTCGGTGGTCTTGACCACGTTATCGCATCCGGCGAGGACGTAAACATTATGGTATTTGATACTGAGGTTTACTCTAACACCGGCGGTCAGGCTTCCAAGGCTTCCAACATTGGTCAGGTTGCTCAGTTCGCAGCTGCAGGTAAGGCTATCGGCAAGAAGAATCTTGCTGAAATCGCTATGTCCTACGGTTACGTTTACGTAGCTCAGATCGCTATGGGCGCTGATATGAACCAGACCCTTAAGGCTCTTGCTGAGGCAGAGGCTTATCCCGGACCCTCTATCGTTATCGGCTACGCTCCCTGCGAAATGCACTCCATCAAGGGCGGAATGCAGAACTGCCAGGCTGAAATGAAGAAGGCTGTTGAGGCTGGTTACTGGCAGATGTTCAGATACAATCCTGCTCTTAAGGCAGAGGGCAAGAATCCCTTCTCGCTCGACTCCAAGGAGCCCACTGCAAGCTATCAGGACTTCATTAACGGTGAAGCTCGTTACACTCGTCTTGCTCAAAGCTTCCCTGAGAGAGCAAAGGAGCTCTTCGCTAAGGCAGAGGAAACCGCAAAGGCTAAGTACGAGAGACTTAAGAAGCTCGTTGAGTTCTACAGCGTTGACTAATATAGCTTAATATTTAGAACGAATTTGTTTTAAGTAAAAGCCGATTTGTTAACTAAAGTAGGCAAAAAGTAGTTATAAGCTAATCAAAGCAAAAATAACCAGCCAATCCGGATAAACGAATTGGCTGGTTTAAAAGAAATAAAAGAGGCGCACGGTTCGGAAGAGCCGGCGCCTCTTTTGTATGCAGTCATTTGTTTAAATACATTGAATTTTGTTCGCGGTTCAATATTATTTCTTTTCTTGCGGTAGTAGTCAGCTACCGCAAGAATTTTCTGTCTTCTCTTGCGGTGGATGAGTAGTAGGCACAAACTTAAACCGTAGTAAGATGTTTTGTTATCGGTAAACACCTCATCCGTCAGTCTGCGACTGCCACCTTCTCCCACTGGAGAAGGCTTAAGTAGTCAGCTACCGCAAGAATTTTTTAAAGGTATTTGCTTTAATTAGCAGTTAGCTTAAGCTGCGGGAGTTTCCTCGCCGGAAGGGGTATCCTCAGCTGCAGCTTGCTCAGCGATAGCATCATCGAGAGTCTGATTCTTATAAAGCTCGGAAACCTCTGCGTATGCGCGGAGTGCCTTTGCAAGAGCTGCGCAATCCTCGCCTGCGGTTTCAACGTCCTTAACGTAGGTATCAAGGCTGTAAGTACCGGTGATAGCTACTGCTTCGCCGTTAAGAGTTCCCTCTGCGGTGATAGTAAGAACTGTACCGAAGTTGTATGCCTTCATGCCTTCAACGGTGAGAGCAACGATTTCGTCGGAAGCCTCTGCAATGTTGAACTCTCTTGAAGCCTTGCCCTTAGCGTAGGATACGGTTACCGTTCCCTCGAAGCCTGCCTCAAGGTTAAGCACGAATGCGGGAGTTCCATTAAGGTCGATTGCAACAGTGTCAAATACACTTGCAAGTCCCTGATTTTCGATATACTCGTCGTACTCTGCGCTTACGGTGTACTTAGCTGCAACGGTTGCGTTATTTTCAAGAAGAGTAGCGATTGCAGTATCTTCTGCGCCGCCGATATACTTAGCTGCTTCGTTTGCGTAGTTAAGCATGTAGTAAACGAGAACCTTGTCTGCGTCGGTGTATTCTCCGCCGAGAACTGCTTCTGCGTAGGTTGCTATAGAAACGCTTGCAGTGGTATCAACGGAATGACCTTCTTCGGTTATCGTAATCTTGAAGGTAACGTTCTCGGATGCCTTGTTGCAAAGCTGAGTGATAGTGTACTTGAGGTAGCTTGTCGTCTTTGTAGGAGCAATCTCAGCGTCTCCGTTGAATACCTTCACGTATTCCTCATATCCGCTAGGAATATAAAGGTTAACGCCGAAGTCTGCGTAAAGAGAAACGTTAGCCTGAAGGTCTTTGATGTTTGCCTCTAAAACAGTGTAGTTTGCAAGAGTTGTCGTGTAAACGTAAGTGCCGTCTGCCACGAGATTGGTTGCGTAATCTTCCTGATACGTTCCGTTGTGTTCGAAGGTCAATGCTTTGCCCTCGTAATTGGAAAGCTTATAGTCAACAACGTTACCGCCAACAGCGTAAAGTACGTTAGTAGTAGCTCCGTCGTAGCCTGTGTAGGTTACGTTTACGGTATCATCTTCGGTAACAGCCTTATAGGTAAGAGTGGGAAGAACGATTTTAGCATCACCGGTGTATCCGTAAGAAGCAATTACGTAATTGTTAGGTACATATTCGGTACGGTCATCGTTGATGGTGTAGAACGTAACGGTCATAGTATTACCGTCAACTGTCATGGGCTGATTCCACTTTGCAGCAGTAACGTCGCTTGCAAGCTTGGCTGTCGTTCCAAGAGTTACGTACTGAGTTCCCTCATCAACGATTGTCTTCTTTCCGTTTATAGTTCCGTTGGTAACGCAGTTTTTAAACGTTATGGATTCGAATGCATTATTTCCGCTAACGACGTCTTTGCCATTAGCGCTGTGAATAATAGTGCAGTTTTCGAAGGTTACGGTTGCTGCGGAATATACCGTATCTCCATTGCTGTCTGTAGCTTTGGAGCCTGATGCGTTTTCCATAATGACAGAGGTGTAACCACAAGTTAAGATAAGATTGCAATTCTTAACGTCAAGCTTTCCGTAGTATGCGCGCTGGGATATAAATGAGCAGTCGTACGAATTCTTAATCGCGGTTACCCCGTCCATAGTTACCGTACAGGTGGAGTCACCGTCATCAAGGTCAATGATGCCGCCCGCGCAAAGAGTAAGGTTAGAGCCCGGGATATCACCGAAGGTACCTATATTAAGCGCAGAGTAATCTGTACTTCTGTTAGCGTTTGCAATTACGTCACGGTTCCCGCTTGCCTGAGCGTCCATGACGAAGAGAAGTCCGCCGCTGAAGTCAGCTTTTTCAGCGCCAAAGGATTCAATCTTTCCGCCCTCGTTGGTGGAGTAAACGTTAAGGGTTTCTCCAACGAGTACTTTCCAGAAGCCGAAAATCTTTTTGTTGGCAGCGTTGGGAATGGTGGCAGCAGTGTAGTGCGGGTCAACCGTAAGAGTGTGGCCGTTGAGGTCAAGACCAAGTGTCTTGGTCTCAGACGAGCCCTTGCTGTTAGAGTTGAATGCATTTACTGCTACGATGTTCTGCTGGAGAACAAGAGTTTCACCGTAAGTAAGCTTGATGGTATTATTCCAAACGGCAGTAGTTATTACTGTATCCTCGCCGCCGCGAACGAAGCCGTTAGTGTTGGTAACAACCCAAGTGAACTTTTGCTCGGATTCGCTGAATACAGGATAGAGAGTTACCTCTTCGCCGTCGTTTTCACCGGCAAATTCCTTGGTAAGAACTTCTGTAAGAACGATTTCTGTTCCGCTCTCTGTCAATGTCCAGCCCAAAAGCTCGCGTGATTCGAAGTGGTTGTCAGCTGTCTTGTTTACAAGAACAGCAGTGGTAATAACGCTCGAATAAAACTCCGCAAAGGAATCGCCGATAGCGAATTCGTTAGAAACGGAAGAATTTCCGTTATAGGAGAATATGAGGTTAACCGTTGCGGTCAGGCTATTGTCGAAGGTGTAAGAAAGAGGAGTCGTTCCGTCGGTGTCATAAGCAACTGTGTAGGGAATGGTATTCTCCGAAAGAGGAATTTCATATCCGTTGGTAGCAATTGTACCGTTAACGGTAACGGTCTGTTCAATAGAAACGGGGGAATTAAGCTGCGCCGTAGTTCCTGCAAGAGTTGCAGCGGTGAGAGCCTCGTCTATGGTGCTGTAAGCAGTTCCGTTAACTGTCAAATTGTTGTTGACAGCGCCTGCATTCCAAGCTGCTCCGCCATCAATAAGGTAGCTTGCGCCTTTATCGGCAATAGCGGTAGGTGTTACCGTGTCAGAGAGAGCGCCGTAAACTCTAACGGCTACGTTATCTACCGTAAGGCTTAATCTGTCTTTGTCGGTTGCGGTAACGTCAAATCTCGGTCCCGCGAGATAAGCGTCGTCAGCGGTATAAGCTGTACGTGTACCAAGGTAAACGCCGTTCACGTAAACGTAAGCTGTACCGGTCGTTTCTTTAGTCGTATCTATTACTACGGTGAGGTGGTTCCACTCGCCAAGCTCGAGTGCAACGGAAGAAGAAGCTCCTCCGGTAAGATAACCGGAAGTATTTATAACACCGTTTGTTATTTTGAATATCTGCGTATGTCTGCCGCTACCGCTACCGGGAGACGAGGAGCTTCTTGCATGAAGACCGACGCTCATATTGGCAAGGCCGTTCAGAGAATCCGCTGCAAAATCAACGTCATAAACAAAAACGTTATACTGATCTTGCTTTATACCGGTTTTGACAAAGATGTAGGTAGGTGCTGTTCCGGTGCTGTTTGCGAGATCGTTATAGCGAGTCCATACGTCGTTTCCGTTTACAGTTTCGTTTCCAACAACACCGTTGGGATTCCAATGAACGCTGGTAGTGGGATTAGTATAAAGATACTTGTACGTGTGTTCCGCGAAGCTTGGAGCGGAAGCGTAGTTCTCTGCGTCCGCCGCTTTGACTACAACGAAGGGAATGTCAGCATTTCCCTCGGGATCGTAAGCAAATACGTATGTGGGTTCTTCTTCGGCATTTATCGCCGTTCCGTCTTCAAAAGCCATACGGCCGTTACTGACACCGCCAGAAACGATTGCCATATAAACGTTGTAATCTACTCTTGCGCCTTCGAAGATTATCATATTTTTGTTAATGGTTACACCGTTTACGATAGGATACGTATGTAAGCTACTGTCATTTGCGGTGGTGCTATAGATAGCGGTTGGAGTAGCAGTGGTGGTATCGTAAGTGATAGCCGAACCGTTCTTAAGGAGCATGTTAAGCGAGCGGAGTATATAGGAGGTTCCTCTGCAGTTCCAAACCGAATTATCAAGAACGATAGCGCTGTTATTTAAGTTCTCCTTTAACGAGACGCCGCTGCTGATGTTAACGGTTGAATTTTTGATTAAAAAGTCACCGTCGGCATATCCGTATCCGCCAAGCAAAGACGCGCTGGAATAAATATTCGAATTCGTTATCTCGATAACGTTTTCAACGTCAGTGAGCTTGTCGTCCGGTGTCATTGTAACGTTATTGGTTGTGGTGAATACAGGAATACTGTTTTTTGTCGTTATATTGCAATCATTCATAGAAATTTTGCAGTATCTTGCAAAAATTACAGCAGAACTTGAAGTATTTGAACCTACGGTCATATCAACGTTATCGAAGTTAATCATCAAATCTGTCAATGTTTCGGCGTTCCATACCCAGAAGAGCTGGTCAGCTTTTGCTGTTGTATCGGTAGTTGAATTTATTCTGTTGATAGTAGCTTCAATTTCCAAATTCTTAAACGTCCAAGTACCCGCATCCATGGAGATAAGCTTGCCGTCCGTGCTGGTTGCGGCATCCTTGAGATACTTAATGTAAATTCCGTCACCGGTACCGATTACGTTAACGTTACGGTTTGGAAGGTTAGCGCTTGCGCTCCATTCTTTATACTGAATAAGGGTATGACCCGCGGAAATGCTGCCCTCGCCCGTAATGGTAAAGGTGGTTCCGTCCGTCTGGGGAGCGAAAGCCGTCGTTGTATTCGTAAGAGTATGACCGTTAAGGTCAAGGGTTACGCTCGTCGTCGGCTTTATAGTTGCCGATACGGTCACGTCATTTATTAGAGTGATCGTCGTGGTTGTTCCGTCTGTTACTGCGTTTGCCACATCGAAAGCTTCCGCAAGAGTTGCGTACTCGGTGTCACCGATTTTTGCAACGTTCGTGGTTGTATCAGCGCTAACAGCGATGATAAGCCCCGCGCAAACGAGTGCAACAGAGAGAAGAAGCACTAGAATTTTGCTGAGTTTCTTCATTTTGTTTTTTCTCCTTTATGTGTTTTTATTTTTGATTTTTCGCTTTTGCTATTTATAAAAATAAATAGGACGTACTTTATTATAGCACGAAAGTATAGCTGGTGTAAATTGGCAATCTTAATAATAATTTTGGCAGGTTTTGTTAAAAATAGACAATTAGGCATACTCGCGAGGGTAACTCGCGGCAACTATGATTGCCTTATACGGCCAGTTATTATATGCTTCGCAAACGTGAGAAGAGCGAAGCCTTCACGCTAAGGTGTCGGCTTCGCTCTTCTTTGGTGTTATTTATTTGCTTATGCTTCTAAGCTATCTTTATCGAGTAGGAATTCTTTTACGCCCATCATAACGTATCCCTTTTCGTCGCGGCGAGGCTTCATGCTCTTTTCGACGATGATGATTTTTTTGAAGGAATCCATAGTTTTGTCAAAAGAGGCGGTTTCTTGCTCGTACTTCTTTTGATCGGGAATCGCATATGCGGATTGGATATAATATTTTTTGCTTCCGATGGTAGCGATAAAATCAATCTCAAGTTGAGTTCTGGTTTCTTTTCCTTCCTCGTCTCTGCTGCGGGATTCTACCATTCCGACGTCCACTTGATATCCTCTGTAACGGAGCTCGTTATAGATTATGTTCTCCATAATATGAGTGCCTTCAATCTGCCTGAAATTCAAGCGCGCATTACGAAGACCGATATCCTCGAAGTAGATTTTATAAGGAGTTCCGATATATTTTCTGCCTTTGACGTTGTATCTTTTAACACGGGTGAGCATAAAAGCATCTTCCATATGGCTTATATAGCGATCTACAGTAGCGTCACAGATGCTGACTCCGTGCACACTGTTCATGGTATTTGCAATGTTTCTCGGATTGGTGAGGGCAGAAATTCCGGAAGCAACGACGTCGAGAACTTCTCCGATAGTTAGCTCGTCCTGCAAGCCGTAACGGTTTTTTATATCTCGCAAGTAGAGATTCTGCATTTGAGAAATGAGATAAGTCGATTTCTGCTCCTCGGTTGCCATAAGAGCTGCTGCGGGAAGTCCGCCATAGATAGAATAATCGTCAAACGCTTCGCTCTTGTCACCGCCACAGAACGCATAATATTCCGAGAATGAAAGGGGAAGAACGTGAATTTCGTCTCCTCTGCCTTCAAATTCGGTGAGGATATCCTTTGATAAAAATTTAGAGTTGCTACCGGTGACGTACACGTCGAGATTGCTTTTGCGAAGAAATCCGTTCATGACTGACTCAAATGCGCCAAGCTTTTGAACCTCGTCGAGCAGAATATAATGCATATCCCGGTCCGCAATCTGCGGCTGCAACCAATTTAAAAATTTAGTGGGATCAACCTTTCTATCCTCGCGCTCGTTATCAAGAACGATAGGATTTTCGCCGATTTTAATCAAATCGTCGGCAGAGTCAAACGCAAATTTGATAATATGATCCTCGGCTACACCTTCCGAAAGCAGGTGGTTGTAAAATAAAGTATTTAGCAGATAGGATTTTCCGCTTCTGCGGATACCGGTTATAACTTTAATGAATCCGTTGTTTTTTCTGACAATAAGTCTGTTCAAGTAAACGTCTCTTTTGATTTCCATAACAGCCTCCATCTAATATTTTTGCCGCAAACGGCACTTTTATTAGATACATTATACACCCGATTTGCCAAAAAAGCAATAGGCTCATCTAATATTTTTGCCGCAAACGGCATTTTTATTAGATAATAGCGACTTCCCACTTGGAATTTCTGTGCAAATGCATAAAAATTCCAAATAAAAAGGCTCCCTCGCTAAAGGGAGCCTTTGTTGAGTTTTTATTTCGCTTTGCGGATAGCGAAGTTTTGAGTGTGAATTATTCAGCGGGAGTTACCTCTTCGGTAGTCTCTTCTTCTACAACTTCATCACCGGCTGCCTGCTCGGTAATAGCATCGTCGAGAGTGCCAAGCATATAAAGCTCGGAAACCTCTGCGTATGCGCGGAGCGCTTTTACGAGGTCGAGGTGAGCGAGCGCGTTGCTTTCAGCGTGCTCAACGTATGCGTCAAGGTTGAACTGACCGCTTATGGATACTGCTGCGCCGTTAAGTGTTCCCTCTGCGGTGACGGTGAGATCGGTTCCGAAGTTGTAAGCCTTCATACCGTCAATCTTAAGGGTATCGTTTGCCTTGGAAGCTTCTGTTACGGTGAACGTTCTCGTAGCCTTGCTGCCTGCGTAGGATACGGTTACCGTTCCCTTGAAGCCCTCATTGAGAGTAAGCACGAATGCAGGAGAGGAGTTAGCGTCGATTGCAACGCCGGCGAATACGTCACTAAGTCCGTTGTTCTTTGCGTTCAAGGTCGAATCAACGGTGTACTTGCCGCCAACGGATGAGTAGTTTTCAAGAAGAGCAGCTATCGTCTCGTCGTTTTCTACCTTGTCGAAGTACTTAACCGCTTCGTTTGCGTAATTCAGCATATAGTAAACGAGAACCTTATCTGCGGCGGAGAAGCTTTCTCCCTCGAGAATCTTGGTTGCATAGCTTACTATGGAAACGGATACGTTAACGGTATCCTCGTAAACAGTCTCGCCGATGGTTTCGCTTATCTTAAGAGTGAAGACAACAGCCTTGGAAGCAGCGTCGCACTTCTGATCTATCGTTACCTTGGTGTAGGTTTTTCCGTTAACGGTAACGGTTTCGGTCTTTCCGTCAACCGTTACGTATTCTGCGTAATCAGTGGGGATATAGAGGTTTACGCCAAAGTCAGCGTAAAGAGAAAGGTTAGTCTGAAGACCTGTTACGGCCGCCTTTACTGTATAGGTAGGAGTATAGGTTGCGTCTTCCGTGATACCCTGCGCAAGCTCTTCCTCAAAACCGCCGTCGTGAACGAGGCTGATAACGTTTGACTCGCAGGAGTCAACAGCGATACCGACAACGTTACCGCCCTTGACGTAAGCTTCGGTCTTGGCTTCGTTAGTAGCAATACCGCTCCAGGTTACAGTTACCGTCTCGCTTTCGGGAACGGTCTTGTAGGTAAGGAGGGGAAGAATTACGTTTGCGGAGCCTGCGGCAGAGCCGTGACTCGCGAAGCTGTAATCGGTATAAACGGTGTCTGCGCCCTGAGTTCCGTCGCTGGCAATAGCCTTATAGGTTATAGTATTCGCGAGAGTCATAGGAAGATTATACTTCGCGAGAACGTATCCCTCGGGAGCGGAGGCGGTGCAGCCGTAAGCCGCAGTATCCTTAACAATTAGAATGCCTTCGTCTGCGTTTATCGTACCGTTAGTTACGCAGTTCGTAAACGTTACGGTGTTGTTGCCCGAATTCTTGTAGATAAGGTTAGCGCCGTTGTTCTTTGTAAGAATAAGAGTGTCGGTGAAGTTGATAGCACCCGAATTTTCGAGTCCGTTTGTGTGATGGTTGCCTGCTATGGAGCCGCCGCGAACGTTAACTACGGTGCAGCCCTTTACGTTAATAACCGAGTCGGAGTCGCGCGTCATAAACATAGCAAGGTTGTCAACAGTGCTTCTGACGAGCGTGGCGCCCTCAATATTTATAGAGCTGCCTGTTGCGGAGGCTGATGTGCTGGCAATCTGGTCGCCGCTTAAGGTGAGGTTTGAGCCGTCATAGGTCACGCCACCTACCGTTACGGTACCGACGTTGACGGTAGCGTTGTTGTAAGCCGCCTTGAAGAGAATACCGCCGGAGAGATTATAATTCATAACTCCCTCGGAATCCTTTCCTACGTAACCGATTGACTCAAGGTATGCGCCGGGGCGTGAGGAATAAAGATTCATCGTTTCGCCTGTCTGCGGGCTGAGGAATCCCATGCTCTTAGGCTCGCCGCCATTGCCCTTTTGGTTGATTTTCACTCTGTGACCGTTGAGGTCAAAATTGAAGACTAGCTCCTCTGCGGTCGCCTTGGTAGCTCTGGGAGAATTAAAGGCTGCTCCGAATGATAATACGTCGTCCTTAAGAACTACGAAGGTCTCGCCGTATTCGAGCTTGGGAGCCGCTGTGCCGTTGGTACCGGCGCCGGCTACTCCAACGTCTCTTGTCATCCAGTCGGAGTTATACATAGTCAACGTCTTATTCATATCATAGCCGAAGCGGAACTCACCGTTCACGTCAAGCACGACGTAAAGATATCCCTTCGAGAAGGGCTCGCTATATACGGGATAGAATTCGATCGTGTTTTCCTTATTTGCCTCGGCAAATTCAAGGCTGAGAGGAGTTTCATCTACGGTAGAGCTGCCCTTTTCCATAGACCAACCAATGTGAGACGCGAAGAGGTAATCGGAGCCTCTTTCAGCGAGGATATCCTCGAGCTCCTCTCCGTTGTAAATAGCGGAAGGAGTCATACCTATAGCGCATTCAAGCTCCTCGGTCCAGTACGCAGGGTCGCTAAGCTGTTCTGCTTTATTGAGGTCTCCAAAGAAGAACTTGTATTTTACCGTGAGATTGTAGCTTTCGTTAAAGTCGTAGTAATAGTTGTTTCCGTTGGCGTCCGTCTTAATGTCTGCGGGATAAGAGGAATCCGAAAGGGGAATGGTATAGCCGTTTGCTGATACCTGATAATTCTGGGTTACGGTCTGCTCCTTGGAAATTTCACCGTTTATCTGGGGAACTGTGCCGAGAGCTGAAGCGGCTGTTATAGCGCTGTTAACGTCGGGATATTCGATACCGCCGACGGTGATATCGGCAAGCTCGCGGGATACTGTGTTGCCAAAGTTCCAGGGCATACAGCCGTTTGTGAGATATGCTCTCGCGTCGGATTCGCCGGATACGGTGTATGCACTCTTGCCTTCGCCGTAAACTCTTATTCCTACGTTATCGAAGAGTGTTACGGGACCGATGAAGTCTCTCTTATTTACCGTAGAGTCGTATCTCGGAGCAAAGAGATATGCGCCGTCGCTTTCGTAGCCTTGAGCGTAACCTATGTAATTTCCGTCAATAAATACGTAAGCCTTTCCTTTAGCGGAGGCGGTTTCGATAACTACCGAAACTCTGTTCCAGCGGTTAGTATCAAGCTGATAGCTCTTAAAGTCCGAAAGGGTATCGTTGGTAACCGTTCCGTCCTGAGCCACGTGGAAGAACTGTCTGGCTTTATTACCGTCTCCGGTGGCGCTTCCTCTCGCGTGAATGGAAACGTGTCCCGGAGCAAAGCCGTCAGCCGAGCCTGCGCCGAGGTCGAATTCAAAAACGAAGAGGTCGAGAGAGGCTTCGGAAAGACCTGTTGTAAGACCAAGCCAGAAGTTGATGGGAGTGTCAACTCCGTTTGAAACTGCCACTCTGCCGTTGGGCGTGTAGTGGTAAGCAGCGTTGCCGTTTACATACTTTGTGCCGTGAGATATATAAGATTTTGTGCCGTTTATCGTTTCATACTGGTTATACTGACCGGTTCTCGTTCCGCCGTCGTGGTAGAAGTAAACGTAATCGGAGAGAGTGGAGTGGTCTGCAATTGTGTTAACCTTGCTTGCAGTTATGTTTCCGTCAGCGTCCTTGGTGTAAAGCTGGGGAGCGCTGTCGCTTATCTTCGTCAGAACGTAGGGCGCCGTGAGGTTTCCTACGGGGTCGTAAACGAAGGTGTAATTCGTGCTTGCCGAGGGGGTAACGTAGGTTTCGTTTCCGTCGGAGTCAACCTCGACGAATTTTACGTAGGTTTCGTTTTTCGCGTTGTAATAGCTTGTGCCTTCAATTGCCGCAAGCTCGGTGAGAACGGCAAACGTCTTGTGATTGATTCTTGCGCCCTCTTCGAGATATATCGTTGAATCGGAGTTTGAAGCGAAATTGAAGTAGCCCTTGCTACTAGCAGCAGCTGCGCTCTCGTCGAAGCAAATGGCGCTGCCGTTTGTAACTCTTATCACGCCGGAGCGCATAAAGAATGAGGTTGCTTCATTGCGGTTGCAGTTATCTACTACGAAATAGGAGTTATCAAGGATAAGCTTTCCTGCGCCGTCTCCCTTGAGCATAAGAGCGCGGTAGGAGCTTTCAAGATATGAATCCTTTACGTAAATGTCGCTGTTGATATTAACGTATGAGCCGAAAATACCGGTTTTTGCGCTAGTGGTATCAATTGCGCTTACCCAAGAGTTTTTAATAGTTACGTAATCTTCAACGGTTGCGGACGTATTATTCTGGAAGTTGATAAATCCTGCGTTTGTCTTTACGGTGCAGTGATCCATGCTGAGCTTACCTTTACTGCTCATACGAAGAACGCCGGAGTTTTGGTCGGTAGAGGTAGAGCCGATGGTATCAATTGTTACTGCGTTGAAGGTTAACGCCGGGGTGCTGTTATCTTTCATATAAAACGCGTAATCATTATTTGGAGTAGCAACGATATTGGCGTTTGTGAACGTCCAACTTCCTGCCGATGCGGAGATAACGGCAGAGTTGATAGAGCCTGTATGCGTGATATCTATACCTGCCATCTTACCGGCAACGTTAAGATTAGCACTATTTGGGGAGTATGCAAGCATACCGTCAAGCTTAATAGCGCCGTCACCGACTATATCGAGCGTAATTCCGTCGGCCTTGAGGTAGAACGCATATTCAGCGTCGCCGTCTGCCGGGGAAGAGGAAAGCGTAAAGCCGTTTAAGTTTACGGTCGCGCTTTTCGTCAAGCTGTATGACTCAAGGCTTGCGTCTCTTATAAGAGTGACTTCGGAGTCTGTTTCTGTCACTGCGTCAAGCGCCGCCGCGAGAGTTGCGTACTCGGTTTCACCGACTTTTGCGACGTTGCCGTCATCAGCGCTTACCGCAAGGATAAGTCCCGTGCAAACGAGCGCTACGGACAGAAGAAGTACTAGGATTTTGCTAAATTTCTTCATGTTATTTTCTCCTTTATGTGCTTTGTTTTATTTTTATTGCTTAATAATATAATAAATAGGGTGCACTTCATTATAACACGAAAAAGGCTTTGGTGTAAATTGGTAATGTAAATAGTCTTTTTTAACGGTTTTTATTCAAAATGTACAAAATCCCGGGTTTATATCCCTATTTTTGTTAAAAACAAACAATAGTTGGTAAAATGCAGTAAACTTTGTTACGAAAGCTTTACTCTCCAAACGTGAGAAGAATGTAACGCAAAGCACTATCGAAAAAATAAGCCTCCCTTTGCGCAAGGGAGGCTTGAGTGAGATTTATAAAATTTGGTTGGTTTTGTGTAAAGAGTGTGGTTAAACCTCGAAAAAGCCTTCTCAGACAGGAGAAGTAATGGTTTTTGCTGTCGCAAAAAGCGATATATTGACGCAACTGCGTCAATGCGATATTGCTTGCTTTTTTGCAAGCAGCGATATTATTTGCTACGGCAAATAGAGATATGTTCGCTCTGCGAACGTGAGAAGGCTATCAGACCTCAACGGATATAACTGTCAGGTTTCCCGATATAGTAAATTCAAAGCCCTCGTTATTTGCAGGTGCAAAGTACGTATCACCGAGAGAGAGCGGGAGAGAAGAGAGACCGGCGTTGTTATCTGTAAAACTTAACACGCCCTCGCCCTTGACTACTGTAATTGCTTTGAAGGAGTCACCGTTTACGGATATCTTTACGCTTTTCCTATTTGAGACTGCGTATTCCTTGGTGGTAAAGTATTCGCACTTTCCTAGGATTTTGCCGCAGTCACACGCCCCCGTGTCAAATTTCGGCGGGTTATACACGTCAGATTTCAGCACTTTCATAGCCTTTTTTACATGGAGTTCTCGTAGATTTCCGTCTTTGTCGCGACGCATATAGTCGTAAAGTCTATACGTCAGAGTGCTGTTCTGCTGGATTTCGTAAATTAACACGCCCCCGCATATTGCGTGGATAGTCCCCGCAGGAATAAAGAAGACGTCACCGGGCTTGACTTCCTTGAAGGATAGGAGCTTTTCAACGCTTCCGTCAGCTATGGCGGCGGCAAGCTCTTCCTTGTCGCACTCGCGGTTGAGTCCTACGTAGAGCCCTGCGCCTTCGTCGGCCTCTACGACGTACCACATTTCGCTCTTTCCGTACTGTCCCTCGTTCTTAAGGGCATACTCGTCGCTCGGGTGAACCTGTACCGAGAGCTTTTCTCTTGCGTCGATAAATTTCGTAAGAGTAGGGAAAAACTCGAATTTTTCCGCGTTTTTTCCAAAATCCGATTTGGAAAAGACTTCCGTAACCGCTCTTCCGTCACAGAGTTTTGCTTCTGCGCCCTTAACGAACGAAAGCTCCCAGCTTTCTCCTATTCTGTCATCGTCGCTTTCCTTTCCGTAGCCGCGAAGCTTGTTTCCGCCCCATAGGTTTGCGAAGAGGGCAGGGGTCAGCTTATAAATTTTTTCCATTTTTCACACTCCCTTTCTCTTTTATGAAAAGATTTTAACACATTTTTTGGCATTGGTCAATCAAATTTTGGTAAAGTCTTCGGAAATGCGGTAAAATCACACGCCGCATTAAAATCTTTTATTTTTTTTAAAAAAAGTATTTATTTTTGCTTGAATATATGGTATAATACAATGAAACCTAATTTCGACTTTGTTAAAATCAGCAACAATTAGCAACACCAGAAAGGCAAAAAAATGAAACAAAACAAAAACGAATGCTCCGAGGTGCAGTGCTGCCGTCTTGGTAAGGTTGGCGGTCAGGCTGTTCTTGAGGGCGTAATGATGAAGGCGGGGGAAAAAACGGTCACCACCTGCCGTAAGGAAGACGGAAGTCTTGTTGTTACCGACCACAAGTTCGTCTCGGTACGCAAAAAGCATAAAATACTTAATATTCCGATTCTCCGCGGTGTCATAAACTTCGTAGAGATGATGATTTTAAGCGTTAAAACGCTTAACGCATCGGCAGATGCACTCGGCATAGAGGACGAGGAGAGTAAGTTCGAGAAATGGCTTAAAAAGCATTTCGGCATAGGAATAGTTACTGTTATTATGGCGCTCGGAGTAGTGCTTGGCTTGGCTCTCTCGCTCTTCTTGTTTATGTTCTTGCCGATATTCGTGGCAGACCTTATAAACAGTCTGTTCGTTCGCCTCTTCGACGTTACGCTCGGCGCTTGGCAAAAGGTTATCGAGGGTGTTCTCAAAATGGGAATTTTCCTGCTTTATCTCTGGCTTGTGACCTTTATGAAGGACATCAAGCGTACCTTTATGTATCACGGTGCGGAGCATAAGACGATAGCTTGCTTCGAGTCGGGTGACGAGCTTACTCCCGAAAACGCAAAGAAGCATACTCGCTTCCACCCTCGTTGCGGAACGAGCTTTATGTTCTTTATGATACTTCTCGGCATTGTTGCGGGACTTGTAGTTTACGCTATTGCGCCCGGGCTCAATAAATGGGCTTACACTGGCATAAGACTTCTCATACTTCCGCTTATAATGGGCGTTGGATATGAGTTCATTATGTACGCAGGCAAGCACGATAACGTCTTCGTTCGGATTCTATCCGCTCCGGGACTTTGGGTGCAGCGTCTTACGACAAAAGAGCCCACCGATGATATGCTCGAGGTTGCGATAGTTTCCACCAAGTGCGCTCTTCGTGACGAGTATCCCGAGTTTATGGAGTTCTACAAGGCTCGTGCGTGGGAAAAGCACGAAGATAGCGCTGAAGTGACCGACACCGGCGCAGAAGAGGTAGAAACAGCGGCAGATGATAGCTCTGAAGCGGCTACCGAGACAAGCCGTGAAAACATAGAGGCGGCAAACGTTTCCTCTGCTATCGACACTGCAGCGGAAGAGTCCGCCAGCGAAACTAACGTTGCTTCGGAAGTAGCAGAGAACACGCAAGGCAGCGAAGAATGAAGCTTTCGGAAGCAATAAAAAGACTTGTCGAAGCGGGAATACCGAATGCAAAGCACGATGCTATGGAGATTTTCTCCGATCTTGGCGGTATAGATAAGGCTCGGATGATTTTTTCCGACGTCGAAATAAAAGATGAAATAATAATTTCGGCAATAGAAGATAGGGCATCACGCAGGCCCTTGCAGTATATTATAGGCAAAGCCTATTTCTATAACGAGGAGTACGAGGTTAATGAAAATTGCCTTATTCCTCGTCAGGATACCGAAATTCTCGTTGACTTTGCCGTGAAAAATTTGCCATCGGGCGCGCGTTTTCTCGACTTATGTACGGGAAGCGGCTGCGTCGGAATCTCGGCTTTAAAGAATACGCTCGGCACGAACGCTGTTCTGGTTGATATATCCGAGGCGGCAATAGAGCTATCGCGTAGAAATGCCGAGAGAAACGGCGTCATTGACCGCGCGGAGTTCGTAGTAACAGACGCTCTTATGAATACGGTAGACGGAGAATACTTTGCCGTACTGTCAAACCCGCCATACGTTAAGGACTCGGTTTACGGAGAACTCGACGAGGAAATCTTCCACGAGCCGAAAATGGCTTTTCTCGGCGGCAGTGACGGCTGCGATTTTTACAGAAGCTTTACCGCAAGGTATAAAGACAGAATAACGGCAGGCGGCTTTATCGCTTATGAAATCGGCTACGACCAGGGTGAGTCTCTACGGAAAATTGCCGAGGAAAACCTTATGACGTGTGAAATTATACCCGATTTTTCGGGGAATGATAGGGTTGCGGTATTGAGAAAAAGCAATTGATTTTTCTCTTACGGCCAGCCGTAAGAGAATCGGACTAACAGTCTTACGGCTAACGTATGTAATACAAGGCGGCGGTAACCCAAAAGCAAAGCGCTTCATATATTTCGTATGAGGTGATTTTGTGAAAGAAATTAATAAAAATGCAAGCTACACAGCACTCGTTTTTGGCGGTAAAGGTTATGAGCACGACGTTTCGAGAATGGGCGCGGCAAATTTTATTCTAACCGCCGAGCGTATCGGACTTGGGCTCTTGCCCGTTTATATTAACAAAGACGGTGATTTCTTCGTTTATCTTGGGGATATACCAAAAATTGCGGATATTTCAGCGCCGCTTCCCGAAAACGAGCTTACGCCTTCGTTTCCCATAAGGCTTAGGGGCAATTCCGGCTTTTACACAGATGGGGGAATAATACCTATAAGCCGCGCCATCCCGCTTCTTCACGGAGATTTCGGAGAGGACGGCAGGGTTCAGGGGCTTTTTGAGTCAGCGGGAATAGAGCTTTTTGGGGCTGACACGCTGACGGGAGCGCTTTGCTGTGACAAGGCGTATTCAAAGGCGGTAGCGAGAGAGGCAGGCGTAGAAACGCTTCCGTCACTCGTGCTTGATAAGAGATATTTTGACTTTGACGAGACGCTCGCAAATGCTGTTCGTGACTTTGGATTTCCCGTGATAGTTAAACCGTGCCGACTGGGCAGCTCTGTTGGTGTATCCCTGGCAAAATGTAAAGAAGAATTTACAAATTCGCTCGAAAAGGCGTTTTGCGTTGCCGAAAGAGTGTTGGTTGAGCCTGCTCTTCTCAATAAAAGAGAGATTGAATGCGCATACTATGCTGATACCGAAAGAGAGATTGTATCTCTGCCGGGAGAGGTGGTGTCAGGCGGTGAGCTTTACGATTATGAGCTTAAGTACGGTGAGAGCGAAAAGATTGCTCTTATGCCAAAAGCTGACCTTAATGAAGACGTTCGACGAGAGATAATCTTAAAAACTAAGGCGCTTGCGCGTGCGTTTTCGGTAAGGCACGTTGCGAGGTTCGACTACTTTTTGCTCCCATCGGGAAAGATATATTTCAACGAGGTGAACACGTTTCCCGGTATGACGTCGGGCAGTCTTTATGCGGCAATGTTAAACGAGATGGGATTTTCGTTTGAGGAGCTTGTCAGAGCGGCGGTTTTGTGATAGGCGTGTTCGACAGCGGCAAGGGCGGACTTTTTGCTCTTTCCAAGTTAAGACGTCTAAAACCGGATGCGGATATAGTGTTTCTTGCAGACACTGAAAACGCGCCTTACGGAACTAAAACCGAGGATGAGCTGATAAGACTTGTTACCGGCGATATGGAAAGGCTTATATGCGCAGGGGCTGAAAAAATCCTTATTGCCTGCTGTACGGCAAGCACGGTTTACGGTAAGCTATCGTCCGAGCATAAAAAAGTTGCCGTACCAATAATCGAGCCTACGGCAAGACGGGCGGCGCTCATCACAAGGACGAAAAGAATTGGAATTTTATCAACAGAAGCGACGAAAAAAAGTCTTGCGTTCGTTAAGGCGTTGCACGCTATATCTCCCGATGCCGCAGTGTGCGCCGTGGCGGCGCCGGAGCTTGTAACGCTGGCGGAGAGCGGAGAGCGTGACGGAAGCCTTACTAAAGGGGCAAGGCAGATAATAGAGAAAACAATAAATCCCTTCCGTAAATACGGTATAGACACTCTTATTTTAGGGTGTACGCATTTTGCGTATTTCGAGAGGGAGATTCAAAATATACTTGGCGTGGCAACCGTTAATTCAGCGGTAGTCGGCGCTGAGGAAATAGCAAAAATAACGGATAGCTATGGCGGGGGAACTACTGTGTATCTTTCGTAGGCTATCGAAAGGATGGAAAAATGGCAAAATACAGAAGAGGAAGAATAAACGATGCGGTAGCCGAGGAGCTTGCGATAGCGATAGGCGAGGTAAGAGAGCCGATGGTTATAAACAATTTTGTGAGCATAACTCGTGCCGAGGTTGCGCCCGACCTTAAATATGCAACCGTATATTTCTCCTGCATAGGAGACAGCGACGAGGCGGGAAAAGGACTCAAAAAATGCACGGGTATGCTCCGTCATCATCTTGCGACTACCCTAAATTTGCGTATAACCCCCGAGCTTAACTTCGTTAAAGACGGCTCGATAGAGCACGGTGCGAAGATTGCGAGACTCCTCGAGGAAATTCACAGTAAGGACGAGGGTAAAAATGGCTGAATATAAAAAGCTCTCGGCAAGAGAATGCGCCGAGGCAATACTAAAAACAGAGCACCCGATAGTGATTATGCACGTGCGCCCCGACGGAGATACAGTCGGAAGTGCCGCCTCTCTTATGTATATTTTTCATAAGCTTGGCAAGGCTCCGCTTTGGGCTTGCTCAGACCCTCTGCCCGAAAGACTTGAATTTCTGATGAAGGACTACAGAGAGGCTTACCGTTACGAGTACGACAGCTCGTCGGTAGTGACGGTGGATATACCGACTAAGGAGCAGATTGGCGATATATACGACTTTTTGCCGAGTGTGTCTCTTATGATAGACCACCACGAAGTAGGCGTTCCGTTTGCGGATAACTTCATTATTCCCGGCGCTTCGAGCGCGGGCGAGGTGGTTATGCTCGTAGCAGAGGAGCTGATTGAGATGGGAAAGCTAAAGCTTGACGAGAAGCTTGCTTACTCTCTTTATGCGGCGATAAGCTCGGATACGGGCTGCTTAAGATATTCGAATACAACGCCCGACACGCTTCGCAGGGTAGCAACCCTCGTTGAGACGGGAATAGACTACGCGGATATAAATCACCGACTCTTTAACAGCAAAACCCCGCGTCAGATACGCGCCGAGGGCTTCGTTGCCGAGAGAATAAATATGGCGCTTTCGGACAAGGTTGCTTACGCTACCGTAACCAAGCGCGAGCGTGAGGCGCTGGACGTTCTTATGGAGCATTTTGAAACTGCGATAGACGTCGTTCGCTCGGTTGAGTTTATAGATATCGCTTTCGTAATTAAGGAGACCGACAAGGGCGAGTATAAGGCGTCTTTGCGCAGCGCTGAACGTGACGTTGCAAAAATTTGCGCTCACTTTGGCGGCGGCGGTCACGTACGCGCGGCAGGCTGCACGATTTTTGCGAGAAGCATAGACGAGGCTGCAAGAAAGCTGCTTTTACATATTGAGAGGACTTATTATTCCGAATCTGTATAGATAACGCCGAGTGTGCGAGGCATATCTCTGATTGCTAAGCAGTAATATCGCTATTCACACTATGAATAATATCGCATTTCAGCACAGCGAAAATATCCAGCTTTCGCCTGCGAGCGAAATTCGTTGTTCTCAAATCAGCGATATGTTTGCCTATGGCAGATACGATATGCTTGCTCTGTAAACGTGAGAGGAGCGAAAGATATGAAAAAAATAACCAAGGCGGTAATACCTGCGGCGGGGCTCGGAACGAGAATGCTTCCGATAGCCTACGCAGTTCCAAAGGAAATGCTTCCGATAGTGGACCTGCCTGCTATCTACTATCTCGTTGAGGAAGCTGTTAATAGCGGAATTACCGACGTTCTTATAATAACCAATAGGGGCAAGGAGTCGATTGAGGATTTCTTCGACATCTCCCCGGAATATATCTCGGCGCTTACCCGGAAGGGTAAGATTACCGAAGCAAAGCGGATAAGCGATATAGCGAAAATGGCGAATATACACTTTATCCGTCAGAAAGAGGCGAACGGTCTTGCGGGCGCTGTAAAATGCGCTGAGGCTTTCGTTTCGGGCGAGCCGTTTGCCGTGCTTTACGGTGACGACGTGATTTTCTCGAAAACACCTGTTTGCCGTCAGCTTATGAAAGCTTACGAGAGATACGGAAAGGCTGTCGCAGGTGTAAAGCGAGTGCCAAGGGAGGACCTTAAAAAATACTGCTCGTTAAAGGTCGAGCCGCTCGGAGATGAAATTTTCTCGGTTAGCGATATGATAGAAAAACCAAGAGAGAACGAGGAGTTTTCCGACCTTGCAATCTTAGGCAGAGTCATTCTTACTCCCGACATTTTTGAGAGAATAAATAAACTCGAAAGAGGGGCGGGCGGTGAGTATCAGCTAACCGACGCTATGGCTGCTCTTGCGAGAGATAAAGGCATGACCGCTGTCGTTTTTGAGGGCGAGAGATACGACCTTGGCTCGAAGCTCGGCTTCCTTAAGGCAAACGTTTGCCGTGCGCTTCAGCATGAAGAGGTAAAAGAGGATTTCAGAGAATTTTTGAAGAAGCTTTCGGATAAGCTTTGATAATTTGCCCACTGAAAAAGAGGAAAAAGTATGGAATTCAGACGAATGATACCAAGCGACGCATCGAAGGTCAGGGCGCTTGAGGAGGCTATATTCCCGGACCCGTGGCAAGAAAAGGACTTATTTTCCTATATTTCTATGCCGGGCGGAATGTGTTACAGCGCCGTCTCTGACGGTGAAGTGGTTGCTTATATTATAGGAAGAGTCATAGCTCCCGAGGGGGAGATATACAGAATAGCCACGAAAGAGGGTTATCGCAGACGAGGTATAGCATATAGGCTTCTCGACTATGCCGTGAAGTGCGAAAAAGGTCGTGGACTCGAGTGCTTATTCCTTGAGGTAAGGAGCAAAAATGTTCCCGCGAGAAATTTATATCATTCCTATGGGTTCAAGGTTGTAGGAGAAAGAAAAAACTACTATTCCAATCCGACAGATGATGCGATAGTTATGCTCAGAGCACATTCGGCAGATTTGATAAATTGATGATTTTGTAAACAATAATAGTCAAAATACCTAAAATTAAGGATTTAATATGAATATTTTAGCATTTGAAAGCTCTTGCGATGAGACCAGCGCTTCGGTGGTTTTGCGAGAGGGAGACAGCTTTATTATAAAATCAAATATAATAGCCTCGCAGGTGGATACGCACAGACTTTACGGCGGTGTAGTTCCAGAAATTGCATCGAGGGCTCATATAGAGGCGATTTCCTCTATTACATACGAAGCTCTGGAGGTTGCGGGGGTAACGCTTTCGGATATAGACCTCGTTGCCGTTACCGCAAATCCCGGACTTATCGGGGCGCTTCTCGTTGGCGTTAATTTTGCCAAGGCGTTAGCCGTGTCGAATAATATCCCACTCGTTGCAGTTGACCATATAAAAGGGCATATAGCGTCAGCGTTTCTTTCGGAGGGCGAGGTTCCAAAGCCGCCGTTCGTTGCGCTTGCCGCATCCGGAGGACATACCGCAATTTATAAAATGGAGACCTATACGGATATTTCTCTTATAGGTACGACAAGAGACGATGCCATAGGCGAGTCCTTTGATAAAATAGGAAGAATGATAGGAATACCTTATCCCGCAGGCCGAGGCTTTGACGAGCTTTCGCGCGAGGGCTTTATCGAGGCTACGGGAGACAGTGAGAATTTCTACAAAAAGTACAAGAAGAGCGCCGCCTACAAGGATGCGGCTATGACTCTTCCTAGTCCCGCTCTGCGTGACGGGTCGTTCGATTTCTCCTTCTCGGGACTGAAAACCGCGGCAATAAATCTGATTCACAGGTATGAGCAGAGGGGAATAGAGCTTCCGCGCGCCCTCTTTGCCGCAAGATACACTTTTGAGGCGGTTGAGGCTGTCGCTATGAAAATTGACATGGCGCTCAAGGCTAACCCGGGTTGCGATTTTGTTATGGCTGGCGGTGTTGCAGCAAACTCTCATCTGCGCCACAGGCTCTCAGAGGTTGCGAGAGAAAACGGAGTTAAGATATTTATTCCGTCGATGTCGCTTTGCGGAGATAACGCGGCTATGATAGCCGCCTCGGGATATTACGAGTACTTAAAAAATAATTTTGCCGATAGCTCTCTTAACGCGAGCGCGCTTGACTCGGTAGTATAATGGAGATTTTATGGAAAGAATTGATAAGGTTAAGGGAACGTTTGACAAAAGAATGGTTGATATAGAGAAAAATCCCGTTTCGGTTGCGGTTATCCGCAGACTTCCGAGATACCACAGATATCTCGGAGACCTCTTGAGAGAAGGCAAGCTCCGTATATCAAGCGCAGAGCTTTCGAGAATTATGGGAGTTACGGCGTCGCAGATAAGGCAGGATTTTAACTGCTTTGGCGGTTTCGGTCAGCAGGGTTATGGCTATAACGTAAAGTATCTGCATTCGAAAATAGGTGAGCTTCTCGGAATGAAGGAGGGCTATCGCGCGGTAATCGTCGGCGTTGGAAACCTCGGAAAAGCGCTTGCTGCAACACATATGTTCGAGCGTAGAGGAGTAAACGTCATTGCTCTTTTTGATAATGACGAGAGGGTTATAGGAACCGAATTCAACGGATTTTCGGTTTACGACGTAAAGACTCTCGGTGATTTCTGCCGTGAGAATAACATACATATAGGCGTTCTGACAGTACCGAAGGAGTCGGCTTACGAGTGCGCTTTGGTAATGGCTGACGCAGGCGTTCGCGGAATCTGGAACTTCGCTAATATGGAGCTTTCCTTGAAGGAAAAGAACGTCGTCGTTCAGAACGTGCATATGGGAGATTCGCTTATGACGCTTTGCTTCGGTATGAAAACCGGAGGAGAGAAGGGAATTTTTGATGACCAGGTATAATTTTGATTTTGTGAAAAAGCCGTGCGATGCCGAGGAGTTTTCCGAAGCTTCGGTAAACGAGCTCAAGGTGCTTGTTGCTCTCTTCGAGTCGGGCGGAAGTATTTCCGAGGACGAGCTTGTCGAGAGGGCAGGTGTGTCACGTGCTCGCGTGATGGCGGCTCTTGCGCTTTGGCAGGAAGCGGGCGTTATCTCGGAAAGAGAGGAAACGAGCGAGGTTTCATTCTTCGGTAATACGGTGAGAAATGAATTTCCCGAAAGAGTCCATCTTTCCGACCTTGAGGAAGAAACGAGCATTGAGGTTGCTCGCACCATAAGAGATAATAAGCTAGCCTCTCTTTTCGACGAATGTGCGAAGATGATGAATAAGCTTATGCTCACTCCGCAGGAGATAAAAAGAATTTCCGAGCTCTCCTCGCAGTACGCTCTTTCAGAGGAGTACATATTGACACTTGCTGCACATCTTCTCGAGGAGGGCAAGCTTTCCGTGGGCATTCTCGTCAGACGCGCTATAACCCTCGTTGGAAACGGAGTGACCACTCCCGAGCTGCTCGCAGCTTATATTGCCGAGCGTGAGGCTAGGGCTAATGAATTTATCGAATACCGTCGAGTTTTCGGTATTTTTGACAGAAGCTTTTCCGCAAAGGAAAAGGAGCTGCTCGGTAAGTGGAGCGTAACGTTTGCTTACGGCGCGGAGGTAGTAGGACTCGCTTACGATGTTGCCGTGCTGAACACATCTAAGCTTTCATTTATGTATATGGACAAGCTGCTTACCGATTGGTATGAAAACGGTTGCAAGACTGTAGCCGACTGCGAAAAGAGATATACCGAGCGCAAGGCGGAGCTTGACAAGGAAGCAGCCGAAAAGCGTGAAGAGGCAAGTAAAAGACGTGGCTCCGGTAATAAAAAACCTACTAAAAGATACGGTGACTTTGACCCCGAGGAAGTGTTCAAAATGGCTCTTGAACGCTCGTTTGAGAATACGGGTGACATAAGCTCTGATAATTGAGGTGGCATAAATGCATAACTACGAAAATTATAATAAAGTAAGAGAAATGATAGACGACAGACGCGCTAAGGCTCGCAGACTCTCGGACTCAAGAACGCTTGAGATGAGGTCTCTCTCTCCCGAAATCGCGAGAATTGATGAGGAGCTTGAAAAGACGGGTCCCCTCATTTTCAAGACGGCTGTAAGCGGCGGTGATATTGCGCCATTGAGACTTCGCAATCAGGAGCTCGTGGCGAGAAGGCGCGCTATTATAAAAAGCCTCGGATATCCCGAGGACTATACCGACGTAAAGTATTACTGCCCCACCTGTAAGGATACCGGCTTCCTTGAAAACACCAAGGCTTGCTCCTGCTTCAGACGCTTACTCTACAGTGAGAATATAAAGTCGTCTGGTATGGGCAATCTGATAGATAAGCAGTCGTTTGAGAATTTCGATATCTCGGTATACGCTTATGACGAAGAGGTTCTTAATAAAATGGAAAATGTTCTCAGCGTTGCAAAGGAATTCGCCTATAATTTTAGCAAAAACAGAGGCAAAAATCTTTTGCTGATGGGAAGAACGGGAACGGGAAAGACTCATATTTCCACTTCTATTGCAAAGGTTTTGCTTGAGGGTGGCTATTACGTGCTCTACGATAGCGCACAGAATATAATTTCCGCCTTTGAGAACGACAGATTCAAGAGCGGCTTCGGACCCTATGAGCCCACAGCTGATAAGTATCTCGAGTGCGACTTACTTATTATCGACGACCTTGGAGCAGAGTTTGTGAATCAGTTCTCGGTCTCATGCCTCTATAATATATTGAATACCAGACGCAACAGAGGTCTCCCTACGATTATTTCAACGAACCTCACGGCAAGCGACCTGTCTTCTAAATATGAGGACAGAATTTATTCGAGAATCGTAGGCTCTGATTACAAGGTCCTCTTCTTCTATGGAAAGGATTACAGATTCTTCGGAAGAAGATAATAGCAAAAACTTTTTGAGTCTTTAATAAAATATGAATAAAACACCCCCAATGCGATTTTTTAGCAAAGCATTGGGGGCGTTTTAATTCTAAAAGTATTAACGGATTTTTGTGAAGCTGTTTTACTGTATTTCTTGTTCAAGATTTTTAAATTCTTCGGTATTGAAAAAATCAATAAGAGTAATTCCAAAACCGTCGCAGAGCATTTTAATTGTAACTATTCCCGGATTTTTGCTTTTTCCATACAAGATATTTTTAATGGAGGACGGCGCAACGGCTGACTCCATGGCAAGCTTGTGAATAGACATTTTTCTTTCTCCAAGTAATTGAAGGATTCTGTTTTTTACTGCGGTATAGGTGTTCATTTCTTTCTCCTTAAATCTGAGAGTAAAGAAATTATACCCCAAACTACTTGACAAAACGGGCTATATATGATACAATATGGGCTATAGATAGCCTGAATAGTTTACAAAAGAAGCAGAAAACGAGTGAATAACGGAGGCTTTTCGTTTATTACTTTTTATAGTTAGAAAAAAGAAATAACAAATCAAGCGCATCGACGCACCATAGGTATAATGTCAATGCGCTTGATTTGTTATATTTTGTCAACTAAAGTTGTCTTTATTTTGGGTTTTTGCGTTCTCACGCTTAGATTCGATAGGAGCTTTAGCTTGTGCTTTGGTGGCAGTCTCGTAGTTGATTCCAACAAGATTTTCGTCAATAATTTAAGTATGCGGCAAAAATAAGAGGGAAACTTAACTTGAAAAGCGGTTTCCCTCTGTGCGTTATTCATAATCGTCGTCGGACATTTCTTCTCTGCGTGCTTCTTGGTCAAGCTCGTCGGCAAAGTCGATATCCTCTGTGTTTATAAAGCTTGCCGAGCCGACGTCGCTCACGAAATTGTATTCCTCGTCGTCAACGTCGAAGAGATGACCGTGAATTGTTACGTTCTTGCCTGCGCTGCATAAGACGTCGAGAAAGTCCTCGGGGTTTAAGGAGTTTATCTCAATACCGTAATCATCGTTGGAGACGGTTACAGATACCGCCTCGAAGCCTGAAGCGTAGTCGTAGTTATCGCTGAATATGAGGTAGTCATCACTCAGCTCGAAGAAATCGTCAAGCTCGCCCGAGGTTATAAAACTCGCAAATTTTTCAATCTCCGATTTCGTACCCTCTGCGGTTATTTCAAAATATAATTCGTCGTGAAGTTTCATAAAATCTCCGTAAATAGTAGGTTGGTGTGTTTTTGGGTGGAATCTTACGAGAGGCTTGAATTTTCTTACGATATTTCCCCTCGAGAGAAGTATAGCATACGCACATATTATTTGTCAATATATTTTTGAGTCAGCGTTTGTCTTTGCCGTTTGAACTCTTCCTTATATAATAATATATGCGCGCGTGAGAATTTTGCAAAGGTATAAGCGTTGAAAAACGTATTTTCGTATGGAATAATGGTCTATTTTGCCAAAAGAGAAGCTCGGGAAAGCCTCTTTTTTGTATTTTTAACAAAAGAATAAAAAAATCTAAAAAAACTTGAAAAAAAGGCTTGACAATTTAAAATGTTTATTGTATAATAGGTAAGCTGTCATGTTGAGGACAGCCTTGATCTTTGAAAATTGAACAACAAAGAAATTTCTGAACAGCACTGAAAAGTGCGAAGGAATCTCGAAAATAACT
>JAFTRA010000025.1 GCA_017462485.1 Clostridia bacterium | reverse complement strand
TCTCCTTGTCCGTAATACGCGTTTTCGCCGTGCTTTCTGAAATAATGCTTGTCCGCCAATTCTTGTTGGAAGGTTGCTTGATGATTCAGAGTTAGCGTGTGCCAAGCCATCATAGCGACCTCCTCCAAAACGATTGCATTTTTTACCGCATCGTAAGCATTTTTTCCCCAAGTGAGAGGTCCGTGAGAATTGACGATGACTCCGGGAATTGCAATGGGATCTAAGCTCTGAAATCTCTCAGTAATCACATTTCCTGTTTCTATTTCGTAATTGCCGGCAATTTCCTCGGCAGTCATTTTTCTTGTGCAGGGAATGTTACCGTAAAAGGTATCGGCGTGTGTTGTTCCTAACATAGGGATTTCTTTGCCTGCCTGTGCAAAAATTGTCGCCCATCTGGAATGTGTGTGCACAACGGCGTTTATATTTGTAAAGCTTTTATATAACTGCAGGTGCGTGTCAAGATCCGAGGATGGATTTAGGTGTCCTTCGATAATGTTTCCGTCAAGATCGGTGACGACCATATCATTCGCTGTCATAGCATCGTAATCAATGCCCGAGGGTTTGATAGCGATAAGTCCAAGCTCTCGATCAATTTCGGATACGTTTCCCCATGTAAGAGTGATCAGGTTGTTTTGTTTGAGTGAAAGATTAGCTTGTAATACTCTTTCTTTTAGGTTTTCGGTTGTAAATTTCATTTTTATTACTCCCATTGACAAATTTTGTTTTATATGCTACAATGATATCACGATGCGCGTTTTTGCGCAATATATGGCGCTAAAATAGGAAAATGAGCAAAAATGCGCCTATAAATTGATATGAGGTTTTTATATGGGAATATCAGAGAGGCAAAATGAAATTTTAAAAATCATAGGAGAGGATACATACGTAAGCGTCAACGAGCTTTCAAGGCGTACCTTTACCTCACCATCCAGCATTCGCAGAGATTTAACACGCCTTGAAAATCTCGGCCTCGTAAATCGCTCATACGGCGGAGCATCATTGCCAGAAATCAACGGTCGGGTAGCAGGATTTTACAATCGTTTGACCAAAAGCATAAAAGAAAAGCGCCTGATAGCGCAAAAGGCGTCCGCTCTCTTAAAGAGCGGACAGAGTATTTTGCTTGACAGCTCAACAACGGCAAGTTTTATGATTCCGTATATTGCAAAAATTGATTCAGCGGTAGTTTTTACTAACAATCTGGAAATTGCCGTCAGCGCAATTAAGCAGGGGATTTGCACGCACTGTATCGGTGGCTCTTCTATTAACGGCTCGGTATCTCTCGGTGGCTCTCAGGCATATAAGGCGCTTTCGGATATAAGCGTGGATATTATGTTCTTTTCTTCCCAGTCGTTGAGCATAGACGGCATGATAAGCGATTCAACAGAAGAAGAAAGCTATGTGCGGAGTGTAATGCTTGAACGCGCAAATAAGACCGTGTTTTTGTGCGACAGTACGAAATTCAATACTAAGTCGCTTTATACTTTAAGTTCACTTGACTGTATTGATTATGCTGTATTTGACAGAGATTTCGAGGGAGTTGTTACTAAGGCGACATTAATATGAAAAGATAGGCAATATCAAACCAAAATGGAATGATATTGCCTTTAAATTTTCAATTTTCCATTTTTAATTATCAACTAGCTTTACGCAGCCTTTGGAACGGTATTTTTTGCCGCACTTAACATATTTTCAATGAATATCCCATACCCCTCGGTTGGATCCGCCACCATAACGTGAGTAACAGCACCGACGAGCTTTCCGTTCTGGATAATCGGTGAGCCCGACATTCCACGGACTATGCCGCCCGTGAGGGCGATGAGGGCTTCGTCGGTGACGTGAATTTTAAATGACTTCGTACCGGTAGATGAGTAGTCGATGTCGGTAATTTCGATTTTGTATTCGGCTTTTTTGCCGCTTTTGACAGTCGATATTATAGTAGCTTCACCGGGCTTTACCTCGTCACGCTTCGCAATCTTTATCGGTGAAGCGTAAGTCTCCGCCGCGTCGGTGGATAGCGTGCCGAAAACACCGCAGTCTGTGTTTTTCGATACCGTGCCGAGAATTTTATCTGTCAGGACTCCCCGCAGCTCTCCCGGGTGAGAGGGAGCACCACGCGCTGCTCCTGCAAGAATAACGCCTGTGACCTGCCCACGTGTCATTTTTAACACCTCTCCGCCGTCCTTTGAGCAGATGCCGTGACCGAGACCGCCAAATTCTTGCGTTTCGGGATTGTAGTAGGTGATAGTACCTATTCCCAAAGCGCCGTCCGATAGGATAACGCCAAGGTGGTACTCGCCGCCCGCTGATTTAGGCTCGATATCAAGCTTTATTTTTTTGCCGTCACGCAAAATCTCAAAGCATAGCTTTTTTCCGCCCGATGCGTTAATGATAGACTTCGCTTCGGATACCTCGTGAATTTCCTTTCCGTCTATGGAAAGGATCCTGTCGTCAACATGTAAAAGCCCTGATGAAAGCTCAGTCACCACCTTGTTGACGGTGACTCCGCTTCCGCAAATTTTTACCCCGAAGGCATCTCCTCCGGGGCATAAGAATATATCTTCTCTTGATTCCCCTGGCTCACCCTTGCCGAATATAAGCTCAAAGAATCTCGAGCCAACGGCAACCGACCCGTCAGAACTACCGGCTTTTGCAGCTTCGGTCGGGTACGTGTCAAGTCTCGAGCTGTCCGCACTTACAGAAACGGCACTTGAGAGTAAGAGAATAAGCGCTATTGCGGAAAATAATGCGCTTTTGAATACTGATTTTTTACCGTAATTTCTAAATACACTTGTGTTTTTCATCGGTGAATTCCTTCTTTGCGAGCTAAGGATAAATCCCCGCGATATTAGTTTGATTCACCGTGAAAATTATATGTGTAACAAATTAAGGGAAATTCAATATATAAATGATTTTTGCAGAGAATTGTAAATAATTCTTGTCGAAATTGCGTTGAAAATGCTGTGCTTCTCGTCGGAGTAGGCTATATCAAGCGAGAGTCTATCATCAGCTACTTCAAACGAGAATCCCGAGTCAGCGGCAAGGCGCTCTAGCATATCGACGTCCTCTTCCGAGAGAATAGAGGTCTCAAATTCAATCGCGATAGAGAAGCTATTAATACGTGGTAATACGCTTATAGTTACGGTCTCTCTGCCGAAAACCGTCTTTAAAACGGTTTTCATAAAATCTGCGTATTTTGCAGGGGAAATATAAACGCAACGCTCGGCAACGGGCGCGCTGTTCAGAGCGAAGCAGCCGCGATAATATTTATTAAGAAATTCAAACGTTTCGCACACGAGCGCCTCTGCAGTAAGGTCCTCGCCGCCATTAAAACGCTCGTTGCGTCGGTGAGGTGTCTTTAAATTTGTTTTAAACTTATCTTTTAGCATTACATTGAAATTCCCGATAGGTCAAGCTCTTCGAAAGCCGCTTTTGCGGATTTTGATTTTATTATTTCGGATTTTGCGTTTTCTATAATTTCTCCAATGCGCTCGGAAATATAAACGTCCTCTATCGCATCGTAGTTTTCGTTAAAATATTCTTCTGTTTTATCAAGCTTATAGAGTATCCAGTATTCCGAGGTGTCAGCCGAGATGACCTCGATAAGCTCGCTAACCTCGTCAACCTCAAGCTCGAGTGCGGTACTCGTAACCTTTGAGTAGTAAGCCGCATCCAGACTGTGCTTACCGATAACGACTCCGTCGAGTATATCGGACGGTGTGCCGGACGTGAGCTGAATGGCCTTCGCGAGAGCCTCGTCTCTAGTTGGAGCAGAGGCTATTGCATCACGTCTTGCCGCTGCGGTTTCCTTTGGTATATAGGTAGAATTTATAACGATAAGGCTGACTCTTGCCGAAAGCTCACCGTCATAAAAGGCGCGTACGTCGCCTTTTGTGAATTCAAGGGAGCCTGATTCCATATCGGTGGTGGGATTTTCGCTATCAACCGTACCCGTGTAATATTCTATAACGGCATCGTATGCAATAGAGTATCTCAAAAGAAGCGTCTGCACCGAGTAATTCATATTCTTTGCCTTGAGGGATGCGAGATATGCGTCATAGTCGCCGCCAAAGCCCTCGAATTCTCCGTCATCACTACCGTCAACGCTATTTTCCACATACTCTGAAATCTGCTCGTTAACGTCCTTTGAATAGGGGTTGAAGCCTATAGCCTTCGCTATATGAAGCGTTGCGAAAATATCTGCCGCAAGGCTGATAATTCTTTCGTTTATGTCTGCCTTTGCCACGCTTGCGGCATCACTCTTCCAAAAGTCACGGTTGCCGCCGTCGTACTCGCCCGAAAGGTTAAGGAAAAGCGCGCGGTAGAGCTCGTATTTAATCTCGTACTTCTCGTCCTCATAGGAGAAGGTCATCATAACCTCTGCTTCCTCGTCGGTACTTGGGGCGGGCGGATATTTTTCGTCCCCACACGCAAAAAGCGAAAGGCATGAGCAAAGTATAAGTATAATCGCTATAAGTTTTTTCATATGCGTTCCTTTTTATTAGTTTTTATATATTTTAGCAAAATTATATTAACAAATCAAGTAAATAGAGGAAGTAAAAACAAAAAAATATTAAAATATTTGCATTTATAGTTTTTTTGTGATAAAATAGATTTGTTAAACTGTTATAAAGGCGGATAATACTATGGAAGAAACCTATTATATTCAACTTTCAAGGGTAATTGATAAATTTAACCTCGATACCTTTTACCTGCCGGATTTGCCCGATAATATTAAAATAAACTGCGCGAGAGTCAACCGTCCCGGGCTTCAGATGGCTGCCGACTATTACGACTACTACGAGCAGGAGCGAATCCAGGTCATCGGAATGATGGAGAGCCAGTTTTTAAAGACGCTTTCCCCGAAGCTGCGCTCCGCAAGACTTGACGCTTTCTTTGCCTCGAAGCCTGCCGGCGTTATATACACATCTTCAATAGAGATTGGAGACGAGATTGTGGCACTTGCAGAGCGTCATAGCGTGCCGCTACTTCGTACGAAGGACAGGACGTCGGAATTTATGGCGGCTCTTATAGCATATCTTAATGTTGAGCTCGGACCGAGAATTACTCGTCACGGTGTTCTTGTTGAGGTTTACGGCGAGGGTATTTTGCTTCTTGGTGACTCGGGAGTAGGTAAGAGTGAGACTGCGATAGAGCTCGTCAAGAGAGGGCACAGACTTATAGCCGACGACGCGGTTGAAATCAAAAAGGTTTCGGCTACCACGCTCGTTGGTAAAGCCCCCGAAATAATACGCCACTACGTTGAGCTTCGCGGTATCGGTATCGTTGACGTAAGACGTCTTTTCGGTATGGGCTCGGTTAAGCTCACCGAAAAAATAGACCTTGTTATCAATCTTGAAAACTGGCAGCAGGGAAAAATGTACGACCGTCTCGGTCTCGAGGAGTCCACGACGGATATTCTCGGCATTAAGGTGCCTATGATAGTTCTCCCCGTTTGCCCGGGAAGAAACCTTTCTGTAGTTATCGAGGTTGCTGCTATGAACAACCGCCAGAAGCGTATGGGATATAATACCGCAGAGGAGTTCAATAAGCGCCTGATGGAGTCTATGGGGCAGTGAATCGTGCATTTATGCGGCAGCCCCAACGATATAAATTACATGTGGGATTTAATCATATCGCTCGCCATAGGCGAATAACGCTGCTCGCGAAGTGAGTAACATCGCGTTTGCAAAGCGAATATATATCTTTTTTCACATGCAAAACCTGTTCGCTACGCAAACGTGAAAACGAAAAACGTCATAAATAAAATTTCCTCCGCATAGTATAGTACAAATACTACTCGGAGGACTTTTTTTATGTCAAATAACGATAACGAAATGAAAATCAATTCGGACGCGGGGTCAGATGGCGGCTCTTTCAGAAAAGAGGAGAGAGTATGCGGAGTTAGGGGCGAGTGCAGCCGTGACTTTGTGCTTCCCGACTATATGGGAGATATTAAAAGACTCCTTAAATATTCGGCAAGCCTCACTCCGTGCAACAAATTTTTGTCTGGAAGAGACGTTTCTCTTCTCGGGATAGTGACGTTCAAAGTGCTTTATCTTGACGGAGAGGACCGTCTTACCGAGGCGTCGTTCACCTCGGATTTTGAGCATACCGAGAAAATGTCTTACGACTTTATCGACGCGGGAGCTGAGATGCGTGTGCAGTCTGTCGCCGTAAGGCTTGCGGGACCCAGAAAAATTAGCGCAAAGGCGTCGGTTGCCACCGATATATATACGGTAACCGAGGGCGAGCTTCAGGATTGCAGGATGTTCGAGTCGGCTGAAACCAAGAAAACGAAAATCAAAATTCACAGCGCTGAATACTGCGGCGGCAGCGAGAGGGAATATGCCGAGGAGATTGACCGCCTTGCCGATATTCTCGCTGATGAAATAGAGGTAATAAAGTATGATGCCGTGGCTCATATAGATTCGGTTTATCCAACCGATTCGGGCGTTAATCTTTCCGGCTATGCAGACGCTTTTTGCCTTCTTCGTGTCGGCGACGAGATAATGCGCCTTGAAAAGAGAATCCCCATAGAAGAGGGAATCGAGACCGGAAAATACGGCACCGATAACGAATATCATCCAAAAGCTACCGTCACGGGCGTAACACTCAACGTCAATAATGCGACAGACGAAAAGGACACGGGCGAATGTGCCGCATCCGTGGTAATGAATATGTCAGTCGAGTGCGGAGTAACACGGCACTATAACGAGGAATACGACGTCGTAACCGACGCTTTCCTTGAGGGAAGAGAGTGTTCTGTCGAATATCGCGATTTCGCCTACCGTGAAATGCTTGGCTCGGTATGTGAAAAGGCAAAGATTTCAATGGTTGCTCCTCGAGGAGAAGAGGTGCTTCACGGAATTTTTGATTGGGATGCGGCGGTAAGAAACGTTAAGTGCGAGGCAGGGGAGTCGGAGATGAAAATTTCTTGCGATTTGTGTGTAACCCTTGCCGCAAAAGGCTTGGAGGCGGAGGACTGCTACCCGAAGAAAATTGAAGAGCCTATAAGCCTCTCATATAAGATAAACGGCTTGAATGAAAGCTCGGAAATTTCTGTAAGTGTTGTACCGTGCGAGGTTTCACCTAGCTTTGACAGTGAAAAAATCTACGTAGAGTGCTATATTCTGGTGAGAGCATTGGCTGAAGCTACAAAGTGCGAGAGAATCGTTTTCACACTTGCCTCGGGCGAGGAAGAAAGAGGATGTGAAAGGTGCGTTCACGTCTATTATACCGAGAGGGAGGATACCCTCTGGAGCGTTGCGAAAAAATACCGCATATCGCCTGCAAAAATAGTTAAGCAGAACTTAAGCGCAGCTCTTCCCGAAAATATGGAAAACAACATTTCCTCTGTTCCAAAGATTATAATCGTTAAATAGTCGTTTAAAAACTTACAAATCTTGAGCGTAGCGTATTAAATAAAAAGACAACGGACTGCCCGAAAAAAATCGCGGCAGTCCGTATTTTTATAACATTAGTTTACATTAATCTGCTTTATTAAAAAAATCATTCCTGATCGAGCCAGTTTTTGCCGCTCGTGACGTCAACCGTTAAGGGAACGTTAAGCTTTACAGCGTTCTCCATTTCCTCGGCAAGAATTTTCTTAACCGAGTCAATTCTTTCGTCGGGAGCTTCGACTATAAGCTCGTCGTGTACCTGCATAACCAGCTTTGCCTCGGGCTCTTCACGACGAAGTCTTTCGTAGACCTTTATCATAGCGAGCTTCATAATATCTGCCGCAGTACCCTGTATGGGAGCGTTCATAGCTACTCGCTTGCCGAAAGCACGGAGCATACCGTTTGCAGCGTTAAGCTCGGGGATATATCTGCGTCTGCCCATAAGGGTTTCGGTATAGCCGTTTTCTTTAGCTTGCACTACAACACGCTCAAGATACGAGTCGATAAAGGGGTAGTTTAAGAGATAGCTCTTGATGTATTTTGAAGCCTCTGAGGTCGTGATACCAATATCCTTTGCGAGCGAGAAGCCGCTTATACCGTAAACTATACCGAAGTTTACCGCTTTAGCGCGCTTTCTCATTTCGTCATTCACCGATTCCTCGGGAATACCGAAAACGGCTGACGCTGTCTTTCTGTGTATATCAACGCCCTCTCTGAACGCCTCTGACATATTGTAATCGTCGGAGATATGTGCAAGCAGGCGTAGCTCAATTTGAGAGTAGTCGGCATCGACAAGGGAATAGCCCTCGCGCGATATGAAGTAACGGCGCATCTCACGCCCCATTTTCGTTCTTATGGGAATGTTCTGCAAATTCGGGTCGGCGCTTGAGAGTCTGCCCGTTGCGGTAAGAGCCTGCTTGAAATCGGTGTGTATTCTTGCGTTTTCGTCCGCAAGCTTTGGCAGAGCTGCGGCGTACGTGCCTCTGAGCTTTGTGACTTGGCGGTATTCAAGGATATCGTCTATAATAGGCGAATATTGGCGAAGTTCCTCGAGCGTTTCTGCATCGGTTGAGAAGCCGTTTTTATTCTTTTTTGACTTGCAAGGTAAACCAAGCTTTACATATAGCACCTCTCCGAGCTGTTTTGGAGAGTTAATATTGAATTCTCCAAGCGCCTGAACGTATATACGCTCTTGGAGCTCGTGCGCAAGCTCGTCAAGCGCATCCGCGAACTCAAGCATACCGTAGGTGTTGATTTTGAAGCCCTCTGTTTCCATCTCGAAGAGTATTCTTATAAGAGGTAATTCAAGCTCGTCGAGTACCTTTTCGCCACCGGCCTCGCATACCTTATCTCTCATAACCTTTTCAAGAGGGAAGAGTAGGTCGGAAAAATCCTCTCCGTCTATTGCGGTTTCCGACAAGAACATCGAAATAAGCGATGGGAGAGTAGCGTCACCGCTTCCGGGGTTAAGCACGTACGCATAGAGCATAAGGTCTATAAGTGCTACCCCGTGTGAAGCCTTTACGCCAAGAGAATTAAGCTTGTGCAGGAGCGCCTTTCCGTCGTAGCAGATAACCGAGAGCTCTTTTTCGAAAAGCTCCTTAAGTATGGGATTTTGAAAATCCACGACGTAGGAATACTCTCCGTCACATATACCGAAGCCACCATCAAGATTAACTACCGAAATTCTCTTTGCGCCATCAAGCAGATTTTGATAGTTTTCCGAGATTTTCTTTGCACGGGTAGGGGGTATTTCGCTGGAAACTTCGCTTTTTTCTTGTGTTTCTGCGGCTTTCTCGGGCATTTCGTTTGCCCCGTCTGCGAGGTCGGCTGCCGAAAGCTTAAATTTCGTTATGAACGAGTTAAGCTCAAGCTCGGTGAACTTTTTATAAAGTCCGCCTTTGTTAATTCCTTCGTATTTGAGGTCATTGAGCGTCTTTTCTATTGGGACGTGTGTTTCTATTCTCGCAAGCTTCCTCGAAAGATATGCGTTATCTTTGCCCTCGGTAAGCTTTGCTCTAACACTCTTTGTTATTCTCGAATCGTCAATGTTCTCGTATATACCCTCAAGCGTGCCGAAATTCTGTATAAGCGAAGCCGCAGTTTTTTCTCCGATTCCGCGAACGCCCGGGATGTTGTCCGACGAGTCGCCCATAAGAGCCTTCATATCAACGAACTGCGTGGGAAGTATTCCGTATTTTTCCTTGAACTCGGGCTCTCTCATAGCCTTTGTTTCGGTGTTTGTCGCAAGGAGAACCGTGATTTTATCATCTATAAGCTGCAAGAGGTCTCTGTCACCCGAGAGAATATAGCTCTCGGTTTCCTCTTCACATTCGTGGGCAAGCTTAGCCACCGTTCCTTGAATATCGTCCGCCTCGTAGCCGGGAAGCTCTAGAACGTGCAATCCCATAAGCCTTAAGCATTCCTTTGCCTCGGGGAGCTGCTCAAGCAGCTCGGGCGGTGTGGGATTTCTGCCTGCCTTGTATTCCGAGAACATCTCGTGCCTGAACGTCGGATGCTTTAAGTCGAAGCAAACGGCAGCGTAATCGGGCTTTAAGGCATCCATTTGCCTCGAAATTATGTTTATCATACCGAATACGGCATTTGTATTTTTGCCGCTCTTCGTCGTAAGCGGCCTGACTCCAAAGAAGGCTCTGTTGATTATACTGTTACCGTCTATTACTAGGATTTTCTTCATTTTATTATATGTCCTTTTATTTGAAGGCTGCCCTTTTGAGACAGCCTTTGCTTTTTTGTTTATTGAACGTCGTCGGTATCCGCAGGAGTTTCACTCTCCTCAAAGAACTGAATCTGCTCCTGCTCGGGCTCTTCGATTTGCGGAATTTCTTCGTGTTCTTCCGTCGGCTCTGTTAAGGGAATTTCAAATTCCGCAGAGCTTTCCGCTGCATCGTCGGGGGCTAACAGCTCGTCGTAGCTAATCTGAACGGCATCACTGTTTTCTTCAAAGCTCAAGGGGTCGTCCGCAATTTTGTTGAGCTTCTCGTAAAGCTCAAGCTCGGCAAGTTTTTTTGCCTCGGCGCGCTCGTCTATAACAGAAAGGCGCTCTCTTGCGCTATCCTTCATAAGCGTCACATTTTCGCTCTCCTCGTCCTTTCTTAATGAGGCGGCAAGAATGAGTCTTGACGTAATGAAGATGAACAGAGAGAGTGTGAGCAAGCTTTCGTAAACCGAGTGAGATACTTCGGTATTGTTCGCAAAATACGCAATAACGGAGGGCAGGGAAGAGTAGCCTGTAAGGAGCGATGCAAGAAATCCGAACGTCATATAAAGATTCCAGCACTCGCGCCCAAGAGATATTCTTATTTCATAAAGGAAGAAAAGCGCCGCAAATATGAATGCCATCTGGTCTATTATCTTGTTAGGCGCGTTTATCGTAAGCGTGGTATCAAAATAAAGGTAGCTTGCGTAAAGCGCAAGAAACGCGACGTTTATTATGCCGAAGACTGCTCTCGCCTCCGAGCCTCTTTCAAAAACGCAGGCGTTTAAAATGAAGTAGCCTATTGAAAGTATGGCTAGCGGAACGAGCAGTGCCGCTATATAGCTCGGCAAGGTAGATAGACTGAATTTTAAATATCCGCCTGCGAATGCCATATAAAGCTCCTTCAAGCTTTCTGCGGTCTTTATCGCAAAGAACATAAGGGCAGAACATACCGCGCCCGTAGGAACGTAGGTTGCGGGGGTAGCAAACGTAGCTACAAGCTTGCGCTTTCCGCCTGCAGCAATAGAATAGGTTGTAAGCAAAACCGCTCCTGCTACGACTATGACTGAGGCTGCGATTATGAGCCCCTTGTCACCGAAATATCCCGTAGCTTCGTCAAAATCGGTAAGCAGAGCTGCTGCTCTGAGAGCCACGGAGGCTATTAAAACCGCTATCAAAAAGGGTAGATATATGCGGTTTATTTTCGTTTTTTGATTCATTTTTTCGTTAAGTTTCCTTCATTTATTATATATAGGGAATAAGTATGTGTTCGCCCCGGTGTGTTTCACACCTAGCAAATCGAGGTATATACTCCTTCGGTGTAGGAGCGGTATGCACTCCTACGCTATGCGTTCCGCTCGGTTTCACCGAGCCGTCGAGGAGCAACCTGAACTCACTCGCTCACAAGTGTTTCTTACAGTGTCGTTTCACTTGGTTATCACGTCACTTATAACTGCTTGCAGAGCGGGCAATATCGCTATTTGCGCGAAAAGCACTGCGAATAATATCGCTTTCTTGCGTAAGCAAAAAAACTCTTCTTATCATTTTGTATTTATTGTACTATATAATTGTTAACAAAATGTAAATAAATCATATAATAATAAAATATTTTTTTGGATTGTGAAAATCGCTCCAAAAGCGCCTTTTGTGAAAGTTGCACAAAAACAAAAGAAAAGATTCTTGCATTTTCTACCTATAAAAAATTAACTTTTTTTGGCACAAGTATTGATTTTTTATAATAAATAGTGTATAATTTAAAAGCTTGATATGCGTTGACGCGGGAGGTGGCTACTCTTTGAAGTAGGGAATTTCCGCTGAGTATGTCTGGTTACTAACCGGGCGGAGCAAGAATACTTGCGCCAAGCTTTTCGGTTCGCATTCCTCTCTGCGGTAAGAGCTACGCGAATCGTTTTTGTAGGGTCGGTCAAGAACCACCCGGCGCAGTGTGAAACCTATCGCCCTTCTAAATTAAGAAGGAGGACAACAAAATGGCACAGGGAAAAATCAGAGTTAGACTCAAGAGCTATGATTCCGCAATCATTGACGCCGCAGCAGCAAAGGTTGTAGATGTAGCTAAAAGAAACGGAAGCAAGGTTAGCGGTCCTATTCCACTTCCTACCGACAGAGAGATCGTAACGATTCTCAGAGCGGTTCACAAGTATAAGGACAGCCGTGAGCAGTTTGAAATGCGCACACATAAGAGACTTGTTGACATCATCAATCCCGCGCAGAAGACCGTTGAGGCTCTTATGAGCATCGAGCTTCCTGCAGGCGTTGAGATCGAAATCAAGGCTTAATTTAATCGAGGGAAACCTCGGGGGAGCTTCAATCCCCTAAAACACCACACCTCGTGGTCATGTTGGCGGGATCCGCTGAAAAGCGAAAATTCAAAACCTGTCAACCAATAACTAATGGAGGAAGAAATGAAAAAAGGCATTATCGGTAAGAAGCTGGCTATGACCCAGATCTTCGACGAAAAAGGCAACGTAATACCCGTAACCCTGATTGAAGCAGGACCCTGCGTGGTAGCACAGAAGAAGACCGTTGAAAACGACGGCTATGCAGCTATTCAGCTTGCATACGAGGATGCAAAAGAGAAGCATCTCACAAAGGCAGAACTTGGCCATTTCAAAAAGGCAGGTATCACCCCCAAGAAGCATCTCAAGGAATTCAGACTTGAGGATTGCAGCGCATATGAAGTTGGATCCGTGGTAACCGTCGAAACCTTCGCCGCTGGCGACAAGGTCGACATCACAGGTATCACAAAGGGTCGCGGCTACACAGGCTGCGTTAAGAGATGGGGTCACCACATCCTTAGAATGACTCATGGTACAGGTCCTATTCACCGTCAGCCCGGTTCGATGGGCGTTATTGACCCCGCTAGAATCTTCAAGAACAAGAAGATGCCCGGTCAGTATGGTAACGAGCAGGTAACAATCCTTAATCTCGTTGCAGTAAAGATTGATGCAGAAAAGAATCTCATCGCAGTAAAGGGTGCAGTTCCCGGCGCAAAGGGCGGCATCGTATTTATTCGTGATTCGGTTAAAGCATAACGGAAGGAGGAAAACACAATGCCTAATATGAAAGTTGTAGATATGGCGGGCAAGGAAGTCGGCGAAATCACTTTGTCTGAAAAAGTGTTCGGCGCAACTGTTAATGAAGCAGTCCTCCACACCGCAGTAAGAGCATACCTTTTGAATCAGAGACAGGGAACACAGTCCACCCTCACTCGTACGGAAGTATCCGGCGGTGGTAAGAAGCCCTGGAAGCAGAAGGGTACAGGTCATGCAAGACAGGGTAGCACCCGTTCTCCTCAGTGGACACACGGCGGCGTAGCTCTCGGCCCGAAGCCCAGAACCTATCGCGTAAACCTCAACAAGCAGACCAAGAGAGCAGCTCTCTTCGGAGCTCTTTCCTCTAAGGTTGCAAACAACGAGTTCGTTGTTGTAGATGCAATCAACGCCACCGAGTATAAGACCAAGGCTATGGTAGCTATGCTCGAGGCTCTCGGCGCAGCAAAGAAAGCGCTCATCGTTCTTCCCGAAGTGAACGCGTTCGTAATTAAGAGCTGCGACAACATTGAGGGTGTTAAGACAACTCAGTGGAACACCATCGACGTATATGACATTCTCAACTGCGATACTCTTATCGTAGCTAAGGATGCAGTAGCTAAGATCGAGGAGGTATATGCAAGATGAAATCTTATGCAGATATCATTGTAAGACCTCTTATCACCGAAAAGAGCATGGACGGAGTTGCAGAGAAGCGTTACAGCTTCGAGGTAGCATCCGACGCAACCAAGGCTGACGTTGCAGCAGCGGTTGAGACTATGTTCAAGAAGACCAAGGTTGTAAAGGTCAACATTATCAATATGAAGAAGAAGCCCAAGAGATACGGCGTGCACTTCGGTTACACCAGCGAGTGGAAGAAGGCAGTTGTTACTCTTTCCGAGGACTCCGCTCCTATCGCTTTCTTCGAGAGTATGAACTGAGTCAGGAGGTAAAGTAATAATGGCAACTATGAAGTACAAGCCGACTACTCCGTCGCGCAGAAATATGGTAAGCCCTTCCTTCGATGAAGTGACTAAGTTCACCCCCGAAAAGAGCCTTATCGTTAAGAAAAAGAAGAATGCCGGCAGAAACAGCTACGGCAAAATAACAGTTCGTCACCACGGTGGCGGAAACAAGCAGAAGTATAGACTTATCGACTTCAAGAGAAACGAAGAGGGTACTGCAAAGGTTATCGGCGTTGAGTACGACCCCAACAGAACCGCATACATTGCGCTTCTCGAGAACGAAGCAGGTAAGAAGAGCTACATCGTTGCTCCCGTTGGACTTACCGACGGTGATGTAGTAGCAACCGGTTCCGACGTAGATATCAAGCCCGGTAACGTGCTTCCTATCTCTCAGATTCCCGTAGGTACTATTATCCACAACATTGAGCTTAATCCCGGCAAGGGCGCTCAGCTCGTTCGTTCTGCAGGTGCTTTCGCTCAGCTTATGGCTAAAGAGAATGGCACAGCTCAGGTAAGACTTCCCTCCGGCGAAGTTCGTATAATCAGACTTGAGTGCAAGGCAACAATCGGTCAGGTAGGTAATATCGAGCACGAGACCATCAAGCTCGGTAAAGCCGGTAAGACTCGTCACAAGGGTATCCGTCCCACAGTTCGCGGTTCCGTAATGAACCCCTGCGATCACCCTCACGGTGGTGGTGAAGGTAAGTCTCCTGTAGGCCGTCCCGGACCTGTTACTCCTTGGGGCAAGCCCGCTCTCGGTTATAAGACCAGAAACAAGAAGGCAAGAACCAATAAATTCATTATAAAGCGCAGAAACGCTAAGTAATGATTGACTGAATAAGGAGAACAAACATGAGCAGAAGCTTAAAGAAGGCACCCTACGTTGAAGAGAAGCTCTTCAATCGTATTTGTGCAATGAATGAAAAGAATGAGAAAAAGGTGCTTAAGACCTGGTCCCGTTCTTCTACTATCTTCCCTGAGTTCGTAGGACATACTATCGCTGTTCACGACGGCAGAAAGCACGTTCCGGTATATGTAACTGAAGATATGGTTGGACATAAGCTTGGCGAATTCGCACTTACCCGTACCTTCAAGGGTCACGCGGGCTCAAAAACATCAAATAACGGCAAATAACGGTAAATAGTAAATCGCGAAAAGCGAGAGGAGGCAATTCCGATAATGGAAGCAAAAGCACATCTTAAATATGTCAGAATTTCTCCGCGCAAGGTTCAGATAGTACTTGACCTCATCAGAGGCAAAGATACAGAGACTGCAATGGCTATTCTTAAGAATACCAACAAGATTGCAAGTGAGCACCTTATTAAGCTCCTTAAGAGCGCGGTAGCAAATGCAGAGCACAATTTCAATATGAATGCAGGTAACCTCTACGTTTCCGAATGCTTCGTATGCCCCGGCCCCACACTCAAGAGAGTACAGCCCAGAGCTCAGGGCAGAGCATTCCAGATTCTTAAGAGAACCAGCCACGTAACACTTGTAGTAAAAGAGAAGGAGGTAGGCTAACATGGGACAGAAGGTTAATCCCCACGGTTTGCGCGTTGGCGTAATCAAGAACTGGGACTCCAGATGGTTCGTTAACGATAAGGACTTTGGCGACACACTCGTATCCGACCACAAGGTTAGAGAGTATGTAAAGAATAAGCTCCAGGGCGCAGGCGTTCCCAAGGTTGAGATCGAGCGTGACAGCGCAAGAGTAAGAGTATTTATTCAGTGCGCTAAGCCCGGCGTGGTAATCGGATTCCACGGCGCAGAGATCGAAAAGCTCAGAGGCGAGCTTGAGGCTATGGTTGGCCGCCCCGTAGTAGTAAACGTAATCGAGATAAAGAATCCCGATATCAACGCTCAGCTCGTTGCGGAGTCTATCGCAGCACAGCTTGAGAAGAGAGTTTCCTTCCGCCGCGCAATGAAGCTTGCAATCGGCAGAACTATGAGACTCGGCGCAAAGGGTATCAAGGTAGCATGCAGCGGCCGTCTCGGCGGTGCTGAAATTGCTCGTTCCGAGCACTACCACGAGGGTACCATTCCGCTTCAGACAATCAGAGCCGACATCGACTACGGTTTCTTTGAAGCAAACACCACTTACGGTAAGATCGGCGTTAAGGTTTGGATCTACAAGGGTGAGGTTCTCGCAGAGAACGCTCAGAACGAGGGTAGACGTGACAGACAGGACAGACGTCCCAGAAGAAACGACAACAACCGCCGTCCTCAGAACAGAGACGGTCAGCGCCGTAACTTCAGAAAGAACGCAGAGGAGGGCAATAAATAATGTTGATGCCTAAGAGAGTTAAGTACAGACGCGTTCATCGCGGACGTCTTACAGGTAAAGCCCTTCGCGGTAACACAGTTACTAACGGTACCTACGGTCTCGTTGCAACCGAGCCCGCATGGATCACATCCAACCAGATAGAAGCTGCCCGTATCGCTATGACCAGATACGTAAAGCGTGGCGGTAAGGTTTGGATTAAAATATTCCCTGATAAGCCTATCACCGAAAAACCCGCTGAAACTCGAATGGGTTCAGGTAAAGGCTCGCCTGAGTACTGGGTAGCAGTAGTTAAGCCCGGTCGCGTTATGTTCGAAATGGACGGCGTTTCTGTAGAGCAGGCAAAAGAAGCAATGCGTCTTGCTGCAAACAAGCTTCCTATCAAGTGTAAGTTTGTTATGAAGGAAGACACTGAAACCGAGGAGGCTTAAGCGTAATGAAAGCAACAGAACTTAGAGATATGACAACCGAGCAGCTCAACGCAAAGCTCGGCGAACTCAAAGAAGAACTTTTCAATCTCCGCTTCCAGCTTGCAGTTAATCAGCTTGACAATCCTCACAAGATCACAGCTGTTAAGCATGACATCGCTCGTGTGATGACAGTTCTTCGTGAGAAGAATGCTTAATGGAGGAAAGAAAAATGACTGAAACTCGTAAGCTCAGAAAAGTAAGAGTTGGTAAAGTAGTAAGCAATAAGATGGACAAGACCATCGTAGTTGCTATCGAAGACAACGTTCGTCACCCCAAGTATGGCAAGATCATCAAGAGAACCGTTAAGATTCACGCTCATGACGAAGCTAACACTTGCGGAATCGGCGATAAGGTAGCCGTTATGGAAACAAGACCTCTCTCCAAGACTAAGAGATGGAGACTTGTTGAAATCGTAGAGAAGGCTAAATAATTTAATTAACAAACTAACAGTCACTAAACCAGTAGGTAGATTAAAGGTTTACCGAAAAAGGAGGAAAAAACAGTGATTCAGCAGCAATCTTTAATGAAAGTTGCCGACAACACAGGCGCTAAGGAACTTATGTGCATCCGTGTTCTCGGTGGCTCGGGACGCCGCTATGCCGGAATCGGTGATATCGTTGTTGCCTGCGTTAAGAAGGCAGCACCCGGTGGCGTTGTAAAGAAGGGCGAGGTTGTTAAAGCAGTTGTAGTTAGAACTGTAAAGGAGACTCGCCGCGCAGACGGTTCTTACATCAAGTTTGATGAGAACGCTGCAGTTATTATAAAGGAAGACAAAACACCCAAGGGAACTCGTATCTTTGGCCCCGTTGCCAGAGAGCTCAGAGAGCATGACTTCACCAAGATCATGTCTCTTGCTCCCGAAGTGCTTTAATGCAGGAGGTAAGTACAAATGAATAAGCTTCACGTTAGAAAAGATGACGAAGTTGTTGTTATCTCCGGCGATTCCAAGGGAACTCGTGGTAAGGTAATTGCTACTTCTCCCGAAGAGGGCAAGGTAATCGTAGCAGGTGCCAACATCGTTTCCAAGCACACCAAGGCTCGCCGTCAGGGCGAAGCTTCGCAGATCATCAAGACCGAAGGCGCTATCTATGCAGATAAGGTTCAGCTCGTTTGCAAGAAGTGCGATAAGGGCGTTCGTACTAAGGTTGGTTACAAGACCGTTGGTGATAAGCAGGTAAAGGTACGTCTTTGCGCTAAGTGCGGCGCAGAAATTTAATCTGAGGAGGAAGTAAACAATGTCTAGATTTTCTGAAAAGTATAAGAACGAAGTTGCTCCCGCCCTCATGAATAAGTTCGAGTATTCTTCGGTAATGCAGATTCCGAAGTTTGACAAGATCGTAATCAACGTAGGTTGCGGCGACGCAAAGGAGAACTCAAAGGTAATTGATAAGGTAATCGAAGAGATCACTCTTATCTCCGGCCAGAAGGCAGTTCCCACGTATGCTCACAAGTCCATAGCTAACTTCAAGCTCCGTGAGGGCATGAAGATTGGCGTTAAGGTTACTCTCCGTGGCGAGAAGATGTATGAGTTTATGGATAAGCTCTTCAGCTTCGCTCTTCCCAGAGTTCGTGACTTCAAGGGCATCAACCCCAACGGCTTCGACGGCAGAGGCAACTATGCTCTCGGTCTCAAGGAGCAGCTCATCTTCCCCGAAATCGAGTACGATAAGGTAGAGAAGATTCGCGGTATGGATATCGTTTTCGTTACCACCGCTAACACCGATACAGAGGCAAAAGAGATGCTCACTCTCATGGGCGCTCCCTTTGCTCAGAACTAAGGAGGATTAAAAAATGGCTAAGAAGTCAATGGTTCTCAAGCAGCAGAAAGAGCCCAAGTACTCTACCAGAGCTTACAACAGATGCAAAATCTGCGGTAGACCTCACGCCTACCTCCGTAAGTACGGAATTTGCCGTATCTGCTTCCGCGAACTTGCTTACAAGGGCGAGATTCCGGGCGTAAGAAAGGCATCTTGGTAATATAATTTCTCTTTAACTGTCGGAAGGAAACAGAGGGAGGCGAAATCCCCTTTGTTTAACCGCCGAAAAGGCACCGAAGGAAAGCTTCGGTAGCAAGAAAATGAACTTGCATATAGGAGGATAAAAAAATGCAAATTTCAGACGTAATCGCAGATATGCTCACTAGAATAAGAAATGCAAATAATGCGAAACACGAAACGGTTGACGTTCCCGCGTCCAACCTTAAGAAGTCCATCGCTCAGATTCTTTCTGACGAGGGATATATCAGAGGCTATCAGGTAGTTGAAGACGGCAAGCAGGGTATCATCAGAATTACTCTTAAGTACACTGCAGGCAAGCAGAAGGTAATTCACGGAATCCGCAGAGTATCAAAGCCCGGTCTCCGTATTTACTCCAACTGTGAGGATATGCCTAAGGTAATGAACGGTCTTGGTATTGCTATAGTATCCACTTCCAAGGGCGTTATGACCGATAAGAAAGCAAGACAGGCCAATGTCGGCGGCGAAGTTCTCGCCTTCGTATGGTAATTGATAGGGAGGTAATGAACAATGTCTAGAATTGGTAGAGAACCTATTGCAGTTCCCGCAGGCGTAACCGTAACGGTTGCAGAGGGTAATGCAGTAACGGTTAAAGGACCTCTCGGCGAGCTTAAGCAGAATTTCTGCTCCGCACTCGAAATCAAGCAGGAGGGTGCAACTATACTTGTTACCCGTCCCAATGATCAGAAGGAGATGCGCGCTCTTCACGGTCTTACAAGAACACTCCTCAACAATATGGTTGTAGGTGTAACAACAGGCTACGCAAAGAAGCTTGAAATCGTCGGCGTAGGTTACAGAGTTGAAAAGCAGAATGGCAAGCTCGTTCTCGGTCTTGGTTATTCTCACCCCGTTGTTTTCGAAGAGGGCAACGGTATCACCTTCGAAACCCCCGATAGCACAACCATCATCGTAAAGGGTATTGATAAGCAGGCTGTAGGTCAGGTAGCAGCAGTTATCAGATCCAAGAGACCTCCCGAGCCCTACCTTGGTAAGGGTATCAAGTACACCGGTGAAAAGATTCGCCGCAAGGCCGGAAAAACCGGTAAGTAATGAAAGGAGATACTTAAGATGGTTAAAAGAATCGACAGTAACGCACAGCGTCTTAAGAGACACAACAGAGTTCGCGGTAAGATTTCGGGTACTCCTGAGAGACCTCGTCTCGCTGTATATCGTTCCAACGCTCACATCTCGGCTCAGGTTATCGACGATGTAAACGGTGTAACGCTCGCTAGCGCAAGCACTTATGAAAAGGACTTTGAAGGACTTGGCTCTAACAAAGAGGCAGCCAGAAAAGTTGGTAATACTCTCGCAAAGAGAGCACTTGAAAAAGGCATTTCCGCAGTAGTATTTGACCGCGGTGGCTACATTTATCACGGACGTGTATCAGAATTAGCAGAAGGCGCAAGAGAAGGCGGCCTCAAGTTCTAATCGCTGGTTTGTACACTGTTTCGACAAGAAACATTCTATAAGGAGAATAAACATGGCAAAGAGAATTAACGCAGCTGAGCTTGATCTTCAGGAACAGCTTGTAGTATTAAACCGTGTTTCCAAGACCGTAAAGGGCGGTAGAATCGCTCGTTTTGCAGCTATCATGGTAGTAGGCGACGGAAATGGACATGTAGGCTTCGGCCTCGGTAAAGCAGCAGAGGTTCCGGATGCAATCCGCAAGGGAATCGAAGATGCAAAGAAAAATCTTATAAAGGTATCTCTCAGCGGTACCACTATTCCTCACGAAGTTGTCGGTGAATACGGCGCAGGTAAGGTGCTTCTCAAGCCCGCCGGCCCCGGTACCGGTATTATCGCAGGCGGTACGGTTCGTATCATTCTTGAGCTTGCAGGTATCAAGAACATTCGTGCAAAGTGCCTTCGTTCTTCCAACCCCACGAACGTAGTTAAGGCTACCTTCGAGGGCCTTAAGGCACTCAGAACAGCTGAAGAAATCGCAGCACTTCGCGGACTTTCCGTTGAAGACGTTAAGGCATAAGGAGGAATCGAAAATGGAAAACGTTAAGATTACTCTTGTAAAGAGCCTTATCGCTCGTAAGCCCGCTCAGATTGCAACCGCAAAGTCTTTTGGCTTCAAGAGACCCGGTGATTCTATCGTTGTTGCTAACAACGAGGCTGTACAGGGAAAAATTAAAGTAATTTCACACCTTGTTAAGGTAGAAACCGTTTAATCGGAATTGAAAGGAGGATACAAAATGAAGCTCCATGAACTTTCACCCGCAGAAGGCTCTGTAAAAGCATCCTTCCGCAAAGGTAGAGGCGCAGGTTCCGGCAACGGAAAAACAGCCGGCAAAGGTCACAAGGGCCAGAACGCTCGTTCGGGCGGTGGTGTAAGACCCGGCTTTGAAGGCGGTCAGCTCCCGCTTTACAGAAAGCTTCCCAAGAGAGGCTTTAACAATGCTAGATTTGGTAAGCAGTACGCTGTTATCAATGTCGAGTCCTTAAATAAATTCAACGATGGTGATGTAGTTGATAGTGCTGCTCTCCTTGTCGCAGGAGTAATTGATTCCGTTATGGACGGAGTTAAGGTTCTCGGCGAAGGCGAACTCACAAAGAAACTCACTGTTAAGGCGAAAGTCTTCTCAGCTTCTGCTAAAGAGAAGATCGAGGCAGTAGGTGGAAAGACTGAGGTGGTATAAATGCTTCAGACACTTAAGAACGCTTGGAATACCAAGGATATAAGAAGCAAGATAATCTTCACTCTCTTCATCCTTGTTCTTTACCGTATAGGTACAGTTATCCCCGTTCCTTTCGTAAGTGCTAATAACTTCAACAGCTATTTCGGCGGTACGATTCTCGATTATATGAACACTCTTTCGGGTGGCTCTCTCGGAACCGCAACGCTCTTCGCTCTTGGAGTATCGCCTTATATTAACGCTTCAATTATAATTCAGCTTCTCGCAGTTGTTTTCCCGAGACTCGGTGAGATTGCGAAGGAAGACAAAGAGAAGATGAACTTCATAACGAGAATAGTAACGGTTATCCTTGCTATCGTAACCGCTATCGGATACTACTTCCTTCTTAAGAACAGCGGAATGCTCGCTAATGCCGCAAACGCTGATGATAACCCCGGTGCATACTGGTTCTACGGAATAGTAATCGTAGCTTGCTACGTTGCAGGCGCATCCATTATTATGTGGCTCGCAGAGAGAATCAACGAAAGAGGTCTTGGAAACGGTATTTCGATAATCCTTTTCGCAAACATCATTTCTTCTCTTCCGTCTCTCGTATATAACCTTGTAAGTCTTGTAATAAGCACTTACCAGTATTCCGAGAAGGCATGGCTCTACGGAATCGTATCCACGCTCTTCGCACTCGTTCTTCTCGCATCTCTCGTTGCTCTCGTTATTTTCGTAATCTGGGTAACCGGATCTGAGAGAAGAATCCCCGTTCAGTACGCTAAGAGAGTAGTTGGCCGTAAGATGTACGGCGGTCAGAGCTCGAACATTCCTCTTAAGGTTAATATGACAGGCGTTATGCCTATCATCTTCGCAAGCTCTATCGTATCTCTCGTTCCTACCATTCTTGCTCTTTGCGGAGTTACCTCCGATACAGAGGGCTTCTGGGGAACTCTCAACAGAATTCTTGCGTCTAACGGTGTAGTTTATCCCGTAACGCTCTTCATTCTTATTATTGCTTTCTCTTACTTCTATACCACAATCACCTTCGATCCTATGGAAGTTGCAAACAATCTTAAGAAGCAGGGTGGCGCAATCCCCGGTATCAGACAGGGAAGACCTACCGCTGATTACATTCGCAAGATACTTGGCAAGGTAACGCTCGTTGGCGCTCTCTTCCTCAGTATCATTGCAGTAGCTCCGGTAGTGTTCGGACCTCACGTTCTCCAGCACATCGTTGAATGGATAATGAACGGCTCTGATCTCGCAAAGGAGATTGCAAAATATACTGCCGATTCTTCGACATCTTGGTACGCAACGTACCTTCAGAGCCAGATAGACAGTACCGTTTCAAGCCTCACAAGTATGTTTACCTTTGGTGGTACCTCGCTTCTTATCGTAGTCGGTGTTGCTATCGAAACATTCAGAGAGCTTGAAGCTCAGCTCACTATGCGTAACTATAAGGGCTTCCTTTAATTAAAGCACAGGAGTAAAAGAATGAAAATAATTTTTCTTGGCGCACCCGGTGCCGGAAAAGGTACTCAAGCTGATATAATCGCCGATAGACTTGGTATTCCTACCATCTCTACCGGAGCGATTATACGCGAGGCCTTGAAGAACGGAACCGAAATGGGTCTTAAAGCCAAAAAATTTATTGAAGCGGGCGAGCTTGTTCCCGATGACGTCGTTATCGGTATAATCAAGGAACGCCTCGCAAAATCAGATTGTCAGAATGGATTTATCCTCGACGGATTCCCAAGAACCGTGCCTCAGGCAGAGGCGCTTGACAGTATGGGTGTCGCGCTTGACAAGGTTGTTTCAATCGAAGTTCCCGACGAGAAGATCGTCGAGAGAATGTCGGGCAGACGCGTATGCGCAAAATGCGGAGCTTCCTATCATATAGCATTCAATCCCTCAAAGGATGGAAAAACTTGTGATAAATGCTCCGAGGAGCTCACCGTTCGTAAGGACGACGCTCCCGAAGTGGTTTTGTCAAGACTTGAGGTATATCACAGCACGACCGAGCCTCTCAAGGATTATTACTCTCTAAAGGGTATTCTTAAGCTTGTTGACGGCGTAGGAAGTGTTGATGAGATTTCGTGCCGTACGCTTTCGGCTCTTGAAGTTTAAACATGTTTGTAATTAAAAACAATGAGCAGATAGCTCTTATGAAGATAGCCGGGCGCATCACAGCCGAAGCGCTTATGGTTGCAAAGGATTTGATTCGCCCCGGTATATCCACAAAAGAAATTGACACGAAAATACGCCGCCACATAGAAAAGTGCGGCGCAACACCATCGTTCCTCGGATACGGCGGCTTCCCCGGAAGCGCGTGTATCTCTATAAACAACCAGGTTATACACGGAATTCCGTCAGAAAGAGTAATTCTTGCCGACGGAGATATCGTAAAGGTTGACGTCGGAGCTCGCTACCGCGGCTATAATGGCGACAGTGCGCGTACGTTCGCTGTCGGCAAGGTAAGCGATAAGGCTCTGAAGCTGATCTCGGTCACTGAGCAAAGCTTCTATGAAGCGATGAAGGTCGCAAGACCCGGAAATCGCATCGGGGACATAGGCCACGCGGTTGAAGATTTCGTCATTTCAAATGGCTTTTCGGTTGTAAGAGATTACGTCGGTCACGGAGTTGGTAAGGACCTCCACGAAGATCCCGAGATACCGAATTTCGGCAGAGCGGGACGCGGAGTAAGGCTTTATCCCGGAATGACGCTCGCTATTGAGCCTATGGTAAACGCAGGCTCGTACGACGTTAGGGTGTTGAAGGACGGTTGGACGGTAGTGACTCAGGACGGTGAGCTTTCCGCTCACTATGAGAACTCTATTCTCATAACCGATGGTGATCCGATAATACTTACCGATGTTAATATCGTTTAAGTTAATGCTTGCCGACGAAACGTCGGTCAAAGGGAGGGATAGTTCTGGCTAAGAATGATTTGATTGAATTTGAAGATTGTCAGGTAGTGGAAGCGCTTCCTAACACCGTCTTCAAGGTAAAGCTTCCTAACGGTCACATCGTGACTGCAACAATTTCAGGAAAGCTTCGTATGAATTATATCAAGATTCTCGTAGGAGATACGGTAACCGTTGAGGTTTCACCTTATGATATTTCAAAGGGTCGTATCACCTGGAGAAAGAAGTAATATTTATTTATTTCTGAAAGGAAAGGTATTAAAAATGAAAGTTAAGCCTTCCGTCAAAAAAATATGCGAAAAGTGCAAGATCATTAAAAGACACGGTAAAATAATGGTCATTTGCGAGAACCCCAAGCACAAGCAGCGTCAGGGTTAATAACGCATATCAGACGACTAAATTTAAAAAGGAGTATATATCGAAATGGCTCGTATAGCTGGTGTTGATATTCCCAATAACAAACGCGTAGAAATCGCGCTCACTTACATTTACGGTATTGGACTTAAGACCTCCAAGGATATCCTTGCAAAGACCGGTGTAAACCCCGATACTCGCGCAAAGGATCTTACTGAAAATGAAATAGCTCGTCTCCGTGATGAAATCGAAGCTAACTACCACGTAGAAGGTGACCTTCGCCGTGAGGTAGCTCTTAACATCAAGAGACTTGTAGAAGTAAATTGCTATCGTGGTACAAGACACAGAAAGGGTCTTCCCGTAAGAGGTCAGCGTACCAAGACTAACGCAAGAACAAGAAAAGGTCCCGCAAAGACCATTGCAAATAAGAAGAAATAAGGAGTAAACCGAGATGGCAGTAGCTAAGAAGGTTGTTAAGAAGCGCCGCGAGCGCAAGAACGTCGAAAAGGGCGTAGCGCACATTCGTTCGACTTTTAATAACACAATCGTTTCTATTACAGATATGCAGGGCAACGTAATCGCTTGGGGTACTTCCGGTGAAATGGGATTCAAGGGTTCCAAGAAGTCCACTCCCTACGCAGCTCAGACTGCAGCAGAGCACGCAGGCAAGATCGCTGTTGATCAGGGTATGAAGACTGTTGAGGTTCTTGTAAGAGGTCCCGGAGCAGGCAGAGAGTCTGCAATCCGCGCTCTTGCAACCGCAGGACTTGAAATCACTATGATTAAGGACGTAACACCGATTCCTCATAACGGTTGTCGTCCTCCTAAGCGCAGACGCGTTTAATTCAAGGGGAGGTATTTTAAAATGGCAAGATATACAGGCGCTAACTGTAAGCTTTGCCGTCGTGAAGGCTGCAAGCTCTATCTCAAGGGCGAGCGTTGCACAAACGGCAAATGCGCATTTGACCACAGAAGCACAGCACCCGGTCAGCACGGTGCGGCTCGTAAGAAGGTCGGAGAATACGGCAGACAGCTTCGTGAGAAGCAGAAGGCAAGACGTTACTACGGTGTTCTTGAAGGTCAGTTCAAGCACTACTATGAATTGGCTGAAAAGATGGATGGTATTACAGGTGCAAACCTCCTTATCCTTCTTGAAAGACGCCTTGATAACGTAGTTTACAGAATGGGTATGGCAGCATCCAGAAAGGAAGCTCGTCAGCTTGTTCTTCACAGTCACTTCACTCTTAACGGTAAGAAGGTATCCATTCCCTCTATCCTCGTTAAAGCAGGTGACGTAATCGCCGTTAAGGAAACAAGCAAGGAAAGCGTTAAGATTAAGGCTCTCACAGAGAACTATGCAACCGCAACCAGCCCCAAGTGGCTTGAGAAGGATGCAGCAAATCTCGCAGCTAAGGTTGTTGCTCTTCCCGCAAGAGAAGACATCGACTTTGAGTTCAACGAGCAGCTTATCGTCGAGCTTTATTCCAAATAATCCCTCCGATACATCCTACGAGAAAAAGGAAAGCTTTGTCTTGTCCTTCTTCTCGAGGGTTATGTATCCGTTTGCACGGCTTCTCCCTAGGGAGAAACAATTAAAAAGAGAAACAGGAGGATATTTATTACTATGATGAACGCAATGGAAAAGTTCAATATTACAGTAACGAATACCAACGAGAATGAAAGCGAAGCAATATTCGTTGCCGAGCCTCTTGTAAGAGGATACGGTATCACTCTTGGTAATGCTCTTAGAAGAATTCTTCTCTCCACGTTGCCCGGCTACGCTGCAACCAGCATCAAGATTGACGGAGTACTCCACGAGATCTCTGCTTGCAACGGCGTAAAGGAAGACGTTCCCGAGATTGTTCTTAACGTAAAGGGCATCGTTGCTAAACTCGAATGCGAGGGTCCCAAGACCACAGTTATTGACGTAACAGGTCCTTGCGAAGTAACCGCCGGTGATATTATTCCCGACGCAGACGTTACGATCCTCAATCCGAATAAGCACATCTGCACCGTAAGCGAGAACGCCCGCTTCTATATGGAGATCACCTTTGACGAGGGTAGAGCATACCGCTCCTCCGAGGTTAATAAGCAGATCTACCTTGCAAACGCAGGCGCAAATGTAGGAGCACCCATCGGACTTATCTTTGTTGACTCTATCTTCACACCCGTATATAAGGTTGAATTCAACGTTGAAAATACCCGTGTAGGAAGCGCGACAGACCTTGATAAGCTTACGATGAAGGTTCTTACCAACGGAACTATCACCGCAAGGGAGGCAGTTTCGCTCGCAGCCAAGGTTCTCAATGAGCACCTCAAGCTCTTCATTGATATGTCTGATAAGGCACAGCGAGAAGAGTTCTTGGTTGAAAGACCCGAAGTTAAGAGAGATAAAGTTCTCGAGATGACCATTGAGGAACTTGATTTGTCCGTTCGTAGCTTCAACTGCTTGAAGCGCGCGGGCATTGACACGGTAGAAGACTTGATTAACAGAACCGAGGATGATATGATCAAGGTTAGAAACCTTGGACGTAAGTCTCTCGAGGAAGTTATCCAGAAGCTCGCATCTTTAGGCCTTAGCTTAAAGAAGGATGAAGAATAAGAATTAGGAGGACACATACATGAGAAAGCTTGGCAGAACTACTGCACAGCGTAAAGCTATGCTCAGAGGCATGGTTACTCTTCTTCTTGAATGTGGCAAGATCGAAACAACATATACAAGAGCACAGGAAGTAGCAGCAAAGGCTGAAGAAATGATCACCCTTGGTAAGAAGGGCGACCTTGCTGCATACCGTGCAGCGCTTGCTTATATAACAAAGGAAGACGTAGCAAAGAAGGTATTCTCTGTTATCGCTCCCAGCTATGCTGGCGTTAACGGCGGATATACACAGGTTCTTAAGATGGGCCCCCGCCGCGGAGACGGTGCTGAAAAGGCAATCGTTAAGCTCGTAGCGGTTAAGGCAGCAGAGGAAACTGTTGAGGAGAAGTAATTCTCTTATAAATAAGGGGCTGTCGTATTTTGACGGAACCGAATAAAAACAAAATAGGGGCGCTGGTAACACAGTGCCCCTATTTTGTTTTCTGCTGATATATTAAGAAATTAAGGTTGAAAAGCTACGCTTTTCTCTGATTTATTATAGTTTTTTATTCTACCGCCGTTTGCTTACTCTCGACGTACCTTTTGTACGAAAACATAAAGACAAATACGGCGAGCGTATTTGCTATCGGGTGCAAACGACGCTTTCCACACAAAATCCGTTTGCCCCGGCTGTCGCGTTTTTAGGACTGTGAAAGCATATAATTAAGTTTTCTCGCAAGCGGTAGGAATATAAGCGAAAGAGCTGCCCAAAGAATTGTATAAAGAGGGCATATCTGACCTAAAAGGTTAAGCGGAATTCTGCTGTAATCCCAGACGTTCATCTTTAAAATTATATTGAAGATTATGCCGAAAATAAGCTCTACGAGCGTTATCGAAAGAGAACAGAGCACGCACTTCGTTATCATAGCGCTTTGACTCATACGCTCCTCGATAACGGAAAAAATCACGAAGCATATACCGCCCGCAATAAGCATAGTCCAGTGCGTGCGTCCTCTCCATAAAAGCTCGATTATAGCGTAGCCCGCGCTGCCGACGGAAAAGAACACGGCATATTTTTTAATACTCTTATATTTCAAATTCATCACCGATAATAGTTTAGCCCTTGTTCATTAAAATATTTATTACGCGCTAATATTCTATAAACAGGAAATACGGGAAAAGTCGGGAAATAAATAGGAAATTATAGAGCTTGGTGAAACGCGCTGAACTTTTAAGCTAGAAATGAATTCGCTTTTGCGCATGGATATAAAAATTGTTCAAAAGAATATTTTTAAAACCTATTGACTTTCGGATTTCGAAGTGCTACACTTTGTTCAAGGTTGAAAAATGATAGATTGCTTGCTATAAGTTAAATGGCTAGGTTGTGTAAAAAATATGCGGCTACGGCAACGCAATTAAAACGTAGAAGGCTGATAGCGTTATTGCTTTTTGGCTGAGATTTTGTGCTATGAAAGGTATCAAAACTAACTCGTTGGCTCCCGTGTGGGCAAAGATAAGATCATTTTTTGATTTTTCCGTGTTATCCATTGATAATAACGGCAAGAAACTGACGTTTTTAGCGCTTTTTATTCCTAAGCTGTGCGAGCTTTTATTTTCGAAGCTTACAGCTACGTTCAGTACGTTACTTATATCGGGATACGCAGAAAATGCGGTTGGCGCGACGACGTCGGCAACGCAGATAGTCAGTATTTTTACGATTATTCTTAACGTTACGACGGTTGGAGCGACTATTCTGGTCAGCATTGAGCTTGGACGCGGCGATAGACTTCGAGCGGGGCGCATTGTGGCAACTGCTCTTATGATTATAATGATAACCTCGGGGCTGGTAAGCTTCTTGCTGTTTATTTTTGCAGAGCCGCTTCTCATTATGCTGAATCTGGAGGGAGATGCTCTGGAGTACGGAACGACGTACCTTAAGATTCGCGGCGGGCTTCTGTTTTTACCTATTATCAGCGGATTTTTAGGCACTATGCTCGTATGTAACGGTAAAGCAGTTCAGACTATGATAGGCGGAATGATTTCCAACGCTTTAAACGTGCTTTTTATATACCTTTTACTTTACGTAAAGCTCATTCCGGACTTGTCAGGTACTGCGGCAATTGCCGTCTCGGGTGAAATATCCTATCTTTTCGCTATAATATATTCAAGCGCGGTTTTCTACAAGTGCAAATGTCCCTTCGTTTTAAAGCCCGATAAGCGTTTTTGCGGAAAAATATATACTCTCGGAATCCCCGGAAGTATAGCGAGCTTTTCGTATAATATGGCTATGACGCTTACCGTGAGCTTTATAGGCGCTATGGGAATTGTATCGCTTAACGCATACTCGTACACGAATAATATTGTTGGCTATGCGGCAATGTTCAGCTCGGTGATATGCTCGTGCGTTTCGGTTTTCGTCGGTAGATATGTGGGTAGGGGAGATATAGTCGCAATAAAGAAGGTATGCCGCCTGATGATGACGCTTTCCATGGCTGCAAACACCTTCGTATCGGTAATTATTCTTATTTTCAGAAAATCTCTTTTATCCTTATTTACGAGCAGCGAAGAGATATTCTCAATGTGTCTCGTTATATTTGCAATTGATTGCTTGATAGAATGCGGAAGAGGTATCGTCAATATTATGGAGGCGGCAATGAATGCAAGCCGCAACGTTATAGTAACGATGCTTTCGGGAATTATAAGCGCATGGGGAATTATAGTATTGCTTTCTTATATTTTGGGAATCGTTTTAGGACTTGGACTTATCGGCTGCTGGATAGCCTTCGCTATATCAGAGTGGGCTAAGGCAATAGTTTATCTCGTCTATTTCAAAAGAGGGAAGTGGACAAAACAAATTATTTAACAACAGGGGCTGTCGCATTTAGGCAGAACCAAATAAAAAACGGCAGAAGCATTGTCATAAAACAGTGTTTCTGTCGTTTCTTTATGCAAATTTAAAGAAATTAAGGTTGAAAACCTATGGTTTTCTTCGTTTTTATTAAAGTTTTTTATTTTATAATCAAGCTAATTTGCATCGAGGAGCTTGCTCATCAGTGCAAATGCGAAGATTGCTCTGCGCGCATTGCAACAGGGGTGCAATGCGGCACATCGTGCCAAGCGCAGCAGCGCTTAAGCGCGCAAAGAGTATCCTCGTTTCCTCGCTCAGCGTACCTTTTGTACGCAAACATAAAGACAAATACGGCAAGAGTATTTGCTCTCGCTCGTCAGCCAAGGATTTCCGCTCCAAATCCGTTCGCCCCGAAGTTCTGTTCTCATTAAGAATTCGTTAAAACTATAATTCTGACCGCAGTTTCATATTTTTGCCTTGATTTACTTGAATTCTTAATGAGACAGCCCATTCAAAAATTATTTAAATGAGCTCAATTTTAATCTGCGGGCTCGGTTTTTTTATCTACGGCAGAAAAATCGGTTAATCCCACGACGTCCTCAACGGGCATTGTAAACGCTATGCCCTGACCGGGAGTATTAAGACCAACCTCTTTATAAAGCGCGTGAAGAATATCATTTTTAAGCTTGCTTTCAATGAGAATCATAACGATTTCTTTTTCGGGTTGAATTGCGATATTGAAGAGCTTTTCTGCCTCTTGCGCTGCAGTACCTCTGGCTCTGATAACGGTTCCGCCTCTTGCTCCGCCCTCGCGTGCCGCGTCCATAACCTCGTCGGCAAAGCCTGCGTTAACTATACAAAATATAACCTCGTGCTTATAAGTACTCACCTTATACCTCCGTTTGTCGTGTTGGAAAGGAACTGATAAATCGCAACGCCTATCATGCTGGTTATCGGAACTGTATAGGCAATTCCTTTACCACCCTTTACCGTTCTGAATTTTTCTTCAAGTGTAGCAAGCGCTTCCTTAACCTTGTCCTTGCGTATCGCACTTACGATTACAGATTTTGAGCTGTCGTTAAGACCTAGAAGAGAAATAATATGGTCGTTTGCCGTACCGTGAGCCGATAAAATCAGTTGCATATTTATTTCAAAATTGTGCAAAAGGTCGACGAAAAATTCTGTTTTTTCCTTATTAACTATCGTAAAGAGAAGCTTAAGCTGCTTAGGAGCTGACATTGAAGTCTTCGCTTGCTTTGCTTTAGTCGTTTTAACTCTTGCCATAACCTCTCCTCCTTACATAAAATCTATAATTTGTTCGTCGTCAGCGTTGAGTATTCTGTTCATTGCTATTCTTTCGCGTATCTTCTTGGTTAGGATAGCCCTGAAGCCGAGAAGCTGTATTGTAATAAGCGGCGCCATAGCAACCATAGCAACCGTACCGAACGCATCGGTAAGAACGCTTCCCGCTCCGCCGCCTATCGTAACGCAAGCTCCAACAGCAAATGGGAGAATGAAGCTTGAGGTAAGAGGACCGCTGGCAACTCCACCCGAGTCAAACGCAATAGCCGTATAGAGTCCGGGAACAAAGAACGAAAGACCGAGAGAAATAAGGTAACCGGGAATAAGATAGTAGAGAATTGAGAAGCCGAAGGTTATTCTGAGTGCTGAGAGCCCGAGAGATAATCCTACGCCGAGCGAGAGCGCTATAACCATTGCCTGACGGCTTACCGTACCCTCGGTGATTTCCTCGACCTGTTTGTTAAGAACGTGAACGGCAGGCTCTGCAAGGACTACAACCATTCCGAGAAGGAAGCTGAAGAGAATGAAGAGCAGGGGATTTTCGCCAAGCTCTCCGCCAAGTTTATATCCAATAGGCATAAAGCCTATCGAAACTGACGAAAGGAAGATTACCAATCCTAAAAATGTGTAAATAATGCCAACAGTTATTTGCAAAAGCTTCTTTTTTGGGAGCTTTAAGCATACTAATTGAAGAATAAGGAAGAATATTACTATAAGCGAAAGAGCAAGTAAAACCTCGCCGCAGATGTCGAAAATCTTATGTACTATATAAGAAAATTCAACGTTAAGGTCATACTCGGGAATGAAGTTAAGCTCACCGCCGGTGAAGCAGCCGAGTATAAGAACCGCGAGCATAGGACCAACAGAGCAAAGTGCGATAAGACCAAATGAGTTTTCACCTGAATTTTTACCGCCTATTGCTGAGGCAATACCAACACCGAGTGCCATGATAAATGGAACTGTAATAGGTCCGGTGGTAACTCCGCCGGAGTCGAAGGCGAGGGGTATAAGCGCCTCGTTTCCTCTTATAATGAGCAGTGCCGTAAAGGCGAAGAGCATCATATAGAAGAACATAAGCATCGACGAGAGAGACTTTCTAAATATTATCTTAAGTATAGCTAAAACGAGGAAAAGACCAACGCCAACGCCTATCGTAAGTATCAGGGCTGTGCTGTTTATTATCTCCTTTACCTGACCCGCAAGCACGGAGAGATCAGGTTCTGCAACGGTGATTAAAACTCCCATAGCAAAGCAAACCGAGAGCAGTATCGCAATACTGCGAAGCTTGGTAAGAGCGGAGCCTATATGCTCGCCCATAGGAGTCATAGCCAGGTCAGCTCCGAGATTAAAGAGTGCTATTCCAAGTATAAGGAATACCGAGGAGATGGCAAAGGTGGCTATTTCCGTTAAGCTGAAATTCACCAGCGGCGTCAGATTAAGTGTTAAAACGATTGCCACTACGGGCAAAACCGAAATCATAGATTCTTTTAGCTTTTTCAGTAAAACCGTATGCAATTCATATGCCTCCTGAATTTATTTGCGCGCATTAACTTCCAATATATATTATGCCATAAAATTGCGCCAAAGTCAAACGTTTTAAATTCTTTTCGCAGAAAATTTACATATGTATTTTTTGTGGAAAATTTTCTCAAAATATTGCAAAGAAGTCTCGCCTGTGCTATAATAACCTCGTAAAGCTTTTTATAAAAGGAGGGAATTTTCAATGAAAAAAATAAACGGTATCATATGGGGCGCACTGCTAATAGCTGCAGGCGTTATATTTGCCCTTGACGTCTTGGAGGTGGCGAACGTTAATTTCTTCTTTGACGGCTGGTGGACTCTCTTCATTATAGTGCCTTGCGCTGTCGGACTCTTTACCGAGCGGGAAAAGACGGGAAATATTATAGGAATTGCAGTGGGCGTTCTCTTGTTCCTCGCAAGCCGCGATATTATAGATTTCGATATAATCTTCAAGCTTATAATACCCGTTATCATCGTCGGAATTGGCATAAAGATGATTACCGAGTCTGCAGGAAAAAGCAAGACTGCTGAAGTTCTGGAAGAAATGAAAGCTTCGGGTGTAGCACCCAAAGTATCCGTCGCAATGTTCTCGGGTAATGAAATAAATTATAACGGAGAGGTATTCGACGGCGCGGAGCTTACCGCTGTGTTTGGCGGTATTGACATTGATCTTCGAGGCGCCATCATAGAAAAGGATACGGCTATAAAGGCAACAGCAATCTTTGGCGGAATTGATATAATTGTCCCCGATAACGTGAATGTAAAAATAAGCTCAACCTCAATTTTCGGCGGAGCTTCTAATAAAAAGGAAGAGCGCGAAGACTGTGTTACGCTTTACGTAAGCGCAACATCAATATTCGGAGGCGTGGAAATTAAATGACAAGGACGCAGAGAATAATAAAATACGTTGCACTCGCCCTGGCGATAATTATTATAATCGGTATTATAGGGGCTATCGTTTCGGCTGTTGCACTTGTTTTCGGGATTTTCGGTAAGGCTGTCGATGAAGAAACGACGCTATATACCGTCAGTGATGGCATTACCGATATAGAAATCGAAATACCCGCAGCAGATTTTGAGATAAAGACGGGCGCTGCCTTCAGCATTGAGAGCAATCTTAAATATCTGAGGGTTGAGGAAGTTGGCAGCACGTTGAAGGCCAAAGAAAAAAGCGGTTCCGGAAGAAACTATGACGATGCTGTATTTGTTCTGACTATCCCCGAGGGCAAGGTTTTTGAGAGCGCCGATGTAACTACAGGCGCAGGCAGGTTCACCGTTGAAACGCTGTCGGCAAAGAGATTTGACCTTGAGCTTGGCGCAGGCGAGGTTAATATTCGCGAGCTGAACGCACTTCAAGAGGCTGATATCGCAGGCGGTGCCGGTAAGGTAACGATATCGGGCGGAACACTCAATAATCTTGAATTTGAAATGGGTGTCGGGGAGCTGAATCTCACCTCTAAAATAACGGGCGAGAGTGATATCGACCTTGGCGTCGGAGAGGCCAACTTAAGATTTTTAGGTTCGTCTAATGATTACACCCTGAGGATAAACAAAGCGGTTGGCAGCATTATGCTCGACGGCAAGAATATCAAAGAGAGCGGAACGTTCGGCAGTGGCGCTGCTCGCATTGAAATTGACGGTGGCGTAGGGGCTATCAACGTAGCTTTCAGCGAATAAAATAAATAAAAACAATAGAAGCGGCAACCTGTGATGGAAGCCGCTTCTATTGTTTTGTAAACCTAAGCTCTCATTATATCATTAATTCGGAAACCAAAGTCGCAAATTCAGCAGGGTCATCAAGCGAAAGACCGCTGATAAGGCACGCCTCGAAATATAGTATCTTTGCATACTTTTTGAGCGTTTCCTTGTCCTCGGCGTAAAGCTTGAAGAGCTTTTCTGTTATTTTGTGCGAATGGTTGATTTCAAGAACTACCTTTGCCTCGGGAGCACCCTCCGCACCGGGCATTCTGCGAAGAACCTTTTCCATTTCAACCGAAAGCTCGCCCTCGCTTGAAAGGCAAACAGGGTGATTTGTGAGATTTGCCGAGAATTTAACTGCCGAAACCTTGCCGATAGCCTCTTTCATAACGCTAAGCATATCTGAGGCACCGGAGTTAGCCTCGTCAATTTTTTTCTTCTCATCGTCTGTCGCAAGGTCGAGTGCCTCCGCTGTAACGCTCTTGAATTCCTTGTCATCATACTTGCCGAGCATTTTAAGAGCAAATTCGTCAACGTCGTCGGTAAGATAAAGCACCTCGTATCCGCGAGATTTAACGGCCTCTACCTGCGGAAGCATGGCGATTTTAGCCTCGGTTTCGCCCGAAGCGTAGTAAATGCAATTCTGACCGTCCTTCATATTCGATACGTATTCCTTGAGCGATACGTATTTACCCTCGGAGGATTTGAAGAGAACGAGGTCAACTAGCACGTCCTTGTGCATACCGTAGTCGGCGTAAAGGCCGAATTTGAGCTGGATACCAAAAGCGTCGAAGAATTTTTCGTAATTTTCCCTGTCAGACTCAAGCATTTTTTCAAGCTCGCTCTTGATCTTTTTTTCGATAGCCTTCGCCATTATCTTAAGCTGTCTGTCATGCTGGAGCATTTCTCGGGAAATGTTGAGCGATAAATCGGAGGAGTCAACGAGTCCCTTAACGAATCCGAAGTAATCGGGAAGCAGGTCGGAGCATTTCTCCATAATCATAACGCCGCTTGAATAAAGCTCGAGTCCCTTTTCATAGTCCTTCGTGTAGTAGTTAAAGGGCGCGCGAGAGGGAATGAACATAAGCGCTGAATAGGTAGCAGTACCCTCGGATTTTTGCGTTATAGTGCGCAAGGGCTTCTCGAAATCGTAGAATTTGTCGCGGTAGAAGGCAGCGTACTCCTCCGCGGTAACCTCGGATGCGCTCTTTTTCCAAAGAGGAATCATACTGTTGAGCGTTTCTATCTCTGTAACCGTTTCGTATTCATCTGTCGAGCCCGCTTTAAGCTTCTCGTTCTCGACTTCCATCTTTATAGGGTATCTGATGTAATCAGAATATTTTTTGATAAGTCCGCGAATTCGGTATTCTTCAAGGAATTCAGAGTATTTCTCCTCTTCCGTGTCTTCCTTTATATATAAAGTGATTTCCGTGCCGAAGCTTGCCTTGTCGCATTTCTCGATAGTGTATCCCGAAGCTCCCTCGGATTCCCAAAGGAAAGCCTCGTCAGCGCCGTAGGGCTTAGATGCTACCTTGATTTTTGAGGCTACCATAAATGCGGAGTAGAAGCCTACGCCGAATTGACCTATAATGTCAACGCCCTCGCTCGAGCCGTTGTCGCGCTTGAAATCAAACGAGCCGCTCTTCGCGATAGTTCCAAGATTGTTCTCAAGCTCCGCTTCGGTCATTCCTATTCCGTTGTCGGAAATAGTCAGCGTTCTCGCCGCCTTGTCCGCCTTTATCCAGATTGCATAGTCGTTCTTCGAGAGGGAAACGGAGGAATCGGTGAGCGACTTGAAGTAAAGCTTATCAACCGCATCCGAAGCGTTCGAGATAAGCTCTCTTAAAAATATCTCCTTGTGCGTATAAATCGAATTAATCATCATATCGAGCAGCTTTTGCGACTCGGTTTTGAATTGTTTCTTTCTCATTTCTAAAAACCTCTTTCTTTTTAGCACTCTTTGCTATCGAGTGCTAAAACATTATAACACCGTATCAAAATATTGTCAATAGGTATGCTGTATTTTTTAACAAATTATTCCTGTTTAATTCAAACTCTGTTTGATATATTAAATTCCTAAATCTTCCTTATTATTATATATAAGAGGTCATACTCGAAAACTCAAAATTTAATATAGTAATGTTGCACAAAAACCACCCCTCAAACCTTGTGTTTCATGAACAAAAACAAAAAAGTCAAAAAAGATTAAAAAAACTTCAAAAAAAGGCTTGACAATTTAAAATGTTTATTGTATAATAGGTAAGCTGTCATGTTGAGGACAGCCTTGATCTTTGAAAATTGAACAACAAAGAAATTTCTGAACAGCACTGAAAAGTGCGAAGGAATCTCGAAAATAACT